>JARGNI010000061.1 GCA_029213195.1 Verrucomicrobiales bacterium
TAGGTAAGTGAATGTTCTTTATATAGGAGTGTATAGGTAATATATTAGGTGTAATAAGGTGTTTGAAATAGTGTTGTAAAATATGTAAAATTTTTGGAAAATTTACAAAAATTTATGTAATTTTTTTATTTTATTTTTGTGAATTACAATTTTTTTCCACAACGTAATTAAAATGTATGAACATTTACGAATGTAAAAAATTTCAAAATGTATAATTACATTTGGCTTATTTTCATAAGTAAAATAAAAAATCAATAAATAATATGTATTAAGTTTTTTTTGCTGACACCCCCGTGATGGTTGTTAATTACTAATATTTTTTTCTCTTTTTTAAATAGAAAAAGTAATACAAATATTTATAATTAAAAAACAATATAAAGAGTATTATGTAAATATATGTATATATAGAAAAAATGGGGAATCACAAAAAGTTCAGAGCACGCACCAATCAAAAACCAACAACAACAGCAAAGAGCAAACCAACAAGCAAAGCATCAAGCAAAGCGACAATGCCACTTGAAGCTGTTTCTCGTGTTCCAGGTAAAAAGAATCTCAATGTGTTTGAGTCAGATGGAAAAAGAGTCAATCGTCGGTTAAAGACAGCACTTGAAGATAACCCACAGTCATATGTTATCCCACAAGAAGCGGGTATATTGTGGCACGCAGGTGAGACAAAGTTTGTAAAACGGAGTGAATATTTCAATGGGAATAAGTTAAAAGAGAAATATTGGGATGATGTTGCAAATCCCTTGCGTAAATTAAATGCTTCAACAATTGCTTTTGGAATCCAAAACGATAAAAGTGAGGTGATTGAAAAAGCGTTTGATGGCATTGTGAAAAATTACGAGATAAAGGTTGATAAAGATAGCAGAGGGTTGAGCGGATTGAATAGAATCAAAAGATTTGAGCAGAGATTACGTGAGATTTTGCGGGAGCACTCTTCTGTTCGTTTTCAGGTATCTGTCAAGGGCAAATTTCTTAAAGAGATTGATGGAGTCAAATACGATTTGGATGAAAAAAAATATCCAACACAGAATAAGTGGATTTCAGCGGATGCACAAAATGTTAGTGATGTTAAAGCACAAGGTAAGAATGGATTGTATAAGCCTTTGACTGATATGATTAAACAGATAAGAAATACAATTCAAGCACGTGTGTTGAAAACGGGAAGCGATAATGAAAAACTGGTTGGTTCTGGAATTGTCTTTGATTCAATTGAGTCATTGTCTATGAATGTTATCAAATATAATCCATTGAATGGTGGGACTTGGTTTGATACAACAAACGTAATTGGTGATAAGGTAGGGGTTGTAAATGTAAGAAACGATGGACAAGGGGAAAAGCATTTGTATGAATGTCCAGACTCTTGTAAAAAAGGGAAATGTGTTCATTGTTTCAAACACGCAATAGTTGCAGGGTTGAACTACAAAGATAAAGACAAAGACAGATATCGTCTGAGCAAATACAAAAAAGCCATTCAAGGAAACACGGATAAGTTGAAGTGGGACAACATCAATTTTCCAACTAGTTTTGAAGATGTGGAGAAGTTTGAAAAGGACAATCCAGAAATTGGTTTGACTGTTTTACGAGCTGAAACAACAGAAGACAAAACAAAGCTTAACGATGATGGTATTTATGTTTTACGTTCTTGCGTGTCAAAGGAAAACGATAAGCGTAGAATTTTATGGTTGTTATTAATCAATGAGCATTATGTTTATGTTCCAAATCCAGAAAAATTGCTTTCTACCCAGATTAACAAATGGAATATAGGTAGTGTAGCTATTTGTCCTCATTGTATGGAAGTTTTTTATGCGAAAAAGAAAACAACAAAAGAATCTGTGAAGATAGTTGAGGACAAATACAAGAATGCAACAGCTATGAGTAAGGTTTTGAATGTTAGCATTGGGGTTTGTAATAAGTTTTTTAAAAGTGGAAGTTTTATATATGAGAATGATTTGAAGAAATTAAAGTTTAACGGGAAAGAAAAAGAAGAGTATAGGGAAACATTAAAGAAAGTTGAAGCAAAGGAAAGATTGAAAGAACATAAGAAAAGGTTGTGTTTTACAGGAGACCAAAAAATTCCTCCGACAATACATCTTATGCCAAAGAAAAAGAATCCAGATGAATGTAAAATGAGATTTACAAATTGGGCAGCAACACAGAAAGTACCTTGGTTTATCACAAGTGATTTTGAAAGCACATTGATACCATTACAGAATGATGAAAAAGGGAACACACAGAAACACAAAGTGAATAGCTATTTTATTTATGCAACTTGTTCTTTTCCAGATAGTGAATTCAAAAATGGACATAAACCAGATAGAAGCAAGTTAAGAATGTTTTATAGGGCTACAAGTGAAGACGACAATGTTATAGAAAGGTTTGTAAAAGATGTGATTGAAATAAAAGATTACATCTTAGATTTGAACAGGAAATATGAAAAGCAACAATGGACAGATGAGCAGAAAGAAAGAAGAAAGAAAGCAAAACAGTGTTATTTGTGTAAAAAGAAGTTTGAAGGGGAGAAAGACAAAGACAAAGTTATAGACCATTGTCATTTGAGAGGAAAGGTATGTGGTATTGCTTGTAAGAAATGCAATCTTGAAAGAACAATAACAGGTGGAAAGTATCAGATACCTGTTTTCTTTCATAACTTGAAAGGATACGACTCACATTTTATAATTAGAGAAGCGCACAAGTATTTGAGATTGGTTGGTGGTAGTGAAGGTTTTGGAGGAGTTAGTGAAGCACAGTCAACTAAGAAGAAGAAAGCGGTTGCCTCTTTGGAAAAAAAAGGTGTAAAAGTTGATTCAAAGCAGCAAAACAACAGTGGTAATGGAGCTAAAATGGAAGTTTTAAATGGTTCCAGCGAAAAAGTATTGACAATTCAATTTAGAAATCTTAAATTCATTGATAGTTTGGGGTTTTTAAGCTTATCACTTGATAGTTTGGTCAAGAACTTGAAAGCAAAAGAGGAAAGGGTAAGAAAACAAAAACCGAATGCTGATTTGTTTCCTGAGACTCGTAGGTTCTTCAAAGAGAAATACCCAGGCAAAAACGTTGATATGTTAATGCGAAAGGGTATATACCCATATGAATATATCACTTCGTTGGATGTGTTCAAAGATGAGAAATTACCATCAAGAGAAAAGTTTTTCAGTTCTTTAACAGATGAATCTGTTAGTGAAAAAGACTATAAGTATGCAGAGGAAGTGTGGAAAGAGTTTGGTTGTAAAACATTGGGAGATTATCACGATATATATTTGACGTTGGATGTTTGCTTACTAAACGATGTTATGAAGTCTTTTCGTGATACAGCTTTTGATGCTTGGGGTATTGACCCATTCCACCGTTCCTATTTTACACTAGCAAAATATTCGTGGGAATGTATGTTAAAATACACGGCAGAGTTTTACAAAGCAAAGGGAGAAGACTTTTACATTCAGTTATTGGATGACACACAAGAAGATATGTATATATTTTTTGAAGATGCAAAACGTGGTGGTGTCAGTTATATTGGAAACAGACACGCAACTGCTAACAATCCATATTTAGCAGAGCAATATGATGAGGAGCAAGCAAAAAAAGATGGGTTTGATATTTATATTTTTTATTGGGACGCTAACAACTTGTACTCAGTAGCCCAAAGTTTTCCTATGCCATACAAAGACTTTGAATGGTTAAGTGATGAAGATTTGGAGAAGTTAGAGGAAGTTTTAAGTCAAGGTCAAAAGAATCTGAAAGAGAAATTTAAAGAAATGAATGGTGGTGGTGAGGCTTGTCCAATGGTAAGAGATTTACCTTCTGTTGATGAAACAACAGATACAACTGGGTATTACTTTGAAGTTGATATTGAGATTCCTCCACATCTCCACGAACGTTTTAACAATTTTCCTATGGCAGTTGAAAAGAGACAGGTGTTGAATGGTGAACTTTCTCCCTGGCAAATCAGAACACAAAAGAATAGGAAACTTGATAATATGAGTGAAGAGAAGAAAAGCAAAGAATTTGGTCCTGAAAAGTTGATACCAAGCTTGACAAACAAGAAAAAGTATAAGTGTCATCTAAGAAACTTGTTGTTTTATCTTGAAGAGGGTATGACAGTAAGCAAAATCCATCGTGTCATTTCATATACACAAAGAGATTTCCTTCGTCCTTATGTCATTAAGAACACTGAGTTTAGGAAAAATGCAAGCAATGAATTTGAAAAGGATTACTATAAGCTTGCTTTGAACGTTATCTTTGGTAAATCAATAGAAAACGTTCGTGGATACAGTGATTTCAAATTGATGACCACACAGAAAATGGTTCAAAACGCTAGCAAGGATTTGTATATGAAATTTCCTATTAAGATATATCACGACTCACTTGTTGGTGCTGATTTTCATAAGAAACAGGTGTCCTTAAACAAACCAATTTTCATTGGTAGTAGCATAATGGAAATAAGTAAGCTATGGATGTATAAGTTTTACTATGAATATGTTTCTCCTAGATACAATGAAGACAAACAAGGAAAGATTACGAACAGGGTAAAGTTGTTAATGACTGATACAGATTCTATGTGTTTGCAGATAAAAACCAATAGCGACTTATATAAAGATATGACAGATGAAAGAGGTGAGTTATGGTTTGATAGGTCCAACTTAGGAGAGCAACTTTACGACAAAAACGGAGAACCAATTAAACGGAGTGAATATAGAGAAAAAGCGTTCAAGTTCCATTCAAATGAACGTAAGAAAGAATTAGGTATGTTCAAGGATGAAACATCAGGTGTTCCTATTGCTGATTTTGTTGGATTGAGAAGTAAAATGTATTCTTTACTAACAATTGAGAATCATCATAAAGCAACAGCAAAAGGGGTTGATAAGAAAAAGCAGAAAGCGTTCACGCATCTCAATTACTATCAGACTTTACAAGGTGTAAAGAACCCATCAAATTTCATTACAACAATAAGGATATCAGCAGAGAAACATCAAGTTTATACAAGAAAACAGACGAAGGTTGGATTGGCAAACTTTGATGACAAGAGTTATATATGTTATGATGGTGTACATACATTGCGACACGGGCATAAAGATATAGAAAAGATACGAAAGAAAGAAAAAAGTATTTTGAAGATGACTGATGAAGTCATTGATACATTGCTAGATAAAGTTGTAGAGAATGATGATGGAGGAGATTAGTTCATTAGATTCAGTTTTTTATCTCTTTTTTTATTAAATAGTATATGGAAAGTTTAAAGATTTTACCAGTAAAAGAACTTAAAGAAGAAACTAGCAAGTCAAGAACAAAGAAAAAGATTCCTGACATCCTTCCACAAAAACACTTCTTATGGATAATTTGCGCCCCAGTGCGCAGTGGAAAAACTAATCTTATAACAAATTTGTTGTATAATGATGAAATTGATTACTCTGAACACTTTGAAGATATCATTTTTATTAGTCCTACCATTGAGAACGATAAAACAGGACGATTTATAATGAAAGATGAACACATACATAAGATAATGGAAGATTTAGAAAACTTGGATTTGATATTGCAATCAATAGTTGAAATACAGAAACAAAGACTTAGAGATGGAGAAAAGAGTGATACGTTAATCATTCTTGATGATTGCCTTGGTCTGTTGGGCTATCACAATTCATATTTCTCAACTCTATGTAGCAAATACAGACACTTTCGTTTGAGTATGATGATTACTACACAGTCTTGGAAACACATACCAAACATCGCCAGGTACAACGCAACAGCATATGTGATAATGAAAACCCACAACAACAAACAGTATGTAGCAATGGAAGAAGAGTTGAGTGGCAACTTCCCAAACTTTAATGACATATACAAAGAAGCAACAGATGAAAGGTATTCATTCTTATATCTAGATATGGAGAAGATAAAAGCTTATAAACGATTTGAACAACTGATTTGGAGTAAAGATTGAATGTATTGATAGGAAACCTTTAAAAGGAAAAAACCTATCGGAAGAATGTTGTTCTACCAATAACCTAAGCAGGCAACACAAGCATCTACCCAGTCTTGATATAGAGCATACTCATCTACCAGTCTTTGAAATTCAGCATTACCACTATAACAAGTATTATAGTACAAAACATCGTTAAATTCTTCACAGAATATTAAACACCAGACTTTTTTGTTGAAATCTTTGAAACGTTCGGTAATGCCATTGTTCCTTTTGTCATCTCTAAAATATACCCTATCTCCAAATAGTTTTTCAAGTTGCTTGCGTAAATTTGGAGTAGGTTCACATTTTGATACTTCAATTTCATTAATTGACACACAGCAAGGTTCAGTATATATTAATCACCAAATCAACAATCATTCCAACCTTAAATGTATAAATGTATATTCTTACTTACAATCATTTAAATCAATTTGACTTCCACCTCCTGGTTCCTCATTAGACTCACAATTAGACTCGTTGTCAGAAACTGACCCACAGCAAGAAAACTTAGACTCGGTGTCAGACTCAGACTTAAAATCAGAATCCGTAAAAGAATCTGTGTCAAAAGCGTATGAATCAACTGTAAAACATAAACAAATTAAGGATTGATACTTACAACCTACACCGAGAAAACAAAGGTCATATTTCATTAAATCATCAAAGTTTTTTAAGAAACCAAAACTGGTATTGTAAAAAGTAATAGTGCCATATGGATGAAATTTGGGTTCGCGAGAACAAATTCTGACTTCAACATCAACAATGACTTTAACATCCCAATTTTTACAATTTTGTATAACTTCTTGTAAGCAGCTTTGGAATATGTAATGGTCTTTTGCATTGAATTCAAGCCCGTTGGGAGTATATGAAATATATTCATAAATCTTAGAAAACTCAACATCTACAACACAAAAATGTATGAATGTATGTATGTGTGTTTAAATGTAGGAAAATCTAAACTCACCATCCTCATTATCTGACCCACAGCAAGAAAACTTAGACTCGGTGTCAGACTCAGACTTAAAATCAGAATCCGTAAAAGAATCTGTGTCAAAAGCGTATGAATCAACTGTAAAACATAAACAAATTAAGGATTGATACTTACAATGTTCAATTTCACCAAAAGAAACAAAGATTTCATTATTGTTAGGGTCATAACTTCGTTCCACTTGTCGTAAATATTCTTCATCATTTAGAACATATCCAAAAACCAGTTTCTTATCCCTGATTCTTTGCAATCCATCTTTTGACTCAATGTATAAATGATACGTATCATCATCCGAAGAAAAGAATTTTAAAACATAGTGCCACCAATGACTACCACCACCAGCCATTATATATCTTTGAATATATACAAGACGTCCATCTTCATAAGTTTTTGAAAATTTGCTTCCATAGATTGTGTCATATTCATCATCCTCATTATCTGACCCAATCTTACCACCACCTCCATTCTCTATTTCTGTTGATTCACATCTATCTTCATTGCTATCTTCATTGCTATCTTCATTGCTATTCTCTATTTCTGTTGTGATGTCAGTGCAACCTTCTCACTTATACAATCAAGAAATACCTGTTGATTCACATCTATCTTCACATCTATCTTCACATCTATCTTCATTGCTATCTTCATTGCTATTCTCACTTCTATCTTCATTGCTATCTTCATTGCTATTCTCATTTCTAATTGACATTTCACATCTGCCAAAACACATTTGACAATCACACCAACATCACACCACCAACAAAGACAAGGAAGCACAAACGTTGATGTGATGTTGCTTAACTGATGTTCAGTTGGTAAATTCATTTCTGATTGATTTGCTGGATTCATTCTGATTTGTTTACTTGATTACTTCTTTTGTTAATGCTTGATATGTTTATGAGGTGGGTGCAATCATCTGAATCCCAAAAGTTGAAAGTTGAAAGTTCTAAAAAAAAAAAATGTTGATGTCTCTTAAATGACGCAAATATCTCTCAAATATCTCTCAAATGATGACGTATTTTGAAATTGGAAGTTGATTATTGTCAATTGTATTTATGACGTTGTATGACGTATTATAACGTCAAATTCACGAAAATCAAAAATCACAAAAACTTTTTTATCAGATGGGTTGGTCCTTCTCTCTCATCCATTTTCAAATCAACAAACGTGAGTCGCACACAAATGATTTTCCAACTTCTCTTTATAGTATTCATTTTAGTAGTCTCTCTCTTTCTTGCTCACGGTTTTACAAAACGTGATGCTTCTTTTTTCGTGTGTGGTGTGATTTGTGGTTGTGCAATGTGCTACCACTTCATTTCACAGACCATTTCTGAAACACAAACGGTGGTAGGGATAGCATTAACAACATATCTTGGGATGGAATATTTTCTTTCAACTTATATGAAACCTATACCAACTTGGGGGAAATATTTTGTGTCGTATGCTTTTGCGGAAGTTGTTTATTTTTCAATGGATAACTTGTATAGCGATATCTCTGATTATTACATCACTTGGGTTCAACCACCACCTCCCCCAACAAACTATGGCATATCCTTTTAATTCAAATAAAAAGAAGAACACCAAGACTAATTGTTTTATTCGTTATGATAGTTTTTAAATCAACAACAATGTGGAAGCTTTTGTCTAAGTTTTTTGGTGAAAAAGAACCATTAAATGTTGCTTCAACACAACGAAAAGCAGTGATGAAAAGACAATTTACAAAACAAACCCAATTGTCATCAACAATGAAAAAAGTTAAGAAAGTAAGGAAAGTCAAGAATTCTGTTCTTCAATCAACAATGAAAACAACAACAACCAGATTCGCCTATACTTTAACATTTGCAGAAGGATGTGAAAATGGTGTTGGAATGCAACAAATAGGAACAAAATCAGATTGTGGTTTAAGCATCCAGGACCTTTTGACCGCAAAACAATATTTTGACAATCTTGACTGTCATTGCGAACTTATTGATTTACAAAAACAAGGACTTAACAACGATATTGATACCAATGCTTATGTTCTTATCGTTCGTCAAGGTAAAAAATGAATTTACATAAGTATCATTATCATTGCTAACATTTTGTAAATACGTAGGGTTAAAAGCACTAGGATTGGACAAAGAGAAAATGTTAAAAGAACAAATGTCTATTTCTTACGACAAACAAAAAAAGTTTAGAGGTGCTGTAAAGAATTCACTCGCAAGATTCAATGTTGTCATTGCTGATTACGACCAAGAACCACAATATGAAAGTGGAAAAGGACGAATTATTAACTTTAAGAGATTACCACATTTAAAGAAGTTAAGAAAATGCTGGGAAACAGTCTTAGGACCAATCGCTTCTAATCTCAATTGTGAAGGCAATTTTTACTATGACCTCTCCAAATGTGGTATTGGATATCACGGTGATGGAGAAAGAAGAATTGTCATTGGTTGTAGGCTTGGAGACAGCTTTCCACTTGTATATAAATGGTTCAAGAATTCCGAAGCGGTTTCACGTGAGATAAGAATCAATTTAAATGGAGGAGACTTGTTTTTTATGGAAGACAAAGCTGTTGGATGGGATTGGAAAAAGAAGAAAGTATATTCACTAAGACATTCGGCTGGGTGTGATAAATACACGAAAGCAAAATAGATAATAGACTTTTTACTTTACATAAATAGAAACTGCTTGACGAAATTCTTCTAGCTTGTTTAACTCTAAACCAGTAAGATTCTTTTTATGATACGTTAATTTCACAACATCAATTGTTTCCTGCTTCACTTGTTCAGTTTGTTCCATATACGAAATCACCTCTTTATTTGGTCGTTCGGCTTTCAAACACTTTTTGATACCACTATAACACATAATTTAAGTTCGTAAATTGTTATGAAAGTAAAAAAGTATTATATCAACTTACTATTCAATCTTTTCCACTTCTTCTTTTACAAACATAGCACAACGTGAATGAAGTGTTATTGCTTTTTCACCTGTTGTGTCAATAAGTTCAACTTTGGTCCCTGGATAACGATGAACACCTTCACAGGGACAATTGAATCTTTGTTCAAGTTTAACTGTTCCAACTTGATACTTTTTACACAGCTTCTTGAAACTTGCTTCATCAACTTGTTCATCATTTGTTTCACATATCAGCTTTTTAATAGCTCTTTGCTTTGCTGGTTGTGATGAGAAGTCCATCTTCTCCATTTCATTATTTATTTCTTCAACAGCATCTTTAATTATTGCTGGAACTATTGTATTAGCCATCATTACAGCACAAGTATATCGTCCTCGTTGATTTCGTTCATTTGGGACATATTCTTCCAATGGTCTCTTTAGATTGTTCAATCTTCTTTGTATTTCTTTATCAGACGTTGGATTATGTGAAGGTGGTTGTGGTAGGTCTCCATCATCAAAGTCATCATCATCATCATCATCATTATTGTCATCATCTTGGTCGCCATCGTCTTGAATACTTTCATTACAAATAGGACAAGTTTCGTGAAAAGCTGTGTTATTAAAACATATCTCGTGGAAAAAATGAGCGCAAGGTAAAATTCGCTCTTCTCCATCTGGAATACTCTGTTTGTAGCACCATAGAAAATATTAGATACACAACTTTAATCAAATCTTAAATCATATTTACATTTTCACAGATATTACAAGTTTCCAATACTGCTTTCCTCTTTGGTGGTGCTGTAGCTTGGCTTTCTTCTTCTTCATCTTTAACTAGGAATCCACGCCATTGTTCCTCACCCAGCAATTCATTGCTAACAATTCTTTCAGGTGCTTTTATCTTAAACATTCCATCATCAACAAATACACAAGCTTGGTATTTCACTGTAAGTATATCAGCAAATCCAATAGGAGCATCACAATACAATTCCAGCTTATTGTTAAACCTTTTTGAAAGAACAATTGTCGCACGAAGGTTGTTCCTTAAAGCAGGTCTATTATACAAAAAAGTTAATATTGAATGAAACTTGTCTCTGATAAGTAATCTTACCCTAATTGACCACCTTTTAAAAGTCCTTGTGTAAGCAACCAGACACTCGCATAAGCGTGTCGTCCTTGTGTCATCAACTCAATCAGCTCTTTACCGATTCCTCCATTATATATCTCAGTCATTAAATCATCAACCACAATCAGAGAACTCATTCCCCTTGTATAATGCTCTCTGACAGTATCCAAAATTTGTTGTAGCAGTGTCTTCAAATCTTTACCTTTTTTCAGAAAGACACATTTCTCATCAATAATATCCTCTAACAAGCCTCTGTTGCTGTTCCAAGACATCTCTGTTGTAAGCCAAAATACAGCTCCATTCTTCCACACTTCTTTAAGCTCATTTAACAAATGCTTAACAAGATATGTTTTACCACCACCTATAAAACAGGAACATAAGTTATGTTTTTTTAAACAATCATAGACACAAGAAAATCATACGTGTTGGAGCAATAAACGAAATGTGAAGAATTTGACTCTTCCGTTCTTTATCATTCAAAATAATTTGTCCATTATTCATTAACAAAGACAAAGGATTCCAAGTTTCAGCCTCCGCTTTGTCTTCCACAGGAGGGGTCCCAGCAGATGATGGTTGTGTTGGAACAAATGATGTTGGAGCAAATGACGATGGTTGTGTGTCAAAGTCATCTTCACAAGGTTCTTCAACAGATATGTTTGTGCTTGGTGATTCAAGTAAATTAGCCTTTTCAAGAACTGCTTTAGTTGTTGTATTTATCCCCAAAAAAGACTTAGCTTTGGTTGTCAATCTGCTCCAAATTGATTCTTGATGATACTGCTTGATATCTTGTTGAATTTCTTGAACCGCTAATGCCATAATTTGCCGTCGTTCCTTAAACACATTATTCACTCCCATAACCACATTACTACTATCACCTCCACTACTCTGTTGTGTTTGCTCACGATAGCTTACTGTCCTTTGCTCACGACAACATCTCGCCAGACCGTTTTGTGTCTGATTCGCTTCACAAAATCTCAAACTTGCACAACAATTGTGGCTACATATTGACGCACCAGACCGTAAAGCATAATTTTCAGCATCTTTTCTGCTTTTTCCTTCTATACGAAACCATTGAAGATTGCTTTTATTCACATCAGTCATAGTTTCAATATTCCCCTCACTGACAATGTTGTATTGTGCCATCTTTTTTCACCACGCACACACATTTAAAAAAAATAAAAATAAGAGTAAAATTTTGTGTTCTTTTTTTGACTGAATTTTATATAGTCCGCGGACGTCCGCGGACTATAGAAACAACAATACAAAAAAATAAAAAAGTATAAAAGCTTATGAAAGATATTTAAAGTGATATAATATTGTTATTAATTCTTATTCACAATTCTAGACTTAAAGAAGTATTGTATATATGTATATAGCAACAAATAACATTATGACATTGACGTTAGATGAGAAAAAGGCTAAACGTAAGCAATATATACGTGAATATATGAGACGATATCGGAAACATTGTGATAAAGCAAAAGAACAAATCGTAAAAGATAATTTAAAAAGAATGCAAAATTACAAACCAAAATCAGAATTGCAACCACCAATACCCCCTCCTCTTCTTCTGTAAGTGTAGTGATTTAAGCCTTTGATTTCCATTTATTATATTCTTCATCTCTTTCCTTCTTGTTGTTTTTCAAATCTTTTATCAATGCTTTATATTGAACTGTTCCCAAGTCTGATTCTAATTTGCTTTTTTTCTCACGAGTTGCCTCCGACAATGGATAGCCTTGCCATTTCAATAAGATATCATTCTTAAAGATGTGAATGAAGTAATCAATGAGAAATGTATCTTCTTTCTTTTTCTTCTTTGCTTTTGCTTTTGGTTGTGCTGCTTTTGCTTTTGTTTCTCGTTGTCCCTTAACAATGTTCTTCTTGGAAATATCATCTTTTAATTTGACACTTTGAGACCGTGTTGATTTTAAGCCAGATTCAACACGTGTATCACCTATTTGATTCAATCCTTCTTTGTTCAATCTTCTTTGTTGCTGTTGTCTATTGCTCTCTTCAATTTGCTTTATTTGAGTCTTGCTTGGTTCTTTGAACACACGTTTTGTGTTAAGAGGAACTTCCAACAATTGATATCCTTTCTTTCTCAATGTCTGACCATCATTCTCTATTGTAAAGTTGTTTCCATTGATTGCTTTTATCTTATACACTTTACTACTCCATTGTTGAGCCATTGATTTCTTTTCAAACAAGGCTAGTTCAAGTCTATATCTCACATTATCACCCACTTTCAAATCTGTTCTGACTTGCTGTGTTGTTGATTTGTATTTAGGCTGAGTCTTCTTTTCCCATACGTCAATTGGAGAAACTTCACCTATACCACTATGAGGTTGGTTATTATATGTGTTTAAGACTCTTGGTAATTGTGAGACCCAACTGTTTGTATCTTCAATTCGCATACGTTTTACCATTAGCTCTCTAAGTGTTCTGTGAAAGCGTTCTACAATCATCATATTCCTTTTTCTTTCTGGATTTGTTCGCCAATGTGTTATACCTTTTTCTTTGTATAGTTTTTTGAATTCACTACTATTAAATGCGGATTCTAAATCTGTTGTTAGATTCTTCATTGTTCCTAGGTTTTCAAGAACTAATTTGAAAGCTTTCATACATTCTTTTGTTGTTTTGTTCTTACAAGGAGTAGCATAGGCATAACGAGACCAAACATCAATGGCTGTCATCATAAACCCATTACCTTTATTGAATCTTTTTCCCTGTTTCGTCATATCAACTAAATCCATTTGAACGACGTGGAGCTTGTTTGGAGAAATTATGGGTGAATACTTGCTTTTAAGGTTGGTGATTCTTTTAAATAGTTGGCTTACTTCATCACCTTTCATAACTTCTTGTATCTGTTTTAGGGACACTCTATATCCTTTTGCTTTCATCATTTGATGAAGCTTCTTTGCTGATTGTGTGCCATCCCATTCAGTTTCAATATCAGCTTCACTCGCTTTAATTTTTTCCTTGGAGGAAGATGTAGAGGAAGTCTTATCAAAGATAAGGTCAGGATTCATTTTCTTAATCTTCTTTGTCTTTGGAATATCAAAATCGTTATCGTCCATTATTAATATATTGGAATAATTTAAATAGAAATGGAATACGAAAATTATATGGAGAGTTCATCAAGCTTTTCAGATGAGATAAGGTCAAGAGTCAATGATGTAAAAGCTCAGGGACAACAAGCAGCAGATTTGATTAATTCGGGTCGCCAATCAGTAGGCACCGGTTTAGAATCAGCATCAGGCACGTTAATTGTTGCTTCTAAAATTGGTAATAAGATATTTAATGTTAATCAAAAGGCAAGCATTGGTGTTCAAAACATAAAGAACTATTTCAAATTAAGAGGACAAGGACAAGCATCAGGAGGACAAGGACAAGCAACAGAACAAGCATCAGGACAAGCATCAGAACAGGTTGATACTGATATTTCAGGAGAACGAGGCACAGAATTAATATATTTCGCATCAGCACCAGAACAAACACCAGAACAAGCATCAGGAGAAGGAGAACAAGCTGGATTAGAAGATATAAATAGTATTCAAAGTAAAGCAGACTTGAAATCAGTAAATGCCAGAGTCAAAAGTAGATTTAATGAATTAAGTGAAAACGAACAAAATGAAGTTATGGATGCTGGAAAGTCATCAAGTTTATTTAAAGAATCACCTCAAACTTTAGACGATTATAAAAATAATTTATCTATAATACAAAACGAAGTATCAAATAAAATCCCAAATCAATCATCAGAAGAAGTAAGTGATGTGGCTAATGTGGCTGAAGATACAACTGATAGCGTTGCTGAAACCTTAGGGACTGTTGCTAGTGTTGATGAAGGCTTAGAAACAGCAGGAGCTGTATTAGATAGCACAGGAATTGGAGCCGTTGTTGGTGTAGGACTGGAAATTGCTGGTGTGATTGGAACAGCTATTTCTGGATTAGTAGATTTATTTGAACCAAAAGAACAACCCAAGCCTGTGATTCCTGATACAAGTATGTATTCACTACCATCTTTCCAAGCTGGATTAAATTAGATTCTAAAATATTATTTTCTTTTCTTTTAGTAAAAGAATTATGTCAATACAATATCATCAAATATTTCCGCAATCATTTAAATCATCTTATTTACAAAATGATGTTGTAGATATGGTTATGACATTTGAAAATCAATCAATGGTTGCTGGTTCAATACAAATAACAGGTAAGCTTGTTATTAATAAAGCAGGAACACCAATAGATTATACTAATACAGATGATGTTAAGTTTGATTCTATGGTAGGAATACATTCAGCCTTTCAGGCTATAACTTGCTTGACTGAGACAGGTGGTGTTTTGGAGAACAATAATGAATATCCAAGATATGTGAAGTGTAAAGCTCAAGTTGGTTTCAGTAATTCACAAGTTGGTGTTGAATCAAATCTTGCCAATGAACTTAGAACAGGAGATGAAAACTCAACGATAACGAAAGCACTCGCTATTAATAATGGCAACGATAGAGGTATTTCTTTTAGTTTTCAACCTGATGTAGCATTTAATAAATCAAACGCTCATATACCATTCAACAAATCAGGTGTTATGAAACTTACTTTACGATTAGCAACAAATAATCAATTCCTCTTTGGAGCTAATATGGATAGCACTTATTCTTATGAAATACAGGATTTACAATTACATTATAGAACTATTCCTCAGACAAGTGTAAAACAGCTACAATTTAATAGTGTTGAATCAATTAATAACACAGTGGAATCAAATAATGCTTCATTAGCAACACGAGTGCCAGCAATGGTTCAAAGTGTTAGCTGTGTATTTATAAGAGAAGCCAACGCTAATCAAGATGTTCCTAATAATCTATCTTTAGAGATTCCACCTGATGTTGAACGTGTTGAATTCAGTTTCAATGACAGCACAACTCAATACATTTCATTTGTATTGGAGGATAGAGAAGAAATAATATATAATTATCAAAGGAGTTGGGGAGAGAAAATGAAAAACAATATGACCCTTGAACTATTAGACCATTCTGGTAGAAGCTATGGTATAGGCTTACCATTTAATCAATTTGTTGATATGTCTAATCAAAAGTTCGGTTTGAATCTTAAAAGCAGTATATCTAATCAGGATAAATACAAAATCTTTATGTTCTTTAGAAGTGTTAAACAATTGTAAATTTTTGAAATCTTTTTCTTTATATCTTTTAAATAAGAATGGCTTTAGCAAATAAGATTAAAACACATCAATACGACCCTTTATATTTCAATCAACAACGTTGTGAGTTTAGATTGGACCCTAATAAAGTGTATCTTTCTAATATGCGACTTGCTGATATAGGTTGCACCGTTGTTTATCCTGCTGGTGCTACTGCTAATGCTGAATATCCTTACAATGTTGGAGGCTATGTATTAATACAACGTATCTCTCTTTTAAATGATAACGTAGAGATTGCTGAGCTTAATAATGTAGCTGATTGGATGGGGTTTTCAAACTTACAACGAAGTAATGCTAATGCTTACAACATTACTAGAAGTTTAAACAAAAGCAAGCTAGGGTTTGATTTAGATGACAAGAATGGAACAACTTATGAAAGAAACATTCATATCAAAGATATAACAGAAAACCAAAACTATATAACAAGTGATGGTGATACAACGCCACGAGGATGGCTTGACATTAAAACAGTTCTTCCTTTCCTTCAAGCAAGTAAAGTATTAAATACAAAGGAGATGCGAAATTTGAGATTAGTTATTGAATTTAGTTCAATGCCACTTGGTGATATGTTTGTTGGAACAACACCAACTTCTAAATCAATATTAAGACCTAGTTTAATTGTTGATGAACTCATTGAAATACAAGGTAAGCTTCCTAATGGACCTATTAATTATATTAATTATGATTCAGAAAGAGTTGTTGTCAATTCAATGGGAAGTAATACCACACAGGATGTAAATCAAAGATTAAGAGGCTTTGATAATAAAACAATCAACAGATTACTCTTTATTAACAAGGATAACAACAACAACTCAAAATATATGAAAAAATTCTATTCATCAGGTATGTTTCAAGAACAATTCCAGTTTATACTTGATGGACAAAAGTTTCTCCCATATCAAGGAATCAATAGTGAAGCTAAGAAAAATGAAATGTGTTCTTCTGCGTGGGGAGGACATATCAATCCATATGGGTGTCATACTTATACATTAGATGGAATAAGTAATACTCTAAAGGAAGGAAACGATTTAGGAAACAAATTCAGTTATGGTGGTATAAACATCCAAAAAGAAGTTGATGAATTACAATTGGAGTATGAAAGAAGAGCTTATACAGAAATTCCTACACAGGTTAGTAATGTTATTGTGGGTAATACAACTACTATTACAGCTATAAATCACGGATTAGTTTCAGGTGATTTTATAACAATCGCAAATTTAACAGGTAGTGATGCTACCCAATTAAGTGGACCACAAGTTGTAAATTCAATTACAGATTCTGACAATTTTGTTATTAATCAAAATACCACATCAAATGTTATTACAACACAATCAACTACCACATTATCAACAGCAAATAATAGTGTCAGACAACAAGTATCTGATAGTAAAAAACCATTTGACTTATTATTTTGGGGTGAAGTTGTTAAATCATTACAAGCATCTGATAATAAAGTCTCTGTGAGTTTCTAATTAAATTTTTTATCTATTTTTATATTAACTATGATAACTAATAATATTATATTGGAATGCGCCGAAAGAAACGGTGATAATATAGCTAATAAAACTATTAACGGACAATGGAAAAATACATTTAGTGAAAACATACCAATTGAAGATGGAGATGTTATATCAATGAAACAATGTCTTATCAATACAAGAAACGCCACATCAGGAAATTTAATATTAGAAGAAGATACAACAGTATCCATTACATTAGGATTTTATGATATGCCTCAAATCGGTGGAGGATTCACAACAAATGCTACCGATTTTAATACAGATAATGACGGAGAAGCAACAAGTTTAAGTAATCCATCGCTTTATAGACTAAATGCTAATGTAAATCCAGGAACTGTTCTTGATAATCAACCATACATTGCTCTTTATGATAGTGGAGGTGGTGCGGGTAGTAATCTTAACAATGAATTCTATACTAAAAAAATTGATATTGTATTTAGTAATGGTTCTTATACTCCTGAAGCTATAGCGGACAGGATAACAGATGCTTTAAGTAAGAATGCTAATACATTAATACCACCAACTGACACGCCAAGATGCTATGTGTTAGGACCAGAGCTTGCTAACTTAACGCCAAGTACTGATATATCAACTCAAGGTTATAACTATTGGTATAACTTTTTCGCTCCATCAGTAGGACCACCGCCAATTCTTTTATCAAATAATTATCTATGTGGAGCTTCACAGACTCAATTTGAATTTAAGAACAACAGTTTTCAATTTACTTATCTACATACTCCTTTAAAAACTCAAGATTCTAGCAATAAATATTTGAATATATCTACGAGTTCATTCTTTGTATCAAATTCTGATACAAGAGATTTACCATTTGGTATAGACCATATTCAATCATTATCAGGTGCGTTTATACAAAATTTACAGCCAGCCTCGTTTTGGGATAGACTAGGCTTTACTCAGGAATACTGTCAATCTAATGTTTATTTTACAAAGGAAATATTAAAAACATTTCCAGCAGGGAATGAAATAGAAGAGTTTAAAAAAAGAACAACAAGACAGGCTATTTCTAATGTTGATTATAGAGCAACAGATACTATGGTTAATTCGGTAAGAAAAAATCCTGTTCAAGCTACAAGGTCATTCATTCAATATAATAGTAGCAATGATACAGAACCAATATTGAGTGGAGGTTCATTTGTTCCAGAGGATATTGGATATTATCTCGTTGAATCAATATCTAATTTTAATACAGGCTTTAGAGATACAATAGAAAAGAAAAGTAGCATTACAGCGATTGTCTCAAAGCAATATAATAACAATGATTTTATAACAGCTTACGAAGAATCATCCGTCCAATATATACATAGTGGCAACACAGTCTTTTTGTCAGATATACAAATCAATATATTGAATCCAGAAACAAGAGAAGTGGTTGAAGGAATTGGAAAGAACAATGTAATCTTTTTTGAAATAGATAAGGCAGTATCAAAGAAAAAATAATGTTATTTAATATTATAAATGAAAACATATAAGAAATCAGACCTACAGCTTATTACTGTCAAGGAACTTCAGAAATTAGTTAGAGAGCATAACCTTCACACAAATTATATAAAAAACTATAGTCGCTTAAAGAAAGCTGACCTTATTGATAAGTTTTTAGAACATTATAAGAAATCAGATGTAAAAATGGATGACTTACCATCATCACCACCACCGTCAGCTCCAGCATCACCTGTGAAGACTTCAAAAGCAAAAATACCAAAACGATTAACTGTTTTAAAGAATAAGAATAATAATAACAAAGATGAAACAAAACCTAAACCAAAAAGAAAAACAACAGGAGTAAAATATACTGAGTTTGATAAAGCTATGGGTATTGATAAGCCGCTTTACTCAAAAGAAGAAGGAGGATTAAAAAAGGGTGCTAGAAAACAATTTGAAAATAAATATGGAACAGATGATGCTAAATTCCTTAAAAAACTGGGTGATAAACTTGCAAAAAAGAAAGAAAACAAGAAAAGAGAAAGAAAGCAAAAGAAAGATGAAAACTTTCAATATCAGCCTCAAAAGAAGGAAAAACGAAAAAGAAAAAGAAAACCTGTAAATAAAATGAATTTATAATAGTTGGACGATTAAAGAACTTAAAGAAAATCTATGTAGATATATTATAAAGAAAAAATGTTCCAGTATCAAGAAATTGGAAAAGTCTTATGTATTACACCTCGTAATATGAAATACCAATGTCCTTTATGTAAGCAGAAACATAATAGGGGCAATCCTGACTCTATATTACATAATTCTATAATAAAGGATGTTAGAACCAACTGTGTGAAAATAGATGGAGGATATATAACATTGGTTGTAGATAGCAATACTAAGAGAAAGAAATAACAAATTCACCATATTCAATTGTTGGTTTTTCTTTCCGATTGATACTTTTTACATATGTTTTCATTTCTTTTTTAATCTTTTGTTCCTCTTGAAGTATCTTTAATGTTTCTTTTAACATTTTTAATCGTTCCAGTTTTCGTTCTTGAAAACATATCATCTCTTCTTCTTTTATAAGTTCTTGAATTTGTTCAATCTTACTCATTTAATGTATATGTATTTAAAAATATATAAAAATTTACCATAGTGAATCGTTAGACCACGAATTATATGAGTAGGGAGTGTTTTGTATTGATGGTTTTAAAATATGAGGAGGACTTGGTTGTTTTTCATCATTTACATTATCATTCTCTACTACTTGTTCGTTAGATTTTATTTCAGGTTCTTGTTTAGATTCTTCCTTAACTTGTTCCTTCACTTTTTCTTCCTTAATTTCTTCTTCCTTAACTTCTGGTTGTTTCTTTTTAGCTTTTGCTTTTGCTTGTCTGTTTTTCATACTTGTTTCACGTCCTTTCTTAAGGTTTTCTATAGCCTTTTGCTTTTGTTCGTCCGACATTGGAGCTCGTTTCTTTCTAGGCTTCTTTTGCTCCTTTTTATCATTTACCATTTCAAATATACGACTCAACAATTTATTTTCTTCTGTATCACTCATATTTATACATTATACTTAGAAATTATTTGTGGTAAGTTTGTGGAAAGTTTGTGGCTAATTGTGGATAGCAAATAATAATGAACACCCTTCTCCTTCTAAATTTATTTCTTCATTGTTTTGGCTATTAAGCAGCCTACATTCAATTCTACTTAATGATATTGGAAACTGATTATTTATATTGACAGGTAAAGGATATGGAGCTTCATATACTAATTCACTTCCACTTTGATTAAGCTGAGGTATAATTCCAACTATTTGTCGTCTTTCTCTACTATAACCATCATATGATTCTATAACACCCAAATTTGGTAATTCAATGGCTACACTAAGAGGCGTAGAGCTATCTTCTAAAGGAATGTCTCCAATGAAGCTTCCTATTGTTAATTGTGTCTTTTCAGGTGTGTGTTCAAATCCTAATAAAGGTTTAGTAGCTTCTGGTAAGCTTAATGTAAGATTTGTTTGAGGAGGAGCTTCTAAGCCATTACTAATAACTTCTTCATCATAATCTCGTATAACTATAGGATTGTTATTCCCTAAAAACGTTTTATTGTCAAGATTTGGATGATATTGTAAGTTTTGTAATAAAGCATTTGCTCCAGATAAACTACAAGCAATTCTTAACGGAGGAGCATTAAAATCATAATCCACTTCATCAATAACAGTCGTATTCTTTAAAAACTTTATTTTACCTTCGCTTAGATGAATACTTATTAAATCAGTAGTAAGACAGTTTTTAGAAGAAGTATAATAAACACCATCTACTACTGTTTCATAATCACCATTTTTCTTATATATAAGACCGAAATCATATATACTATGGTCGTAATCTGTAATTCCAGTTGGTTTTTCTCTCATAAGACCTATAATAACATTCTCACAACTTGCTGTTATCTCCCCCCTATAAATACCACATCCTGGATTAAATGTATTATCTGATATAGCAAAAGCAAAGAAATCTGTTCCTCCTGATGTTGATTGTATTTGCTTTGTTGTTGGTTTAGTACATCCTACCAAATTAGCATTAGGAAAATCACAAGCCTGTAAATTACCTCTAGCAAAATTTAATTTAAGTATCCCATTTGTTAATACATTTGGAGTCCATAGAAAACTAATAGTATTTTCTACTACAATCACCTTATTCATTTCCCTTTTTAATAAGTTTATAAACCCTTGAACACTGTATTTTCCTACAGCTATATTTACTTGAGAAACTTGACCTGCATTCTTCCTTTGGAAACTGAATGTATTGTTAGTGTTATTAACATCTATGACCTTGCTATCAAGGTTCATTACGGCATTAACCAATGAAATCTTACTATTGGGTTCAATCTTTATAGGAGTTTTGAATTCATTACTAAAGAAGCCTGTATTGTCTTCAACAGTTGATTTTATCCTTACAAGTTTCATTATATTATTATGTATTAACATTTAAATTAAGCAAGAAGTCCATATAAAATTTTATTGAAGCTTATACTACTAGGAGAGCTATTGTATAACCTATAGTATCTCCACGGCTTGTTATTTAAGCTAAACTCTCTTATATATTGCGAGTTAATATCACTTTGATATATTTCACTTAAGTTTATCCAAGTAATATCATCAATACTTACTTGAATTATAATTGTATCAAAATTACTACTTGTTTCACTCATTAACAGTTCAAAACCTGTAAAGTTTAACGTATCTATTGTTTCTGTGTATGCTCCACTGCTAAATGAACCAGTAAGATTACTTCCTGATGAATCTTTGCTAATTTCTCCTGTCTGTTTAACCATCTACCTTATATTATAAGAATCTATTTTAAAAAAATATAAAAAAATCATTGAAATAATACAGAGGCTGTGATTGTTGTATTCTGTCCTTGAGCCGAGACCAACTTAAGATGCTTACTAGCTGAATGATGTGAATAATAAAAATCTCCATTGTAATCTGGATAGAGATGATGAGACGTATAGAAATTTGTATTATCCTCTGATTCCTGAATCATAATATTACCAACACTATCTGATGTATTTCCAAGCACTGTAATGAGACTTGCACTGCTAATATCTACAATACTACTACTACCTCCATCTGCTACTGAACTCGCATTGAATAAATTTCCTTGCGAACCATTGGTTGTAGTGCTAAAACTTACATTTAGCGGGTTGTTAGTAATTGTAGATGAACAATTAACTGACGCATTGCTAATTTCCACCTGTAAAACACCGTTGTTATTAGCTTGAGCAGGTCGGTAATGGTTATTCTGGTCTTGAACATAAAGAAGGTTAGACATATATTTTTATTAATAAGTTAGAAATTAAATTTAAAATCTTGTATATAATTAAAAATGACAACGAAATTACTTAAATTCCAAAGCGAACAAGCTGGACCCTTTGATGTTAGTAATAACAAAGTTGATATTGTTCTCCCAAGTTATATTGGATATAGCGATTTATCACAATCCTGTATTATTCTTAATTTAAAACTGAAAAATAAACCAACAGGAAATGACCTTGGTATAGCAATAGACCAAAGCTTTAATGATAAGCTAGACGCTACTTGTTTAATCAAACATTGTTCTTTAACAAGTGATACACTAGGAACGATTGAAGATTTACAATGTGTAAATGTGTTTAACTCTAATATGAACTACTATACAATGGATTTTGAAGATGAAAAGTCGGCTCATACAATGGGATATGGCTCACAGAATGAAATAGGCACATTTATACGAAAAAATAAGTCTGGTTCAAATAATTCTACACAGGAAACATATTTACAGATACAACTATCAAAGCTATTTGGAATAGGAAGAACTAAGCAATTCCCTAATGGTTTAATAGGTAATTGTAAGATTCATTTAGAATTTGAAGACGATGTTGCTAATATTGTTCCAAAGTTATTCAAGAAAAGGATTGACCCTACTATATATAATATTACAAAAGTAAGTAATACATCATTTACTTTACCAACAAGATTACAACAAGCTTTTAACCTGTATGTAGGACAGTCTATTCTAATGGGTGATGATGATGCTTTTACAAATCAAGTAGATTCTATAATAGATTCTATATCTTTTGATTCATCAACAAACCTTACTACATTTACTCATACAACACCAAATACACATCCTTATATTAGATTAAAAGCGTATGATGACTCAGCTATTACTAACGCAAACCTAACTTATGAAATACAAGATGTGAAATTAAAAGTTTATCAATACCTATTATCATCTAAGCAACAAGAAAGCTTAAATTCCAAGATGAAGAAAGGTATTAATTTAGGCTTTAGCACATATTCTCTTGAAAGAGTCAATCTCAATGACGCTTTGGGAGTTAGTCAAACATATGATAGACAATTTGACATTGAACCTAATTGTTATAATGTTATGGCTTTATCTCCTATACAAAATACTGCTTCCTATAATCCATTTTGGGGGAGACAAGACAATCTTGCTAAATACAGATGGAGACTGAATGGTATTGATACGACTGATAGAGATATTTCTCCATATAAATCATTGTATAATGACAGGCTGATGGCTACCTTGTCAAGCGGTCAGTATAAAGCTAAGAATCTTAATCTAAAACGTAATGATAGTACTCCTGTTGCTGATGTTAATATTCCAAAAGATTCATTACTTATAATTCCACAACCCATTCCATTGTCTAATAACAATCAAGTTCTTCAAATAAGAACAGTTCAGGGTGCTACTGCTTCAACCGCCAATAAAACATTTCATCTTTTCAAACAAGTCCAAAAAGCCATTAAACTTGGAGGTCAATCAATGGTTGTAGCATAAATTTATCTAAATATATATTAAGATGCTTAAAAAAATTCTTAAAATCCTAAAATCAATAAAGTGTAGCTGTAAATCAACTTGTTGTAAATGTGAGGCTGAACTTAATGAAAAAGAAGACACTTAATTCCATTTTCTTTAAATTTTCTATAAGACTTATTAATAAATATATATATATATAAAGAAACTTCACCTAGCTATCAGTATATGGAAGCATTTCACATTCGTTGTCGTTGTCCATTGATATTGATTATGTCGTGAAAGCTATTTTTGTAAATTTTCCAAAATTTTTACATATTTTACAACACTATTTCAAACACCTAATTACACCTAATATATTACCTATACACTCCTATATAAAGAACATTCACTTACCTA
>JARGNI010000062.1 GCA_029213195.1 Verrucomicrobiales bacterium
ATCGTACAAGTCGAATTTCGCGTTTTCCCGAACTTCTTTCTGAGAATGGGTCTATGACGATCCGATGTGACATTTCATTGGGCTTTCGGAAGACATTTTCGGATTGTGGATAAAAGAAGGGCGCTTTTTTCGGATTCTGGATAAAAAAGAGGCATTTTCGGCCTTATGCGTTCTCATCCGGGGGCCGGGCGGGTCGGACATCGCTTGCGGGGAGGGCGCCTTTCGACGAAACTCCATTCCCGCAGGGAAAGCGGACGCAGCATGAAAGACATCGTCACCAACCGGAAAGCGCGACGCGACTACACGATCATCGAGACCTACGAGGCCGGGATCGAGCTGCGGGGTACCGAGGTGAAATCGATCCGTGACGGGAAAATCCACATCGGAGAAGCGTTCGCCCGTGTCCACAACGGAGAATGCTGGCTCTACCAGTGCGATATCCGCCCCTTCGAGCAGGCCAGTCACGAATTCCATGTCCCGCTGAGGAATCGACGACTGCTGCTTCACAAGAAAGAAATCCGTCGCCTCGAGGCGTTGACGGAGCAGCATGGGGCGACCGTGGTCCCTCTTCGAGTTTATTGGAAAGACCGTCGAGTCAAAGTCGAGCTGGGGGTCGGAAAAGGAAAAGACCAGCGTGACCGCCGGGAGGACCTCAAGCGCAGGGCCCACAACCGGGAGGTCGAGAGAGAACTCGCGAGGTTCAACAAGTAGCGAACGGAGCGGAGGAGATCGCGGCATTCCATTTGACTGGCCTGCGGTTTCCCGTTCATTCCCGAAAATTTTATGGGCTCAACATTTGGCAAACTTTTTCGTCTCTCGACCTGGGGAGAATCTCATGGAGGTGGGGTTGGTGTCGTCGTCGACGGTTGTCCTCCACGGATCCCCCTGACCGAGGCCGATATCCAGGTCGATCTGGATCGGAGACGTCCCGGGCAGAGCGAGGTCACGACACCGCGGAATGAGGCCGACAGCGCCGAGATTCTCTCGGGGACTTTCGAGGGATTGACCCTCGGCAGCCCGATCGCGGTGCTGGTCCGGAACAAGGATGCCCGTCCCGAGGCCTACTCGGAGATGAGTGAGAAATTTCGACCCTCGCATGCCGATTACACCTACCAGGCCAAGTATGGGATTCGCAACTGGCAGGGGGGAGGGCGTTCCAGTGCCCGCGAGACGATCGGCCGAGTCGCGGCCGCCGCGATCGCAAAGAAGGTGATCACCGGTTGTTTCGCTCCCGATCTCGAGATCGTGCCCTTCGTCGAGTCGATCGGAACGATCAAGGCGGATGTCGACACGGCGACGGTGACCCAGGACCTGGTCGAGTCGAATATCGTCCGCACCGGGGATCCGAATTCCGTGGAAGAAATGATCGCCAAGATCAAGGAAATCCGAAGCGATGGAAACTCGATCGGTGGAGTCGTTGGCTGTGTCATTCGCAACTGTCCGGTTGGCTTGGGAATGCCGGTCTTCGATCGACTCGAGGCGGATCTCGCAAAGGCGATGTTGAGTCTCCCCGCCACGAAAGGTTTTGAAGTGGGGTCCGGTTTCCAGGGCACCGAGATGACGGGACGGGATCACAATGATCCGTTTCGGATGGAGGACGGACGAGTTCGGACGACGAGCAATCGATCCGGCGGCGTCCAGGGTGGTATTTCCAACGGCGAGGACATCGTCTTCCGTGTCGCGTTCAAGCCGACCGCTACCATCATGACCGGGCAGGACACGGTTACGACGGACTACGAGGATACCGAACTCAAAGGTCGTGGTCGTCACGACGCTTGTGTACTGCCTCGCGCCGTTCCCATGGTGGAAGCGATGGCAGCCCTCGTCCTCGTCGATCATATGCTGCGTCAGCGTGCCCTCTGTGGAGGGAATGGCGCCGACGAAAATGAATGATTCTCTCCCGGTCTCTCTGGCGATCCTGATCCTGCTCGTCAATGCGATCTATTCGGCGAAGTGGGGGATTCTCTCCATTCTCGCCGCGGGAATCGCGACGGTCGTTGCCGTCGCGATGTTTCTCCTCGTCTTTCACTTTCTGCCCGCGCTGACGGACACCTTCTTTGATCTTGCGCTCGGTTGGAAGACACTGACTCTCATTGGGACCATCGTAGCGCTGGTGGTCTTCGTCTTGGTTCGATTCCCAATCGTGTGGGGGTTGCAGCGTCTTCTCGGACCCGATTCGAAACTCCATGTCTTTGCCGATGGATTTGCCGGGGCGGCGCTTTCTCTTCTTCCCAGCGCGATCGTCATTCTCTTTCTCTTCTCCTGCTTTCGAATCGGTGGGACGATCCGTGAGCTGCACTATGTCGCGGCCCTGGGGCGTGAGGGAATCGAGAACATGGGAGGAAAAATTCCACCGTACCCGGACGCGGGAATCTGGCGGGAGCAGATCGAGTCCCTCCCCGGGATCACCGTCGTGCTCGATCAAGTCGATCCGATTTCCCCTGCGGAATACCGAAACGCGGCAGCTGTGGTTCTGCTCGATCAAGCTTCGGCCACACGCCTCTATTTTTCGGAGCAGGAAGAAACGAAGGCTGTTTTCTCGAGCCCGCTCCTGCGCGATCTGGATCAGGAACCGTCCATTCAGGTGGCTCTCGAAAAACAGAATCGGGCCGCTCTCGTTCTGGACTCATTGCTTCGCGAAAAGGCGCAGGATTCGCAATTGTTCCCGGCTCTGAAGACGCTACAGTTACGCCCCGTGCTGGAGCGATTCGTCGAGTCCTTGACTCCCCCCGCGGACCCCGGCATTCCTACCCCTTCGAACTGATTCATGGCCAAAGCAGACTACATCACGAGCATCGGACTGGAGGTCCACGTGCAGCTGAAAACCGAGAGCAAGATGTTCTGCTCGTGCCCGGTTCGATTTGGAGAGCCTCCGAATACGCTGACCTGTCCGACCTGCCTGGGGCTGCCGGGGGCGCTTCCTGTCCTCAATGCAGGAGCGATCGAGCGCACCATCCTGACGGGGCAGTTGCTGAATTGCACCACTCCCGAAGTCGTGAAGTGGGACCGGAAGAATTATTTCTATCCGGATATGCCGAAGAACTACCAGATCTCCCAGTTCGATCTTCCGCTTTGTCTCGACGGAGGTGTACCTCTCTACGAGCTTTCGTATCCCAAGGATCACCAGAAGGATATCGTCAATCCGGGAAAGACAGTGCGGCTGACTCGGATTCACCTCGAGGAGGATGTCGCCAAGTCGACGCACCACTCGAACTACACGACGATCGACTTCAACCGTGCCGGCACGCCCCTGATGGAGATCGTTTCGGAGCCGGATATCGACAGCCCGGAAGAAGCCGTCGCCTACCTCAATTCCCTTCGCCAGATTCTCGTTTACTCGGGCGTCTCCGATGCGGATATGGAAAAAGGGCAGATGCGTTGCGACGTGAACATTTCCGTTCGTCCCGAGGGCCAGGAAGAGTTGGGCACGAAGATCGAGCTCAAGAATCTCAACTCGGTCTCTTCGGTTCGCCGCTCGATTCACTACGAGGTAGGTCGTCAGATCGAGGAACTGGAGGCGGGGAACACCATCATCCAGGCGACCTGGCGATGGAATGACGACATCGGCCAGACCGAGATCATGCGGACGAAGGAAGACGCGCACGATTACCGCTACTTTCCCGATCCCGATCTTCTGCCGGTGCGGACCACCGAAATGCTGGCACGCGTGCAGCAGGACCTTCCCGAGCTGCCCCACGAGAAGGTAGCGCGTTTCGAGAGCGACTACCAGATCACCCACTACGACGCCTCGGTCCTCGCGGCGGATGAGAGGCTCGCGGATTTTTATGAGACGGCAGCCAAGGGGAGTTCTTCTCCCAAGAAGGTCGCGAACTGGGTCATCAACAATTTCCTCGCCGAACTGAACGAGCGCGATCTCGAACTCGCCGATTGTCCCGTCGGGGCCGAGCAGATCGGCGAACTTGTTGGGTTGATCGAGGCCGGACAGATTTCCAACAACCAGGCGAAGGAAGTCTTTGCTTCTCTTTTCGAAGATCCCGACAAATCACCAGCAGCGATCGCAAAGGAAAAAGGGTTCGAGCCGGCGGATTCCAGCGAGGTGGAAGGCTTCATCGAGCAGGCCATCGCCGACAATCCCGGTCCCGCGGGAGAAGTGGCCGAAGGCAACGACAAGGCCGCCAACTTTCTCACCGGCCAGGTCATGAAACTGTCGCGTGGCAAGGCGAACCCGAAGCAGGTCACCGAGATGATTCTCGCGAAGCTTCGGAGTTGATCCTTGGTCGACCTTTGATCTGAATCTCCCCCTTCCTCCCTTTCTCAACCCGCCCAGATGCGGTGAGGGAAAAAAGAGTAGGATAAGGAAAAAGGGAGAGCCGAGGATGGCCTGACGTAGCGGAAGCCGCCAGGATTCCGAGGGGGGCGGTCAGTGGAGAAGACGCGCCGATCGGTCGGAAACGTTGCCGTTTCCGCTACAGATTTTCTCAACCCGCCCAGATGCGGTGAGGGAAAAAAGAGTAGGATAAGGAAAAAGGGAGAGCCGAGGATGGCCTGACGTAGCGGAAGCCGCCAGGATTCCGAGGGGGGCGGTCAGTGGAGAAGACGCGCCGATCGGTCGGAAGCGTTGCCGTTTCCGCTACAGATTTTCTCCGCCCGCTCGGATGCGGTGAGGGAAAAAAGAGTAGGATAAGGAAAAAGGAAGAGCTGAGGATGGTCTGATATAGCGGAAGCCGCCAGGATTCCGAGGGGGACGGTCAGTGGAGAAGACGCGTCGATCGGTCGGAAACGTTGCCGTTTCCGCTACAGATCACTCCACCTCGCGTCCGAGTTTCTGCTGCATGTCGCGGTAGAGACGCTCGATCGCTTCTTCGGGAGACTCCATCATCATGCTTTCCTTGATCTTGCTGGCATAAAGTCCGAAGGCGAAGGGGGAAACTGCCGGAACTTCGACGAGTTCCCAATCCTGATGTTGCACCGTCTGCAAAAACTCGACTGCTCGATCGGTGTCGAGAAAGGTGTGCTTGGCTTCGTGGACGGCCTGCTCGAGGAGAGGGTGATCCGGTTCGTGCTGCGAGAGGACCTGGAAGAGGATGTCGGCACTCCGGCGGAGTTGTCTCATCTTTCGTTCTCCCCCGGGGAGGTTGCGGGGAATCATGAGCCCGGTCTGGGCGATCCCGGAGAACTGCCATTTCACGAGCTGAGAATCGCGCAGCACGGCATCGAGTTCGTTTGCCGCCTCTTCGGGCCCGAAAAGACTTCGCCATTCCTCCACCTCAAGTGCCTGGAAAGACTTCACACTGAGAAGAAATCCATAGTCGTCGATCGTGACGAGGGTGTTTCCGCCGACCGTGTCTTTCACCCGCTGACTGATGATGCGGGAGAGCGCGTCGTTGGCACTGCGCCCGATGAGGCTGTGGAAGAAAAAGTGGACGCGTTCGTCCTCGTCCTTTTCATCCTCGAATCGCTCGATGAGAAATCGCTTTTCGGTCGGGATACGGGAGATGAGAGACTGATTCTGAAAGTGTTCGAGAATGGCCTCGGCATTGGTCTGCGAGATCGACCATTCTTCCACGAGCCAGTCCATCGTGTCCTCGCTCGTTTCGCTGGATTCATTGAGTCTTTGATCGAGTGCGGTGCGGAGACGGGCCACTTCCTTTGCCATCCCGGAAGCGAGAGGCATCTTGTTGGCGTTCCAACTCGGGACGGTGGGGAGCCTCCCTTTCGCGGCTTCGACTGTGACCTCGGTGGGGGAGCTGTCGATCAGCTTCACGGTCTTCCCGGCCAGAACAAAGATGTCCCCGGGTTTGAGTCCTTTCACGAATCGCTCCTCGACGGCCCCGAGGCGTCGGCGATTGAGCAGCACATTGACCATGCCATCGGCATGGATCGTTCCCACATTGACGAGGTATTCCCGCTCTACTTTTTTCGAGACGGTATGATAGAGCCCATCGCGCTCCTCGATCTTTCCAAAGGTCTCGCGATACTGGTTCTGCAGGGATCGGCCGCCTCCCTGGAGGTATTCGAGAATGCGATCGAAGGTGGCTCTCTCGAGATCGCGAAAGGGGTAGGCCCCCCGAAGCGTTTCGAATCCCCTATCCGGATCGACTCCGTCATCCATCGCCATGCCCATGAGATGCTGAATGACCACATCGGGGGCATACTCGAGCGTTTCAATGGGGTCGAGTTGTTTGCGATGGGTAAGCCGTGCGCAGACGATGCACTCGATGAGGTCGTTGATGTTCGTCGCGACGAGAACTCCGTGGCTTTGCTGGTGGATCGAGTGCCCGGATCGACCGACACGCTGGAGCGCCCGGGAGATCCCTTTCGGCGTGCTCACCATGATAACTGTGTCGATGTGCCCGATATCGAGGCCAAGTTCGAGACTGGTTGAGCAGACGACGGCACGCAGCTCTCCTTCCTTGAGCCGGTCCTCGACCTCCTGACGGATGTCCCGATCGAGCGAGGAATGGTGACACTCGATGCGATTCTGGATTTTGGGCAGGGCGAGCTTGAGACGATGGGCGATGCGCTCGGCACCAGATCGTGTGTTGGTGAAGAGGAGGGTCGCCCGATTGCCTTCGATGATCCGAGCCATGTCGGTGATGACTCGCGTTGCAGTGTAGCCGGCGGGAGGATAAGCCTGCTTTCGAATCGGAGTGAGTACCTCGATGAGCGATCGACGACCGGCCCGGGCTTCCCGGACTTCCGCGAGCGGACCCGATCCGGAAAGGTAGGCGGCGACCTGCTCGAGAGGTGAAACCGTGGCGGAGAGACCGATGCGGCAGAGCGGAGATCTTTCGCCACGGAGCCGCTCCAGTCGTTCCAGCGAGACCGTGAGGTGAACGCCTCGCTTGTTCTCGGCAAAGGCATGGAGCTCGTCGACGATGACGAAGTCGCAGCGTTCGAGCGCCTCTCGGTAGCCTTTCTGGGGGAGGATGATGGCGAGACTCTCCGGAGTGGTGATGAGAATGTGGGGAGGCTTTCGACGTTGTTTCTGTCGTTCCGCCGAGGAGGTGTCTCCGGTGCGGAGTCCCACCGTGATCACTTCCTCCAGTCCCAGACCCGCGAGAGGCTGTCGCAGGTTCTTCTCGATGTCGTAGGCGAGGGCGCGCAGCGGGGAAACGTAGACGCAGCGGATTCCTCGGGACTCCAGCTTTCCTTCGTCGTGTTCCCGCGCGAGTCGGTCGATGATCCCGAGAAAACCAGCGAGCGTTTTTCCCGACCCGGTGGGGGAGGAAAGGAGCACGGATCGTCCCCTCCCGATATCCGGGATGCAGAGTTCCTGCGCCTCGGTCGGTTTTTCAAAGGTCTTTCGAAACCACCTTGCCACCGTGGGGTGCAGGCTTTCGAAGAATGAGTGGTCGGAATCCACGGCAGAGGTTACGCATTCCAGAGCGGGGCGGCAAGAGCATCGAGACGATGCAGGGCTTCTCCCGCCGGCATGGAAAGGGAGATCGCCTTCTGCAGGGGAGGGACGACCGGTTCCCGAGGGTTGATCCGGATCAGGGTCGCTCCCTGGTGAGATCGAGTGACTCGTTCGGAAAACAGCCGAACGGTGGGAACGGCCGACCCTGCCCCCATTTCCACGATCGCGATCCGACTGTCCGCAGCTTCCTGGAGCCAGCGATCGAGGCGCTCATACTGAAACGCATTGCGATCCTCGAGGTAGCCTCCATCGCCGAACATCAGGATGTTGGGACGGGCGACCCGATGGCAATCAGGACAGAGCGGCAGGTCGCCGACCGCTCGCATCGTGGATTCGTCGATTTCGAGATCGACTTCCGAAGCGGACCAGATTTTGCCAGCGGCGCACGGACCGGAGCATTGCAGGTGATGAATGCTGCCGTGGACTTCGTAGATACGAGACTCGTCGAAGCCAGCTTTTTCGAAATGCCCGTCCACATTGGAGGTCATGACAAAGCTCCCCAGTCGCATCTTTTCCCCCCACTCTCGGAGAACCTGGAATCCGTTGTGCGGGGTTGTTTCGCGGTAGAGGTGGAGACGATGACCATAGAATCCCCAGGCGAAGGCGGGATCCGAGTCGAAAGCCGCCGGGTTGGCCATTTCGACGAAGGATTTTCCGAGTTTGCGATACGGTGGGTAGGCGCGCCAGAATCCTTCATCCCCACGGAAGTCGGGCAGTCCCGAATCCACTCCCATGCCCGCACCGGCAGTGATGAGCAGGGCGTCGGCTTCGGCGAGAATTTCCGCAGCCGATTTCAATTCCGATTCCATTGCGACCTTTCTCTAACCTTCCCCCGCGAAAATCTGCCACTCGGGATGCCTCAAAATCTCGGTCAGGATATCGTTGGTCACCTTGATCGGAACCTGGTTCGCATTGATGTCGGCTCGACGGTCCGCGTAGTGATCGAGGAGGCCCTTGGTTTCATCCTCGTAGGTCCGGATCCGGCGCTGGATGACTTCCTCGCTGGCGTCATCCATCCGACCTTCCTTGAGCGCCCGTTTCCGGATTCGGGTGATGAGTTCCTCGCGGTTGGGGCACGAGAGATGGAAGAGTTGGAGAACCTCGATATGCTCTTCGAGCAGTTTGGCCTGTTCGACGCTGCGGGGGATCCCATCGAGCAGAAGAACATCGATGTCCGGTTTGAACATGTGCAGGTCTGCCCGTGCATCGACCTGGGTCCGAAAGTAGCGGACCGTGAGTTCATCTGGAACGAGATCGCCCCGTCTCGAATAGGCAACGAATTCCTGCCCGATCGGGGTCCGCGTATCCATGGATCGAAAGGCGTCCCCCATCGAGAAGTGATAGAAGCGCGGAATCGAGCCGAGAATGGCACCCTGTGTGCCTTTGCCACACCCCGGAGCACCAATGAAAATGAAGGCTTTGTACTTTTCGGGGCGCTCGCCGATCATGGAAAAAGTGGGGGGTAATTCAGCTGTCAAAATGGAAACAAAAGCGTAACGTATCCACAATTTCAGCCCCTGTCATGCTTTTCAGCCCATTCATTGCGGCCCGTTATCTCAAGCCGAAACGGACGTTCGTTTCCATCATCACCGTCATCTCCATCCTGGGGGTGGCGTTGGGTGTCTGGTTGCTGGCCGTTGTGATCGCCGTGTTTACGGGGTATGGCGAAAGAATCAAGGACAGCATCCTCGGATTCGAGCCTCACATGATCGTCGATTCGGGAGGGATCATCCCGGATTTCCTGCCGGTCTACGAGCAGGTCAAGGAAACCGAGGGAATCATTTCGGTGACTCCCTATGTTCGAGGTCAGGTGGTCATGGACTTCCAGGGCCTGCGCAGTGCTCCCGTGATCCGAGGGATCCTTCCTCCCGAAGGGGATGAGCTGGAACGGATGAGGTCGAAGATGTCTGTCGTCCCCGACAAGCTCTTTCCCGATGATCGATCGAAAGACATGGTCCAGGGGGATTTCGATCTTACAAGCTACTACAATGCGGTGATCGGAGACGGCATGGCTGAAGCCCAGGGGATCGAGGTGGGCGACAAGCTGCTTCTCTATTCTCCACGCGATATCGACTCCATCATGAAGGCGCTCGACAAGGCCGAGGCGTCCGACGACAAGGAGGATCGAAACAAGGGGCTTGAGGAGGTGAGAGAAATGACGGCACCCCAGGAAGTCACCGTCACTGGCATCTTCGACTCGGGCCACTGGGATTTCGATGCCAATATCATCTTTCTCCATCTCGAGACTGCCCAGGTCCTCTACAATTTCGACCTCGAGGAATGTCACGGTCTCGCGGTGAGAACGGACGACGGGTTCAAGGCCGACCTTTACCAGAAGACGCTCTACGACAAGCTCCCGGATCAGTATCGCGTGCTCACCTGGACGCAGATGCACAAGATGATTTTCGATGCCGTTGCTGCGGAGCGTCAGGCCATGTATCTCATTCTCTTCATGATCATGATCGTGGGAGGATTCTGTATCATGAACACGATGATCACCGTGACCTTTCAGAAGCGTTCCGAGATCGGCCTGATGAAGGCACTCGGGGCACGCGAGGGGCAGGTCGCCTGGATCTTTCTCTTCCAGGGGGTCCTCGTGGGGCTCGTCGGGGTGTTCGTGGGGCACGGTATGGCCTTCCTCACCATCCGGCAGCGCAACAACCTCGCCCGCTGGGTCGGGGAAAACTTCGGGGTCGACATCTTCGCGGCCGAAGTCTACAAGGTCGACGGAGGTCTCCCAGCGATCCAGACCTTGCAGGATACCGTCATCATCTCCGTCGGTGCCTTCATTGCCTGCACCATCGCGTCTCTGATCCCCGCAGTGATTGCGGCCTCTCTCCAGCCCGCCAAGGCATTGCGCTCCGAGTAGTCGGAGAGTGAATTTTCTCGAACCCTTTCTCATGGATTTCTATCTCTCCATCGACGGTGAAAAACAGGGACCCTTCGGGCTCCTCAAAGTCGGGGATCTCTACGAATCGGGCAAGATCACCGAGGAAACGCTCGGCTGGCACCAGGGGATGGAAGGATGGGAACCAGTGGGAGAAATCGCCGCTCTCGAATCCGTGATCCGGGAGCCCAAGAAGGAGGCACCCGATTCCGAGTCCGGGCTCGCAGAGCCTCCGCCTCTCCCCGAGGAAACGGATTCCGTTCCCGAAGGCGGAGCGGTGGCGATCGCTGCAGGAAGTCCACTGCCAGAGATCGCTCCACGGGAACAAGGGCGGCCCTTCATTCGCTTCTGGGCTCGCGCTTTTGACTACACGCTCGTTTCCGTTCTCGTCTTCGTGTTTTCCAAGTACAACTACCCGGAGATCGAGCCGGGTGAGGCCGTGGCTGACTTTTTTGCCCGTTACCTGGAATACCTCCAGACACCGGAAGCGAGAAGTGTCGCGCAGGTCCAGATCTTCGCCTTGATCGCCTGGCATTTCATCGAGGGAGTCCTCATTCACCTCATCGGTACGACTCCGGGAAAAGCCCTTTTCGGTATCACGGTGATGACGGAGGAGCGTTTTCGAGTTCCTCCGCTTCGATCCATCGGGCGCTCGTTCTTTGTCTACTTTCTGGGGGTCGGGTTCTACCTCTTCCCGTTTAACATAATTGGTATGATTTTCAGCTTTTTCCGAATTTTGACGACCGGTCGATGCCTCTGGGATCAACAGTTGCGCTTGTCGGTTGAAACAAAGAAACTTAGTTCTGTTAGGATAGTGCTGGCCATCGTTGCCTTTTTTGTCTTACTAATGCTTCCTTCCATCAAAATGTCATGAGTCGTTCGTGTTCCATTGTTCTCCATGCACATGTGCCCTGGGTCCGCCACCCGGAGGTGCCGCATTGTCTGGAGGAAGACTGGTTGCACAGCGCCATCCTGGAGACGCATCTTCCTCTCTTGGAGATGCTGTTTCGTCTTCGTGAGGAAGGCGTGCCCTACAAGCTGACCCTGAACCTGTCTCCGACCCTTCTCGCGATGATGCGGGATCGCATCCTGAAGCGGCGGACACTGAATTACCTCGATCGGACGCTTCGGCTGTGCCGGGATGAAGTCGAACGCGGAGACGTGACCGGTTTCAAGAAACTCGCCGAGGGCTACGAGGATCGTTTCCTGAAGTTCCGGGAGCTGTTTGTCGATGAGTGGAAGGGCGATCTGATTCGTGCCTACGCCGATCTTCGGGACAGCGGGCATATCGAACTCACCGCCAGTGCTGCGACCCATGGACTGCTTCCCCTGATGATGCGGGTACCGGAATCCGTTCAGGCCCAGGTTCGAGCCGGGATTCGGCAGTATGTTCAGTGCTTTGGCCGCATGCCGCGAGGTTTCTGGTTGCCGGAGTGTGCTTATGCTCCCGCCCTTTCCCAATTGCTCAAGCAGGAAGGGATCGATTGGACCATTGTCGAAGAGCATGGTCTCACGACCGCGCCCCAAACCAGCGAAGATTTCCCCTTTGTCCCGGGAGAAACGGAAAATGGTCTTCTCATCTTTGGTCGCGACCACGACAGCAGCAGTGAAATCTGGAGCGCGGACGAGGGCTATCCAGGAGACGGCCGCTATCGTGATTTCATGAGGGATATCGGGCTGGAAGCGCCGATGGAATATCTTCGAGACTACCTCGGGAATTCCGAGCAACGCCAGTTCACCGGGATCAAATACTACCGTTCCGCCCAGGATGGAGCCCAGAGTGAGCCCTACGATCCGGACCTCGCTTCCCGTGCCGTGGAAGAACACGCGAATCGCTTTGTGGCGAGTCGCGGTGCCCAGCTTGCGGCACTGGAATCGGAGGGAATCGAGAGTCCTCATATCGTTTGCGCCTTCGATGCCGACCTCTTCGGTCACTGGTGGTTTGAGGGGACCGAGTTTCTCGAGAAAGTTTTTCGCAAGACGGCAGATCGATCTGATTTTTCGTTCACCTCTCCGGGGGCCTATGCAGCCAATCAGGAGGAGCGAGAGTGGATTCCGGCGGCGCCGGTTTCTTCCTCCTGGGGAGAAGGAGGATACTTCGAGACGTGGACCAGTGAAGAGAACAACTGGCTCCAGGGCGAAACCCAGGAACGGGCCGAGCGGCTCGCCCGATTCGTCCGGATTTTCGAAGAGAATCGTGACGGACTTTCCGAGGGCGTCGACCAGCACCGTCAGAAGTGTATCCAGTTGATGACCCAGGAACTGCTTCTGACCCAGTCGAGCGATTGGGGATTTCTGATGAGAAACGAACCGTCCCGTCCCTATGCGGAAGGACGGACTCGCCAGCACCTCGAGAATTTTGATCGAATCTGGGAGATCACGACCAAGACCGATGACGATGGACGCCTCGCCGAGATCGAGGGAGAGAATCCCGTCTTCTCGGATCTGCCATGGAATATGTTCGAGCCCTATTCGTAGCCTGATTTCTCATGGCTGAGAACTACGTCTACTTCGACCTGGAAACGCAGCGATCCGCCAACGATGTTGGGGGGTGGGATCGCAAGGCGGATATGAAAATGTCCATCGGGGTGACTTACAGTTCAGCGGCCAATTCCTACAGGATCTACGACGAATCGATGGTGCAGCAGCTCATCGATGAACTCTGCTCGGCTGATCTCGTCGTGGGGTTCAATCACATCTGGTTCGACTACGAGGTGCTCATGGGATACACCATTCTCGATCTCAAGGAACAGACCACGAATCTCGATCTCATGCTCGACCTGGAGAAGGAACTGGAGCACAAACCGAAGCTCGATTCGGTGGCCGCAGAGACCTTGGGAGAAGGGAAGACTGCCGTTGGCACCGATGCGATCAAGTGGTGGCAGGAAGGGCGGATCATGGATATCGCCGAGTATTGCTGCTTTGACGTCAAGGTGACGAAAATGGTCCACGAGTATGGGGCTCGTCATGGGCTCGTGAAATACAAGAATCGCTTCAACCAGCATCTCGAAGTTCCCGTGCAGTGGAAGCTGCCCGATTAGTTGGAAAGTAGACTCTTTCCCGGTGCCAGAGTGAGCGGTCTCACCGCGATTCCGTGCCCAGGTTTCGGTCTCTTCTTGGATGTGACCTGAAAAGAACCTTCAGGCAGGTTCGAAGGGCATGAACCAGGAGAGTCCTCGTATCGCTCCCTCGGGAAAGTCGTTGATCCTTCTCCCGTCCCTCCTGGGGCTGTCGGATATCGCTGCGACTCTCCTCGGTCAGACCGCAGGCTACTGGAGCGGGAATCGGTTCGAGGCGAGAGATGCCAACCTGTCGTGCGATGGGCTCTCGAACTCACTCCTTTCCTTGCCGTGCCGGCCGCGATCGGGTGGATCGCCATGATCACGATCCTGATGACGACCCTACCTCCCTCCTGGCGTCAGCGGTGCTATCTCTTTCTCTGCATCGCTCACCTCATCTTTGTCTGGGGATGGATTGTCCGGTGGAATCTCATCCTGGGAGGAGTTTTCTCCCTGGTTGCGATTTTGGTGGCCTTCGTAATGGTTCGACAGATTCGAAATGACAATCGCACGGAGGGAATTCAGGTGCGGGAGAGGGTTTCATGCGTAACCTCTGCCCAGCGGTATGGCGAAAAGCACCAGGAAGAAATCTTCAGCGAAAGAGGCGGTCATCGAGGTTCGGGGAGCCCGGCAGAATAACCTCCAGGGAATCGATCTCGACATTCCGGTGGGAAAACTCACCGTCGTCACCGGTGCCAGTGGATCCGGAAAGTCGAGCCTCGCCTTTCACACGCTCTACGCCGAGGGGCAGCGTCGCTATGTCGAGACCTTTTCCCCCTACACCCGGCAATTCTTCGACCGGATGGACAAACCGCAGGTCGATGCCATCCACGGGATTCCGCCGGCGATTGCGATCGAGCAGCAGAATGCGGTCAAGTCGACGCGTTCGACCGTCGGGACGATCACCGAGATCAATGATTACCTGAAACTGCTTTTCCCTCGGCTTTGTGAGGGATTCGATCCGAAAACCGGAGAGATCATCGAACCCGATTCGCCCGAGTCGATCCTCCGCAAGGTCATCGATCGATGGGGTCGTGACTCTTCCCTGCTCGTCCTGTTTGGAGTTCCCGTTCCGTCGGGGACAAAGGTGGACGAGTTCTTTTCCTTTCTTCAACAGCAGGGGTATCTTCGGGCCTGGATTTTTGGCAAGGCCTACCGCTCCGATGCACCGGACGCCTACGAGAAGAAAACGCTCCCTGGACAGGTCGACGTGATCCAGGACCGGGTCGCTCCGGCCCGGCGTTCCCGATTTCTCGAGGCTCTCGAGCGTGCTCTCGACCTGGGAAAAGGCATCGTCACGGTGGTGGAACCGGATTCCGGGGAGCGAGTGTCCTTTTCCCGGGGGTGGCTTTCTCCCGAAACAGGGACCGAGCTCAAGCCTCCGACTCCGGGGCTGTTCAGTTTCAATCACCCCATGGGCGCCTGCCCCGAGTGCCGGGGATTCGGTCGCGTCATCGGGATCGATATCGACAAGGCGATGCCGGACAAATCGCTTTCCATCGCCGAGGGTCTGGTTCGCGCTTTCCAGGGCGACAGCTACTACGAGTGTGAGGAGGATCTCGAGCGCTGTGCTCGATCCCGAGGCGTCAGCCTCGTGACGCCATTCGATGAACTTTCCGAAGCCGATCAGCAATGGATCGTCGAAGGGGACGGAGGCGATCCGGAGGAAGCCTGGCAGCACGGGACCTGGTATGGGATCCGGGGCTTCTTCGATTGGATGGAGACTCGGGCGTATCGCATGCATGTCAGGGTCTTCCTGAGCCGGTATCGAAGCTACACGACCTGCAAGGCCTGCAAGGGGACCCGGCTCAAACCGGAGGCGCTTCATTTTCGGATGGGAGGCAAGACGCTCCCCGAGCTCTGGCAGCTCTCCATCGACGATCTCGCGGACTACTTTGCGAAGCTGAAAGTGAGAAAGGAAGACTCGACCGCGACGATGCTCTACGAGGAAGTCAGCAATCGGGTCGGGTATCTCCGGGAAGTCGGGTTGGGTTATCTCAATCTCGACCGACCGACACGGACGCTCTCCGGCGGAGAAACGGAGCGGGTCAACCTGACCACCTGTCTCGGCGCGAGCCTGACCAATACTCTTTTTGTTCTCGATGAACCCACCGTCGGGCTGCACCCCCGCGACGTCGGAAACCTCATCGGCGTGATGCAGCGGCTTCGTGACCTGGGGAACACCATCGTCGTCGTCGAACATGAAGAAGCGGTGATCCGAGCGGCCGATCATCTCATCGATATCGGTCCAGGTCGCGGAGAACAGGGAGGAGAGCTGGTCTATGCTGGACCCGGAGTGGCGACGCAAGCGGCGGCCACCAAGTCCTTCTCCCAGAATCCACGATCGCTGACCCTCGCCTATCTCAGTGGGAAGAAAGCGATCGAGGCACCCGTCAAGCGCCGGAAGGCAAAGCGAAGTCTCAGCATTCGTCGGGCCACGCAACACAATTTGAAAAAGCTGGATGTCGAGATCCCTCTCGGCGTCCTCTGTTGCGTTACGGGAGTTTCCGGCTCCGGGAAATCGACCCTGATCCACTCGGTGCTCTACGGGAAACTTCTCGAAGATATGGGTTTGGCAGGAGCCGATACCGAGGTCGGATCCTGCAAGGAGATTCGCGGCAGTGGAGCCATTCGCGAGGTCGTCATGGTCGACCAGGCTCCCCTCGCCAAGACACCCCGATCCACTCCGGCGGTTTACTCCGGGATCTTTGAGCCGATCCGAAAGCTCTTCGCCGAGAGCCCCGATGGCGTTTCCCGCGGGGTTACCCCCGGATATTTCTCTTTCAACAGTGGTGCAGGGCGATGTGAGCGCTGCATGGGGAACGGCTACGAGAAAGTGGAGATGCAGTTTCTCTCCGATCTCTACGTGACCTGCCCGGAGTGCGAGGGCAAGCGATACACTCCGGAGGCCCTCGAGATCGAGCTCGAGGGAAACAGCATTCACGACGTGCTGACGATGACGGTGCAGTCGGCCATCGAGGTCTTCTTCGCGATTGAGGACAGAAAAGCAGCGCGGATCGTCGAGGGGCTGCAGCTTCTGGCCGAGGTAGGGCTGGGTTACCTTCGATTGGGTCAGCCCCTCAACACGCTCTCGGGAGGAGAAAGCCAGCGACTCAAGCTGGTCGGACACCTTCTCGCGAAGCCCAAACGTCCCGCCAAGGATGACAAGACGACTCTCCTGATCTTCGACGAGCCCACCACTGGGTTGCATTTCGACGATACCGGTATGCTGCTCCGAGTTTTTGAACGACTCGTCGAGAGCGGAGACTCGGTGGTCGTGATCGAGCACAATCTCGATGTCATCAAGTGTGCGGATCACATTATCGATCTCGGACCCGAGGCCGGGGTTGGCGGGGGAGAAATCGTCGCCGAAGGAACTCCGGAGGAGATCACGAAAGTGGCGGAGTCTCATACCGGCCGTTATCTCTCGACCCTGACGGCTCCTCGTCAGTCCGTTGCCCGTGAGCAGATGAAGGTGGCGGAATCGGCGAGCCCTGTTCTCTACGAAATTCGTCGTGACGAGAATTCAATTCGCCTCCATGGAGCGCGGGAAAACAACCTGAAGAACATCGATGTCTCGATTCCGCGGGAACAATTTGTGGTCGTGACAGGGTTGAGTGGGTCTGGAAAATCGACTCTCGCATTTGATATCCTCTTTGCCGAGGGGCAGCGTCGCTTTCTCGACAGCATGTCGACCTATGCAAGGCAGTTTGTCGAGCAGATGGAGCGTCCCGATATCGACCTCGTGACCGGCCTGCCACCCACCGTCGCGATCGAGCAGCGAATTTCCCGGGGTGGAGGAAAGTCGACCGTGGCCACGGTGACCGAGGTCTGGCATTTTCTTCGGCTCCTCTACGCCAAGGTGGGGACCCAGTTCTCTCCGGATTCGGGAAAGGCGGTGGAGAAGCAGAGCGTGACCTCCATCGTGACTCGCTTGCGAAAAGAGGCTTCTTCTTCGAAGCGCCCTCTTCGCGTCATGGCGCCTCTCGTGAAGGCGAGGAAAGGATATCACACCGAGGTGGCCGAGTGGGCCGGGCGCCAGGGATTCGAACAACTTCTCGTCGACAAGCAGATCGTCGAAGTGGCCTCCTTCGAGAGACTGGAGCGATTCAAAGAGCACCACATCGATGTCATTGTCGGAGAGGTCGACAAGAAGACTTCTCCCGAAGAAACCCTCGAGATGGTCGAGACCGCGCTGCGGATCGGGAAGAAGACGATGCGCTTCTTCGATCGCAACAATCGGATCCAGGTCGCCAACACCGAGATGGCAGATCCCGAGACGGGGCGATCGTTCGAAGAACTCGATCCGCGACTCTTTTCCTACAACTCGCCGCACGGTTGGTGCTCTCTCTGCCGGGGCTACGGAACGGTGGAGAAGCGGCCTTCGAGCTCGGACGAACGCGACGCCGATTCCCAGCTCGATGCGGAGCTGAAAGAAGAATACCGGCGCTCAAGATCTCGAGACAAGAGCGAGGTCGAGACCTGCCCGGAATGCGAGGGCGCACGTCTCAATGAAGTGGCTCGCTTTGTCCGTATCGGTGACGTCGGGATTCACGAGATCGCCTCGCTCTCCGTGATTGAAGCCAAGAAGGCGATCGATGCCTTTTCGCTTGGAAAGCAGCAACAACTCATCGCTCGCGATATCCTCCCCGAGATCACGCAGCGTCTCCGATTCATGGAGGAGGTCGGGCTGGGCTATCTGCAGCTCGACCGATCCGCGACGACCTTGAGCGGAGGGGAGAGTCAGCGAATCCGCTTGGCTTCGCAGTTGGGGTCCAACCTCCGAGGGGTTCTTTACGTGCTCGATGAACCGACCATCGGCTTGCATCCTCGAGACAACGAAAACCTCCTGACGACATTGGAGGCACTCAAGACGAAAGGAAATTCTCTCGTCGTCGTAGAGCACGACGAGGAAACGATTCGGCGCTCCGATCATCTCATCGACCTGGGTCCTGGAGCGGGCCAATTCGGAGGCGAGGTGGTCTGGGAGGGGCCACCGTCGAAGCTTCTCGACGGAAAGAAGAAGACAAAGTCGCCCACTCGCGCGGCTTTCTTCGAGCCCATTCCTCATCCGATGCGAGGAGAGCGACGGAAACTCCGTGCAAAGAATCGAAAAGAAGGGTGGATTCGGGTCAAGGGGGCCAAGGCGAACAATCTCCAGAATATCGATGTCCGGATTCCGGTGGGACGGCTCACCGTGATTGGTGGAATCAGTGGGTCGGGCAAGTCGAGCTTCATGCGCGGCGTCCTCAAACCGGCGGTGGATTCGCAGCTGAAGAAGCCGTCCCGTAAAACCGCCAAGAAGAAGGCCGTGAGCCCAGCCGAGAAAACCTGGCGTTCCATCGAGGGCGTCGATCAGCTCGAGGCGGTCTACGAGGTGGACCAGTCGCCTATCGGCAAGACTTCACGTTCCACTCCGGCAACCTACGTGAAGGTCTTCGACGAAATCCGAAAGCTCTTCGCGCAACTCCCCGAGGCGCGGGCGAGGGGGTACACCGCTTCGCGTTTTTCCTTCAACACCGAGGGCGGTCGATGCGAAACCTGCAAGGGGAACGGCCAGATCAAGTTGGAGATGAACTTTCTTCCGACAACCTATGTCGAGTGTGAGGAATGTGTGGGGCGCCGGTTCAACTCACCGACCCTCGAAATCGAATACAATGGCAAGTCGATCGGAGACGTCATGGACCTGTCCATCGAGGAGGCGTCGGACTTTTTCTCCGGTGTCCCCAAGATCGCTCGCACGTTTGGCCTGATGAAAGATACCGGTCTCGGCTATCTCCGCCTCGGGCAACCCAGTCCCAGCGTTTCGGGGGGAGAAGCCCAGCGAATCAAGCTCGTGACCGAACTCACTCGCGGAGTCGGTCGTGCCGCCAACGCGCGGCTGCGGCAGAATCGTCAGCCCAAATCGAATCTCTATCTTATCGAGGAGCCGAGCATCGGGCTCCATGCCTCGGACGTGAAGCGACTGCTCGATGTCATGCATCGACTCGTCGACGACGGTCACACGGTCGTTGTGATCGAGCACAGCCTCGAGATTCTCGCGGAAGCGGATTACCTTCTCGAGATCGGACCCGAGGCAGGAGCCGAAGGGGGAGAAGTCGTGGCCGCGGGAACCCCGGAGGAGGTCATCGAGGTGAAGGAAAGTCGCACTGCTCCTTTTCTGCGGAAGCAATTGGAGCAGAGCGCCGGGAAAAAATCGTGATTTCCAATTTCTTCGACACTCAGATTTGCTGATCGAGCCAGAGTTCGATCGCAGAGAGAAGCGTGAAGCGGTTGGGTTCTCGAAAAGGTTCGTGTCTTGCTCCAGCCGCCGCGAGGAAGGTGCGCTCGCGATGGGGGAGGGCATGGTAGAGACGCTCGCCAAACTCGGGAGGGCAGATGTGGTCGTCGAGCCCCTGGGTCAGGAGAATACGCAGGTGCACGGGGACGGTCGTCGCGAGCTCTTTCTCGTCGCCTGCCACGGAAATCAGGTGAGACCCGAAGCGTAGCGAAATGCGATCGTGGCAGCCCTCGGGAAGCTTTCTCGCTTCCTCGTCGGGAGCGGTGTGATAGCAGTCGTCGCGCCGCACATGGGTCGAGAGGGTGAAGTGGGGGAGGACGCGGGAAAGAATGTGGGCCATGGCAATTTTCAATACCCCGTGATTCGTGTCGGGGCAAACCAGGGGGGAAGAGAACCAGGCCCACTTCAACGACTCGAATCCCTTCGTGGGCTTCGCGAGCAGGCGAAGGAGAAAGAATCCCCCCGCCGAGTGCGCAAACACCCCTGCGAGAGTGACCTCGGTGGTCTCGATCGCCAGTTCGATGATACCGCGAGCTTGCTCCATCGAGGGGAGGTCTCCGCGAACGCCTTCCGAGAGCCCGCATCCCGGCCAGTCGATGCCGAGGACTCCGAATCCCCGGTCGAGCAGGCGCTCTTTGAGCCACCCGTGGCGGCCCATGTGATCCCCGAGACCGTGAAGCAGCAGGACCCAGCCTCGAGCGGGCTCCTCTTCGCCGATCTTCTCAACGTAAACCTGGCGTCCGGTGTCGGGATCCTGGATAAACAGGCTGTCGGGATGGGCTTGCATGCGGCGATTCACTCTTCCTGCGAATGACAAATATTCCAGTTGCGAATTCCCCATCCTACGGGTAAATTCGCGGCCCTTCCACGGTTAACCCCGTGGATCGATGGTTTTTGCGCGGTTAGCTCAGGGGTAGAGCATCACCTTGACACGGTGGGGGTCACTGGTTCAAATCCAGTATCGCGCACCATCTTTCCGGTCGAAAGATGGTTTTCGGGGGGGCTCCACTCAGGATTGCCTTCATTTCTTTTCGCTACGCGATTTCCGATTCCTCTCCCGTCGCCTCAATTTGCCGAAGCTCGTTCCGGCGCTTGTAGAATCGGCGACGTCTCCGGTCGATGAAATCATCGTCGTAGACCCGACCAATCAACTCCCGAAAACCGGTTTCGAGTTCCTCCACTGTCATGTTCGTCGGCTGGAAATTTACATCGAAAAGAGTGCACAGCTCCCATGCTCCATCCTGGAGAATCCGCCCCTCCTCGAGAAGTCGATGATAGAGCGGGGTGCCTGGGAAAGCGGTCATGAGAGTGACCTGGACCTCGTAGAGCGCGGTTTCCTCGACAAATTCGTAGACGGCATCGAAGGCACTCGTATCGCTCCCGTCGAGGCCGAGAACGAAGCATCCGTTCACGGTGATCCCCGCGTCCTGGATTCGTTGGATGGCGCCTTTGTAGCGATCGACCTGGCGCTGCTTCCAGTTGCTCTTCTGCTCGACGCCACCGAGGACGCTGCCCTGGGGACTTTCCAGCCCAATCAGGATCTGGGCACAACCGCTGCGGGAGAGCGCCTTGAGAAGTTTGGGATCATCCGCTACCGAGATATCGGTTTCGGTGAACCAGCGTATCCCTTCGCCATGGAGCGCTTCGGCCAGGGCGAGGCCATGCCGTTTGTCGGCGAAGGTGTTGTCGTCCGCGAACTCGATGAAGGGATGAGCCCAGATCTCTTTGATCGCATGGATCTCGGCCATGACCCGATCGATGGGCTTGGTGCGAAATTTCGGGTTGAGACGGATCGAGGCTCCGCAAAATTCGCAGTCGAAAGGACACCCTCTCTGGGTCTGAACGGTGAGCCGATTGTATTTCGAAATGTCGAGCAGATCGAACCTCGGCATGGGCGAGTTCGCAAAGTCGAAGGTCATCGAGCGGGCATCGTAGCGTGGCTTGGCCTCTCCCTTTCGAATATCTTCCAGGATCGTGCCCCAGATCGGTTCGGCTTCCCCGATCAGAATGATGTCGGCATGTGCCGCGGCCTCGTCGGGCATCAGGGTGACATGAAGACCTCCGAGAATCACGAGGGTGCCGGCTTTTCGATAGCGATCCGCGAGTGCGTAGGCATCCTTGATCATCGCGGAGAAGCTGGAGATCGCGACCACATCGAAGTTCCCGGGTAGCGTATCCCCGAGGGAATCCGGATCGGGGACTTCGATATAGTCGACTTCGAAGTCATCCGGAGTCATACCGGCCAGGGTAAGGAGTCCGAGGCTGGGCAGCGAGGCGATGACCTTGCTCCGTTCGACGAAACCCGGAAGCGTGAGGCCGAACTTCATCAATTCCTCGTTGTGGCAACGAATGCCACTCATGGCTAGTAGACCGAGTTTCATAAGAGAGAAGTTCGAGGGAAAGGGGCGGCGTCGTCTAGCGAGGGAATCCGATCAGGGTGAGAATGATGCCCGCACCGACCGAGGAAACGGGAATGAAGAAAAAGTGTCGGAACGGTTTCTTCCAGGCGCTCAGGAAACAGAAGGTGGGCATGGTGGCGGCCCCGACCGTAAAGCAGATCGCTGCGGCAAAGGCCATGGGTTTGTCGACACCGGCGAGTTCGTGGCTGATGGCGAAGAAGAAATTGATGAAACCGAGTCCGAAGAAAGAGATGTGTCCGAGCCGTGTGAGTCGTCTTCGGAAACTGTTGTAGCCTCCCATCCAGTCTTCGCGGTGAAAGAAGAGGCCAATCACCGCACCGGAGACGACTCCCAGGAGCATGCCGGTCCAGGCGATGAGGAACATATTCGAGACGATGGTATCACGCATGATGAATAGGGTGGGGGGTGAGTTTGATCAGGGTCGAGAGAAAAGATGACAAACATTGGTACCACCAAAGCCGCTGCTGTTGTTCAGGACGAGGTGGAGCGGGTGGTTTTCGGTCCGTGTCGGCAGGCGCAGCCCATCGAAGGCCTCGTCGGGATCTTCCAGGGCTGCGTTGCCGGGAACGATGCCTTCCCGGATCGAGAGCGCGCAGATGGCCGCTTCCAAGACACCGGAGTAGGAGAGCCCGTGTCCCGTCAGCCCCTTCGTGCTGGAGATGAAGGTCCTTCCCTCGCCATTGGCGTAGCCGAGAGAACGCAAGGCCGACGCTTCGGCCCGATCCCCGGCCTCGGTCGAAGTGGCGTGGGCACTGATCCAGTCGATGCAATTTGCCGAAACGTCGGTCGCAGCGAGGCAGCGCTCGATGGCAGATCGGATTCCCCGTCCTTCCGGGTGGGGGGCGGCGACATGATAGCCATCCGATGCCTGTCCCCAGCCCAGCATTTCCGCGAGAGGGGTACCTCCTCTTCGAGTGGCAGAGGATTCCGATTCGAGGATGAGAGCCGCTCCTCCCCCGGTGGGAACGAAGCCATCGCGATGGCGATCGAAGGGGCGGCTTGCTGTGGAAGGATCGGGATTGGAGGAAAGGGCTCGCATTCCGAGGAAGGGAAGGAGGTCATCGGCGTTCCCATCTTGGGCCCCGACCACAATCATGATCTCCTGCCGTCCCAGGGCGATCTCATCGAAAGCAAAGCCGAGGGCATGGCTCGAGGAGGTGCAGGCGGAGACAAAGCTGCAATTCGCACCGGTGATCCCGTAGTGAGCAGCGAGATTGAAATTCAGGGTGCCGGCAATGGAGCTGACGACGGCCTTGGGATCGACTCGCTGCCAGTCTGCGGCGGCCATCTTGTTGAGATGAAAGCGAAGATTTCGAGGAGATCCGATCGAAGCGCAGAAAAGGCCAGTGGCAGGGTTTCCCAGATCGTCTCGGCTCAGCCCGGCCTGTTTCATTGCCTCCTCCACGGAGACGAGTGCATACGGTCCCTGGGGCGGCAACCCGCGGACAAAACCAGGATCGAGTTCTTCTGCCCCCGGAAAGTTCCAGAAGCGAGAATCATCGTCCTCGACATCGAAACCATCGACCGAGCCGCAGACGATCCCGGGACCGGTTCCCTCCCCGGCAAGATGCCGGTAAGAGAACCCGTGGCGCATCTCACGCAAGCTCGAGAGAACCTCTGCCTTTCCGACGCCGATGCTGGTAGCGAAACCGATTCCCGTGATGACGACCCTATTCATCCGTCGTCGCTGGAGGTTCTTCGGTCACCTTGGCGAACAGGAGCGTGCCGGCATCAGAGAGTGTAGTGACTTCAGCGATCTCGGAGTTCTCAATGCGAACATCAAAGAGTTCTTCGATCTTGAACATCGCTTCCGCCAGGGACAGCGAATCGAGACCAAGATCCTCTCGCAGATTCACCGACCCAGAAGGCTTTTCATTGGGAGCCCTGGTTCCCTGGGGGAGATAGAATAGAAAAATTCCGTAGAGACAGTCCTCCAGGTTCTCTTCAGAAAACTTTTTGCGCAAGGCCTTGGCAGCTGTCGTAGCCTGCTCAGGGAAACCGCGAAGGGAATGCTCCAGTTCGCCCTCGGAAAATCGGAGTAGGGGACAGCGGGCCAGAACACCGGGAGTGGACATGAGTGTAGGCTAGCCTAGTTCCGACCACACTCCGAATACAAATTCATTCGTTTAAACATCGATTGAATCGATCTTTCCCCCTCTCCGCGGCGGCTGCTGAAAGCTTCCCTCTTGTGGAATGGGGCGTGTTGCGCCACAAATAAATGACACCGGGTTGTAATTTCTAGAGTGCTTCGT
>JARGNI010000106.1 GCA_029213195.1 Verrucomicrobiales bacterium
AGTTTCATCCATGTCTTTCCCCGGCCACGGCCGGGAGGGGGGCTGCTAGGAAATTGCTTTTTCAACCCCGCCGCTCCGTCACCGCGCATCGCCCCGGGTTGGAGGGGGTGCAGGGGGAGGAAGGGGTGAAGGAGCTTCATTCCGGCTGCTAGGAAATTGCTTTTTCAACCCCGCCGCTCCGTCACCGCGCATCGCCCCGGGTTGGAGGGGGTGCAATATTCGTTTTGATAATTTCAGCGGTTAAGGTTCCAGGCGACATACAAAAATGAGAAAATTCTCATCTTTGAAGATAATTACATAATAATTGGAATTTCTCGAGGAAATCAAGCGCAAATCGCACTCAATTCATTTAATATACTGAGTCTATTTTCACCAAATCTAAACTGTGTAGAAATTATAATTTATCGATTTTTTCACATTATTTACAAAAAATCTCTTGATAAATAACGGCAATATATATAATCTTCGCTTTTATGAGTCGCATCCATGAACAATTGGTGTCACTCGATTGAATTAAAGAACTAACTCTGTAAAAGAAAATGAAAAAGATTTTTGTCTTGGGAATTATGATGCTGACTGTTTTTTCTGTCAGCGTTCAAGCACAGACTCCCTTCGCAGTGGAGGGTCCTCTCACAGCGGTGGATCCCACCCTGGAAACCATCACAGTGATGGGAATGGAAATCAGCGTTCCGAACGGAACCCCGATTAACTCGCCTTCCGCAACACTGACTTTGTCAGATCTGTTGGGAGACCCGCTTCCCGGTAGGGGAACCACACAAGGTTTCCTGAACGGAACCGCTATTGTCACCGGCACAATCACCGGAGGCGTTATGACAGCAGACGATGTGTTTACAGAACCTGCAGAGAATGTGGTGCTGGGTGAAGTAACCGAGGTAACGGCAGGCGGATCGGTCGTGGTAAACGGTGTTACAACCGTGGAACTCACCGACCCCCGAATCCCGTTCGGAGGTTATGTGAATGACTTGGGAACTCCGGTAAACAAGGCAGACATTCAACCTGGCAACATCGCGGGCGCTGAGGGCTATTACGCCGGCGGCGTGCTCTATATTTTCGCGATGGAAATCGCGGGAGTCAATTCAAGCGTAACGCCCGAAGTCGGTATCACCCGTGCCCAGGGTAGAGCTGACACGGGTCGACTCGAAGTTCGCGGAGGTCTTACCGGTATCTCCGGAAACCAGAGGATAGAACTTAGAGACGCAGCAAACCCGACGGGTCCGGTGCTGGCTACCGCGTTAGTTGGAGAAGATCCGGTGATCCCGGGCACTGCGGAATTTCGATTCCGGGTTAAAGGAATCACGGTTCCCGAGGTCGTTAGAGTGGACAATGTGACTTCACCTTCCTTTGCCACTGCGGAAGTCAATATCCGATAGAGCGACCATCCACAATCAGAATCAATTTCACGAAATTCGACCCGGCCCGTGGTATTCTACAGGCCGGGTCTTTTTGATGAAGGCAATCACTAACTACGCCTTAGCCACGAGTAGGGTTTTCAAACTACTACCCGTTCTCCTGCCAATGTGGGGAGGCTCGGAGGATAGCAATTCTCATATTGAAACCCCAATCGAACATACCTTTCTTCCTGCCTTCTCCATAGAAAGGTATTCCTGCCTTTGGACAAAGAAAATATTCTCCTCCTCTGAACCACCTCAATCCCCGGAGCCCGAAACAAAACAACCGCCTCTTCCAACTTGTGACTTGGAACTCACCGGAATTGCTACTCTAAAAGATCGTGAGTTCGTCTATGTGAAAGAAAAATCCGGAAAGATACATGAATTAACCCGCGGCCGAATCGTTGAAGATATCGAGCTGATCAGTACTTTTACCGGTGGAGAGATCTCCGAACGCTACGTTGAGGTCGAGACCGGGAAAGGCCGGTTTCAAATCAAATTCGACCTGACCCCAACACCCTTGCACAAGCCGGAGAAACCCATTCCGCAGTTGAATCCAAGACCCAAGTTAAAGTCGGATAAAAGGAACAAAGGGGAGGTAGACGATTGGATCGAAAACCCATGGCTCAACGAGGAAGACGAAGAGAACACGGAATTGCAGAATTAGGAGAATCTTCACGAAAAGCTTTGCCCCGAATCATCGGTCTTCGATCGTGGCAGTACGAACCCAAATTCGACATCTTCTTCTCTAAGGGCTACCTCCATTTCACTTTCAAAAACTTCTGCAATCCGTTTGCATAGAGAAAGACCAATTCCGGCATGGTTGCGTTCGGGCACGGCCTGGGTCTTTCGCCAGAAAGGCTGGAAGAGGCGTTTGAGATCGCTTTGGACTAGACCGGGATTGGAGTTGATTACCGAAAATCGAAGCCCGCGTTTGTCCTGGCGGATACGGATTGTGATTTTTCCTTCGACGGGAGTGTAGCAGGCAGCATTCTCGAAGAGATTACCAAGAATTGCCTCAAGCAACAATTGATTGGCGTTGCACTCGGGGAATGGCTGCGGCACATCCCACTTGATCACATGCCTTTTCTTCTCGCTGATGGCAAACGCCCTCTTCCAGCAGGATTTGAGGACCTGCTCGAGATGAATCGGAGCAACATCTGTGGAATAGTTTCCAGCATCCAACCGAGACAGCAGAAGAAGTTGCTGCACCAGCAATTCGAGCCCCCCGTGCGCGGTTAGAATTTCCTCGACGGAAGCGACTGCTAAGGATTTGCTTTTACTGCTAAGGATTTGCTTTTTCAAACTACTGCTAAGGATTTGCTTTTTCAACCCCGTAGCTCCATCACCGACTGCTAAGGATTTGCTTTTTCAACCCCGTAGCTCCATCACCGCGCATTGCCCCGGGTTGGAGGGGGTGCAGCGGCGGAGTCCTTCGCCCGCTACGCGGATCGTCCCTTCACCGTCGGATACGCCGCCACGACCACCCTGCCGGCCCGCGACGGAATTCCCCACGGAACGATCCGGAGGAGTTCGAAGGCACCCAACAGCTGCTAGGAGACTGTCGGGGTTAGCGCAAGCGGATCAGGCGAGATCCCGGATGAGCG
>JARGNI010000014.1 GCA_029213195.1 Verrucomicrobiales bacterium
TCTGTCTGCAATACTCACAGCGAATAAACGAAAATACTTCTGAGAAACGGTCTAGAGCAAATTTCATTGAGCCCACCCTCCTGAGGGCTCAATGAAAAAACCCCGGTGCCGCTCTCGCAGCACCGGGGCCCTCCTCCTTATAAGATCAAACAGCTCAACCGAGTGAACTACGGCAGTTCTGTCGTCACTCTTTGGTTTTAGGAGATTTGGAACAACCCGGCAAGGAAATTTGCGGCTTGATTCCGGTGGATTGCTTACTTGTTGAGTTCCTTGATGCGGATATTGCGCCAAGCGACATCAAAAGGACCCGTGCCCTTTTTGATTCCGTGCACCTGGAGCCCAATGTGCCCTTTTGGATGGGTCTCGTAAATCTTCTCATCGGAAAGATCGGCAACGGCATTGCCATTGATGAAAGTCTGGATGCGAGCGCCCTTGGCCACGATGCGGAACTGGTTCCACTCCCCGTTCTTCACGTAGTCGTGCGAATGCCCCTTTTCCTGGGGTTCGGGGGAAAGCCATCCCCGTCCTGTGGCTTCTCCGTAGATGTAACCCGACTGGCCAGGAGACGACTCGATCTCGACCTGGGGTCCGTGAAAGCGGTTGAGGTCCTTGGCTGGCTTTCCACCTTTGCCTGTCGTGACGAGATCTTCCTCGGTCTTTTCACGGGAGCGAATCTGGCATCCCGAGTTCAACTTGTCGTGAACCTTGACCTCGAACTGGAGCTCGAAGTCACCAAACTGCTTCTCGCTGAGAAGAAAGGTATTCGGGCTTCCTTCCTTGGTCTTGCCGTAGATGGTGCCATCCTTGACTTCGTAAGTGGCGTTTCCGAGCGTGGACGGCTTCCAGCCATCGAGGGTCTTTCCGTCAAACAAGCTCACCCATCCTTCCGCTTCCGGAGAAGGGGTGCCACCCTCTTCTTTTTCTGCAGCAGGTTTTGCAGGAGCGGATTCCGCCGGAGCCGCCTCTTCCGCAGGGGCTTCAGCTTCGGGAGTCTCTGCCTCGGGGGACTCGGCAGGTTCGTTGCAGGCACTGAAGACAAAAGCAGCACCCGCCATCGTGAGAATAGCGATTGGTTTTTTCATGGACGCACAGCGTACTTCCGCGAACGAACCTGTCGAATCCTGATTTGTGCGGGAAAACGCCGGTCACTCCCGGATCCAGAGGCTGGTCTGGGCAGTGCTGAGCTGCAACTTCCGCTGGTGCTCACGAATGAGGAAGGGGACCTCGTTGACTTCCTCGAGATGGAAGGATCCGGCGAGGTGCTCCTTCAGAAAATCCAGGGTCAGACCGGATGGCTGATTCTCGACCGGGGTATATTCGGGCAACCAGGTTGCCGGAGTCGAGATCACAAATTTCCCTCCCGGTCGCACCAGCGAAGGCAGCCGATGGAGGAATTTCAGAGGCTCAGGAAGCCGGCAAAGGAGATTGGCGGCATGGACGAGATCGAAATCTCCGAGGTCTTTCCGCAGGCTCATCGCATCCCCCTGCTCGAATCGGACCCGACTGGGAACCGCGCCCTCGGGGAGCCGGGCTTCCAACGAATCGCTGAGATGCATTTCGCGGTAACGCCGATACGCGGGTAGCTCGCCTTTCCCGATTTTCGCCGCGACATCGACAAAGCTGTGAGAAAAATCGATCCCGATCACTTCCTCGGCGAATGGAGAAAGTTCGAAACTGGATCGACCCACGGCGCACCCAAGATCGAGCGCCCGCGCGATGGGCCCGTCGAGTCGCGCCGCCTTCACCGTCGCGATGGGAAAATCCAGGCAGCCCTCCGGCAGAGTAGACGGATCGAATCCGACTCCGTCGAGGATCTCCTCGGGAGATCCATAGTGAAACAGCAAATACCAGTCCCGGAGGGTGTCGCTCTCGTAGCTCATGAAAAATTCGTTTGGAAACCCCACTCCGAAAACGAAGGAAAGGCTCGTCCTTAATACGTCAGCAAGGACTCGATGCGGACATCGGAATCGAGATTCTTTCGCCCCTCGAGAAAGGCGAGCTCGATGAGAAAGGAGACGCAGAGAATCTCTCCCCCCAACTCCTTGACCAGTTGAATCGCTGCTCCGGCAGTTCCGCCCGTGGCGAGGAGATCATCGACGAGGATGACTTTCTCTCCCGGCAGGATCGCATCCTTGTGAATCTCGACATGCGCTTCACCATATTCGAGAGAGTAGGCCACTCCCGTGGTTTCCCACGGCAGCTTGCCCTTCTTCCTCACGGGAACAAATCCGGACCCGATCCGATCGGCGAGAGCAGCTCCGAAAATAAAGCCCCGGGCATCGATACCGATCACCTTGTCGGGTTGTTCTCCCTGGAGGGTATGAGCAAATGCATCGGTCGTGAGACGGAACAGCTTCCCATCCCCGAGAACCGGTGTGATGTCTTTGAAAACGATCCCCGGTTTGGGGAAGTCATGCACGTCGCGGATCGCGGCGTCGATCTGGGCAATGGAGTCGTCTTTCACCCGGCAAACTCGACACCGATCTTCGTTCGGTCAAGGCGAGAACACGACTTCTCTCCACGCAATTCGGGTCTTCCGCTCTCGGGAACGATTCGCTACAGTGCGCCCCATGAAACTGGACGGAAAAATCGCCATCGTGACAGGCGCGGCACGGGGGATCGGCCTCGGCTGTGCCTCCGAACTCGCCAGGGCTGGGGCTACCGTAGTCCTCGTCGATCGCCCCGGGAGTGAAGAGCTGGGGAGCACTGTTTCGGCACTTTCCCAAACCGGAGCCCGCTGCCACGGGATCGAGGCCGACACCTTCTCCCGCGAAGGAGCCGAGAAAGTCGTCGCCGAGACGATCGCCACCTTTGGCGATATCGACATTCTCGTCAGCGTCCCCGCCTACAACCGTCGGGAGAGCTTTCTCGACTACGATCCCGAAGTCTTCGAGGGTATCCTCCAGTCCGCCCTCCTCGGAGGGTTTCACCTGAGCCAACTCGTCGCCCGCCACCTCGTTGCGAGGGAGAAGCCTGGGAAGATCACCTTTATCTCCAGCGTGCTCGCCCGCATCCCCAACGCCCGCTGTGTCGCCTACTCCGCAGCGAAAGCCGCGCTCAATTCGATGATGCAAACCATGGCCGTCGAACTCTGCGATCACCACATCAACGTCAACGCCATCGAGCCCGGCTGGATCGACACTCCGGGCGAGCGTCAACACTACAATGACGAAACCATGGCTGCCGAGGGACGAAAGCTCCCCTGGGGCCGACTCGGGCTCCCGGAAGAAATCGGCCATGCAGCCGTCTACCTTTCCTCCTCCGACGCAGACTACGTCACCGGAACAATCCTCCCGGTCGACGGGGGCTATCGCCTCAAGCACTGTCGCGAAATCCCCGAGGAAACCGCCTGAAACATCGGAATTCCCGATTTCAATCGAACACGTCCTACGATTTGGTAGTCTGAAACGTAAATAGAACCAGCTATGTTTGGACGCCTCCTACTGCTCTTCATCGGGATTCCCGTGCTCGAGCTGCTCATCTTTCTCCTCCTCGGGTCGAAAATCGGGATCACCCCCACTCTCGCGATTATCGTAATCACAGCCATTCTCGGAGCTTACCTGACCAAGTCACAGGGGCTCAAGGCGCTCCAGAAATACCAACTCGCGATCTCCGAGGGACGACTTCCCCAAGAGGAAGTCATCGACGGCGTCCTCATTCTCGTCGCCGGCGCCGTGCTTCTGACTCCTGGATTCCTCACCGATGCGATCGGCTTCTCTCTCCTCATTCCGCCCCTCCGCGATTTCTTCAAGGCAGTGACCAAGGCCAAACTCAAGGATCGCGTCACCGTGGTCGGCCAGGATATGGGAGCACCAGATCAATCGCGCCCCCAATCCGGTCCACGCGTCATCAACGTCGAAGCCGAGGTCGTTGACATCCCCGATCCCACCCCCCAGTCGACGGATCGCTCGTGAATCGAGTCTCGGGACAGGATTTCAACCCTGTCGGCTCCCTCATGCAACAGGGTTGGGTAGACTGGCGAAGAACATTGCCTGCAGGACTCGACCGGGTAGATCATCACGATGCAGGCACAGACCCCGGATTTTCGGATTGCCTGACGGGGGCGATCGTTTCAAAATGGGGATGAATCGTTTGCTGCCATGAAATTGCTATTCCCCATCTCGTTCCTCGCCTTTGCTCTCCTCCTCACCAGTTGTGAGACCAACCGAACGTCTTCCGAACCTGTCGTTCGTCTCCCCGACCCCACTCCGCGAGAGGCCTTCCAGATGGGGATCGGGTATGGACGCTCCGATCGTCAAAGCGGCTACGGCCCATTGCCGGCTCGTCATGATGCCCGCATCCCCCTCCGTTCCCGCGCCGAGTTCGCGAGAGGTTACGATCGAGGCTATCGGTCCGCCGGGCGTGTGCGCCTCCGGGAGATCGGCCCTCCCGCCCCCCAGGTTCGCTGGTAGGTCGGTTTCAAAACATCATCAAGTCGAGAAGTTCGACGCGGCCACGCAAGCACTTGCTTGGAGGCTCAGCAAATGACTCGCTGAGATCGGAGGCTTCTCTTCTCCCCACGAGGAATTCGTCGGGAAAGGAACCGTCACGATTCTTCACGAAATCCCATCGAGGGTCCCAGTGCTGTCGACAAAGGACTCGGCCTCCACATCGAGGGCCTGGAGCATCGAGACAAACAGATTCGACATCGGCACTTTTTCTTCGAAGCGCAGGAAGTGATTGTGCTTCAGCCCGAAGTCCTTTCCTCCAGCGAGGAGAAGCGGGTAGTTCCGGTTCTGGTGGGTCTTGGAGTTGCTCGATCCGTAAAGAACGAGCGTCCGATCGAGGAGATTGCTTCCGTCCTCTCCCTCCGGCGTGTCTTTCATCCGCTGAAGAAAGTTCGCGAGATTCTGGGCAAGAAACTGGTCGAATTTCCCGATCGCTTCCGGTCCGCCTTTCTTGCCCGCCTTGTGAGCAAGGCTGTGCCAGTTCGCCTCGAGGCCGAGGCACCCGGGAAAGGTCCGCGCAAGCGTCGGCCCATAGCTTCCCAACTGGAAGGCAGAGACTCGAGTGATGTCAGTCTGGTAGGCGAGGTAGAGCAAATCGTAGATCGCTCGAATGTAATCCTTGGGGGCCTCGGGATCGGAGTCGAGGGCGATGTGAGAGGCATCGACTTCCGGCAGCGGGATCTCGAGCCACTGCTGGGCTCGCTCGACCCGCTGCTCAACGTCGCGCACCGAGGTCTCGAATTCGTCGAGCTTGGCCTGATCGCCTCGTCCCAGGGTGCGTTTCAAATCCCCGGACTGTTCGAGAACGAGATCGAGAATACTCCCGGAATTCTCGAGACGAGCCCGATCTCGCTGGCTGGCATGATCCTGACCGAACAACCTCTGAAAAATCAACTTGGGATCCGCAAGCGCCGGGATGGGCTGCCCTTTCTCAGAATAGGACAAGGTCGTCGAACGAGTTCGCGGGCCGATCCCGCCATCCGTCGAAACCGTAAGGGACGCAAGCCGGGTGTCCTGCCCGAGATGGCTCGCCGCCAACTGGTCGAGAGACACGGTATTCTTGTAGGTGCCGGGGGCGAGAGAATTCCCGGTGAGAAAGGTGTCCCCGGTGTCGTGTCCGTTCATCGTCCGACATCGAGGATGCGAGAGTCCGGAAAAAACCGAGACATCGTCCATCAGGGGCTCGAGAGGACGAAGCACGTTGGTGAGTTGATAATCCTTTCCTTCCCCGGTGGGAAACCAGCCCCACTGGCGAGCCGGATCATCCGCCTTCGGCACCGCGACGCCGTAGGGAAACATGACACAGCAGAGTCGCCGCGGAAGATCTTTGGAGGAAGCTCGTTGCGCAGCCGACAAGCCAGCGCTCATTCCTTCAAGCCACGGAAGAGCCAGGGAGACCCCGGCTCCGCGGAGGACAGTTCTTCGATCGAGATGCCACGGCTTTTTCATATCATCTTAGATTTAGAGTTCAGTATCGCGGAAGAGGTCGCTCGTCACAAGATCCACGATAAGGCCCCGTAGACGAAAGCCATTTTCTTCAAACGACGCGGTCAGTTCCTCGATCGTTTCCCGGTCTGCAAGATCGAGAGAGCGTCCGAGGGCATAGCTGGAGAGCCGACGAACAACAGAACGAGCGAAGTGGGGTCGTCGATGCTCGAGAAGGAAGGCTTTGAGATCTTCCGCGCTCGTGAGCTGAGTCCCATCGGGAAGCTCCGTCTCCGGATCGAGTTCGGGACCGACTTCCCGTTTCCCCTTCTTCTGAATCCGGGTTGCGGCATAGGTTCGGAAAAGTCCGGTGGCATCATACTGCTCGAGGGCGACTCCCCACGGATCGATGTTCTCGTGGCAACTGCGACACGATTCTTTTTCTCGATGAAGCGCGAGCTGATCTTTCACGGTTAAGCCTGCGAGATCCGGACTCTCAGGATCCAGCTCGGGCACATCAGGCGGAGGGGGAGCCGGCGGGGTATCGAGCAACCGGTCGAGAATCCACACGGCGCGCTTGATCGGATGAGAGGCTTCGCCATTGGAATTGCTGAGCAGAAACGATCCGTGTCCGAGGATACCTCCCCGGCCGTCTTCGGGTGTCAGGGTGACGCGGGTGAACTCCTGCGACTCGGGGCGATGGGAGAGGCCATAGTGATTTGCCAGGGTCCGATTGACCACGGTCCAGTTGGAATCGATCAGCTCGAGGCAACTCAGATCTCCTCGCAGGATTTCTCCGAAGACTTCCTGAGTTTCCGTTCTCATCGCCGCTTTCAGGGAATCGGGAAAGTCCGGGTAGAACTCGGGATTCACCGCAACCCGATCGAGACCTCCCAGGTCGAACCACTGGTCGCTGAAACGCTCAACGAACTCCTCGCAACGCGGATCGTTCATGAGCCGAAGGGTTTCCTCGGCCAACGTGCCTTTCTCGCGGAGCTTTCCCGCTTTCGCAAGTTCCCACAGTCGCTCGTCTGGTGACGTGCTCCAGAGCAGGTAGGAAAGCCGACTCGCGATCGCAAAGTCATCCCGCGTATCGACGAGATGAAGGAAATGGGGAGAAACGAGAACGGCGGCGAAAGTCTCTTTCATCGCTTCTTCGAAGGACTCGCTGGAAGGACGAACCCGGGCAAAGAAGCTCTCGAATCTCGCCCGCTCTTCGGGACCAACATCCCGTCGGAAAGCGCGCGGAAGAAAGTCGGCCAAGGCACGCGAGGCCCGTTCCGGATCCGGGAGGTCCGCCTCTTCCATCGGGAGCAACTGGCGATGACTGGGAGGCGGCCATTCCGAAATCATGGGAGCTTCGAAGCGCGCCGATTCGACCACGATATCGAGGAGTGGGCCTTCGGGAGCTTTCGGAGATGGTTTCGCCTTCTCCCCCTTCTTCGGCTTCGCTTGGGGAACCACGTAGCGTCGATGGGGATAGCGCAATTCCTTTCCATCGGCATCGAAGAAGTCGAGCATCACGACCACTCCGTTGAAGGAAACATTGGCACCAAATCGTCGCTCGCCAGCCTGGGGGAAATCCTCCATCCTCCCGCGAAACGTGTAGGTCTGTGGATTCGCCCGATCAGCGGATACGTCGACCACCCCGACCAGCTTCCGCGGTACATGGACAATCCCGGGGACACAGCCCATCCACACTTCCATTCGTGGAATGCCCTCGCCTTCCGGGATCTCGGCACTGGCGGTGATCTGGATCTCGAACTCGCCTTCCCGGGGAAACTTCGGGATATCGAGGAGAAATTCCGGATTCACGGGGATGGCTCCTCCATCTTTGCGATTCGGAAGCTTCCCGACGGCGGTCTTCTCCTGGACGACCTCATGGATCTGCGGTTTCTCACCGGTCACGATGGCCAGATCGAGGGCCCGCCGCGCCACCTCGAGATAGGTCTCAACCTGGGTCGGCGAGATTTCGAGACTTGTCCCGTTGTTGAGGAAACCTTCCGGCGAGGCCGGCTCGGGTGGCAGTTCGCGGGCATAATCCAGCTCCACCCCGAGGAGGTCCCGCATCGTGTTGGCATATTCGTATCGAGTGAGCCGACGTGAGGAAACCTGTCCGCCAGCATTGCGAGTCGCCTCAACGAGTTCATCGAGCGAAGACCGAATCCAGTTCGTGATCGTTTCCCGCTCCTCTTTCGTGAGCTGCTTCTCCGCCTTTGCCGGTGGCATTTCTCCGAGATGGATCTGATCGAGCGCATCGTGCCAGGTATCGGCATGACCGCCGCGGAGATAGTCCGGATTCAGATCATCGAATCGGACATCGCCTTTCTGTTTCTCAGGCCCATGACAATCGACACAAACCCTTTCGAGAATGGGAACGATGTCTTTCTCATAATCGGTTTTTGTTGCGGCTGCCTCCGCCCCGGAAATGTCGCAAACGAGCGCAGCCGATACAACGGTGGCACAGACGCTGACAAAAAGTCGAAAAGGTTTCCGGGCATTCACGTCTTCAGGATGTCAGGTCGACGTCGAGAAATCGAGAGACGCGATGGCGGAAGCGACAGGTGAAAAGGGAACGGAAAAAATCTCGCATCCTCGGTAACGATCGCAACCAAACCGGTAAGGAAGAGAGCAAGGGCAAGCCATCGCCCTCGAAACCAGAACCTGACACACTCTCAATCTCATGAAGATTCCCGCGATTCTCTTCGTCTGCCTCGCTCTCACCGAATTCTCTCAGCAAGCCCCCAGGGAAACAAAAAAGATCGAGTGGAGTCCGTGGATGTATGTCGAAACGAGGAACCAGGTAGAACTCCACTGGCGACGTTGCGAGGATCCGGCCCAGCCCAGGATCCAGTTTGGACTCAAGAACAAGAATACCCACGATGTCGAAGTTCGGTTTCTCGAACACGCCTATCTCTACGAGGACGGATCCTACGAGCCGCGCCCTTCGACAAGCCTCACGGTACCTGGCCAGCAAAACCGCGGACAAGAGCCCGACGTCCTCAAGCGGATGCCCAAAACCTGGAACCTGAACTGGGAAGTACGGAAACTCCGCTGAAAGATACGACCCCTGATTCTCTCCTGGGTGGAACTGCCAACCTCGGCAAGCTCCGGCCCGGCTGGCGCTCGTCGAACCGATCGCCCTGGATCTCGATCTGGAAACCTAGGGCTCTCCCCGTCCTCACGGGATCGAAAGCTGCTGTCCGAATGCGGATCGAACGTCGAGTTCGAAGAAGCGAAGGAAATGGAGCATCGTTGGATGCTCCTGGTCGCTTCTCTCGACGACTCAGGAAAATGCACCCAACAAGTGCCTCAGCTCATCCTTGAGATCGTCTTTCGAAACCGTGATGTCGAGCGTCGTCCGAACGACGTCCTCCAACTGCTCGCGATATCGCTTGCGGAGCCGGTGCACCTTGGCCTTCACATTGTTCTCGTTGGTTCCCAGCATCCTCCCGATTTCCCGGTAGCTTTTCGCAAGGGGATCGGGAACGAGAAAGGTTCGCAGGATCGCAAACTCGGTCTCTTTCCCCGAAGACCGATACTGCTCCTCCAACTGCGCCATGACTTTCTCGAGAATCGTCAGTGCCCAGTTGCGATCGAGGACCTGCTCGGGAGTGAGGTGATCGACCAACTCGACTTCGTAGCGGCCTTCCGCCGTCTCTTGGTCGATCGAGACGTGCCACTGATCTCCTCCCCGCTTCTGGGCTCGCTTTGCGCGATACTCCTTGGCCCGGTATTTTTTCATGGCATCGATCAGGAAGGTGCGAAGTCGCCCCCGATTGCGATCCACTCCGTCGAGGAAGTCTTTCTCAAGCAGAGCCTCGAAGAAACCCTGCACTTCGTCGAAGGCTTCGTCGGCAGGAGCCCCCTGGCGCCTGACAAAGGCATACAGGGGATACCAGTAATCTTCACACAACTTGGAGAGGGCGTCGAAGGACTCGGCATTCTTCTCCCCGATTACTTGGACCACCTGGGTCCACTCGGTCTTCGGAAACTGAGGTGATCGATTCATTCGCTTTCAAGAAGTCGCGGAAATCACAGGCTAGCTTCCACTACTTCGCGAGGTCGACGCAGATCAGTTCCCGATCATTTCTCGCAAAGACCTCGGTGCCGGCAAAGGCAGGGTGAGACCAGAGGACGGTGCCCTCCTGTCTTTGCTTGAGCGGAGTCGTTGCTTCGATGAGTCGCGCTCGATCGATCTCTTCGTAGCCCTCCGGCGAAACCTTCGCTATGACGAGATCACCTCGCTCCGTCAGCATCCAGATCCGACCATCCTGTTTCACAATGAACCCGGTTCCCCACCGCCCTTGCGGGACCGCGGTGAGATCTTCCCAGATGCGATCGCCTGTCTCCGGGTCGAGACAACGCATCTGTCCGTAGCTGTCGATCCCGTAGATCTTTCCATCCTGGAAAAAGGGCGGGCTGATCATGGAATGCAGGGCATCCGTCTTGCGTTCGTTGATTCCCTGGCGATGCCACCGCTCTTTGGCGGTGAGTTCGTCCTGTCCCAACTCGATGAGGCGGGAGCCATCATAGAAGACGGAGAGAAAGAGTAGACTCCCGGATTCATCGACGGCAGGACCGGGGACATTAATCGGCATCTTGGCTGGCGGAGTCGGGATCTCCCAGTGCACTTTTCCGGAGGCAGCGTCGATGCCGGCAATGCGCTGACCTGACCAGAGAACGGTGACCCGCTGTCCCGCTTGCTCAACGACGATGGGAGAAACGTAGGATCCCTTGTCCGAAAAGAGCTTCCACTTTTCTTTCCCGGTCTCGGGCGAGAAACCGACAAAGGTGGCCCCGTCACCCGGGGCCGAGACCTGAACAATGAGGGAACCGTCTTCGAGGAGAGGCGAAGCGGTCAACCCCCAGATCGGCATGTCGACACGATAGTCTTTCGAGAGATCCCGAGCCCAGATCACCTCCCCCGTGGCGGCATCGAGACAATGCAGATTCCCCATCATCCCGAGAGCAAAGGCTTTCCCATCTCCCACCGTGACACTGGATCGAGGACCGAAGGCATATCCCACATCGCGATAGACACAGGGGTAGGAATGCGCCCAGCGCAGCGCTCCCGTTGCCCGATCCACGCAGAGAACCCGCTCGACCTCTTCCCCGCTGCCCGGAACACCACGATCCATCAGGAAGACCGAATCCTCGCTCACGGTCGGGCCACTGTATCCCGCCCCGACCGGAGCCGACCATTTGCGCGGAAGCGGATCCTCCAATCCTTCGAAATTTTCAACGATGCCGGCCGTCGTCCAGACACCCGCTCGATCGGGCCCTCGGAATTCGGTCCAGTTCTCTGAGCGAAGAGTGGCGGAGGAGCCCAGCAAAAAGCAAAGGAGGCAGATCAATCGGGCGAACTTTACGGTTGGCGATGTCATGAAGGGATTCTATCGATGTTCTCCCTCTCATGTCGAACCTCAAACGAAACGGACTCCGCCGCTGGGCACCGAGCTACCTGCGAAATCAGGGCAAGGTCACCAAGGCGCAGAAGCGAGCCCTCCGCGAATGGTGGAATGAGTTCGGTCTTCGCTTCGAATACAATAAGACGCTTGATCTCAATGCAGCCTTTCCCATCGATGGGCCCCTCGTCATCGAGATCGGCTTTGGGAAAGGGGATCACCTCATCGAACTGGCGCAAAGTTTCCCCGAGCATCGCTTTCTCGGGATCGAAGTCCACCGGCCGGGACTGGCTCATGCCACGGCGCTGGCCAAGGAGCACGATTGCCGGAATGTGCGGCTCTTGCGAGGGGATGCCCGGCTTATTCTCACCGACCATCTCGAGCCGGAGATCGCATCCGCCGTGATGATTCAATTTCCTGACCCCTGGCCCAAACCGGGAGATCGCCATCGCCGTCTTCTCCAACCCGGGATGCTGGATACTCTGTATCGAACCCTTCGAAGCGGCGGCGAGTTGCTCCTCGTAACGGATGTGGAGGACTATGCACAGGATTCGGAACGAAACCTGCAGGAAGCCGAGGGCTGGGAACGGCAGATCAGTTCTCCCTGGTTCGATCATCGCATCGAGACCTTGTATGAAAGCAAGGCTCGTGAAGCGGGGCGCGCCATCCACGAAATTGCCTATCGGAGAAGGTAGCGAATCTGCTTGATCGAGTATTGATTTCCCATTGGCTCCGGCCGGGGGACGTATACCTTTCCAAGGAAACCTTGATTTCGCTGTGCTTTTTCGTCGAAAACTTCAACTTGTCCTGATCCTGCTGGTAGGGATCAGCTGCGGTCTATTGCTCTGGTTGAGTTTGCGGAAAGCAAACCGCCTCGCCTTTGAGTTGATTCAGGAAAAAGTCTACTCGATCGCCGTCAGCACCGCTCCCCAGATCGATGGAGACCTCGTGATGCAGCTCACGGATCCGGACCAGGACGGATCCCCACTCTACGAGAGCGTAAGAGAAGGCCTCGTCGCCGTGCGGAAAGCCAATGATACCGGAGCTCTGCCGGTTCGGTTCATCTACATCATGCGTCCTCTCGCAAACGGAGAATGGGAATTCGTCGTCGATGCCGAAGCGGATGGAGAAGCCAAATCTTATCTCGGGGATCGCGTAGAGTTCGAACACGATCACGAGAAACCGGATCTCTATCTCTCTCGAGCGGACGAAAAGTTCACGAAGGATTCCTTCGGAATCTGGCTTTCGGCTTTCTCCCCGATTCGGAATTCCGAGGGAAAACCCGTCGCTGTCGTCGGAGTCGATATCGCTGCCGATCGAGTTCAGGCCCTGCTCCAGAAGCTTCTTTTCGGCGATCTCATAGCCATGGCGATTGCCCTGCTCCTCGCCTCTGGTCTCGCCGCCTGGTTGTCGCGAAAGGTCACCCGCCCTCTCACCGAACTGACCGATTTCGTTCGCCAGATCGGACGTGGCAACTTTGCGTCCCGGGTCAAGGTCACCTCGGATGATGAATTCGGTGAACTCGCCGTCGCTGTGAACCAGATGGCCGAAGGCCTCGAAGAGCGCGAATCGCTCAAGGGAGCCCTGGTCCATTATGTGCGTTCGCAGGCCGCGGATGGGAAACTCGTCGGCCAGGAAGAAGAAAACGCCGCCGAGCGTGACGTCACCATTCTTGTCGCAGAACTCATCGGGTTCCGCCAACTATCCTCCAAGCTCGGAACGGAGAGGGTCTTTGCCCTCCTCAACGAATACTTTTCCACGATGATCGATGTGATTCTTCGACATCGCGGGTCCCTCGAGAAGTCTTCCGACGAGAGTGTCATCGCAGTCTTTGGATCCCGTGGACCCGATCCCGACCAGGCTCGCCATGCCCTCGAAGCGGCTCTCGAAATGCAGCAGGAGCTTTCGCGCCTTCTCGATGCCTGGAATGTGGAGACCAACAAGCCGATCGCCCTCGCGATCGGAGTCCATACCTCCGGGGTCATGGTGCGCACTTCGAATACAGGGGATCAACTCGACTACGACTCGGTTCACACTGCGATCGATCTGACTTCGGAGTTCTCCGGAGTTGCCAAAACCGAGCGGAACCACCTCATCGTTTCGGACACGGCTGCCGAAAAACTTCATCACACCTTTCCCCTGGAAAGCGTCGATGACGATGCTCACGACTACGGATTGTTCCGCGTCCTCATGCCGAAAAAGCGCTCCCTGGGATGAGAGCGCCCCGCAAATCGGTTGTCGGCAGCCTGGCCTACTGCTCCCCGTAGATGGGTGCCTTCCAATCCTTCGGCAATTTTCCCTGAGGTCGAACACCATAAGCTTCAGCCGGGATCTCCACCTCATCGGGAGCGATCAGCGGCAAGTCATCGGGAAGGTGCTTGATCTTGAAATCCTTGTATTGAATCTCCATCGCCGGACCGACGTGAACCTGGACGGCAAGCACTCCCTCAAGCGAACGACCTTTTTCATCGAGATCGATCAGGTCTGCGGTGGGGTGCCCGTTGATCCAGTGCTGGTGGTGATTCCCTTTCACGAGAACCCGATACTCGTGCCACTCTCCCGGACTGAATTCCTTCACCGGCATCTTGCCAACCACCCATGGCTGGCCTTCGGGATCGACGACGACTTTCTCACCGGTGTGCGAAAGGATGCGGCGTCCTTTTTCCTCGTAGAGCATTCCATTGTACTTGGAGATGTTGGCCACGACATCGCACTGATAGCCGGTGACCACATCGAGACCGAGCTCGGGAGCTGATGTGCCCCGATACTGGATGCCACTGTTTCCACCCTCACTGACTTTGACCTTTACGCGAAGATCGAAGTTGCGAATCGTCGATCCCTTCCAGGTAAGGAAGCGATTCATTTTCAACGAACCATCTGTGACTCCGGTGAGAACCCCGTCCTTCACCGACCAGTATTTCTTGTTTCCATCCCAACCATTGAGGCGGTTTCCATTGAAGAGTCGGACGAACCCATCCGGACCCGGCTTCACGGTCACCGCAGCGGAAGCCACGGGATGAGGAACCGTCGACGGGCTGAGCTCCCCCTTCATGGGCTGAAGCGGTCCCCCCAACTCTGCGACCCGTTCATCGGTTCGCGCGCGCATTTTCTCCAGCGTTTCGGTGTATTTCGGATCTTTCGCCAGGTTGACGAGTTCATCGGGATCCTTTTCAAGATCGTGAAGAAACTCATAGTTCCCTTCGTCCACGTAGCGAACATACTTGAACTGGTGATTCCGAATCCCCTCGAAGGCAGGAATCCGATTCCGCACCGCAAAGTGCTCGTGGAAAGTATCCGTTCTCCAATCGTCGGGGGCTCCTTCGCTCACCACCGGTTCGAGGCTGCGGCCCTGGTAACGCTCCGGCACTTCGACACCGGCCCAGTCGAGAAAAGTGGAAGGAAAATCGAGGTTCAAAGCCAACGCATCCGTGACGCGGCCTTGCTTGCCCTCGTCGACGCGGGGATCGGCAATGATCAAGGGCACCCGGATCGATTCCTCGTAGTGGGACCATTTTCCGGCAAACCCTCGATTGCCCATGTGGTAGCCGTTGTCTGCGGAATAGACGATGATGGTGTTGTCCGCGAGGCCCGCCTCCTCGAGCGCTTCGATGAAACGCCCGATCGCTCCGTCGATCCCGCTGACCATGCGATAGTAGGCCCGCATGTTGGTCTGGTATTTGTCCTCGGTATTCCAACGCCAGAAATAGCGCTCACGGTTGATCGTCGTCTTCAGGAAATCGGGCTGGGCATTGAAGATCTCGGGATCATTCAAGCGAGGGGGATACATCTCGACATCGTCATACATCCCATCAACAGCACGTGGCCAGGGAAAGTGTCCGATACCAGGACGGCGATCACCATCCTCGGCGTGGCAGGCATTGAACCACATGTTCAGGGCGAAAGGCTTTCCCTTGGGCTGATTCTTTAGGAATTCGATGCCTCGATCGACGATGAGCTCCGTGGCATGACGCAGGCTCCCGTCTGGCTGCGGCTTGTAGAACGGATTGCGTCCGATGGCCTCGAACTCGTCAAAATGCGCTTCGGGCCGATATCCCTTGGGCATCTTGGCATGCCACTTTCCAAAGTAGCCCGTGCGATAGCCATTCTCGCGAAGGATGTCTGAGTAGAGCGTCTCGACGGCTTCCGGACGTGCCACATCGTGGTTTCCCGGGGTGCCGTAACTGCGGCCCGTCAATCCTGTCAGGATCGTAGTCCGACTGACCCAGCAGATCGAGTGGCTGACAAAGGCATTCTCGAATCGAACCCCTCGCTCAGCAAGGCCATCGATATGAGGAGTCTGGACGATGGCATTGCCATAGCAACCGATCGTGTCGGTCGTCTGATCATCAGTAAAGAAGAAGACGATATTCGGTGGGTCATCGGCGCGAACGATAGAGGCACCCCCGATGAGCAGGACAAGAAAGAATCGAATCGTGAGACGTAGAGACATGACTCGATCCTAACCAATCGAGTGGATTCGTCCTCATTTTTCTGCACCGAAGATGCGTGATTCCATGCAACCAGGAGATCCTTCCGCCGAGAAGAATCATCGACTTTTTCGCCCCCCGGTTTGCTTGAGATGAGCTACGGAAAAGTAACCTCCCCAACGGGATGGAGCGACCCATCAGGATCTCGATACTGCAATTCGTAGTCCCCAGGCTCCACTCCCTCGATTTCCAGGTAACCCGGAAACATCTCCCTTCCAACCAGCGCATACCTCGCGGTCATCTCGATCCTGCCATCTGCAACCGAGACTTTTACGGAATCGACACCCCATGCGGAATGGGCGATCGCCGTCTCGAGCTCGATGGGAATCCGATACTTCCTTTCCCCGGTTGGAATCGGTTCCTCGACACGGATTCCATCATCGGCAAAGAAATCTCTTTTTTCCTCGGAAGAAGTGAGAAACCGGAGGGTTCCGCTGGCGGTATCGGACCATCCCATCGCACCCGCTACGAGGGTTACCCCTCCCAGGCAAACGACAGCAGCAACCGGAATAAGAATTCTTTGGGTAATCTTTTTCATACGGAATACTCTAGTCGCTCCTGAGCCTAAGCGTACGTAAGGAACTTGTAAGTTCTCGCGAGAGGAATCGCAACTCCCTGACGAGCCCACAGGGACCCTTGGGAACCCCGCGATCGCCCAAGTGAACCCTCGGCAGGCGAAGCCGATTGCAGTCTCTTCGCCATCACCGATCAAGTCTGCGAGATGCCGGCGAAACTTCCCGGAACTAGTTTTCCTCAGCCTCCTTCGCCTTCTCGAAAGCTTCCTTCACCTCCAGGGTATATTCGTCGCTGATGAAGGTATACGATTTGCTCAGCTCGAGGAAGGATTCGAGAGCGGAATCAAAGTCGTCTTTTCCGCGGCAGGAGAGGACGACAAAGTTGATGGTTTTCTCCTCCTTGAAATAGCAGACCGCTTCGAAGTTCCCCCACTTGTCACCAGAGAAATGGTAGATCACCCCCTTCTTCCCGGACTCCGTTTCGATCTCGCGCACTTTCTTGCCCTGGTAGTCGGGGCTTCCCCCTTGGTGAAAATCGGCAATCAACTTTCGAACCGTATCGTCGATCGTTTGAACGCCTTCCTCAAGAGGTCGCGACCTGGCGTAGGCAACGGACCGACTGTCCGCCCAGGTCGAACCTTCCTTGTAGAAGACGGCATGAACTCCCATGCTGACCCCGCTCTCATTATCGAGCACCCACCCCTTGGGAGCCTGGAGCGAGAAGACATGGTCCTTCCCATAAATGATCCCCGAACCTTCGGGAACAATGCTCGCAAAGAGTGCAGCGGCGGGAAGAAGGCAGAGCAGGGTAAGTAGTGCTTTCATGAGTGAAATCTTTGAAGACCGCTACCGACGATCTTTTCTCACTCCATGAAACACGGAGCGACCCGCTATCGTCAATTCCAGCCCTCATTTTTCTAGGGCTTCTGCTCTGCGGAAAATGAGCTCAATCAAGAATTTCCTGATTCTGCCAGTGTCTCGCGAAACAACCCGAAGGAAGAGACCAAGGCATATCTACTCAGCGGCAGCTCCGAGGAAGATCTCCGAAAGTCCGAGGTTCGTGAATTTGAAAATCATCCCTCCGTAGATGGATCCGACGAGATGAACGTCCTCATCGGGGAAAAATCCGTCGAGCTCCGTTTCCTCTGTCTTGTATCCGGCATACGCTTCGACGACCCGATCCCTGGGATCTCCCAAGGCGATCCCTCTCGCCGTCCTGCCGGAAAAAGGTGGTTTCACCGTGATCGAGAGAACGCTCTTCGCCCCCCCCGATTTCATCCGAGATCATATCCAGAGAAATACCTGCCTCCGGAAAAATCCACGATTGCACGGCCTGACCGAAGGCTTCCCAGATTTCATCCTTCCCACGAAAGGCTTCCCCGTATCCCTGATCCTCCGCAATCGCAAGGACCTCCGCGCTGGTCATGTTGAAACGCAGTTCCCCGATCACCCCATCGATCATGATGTCGGCACCTCTCACCTCGATCGCCCGGATCACCGCCCGAGGAATCGCATTCTTCGCCATGAATTCCCCGTCCGGATAATCGCCCGCGAGGGAGGATGGATGCCCCAGTCGGAAAGAAGCCCCGGAGGTCGGTCGGGCAAAATCGGCATACTCGCGAGACTCGATCTCACTGAGATAGATGGCTCGGACGTCGCCGATTCGTTTCTCTGCCTCCGCCACGGTCATCCCCACGTGAACGCCTTCTTTGGTCACAAAGGCATCACTCCAGACTTCGATCAACTGGATCACGGCCGAGTCGTCGATCGTAGAATCCGGATCCAGTTCGTCGGCGAAAAGACTCATCACTTCCTCCCCTTCTTCGATCACGCTGACGAGGGCGATCCCTTCCCCATCGGAACGACGCTGAAACTGCGCCGATGGCATGGCAGTTCGTGCTTCCCCAATCGTCACCCCGAGCGCGATCGGACCGACCGAGTCCGCAGTAATCGCACTGCGGCCGGAGCCTTGTCCCTCGGGAGTCGAAACCTCGCCCGGTAGCGATACCGTCTGAGGACCAGCGAGGGCGAGGGTCATTTCTCCCTCGAAGAAGAACGCTTCCTCATTCTTGGGAACTTCCCCCGTGACTTCGAACAGAATCTCTTGAGCACCTGTCCACTTCTTGGGATAGAGCGAAAGATAAAAATCCGCGATCGACTCCTTTTCCTCCGGATAACGTTTCTCGATCTCCCGCAGAACGGTTCTTCGCATCCCCTTGGTCACCGAAATCGTGTCCGAAAAAGGATCCCAGGCATCCTCGGGGTCGACGAGATAAGAAACCGAAGCGTTGAGAAATCCGAAACGAGCCAGCTCGATCACGAAAACGGCTCCACTGTCTTCTCGCCAACTGCAGAAGATCCCTCCCCGGTTTTTTCCTGGGAAGTAGGCGGAATCGAGAACCCCTAAAATCTCGTCTCGCTCGAGGTCGACGAGATAGTTCTCCACCGCGTCGAGGTTGAGAGTCGAGAGCTGATCACCCAGGTTTCCCTCTTCCAACTCGGTGTAGGGAACGCCCCAGCCCACGGCATACTTTCCATCCGGAGAGGTGGTTTCGTCCAGGACCAGGAACGGCCGAGCCAAACCGTGCAGGGGAATGGCAATCAACACGGAAAAGACGATCCCGAGAAGGAAAGTGGAAAAAGGAGATTTCATGATTTCAGGCTTGTTTTGAGAGGGTCGCACAATCGATACCAGTTGTCCCGGAAAGGACTGAAACGGATTCGATCTATTCCCCTTTCTCGATTCTTTTTCGCCTGAGAACTCGAAGCAGGCCAACGAAAAGCGAGCCGAGAAGCACCGTCCAGAAAAGGAAGATCCCCACCCATTCGGGCTCTGTCATTTCTCGGGTTTCCACACCCGTCAAATAGTGGGGAACAAATGGCAGGGCGAGAAGGAGACCGAAGGCAAGGAAGAGGAAAAACTGCGCAGTGAGAAAGAGAAGATACCGAATCAGGTAGAAATCAGTCCGAAAATAGGGAGTCGTCCTCGCCCAGAAGGGCATCACAACGAGACACACCCACGGGAAGGCGAACATGTAGCCGATCAATCGCTGGTTTTCGAAAAGAAACGCAGTGCCCTTGGGGAGCGGTGGACCATCCCGGTTCTCCGCGGCAAAAATGGCCCCTTGCTCGAAGCCGTATTGGAAAAGCAACCCGAGAGCAACGGAGAGAATCAAGGCGAAGCCCAACCCGATCAGCTGAAGAGTCTTCACAACCCGGGAGGCTTTCAACGTTGGGTCTTGAGATCGACCAGGTCGGCTTCCAGCATGGATCGTTCTTCTTCGCTTTCGACCAATGCCAGAAGTTGCGTCGCCTTTTTCAGATGCTCGTCCCGCTCCCGGGTATTCCCGGCCGATTGGGCGGCACGAGCAGCCGCTTCGAAGGCATAGCCAAGATAGAAGGGCGCCAGGTCTTCCGTCTCGGAAAGCTCGATGCAGGCACTCGCATATTGCATTGCCTCTTCGCCCTTTTCGAGGACGGCATAAACTCGCGCCAGGGCCCACAATCCAATCGACAGGTTCTGCGGCTGGCAATCCTCTCGCTGCTTCCAATGATACAACGAGGCATGGGCGGCATCCCGCATCAGGAGCGACTCTTCTTCCGATCTCTGGGGAATCTCGAGGAGACGCCAGACCTCATTAAAACAGTGAGCGGAGAAATACTGGTGCGATTCCGATTCTGTCATGGATTGAGCCTGTCACACCACCGCCCAGACTGAAAAGAGAAATACTTACTCGTCTTTTCCACCACCGAAGGTCGCAGTGATCTGATACTTCGACTGGAGGTGAGCATGGGCTCGACTCGCCTCAGAACTCTTGGGGTAAGAGCGACAGGTCAACTGGAACGCTTTGATCGCGTTCTCCCTCTGCCCCGCCTCCTCGTAAGTATACCCAATCGAAAGGGTCGCGCCCGGGGCATGAGGCTCGGAAGACTTGCTTTGAGAATAGAGGCTGAGGGCCTCATCCCACTGCTTGAGCCGCCGGTGGCACCTCGCCATCCGGAGGTAGTTGTCCGGAAATTTATCGATCTGGCGATAGGTCTGGATGGCCTCCTTCCAGGCGCCCTTCCGCTCGAAGCAATCTCCGATCACCCAGAGGTAATCATTGACCCGATCCGGATCCTCCTCGATGAGCTCCCGATACAGCTCAATCGCCTCGTCGAACTTGCTCTCTTCGCGATACATCCCAGCGATGGCACTCTTGGCCGCAACCTGGTTTTCGTAGCGACGGTAGGTTGCTCTCGCCTTCTCCCGCTCCCCAATCCCCCGATAAAAAGAAGCGATCTGTCCCAGCAATCCATCACTGACGCCGAGCATCTTCTCGATCCGTTCGTAGGTGGCGAGGACATCGGTCTTTCTTCCCGCAGCACCGTGCAGTTCGGCGATGCGATTCAAGGCCGTGCGCGCTCGCGACTGATTCCCTTCCTCGGTGAGATCGTCCGGGATCGTCGCTTCGAACCGAGCGAGCAACTTGGCCAGCATCTGGTCCCCGGCAGCCCGGGTTTCATCTTGAGAACGGAGATGACCGACCGCAGAGCGCCCATATTCAAACAGCTTCTCATCGAGTCCACCCCCCTCGTAACTCGTCTCCAATGCCTCGATTCCTCCGTCCCAGTCGCCACGACGCAGCAACCGGCTTCCCAAGTCGCGAGAAGCGGCCCGGCAGATTTCTTCGACCCCCTTGATTCGTTCGGTATCGAAGGTCAGCTCTCCAAGAATGCGGAGAACCTCGTCCCAGTCCTGCTTCGTTTTTGCCATCTCGAGGATCTGATTTCGAGCCCGCACCTGGAGTTCCACATCGTCGACGCTTTCGATCATTTTCTGAAAAGCCACCCTCGCCTTTTCTACTTCCCCCATATCCTGGTAGGAACGCGCGATGAGATAGCTTGCCGTTTTCGCTTCCTGCGAGTCCGGCCAGTAATCGATCACGGACTGGAAACCCTCTCGGATCGCAGTGTTCACCTTGCGGAGCCTGAGCAGGCAATGACTCCACATGAGCTGGGAATAGGCCGCCGCACTGCTGCTCTCGTAGAGGGAGAGGAACTTCTCATACTCATCGAGTGCGATCTTGTATTCCCCCTCGAGATAATGCTTTTCGGCGACCTTGAGCTGATAACGTTCGACCTCTCGCATCTCGCGAAACGACTCGATCGGGATTTGCTCGAGAGGAGAAAGACGATTCGCCGCGTCGACCCCAAACGCCGCAAACAGGATTCCTGCACAAACCAGGCTCCCCCATTTTCCATCGATCCACTTCCTTCTGAAACTATTCGTTCCCATCTGCCTTTTGATTCTGATTCAGGCTGTCCAGCCACCGATTGTATTCCACGTGAGAATAGAAAATAACATTGGTTCCCAACTGGTAGCAATACTCCCAGATTTCGCGTCTCACCTTCGCATGATCGTCTGCCCAGGCATCCCCAATATCTCCCGGATGATAGTAGGCGACGAGCCTCCCGTCGACGACCCATCCCCAGGCATCTTTCCCGCCATGCGGAGCCACATAGGGTAGGAAGGGAATCGGATAAGGCGTGGTGTGGATCGGGTGATCGAGCGGAACCTTGATCGGTTTGACCTGGGGGAGAACCTTCTGCATCACCGCAAAAAATTGCTGCCCCCAGCCGGCACTGCCACCGTTATCGGCAAAAAGCATTCCGTGCTTGTCGGTGAGATATTCGCGCAGAACTTCGACCTCGGAATTGGATACCTCGAGATTGCGTTGCCCTGTCACATAAAGAAAAGGAGGGCTTTTCCCGATCGGGAAATTCTTTAGCTGGCTGATCCGTCGCGACTCCGGTTGCTCCGCGACCTTGTGGCCCGTTCGGATGCCATACTCGAGGAGCATATTCAGATCCGAACTCCCCGAGAAATCCTGATCCCAATCTCCTCCCTGGTATTCGAGTCGGATGAACCGGACCTTCCCTCGTTGCGTCCCCCCGGCAAACCCGGAGCCCTTCCCTTCGCCGAATCCGACCTGGTAGGCATGCTTGGTGAGCTCCTGGAACTGGAGCTTGATGTCCTCGATGGGAGGCGGATTGAAAACGATGGAACTGAAGGGGTTGATGACCAGCTTCTTCTTGATGACCTTCTGAATCTTCACCTTCTGCAGCTGAGCCTGTTCGCCTCCTCCCGCAGGCATCTCGTATATCTCCCGGCATCCGGGGAGATGGGATAGGATGAGGACGAGAAGGAAGAAGAGGAGAGTGTAGAGCAGAAAGGTCCAGAGCGACTGATCGAGCTTCTGGGATCGCTTGCGCAGATACCAGGCCTCCAGGTTGCAGAGATTCCAGACACGTTCTCCACTGCCACGACCTCCTCCGGAGGCAGCAACGGCATACTCTCGAGATTGTTTTTCAACCCACCACACCGTGACACAAAGGCCCGCGAAAAAGAGAATCGACATTCCCAACAAAGTGAAAAACCGGGCCGCTCCGCTCCAACCCATCTCGCTGGCCGCAAAGACGAGCCACTGCCAGCTCAACACAAAGACGGGGGCGAGGGACCATCGTTGATCCACCTTTCGACGATTCTGCTTTCGCCGCCGCAGATACCATCCCCAGCCCAGGGCTGTGGCCACGGTGAATCCAATCACGTGAAACCACGATGGCAGCAGATACCAGGCCGACCAGTCGCACCAGAGAAGGACCCAGACCCCCACGAAGATGAGGTAGGGTCGATTCTCGGGTTGTTTCCAGAAAGAACTCATCTCAGGTGAGGGAAATCACTCCAGTCCCTCGAGCAAGTCGTCGACACTCCCGTCCAATGGATTCACGTTTGCGGGAGCTTCCTTCGTTTCTCCGACTCCAAGCTGATCGGCAATCGCCTCCGGATTGCCCAGGTCGATATCTGGTCCTTTCGGTGTTGCCTCTGCTCCCGCTGGCGTTCCTTCTTCGGAAGGGGTTTTGCCCACTTCTTCCGTTTCTTCGGCAGCAGGTTCGGAAACGGTTTCCGCAACGGCGGCCTCTCCGGAGTCGCCGCGAATCAGGCTGACGGTCCACGGGATGACCGTGAAGACGAAAATGAAAACCGCGACCCCGATCGCAGCCTGGACGAAACTCCGAATCAAGTTGCTGTTCGCAACCGCACCGAGCACCTCCACGGGGGATTTGCCTCGCATCTTCGCGAGCCAGCCCGTGAGTTCTTGCGCTGCTGCAGAACCGTTGGCTTTGAGTTTGCGAAAGTCCTGGGCCGGACTCGCGAGGGGGGATTGATCAGGATCGGAGGCACTCATGGAGAGGGAGTAGAAGTCACAGGTTCGTCTTCGCGATTCAGGACATGGAGAAGATCTCCTCCACTCATACTGATCGCTTCGATGGCAGGTTGAAAAAGCGAAGCGGGGGTCTCCCGGTCCGCTTTGAGAAAGACACGTCGTTTTCCAGGTTCAGTATCGCCGAGGAGGGCTTCAAGTTGCCCGGGGAGAGCATCCATCGTCGTGGTTTTGCCGTTGAGATACAGTTTCTGATCGGCATCGATGACGACACTGGCAAGTGCCGCGCCACTCGGCTCGACTTCTTCGACCTGTGCCGGCTCCCACTGGAGATGACTGTCATCCACGGCCCGCGCGAGAATGACAAAAAAGATGAGAAGAAGAAAGGCGATGTCCCCCATCGCCGTCGAAGGGACATCTGCCGCAAACTTCTTCCGCGGAATCCTCATTCGACGACGTTTACTTCCTCCTGCTCCATCTGGATAGTCACGATCCCTCCAACACTCTCAATCGCCATGGTCGTAGCGATCCACCGCTGGTAGGTCGTCTCCGCAGCACTCTTGACGATGACGACTCGATCCGACTCGGATTCCTTTCCTGCGAGAAGTTGCGAGAGTCGGGCTTCGAGCTTCTCAAACGGCAGGAGCTCCCCATTGAGAAGGAGCGTTTTCTCGGTCAGGGACAACTCGATATTCTGACTCTGATCTTCTTTTTGAGGCGTTTCCTCACTCCGTGGAATGTCCTGGGGGCGACCCGTATCCGGTTGCACTGAAGCACACACAAGAAAGAAGACGATGAGAATGAAAGCGATATCCGGAGCCGCCGTTGCCGGCGGTTCCACGAGGAGCTCTCTTCGTTGGAGATTCATCGTCGTATCGAGTCAAGGAAGCGTTCTTCTAGCGCTTGTTCAGGGTGAGTTGCAGCGAGACGGCTTCGATCAGTTCGGCCGAGGACTGCTCCACCTCGAGAACGAAGCTGTTAATCACGCTCATGAAATAGTTGAATGCCATGTAGGCCGGGATCCCCACGATGAGCCCGAAGCACGTGGTGAGCAGAGCCGTCTGAATACCCGAAGCCGCTGCCTCGACGATGTTCACTTTTCCCATCGTCTCGACGATGTTGGCGAAGGAGACAATCATTCCCTGGACCGTCCCTAGGAATCCCAGCATCGGAGCAACGCTGGAAACAGTGGCCAAAAGCGGAAGATGACGCTCGAGAGCAGCGACGACATGCACCCCGTAAGCCTCCATACTCTTGGTGACCTGCTCCTCGATCCTCTGGGGCTCGTAGCCCAATTCGTCGAGGACAAGATACTTTCTCAATCCGTTTCCGAGAACTGCAGCGACCGGCCCCCTGGCATTGTCACAAGTTTCGATCGCATCATCGATCTGACCTTCGGCAAGATCGGCGAGAACTTCCTCGCGGAGACGGTCGGCCCGAGTATCGAGAATCTTGAGGCTGCGCCATCGTTCGATGATCACGCCCACCGCGAGAATTCCCAGGAAGAGGATCGGCCACATGAAAATGCCACCCTGGAGGAGAAGCCCGAGGGCTCCGGATTCAAGAAAGCTCGCAGAAAGTAGGGGAGTCATAGAAGGATCAGTCGTGACGGGAGAAGTGGCTGGTTATTCGGCTTCGCTTTCGACCGCCTGAGCTTCACGCTCGAATTGCTGGAGCATTTCGGGCAAGGCGAGTCGGCCTCGAGAATATTTTGCGGCATCGGACTCCGGAAAGTCCCAGCGACAGCGATTGTAACGTTGGAAGGCGATCTCGTTCGCCCCCCCCTGGCGGAAACTTTCTCCCGCCCAGAAGAGGGACTGTGCGGTGAGGTCGTCCTCAGGAAAGCGCTTCACAAAATCGTCGAAGGCTTCACCAGCCATCTGGTATTCCTCGCTCTTGTAGAAACACTGTCCAACCCGGAACGCCATCCGCGGGGCCCACTCGTGATTCTCGAATCGCTCGAGAAACTTCTGCCCGACCTGAGCGGAAACGAGGTAGTCCTCTCGATTGTAGAAATGCTCGTTGATCCGAATCATCACGTTCGAGATCAGCGGGCTCTCCGGATAGGTCGCGGCGAGAGTGACATAGGCCTCGAGAGCTTCGTCGAGACGCTCCGCCTCCTCATAACACTGCCCGAGCTTGTACTGAGCATCGGCCGCGAGAGAGTGATCGGGGTATTGCTTCACAATCGTCTCATAGGAATCGATCGCCTCGTCCCAGTCTTCCAACTCCTGCGCAAATTGCCCTAACAAGTAAGCAATCCGGGCATTGTATTTCGGATCCTGGTAGTCTTCCTGAAGTTCGCGCAGGACACGCCGTCCATTTCGGAGATCTTCTTCGGCTTCCTCTTTTCGATCGAGGGCGAGATGGCTCTTGAAGAGCTCGAAGTAGCTTTCCGCGATGTGAAACTGCGTTTGAATCGCGAGGGCTTCTTCGCCAAAGATCTTCGTGAACCCACTGACATCGCCATCAGTACCGTCGGAAACGGGAATCGCGACGGTATGGAGAACTGGCTCACCCTGACTCGAAGGACGAGGGTCCTCGTACTGGATCTCGATCGGGTGACCAAAGAAGACTTCCAACTCGGAGACGGCAGGGTCGAAATTCCCAGGAACAGGCTCCGGGGTTGCCTTGAGCTTGAAGGAGCCGGTGAAGACTCCGCTGTGACTCAAGGTTTCCTCCAAGGCAACTTCCTCTCGCTCCCCCTTTTCCGAATTCACTGCTACGGTGATCCGATCTCTTTCTTCGCTCACGTCCTGATCCGGATCGGTCAACCGGAGAAACAGCCGCTCCCCCACCTGGAGGGACTCGACGGGGTCGAGATAGGAGTTGTCGGTTGCAACCAGTTCCGCATTGCTGCGAATCCCGGCACGCCCTTCCAGGACATTCCACTCCGGGGTGGTATTCTCGGCATCGGTGTAGGTCGCACGAATCGTCTTGTTCCCGGTGAGATTGAAAACGCCGACGAGTCCATCATCGACCGAGTCACGCCGGCCTTCCGGCTCGGCTCCTTCCTCCACTGGTTTGAGAATTCGTCCCACGAGTCCACTCTGGGAGCCGGGCTCCCGAGGAATTACAGAAGGACTGTCTTCGCCACCGAGGCGAAGCGTGATCTGGCCAACAAACCGGCCTCGGTGGAGGGCAGGGTTGCGAACATCGGCGTATTGATCTTCCAGGTTGGAGAAGGAGGAGGAAATTCGACACGCGACTTCCACAGGAACCTCGCTGGCGACGCCTTCTTCATCGACCAGCGTAAGGGCTACGATGACTTCGCTGAGTGAATCACGAGCCGCGTCTTCATCGATCACCTCGACCGTCAAGGGCACCTCGAAGGCCACTTGGGTTTCTTCCTCCCCGTTGGAATCAGGTAAGAACCGAACTTCCCCTGGTCCTTCTCCATCTGCTTTGGGGATCACGATGGAGGAAAGGATGCGCAATTCTGCATCGGTCGGCTCGCGGACATAGACGACGCATTCGCGATCAATGGCATGCCCCGGGAAAGTGTTTTCCTGATCACGATAGGAAAAATACACCTGGTCTCCCGGAGAAAGCCCGATGCGAGGAGCCCCGGATGCATCTTCGGGTCCTGCACCGTTGTCTCCCGCTTCGGAATCGAAAGTATCAATCTCCGCCTTGAACACACCCGAGTTGGATTGCGTCTCCGTCGCGATCAAGGTCAGCAGTTCTCCATCACCGACTTGGACCTCGAGCGGAACCTGGTCTCGTTGACCAGTGCTGTCGTAGTCGAAGTCGACGATCTCCACCGTGATCCGTTCCCCCGGATCGATTCGCAGAAGATCTTTCTCGACCTCGTTGACGGTCCCATCACTGCGTCGAATGAAATCATAGGCGATGGGTTGGATCGTTCCGTTGTAGTAAGTCGCAGTCAGGCTCTGGGTGAGCGCTCGGTTTTTCGGCTCGCCACCCGTTGGCAGTTCATCGATGTAAACCGACTCGATCCGATCGCCGGGAGCAATCTCGAGGACGTTGTTGTTCGAGAGTTGCAGCAGGTCCGCTTCGGTCGGGATGTAACGAGAAGAAGGCCCTTCGATCGTGACCGAGTTGATGGCCACTGCCTGGCCGAGAAATTCATCGACCACGAACCGAACATGCCGAAGCTCCCGTTCTTCCATGGTGAACTCCCACTTCCCTTCTTCATCGACTCCCATAGTACCCAGCGGATAGGCGCCCGCCATCTCGAGGTCCGTGACAAACGCCTGTTCCAGATCGAAATCGGACCCAACAAAGGAGGACAATCGAACAGAATCAGAGTTGGGATTCTCCCGCGCCCGTAAAATCTCAGCGGGGCGACGCGCCGAATCCGGAGTCGTGGCAAAGGCGACGATCTGGTGCAGCCCCGCTTCCAAGTAGGCATCGACTTCGAGGGAGTTTTTCACCTTCGCAGGACGCTGCAGCGGGAAGCCATTGACGATCAACGCGACGGTATCTCCCTTCAGGGCAAAACGAACCGCACCGGCTCGCGGCTGGATTAAAGTTCCCTGCCAGAGGACCGCGCTCGGATCGGCCTTTCTCTCCCTGGCTTCCTCCGGGTCGATCGGAAGCTCCGTCGCGTAACGGAGATCACTGACGACCTCGGTCGAGTGGGGGTCCTCCTTGGAAAGACGAACGACCCGTTCCCATTCGTGAAGATTGCTGATGTTGGTCTTCCAGACCCGGCGAGTCATCTCACGAAACTCTCCCTGTGGCAAGGTGAGGTCTTCGCGACGCGGATGCTCAGCAAGGGGGTACCAGAATCTTCCATCGTGACTGCCCACCAACCGGGCGCGCACGGGAGCTTGGTTCGCCGGATCCGGTGTCGTGACCGTACCTCGGGTCACCACGCGAAGATCCTTGAGATCCACGGAGAGCCATTTGGGGGCAAGGCCATCGGGTTGGCTGATCCACGCGGTCGAGTCATCCTTGTCGATCGCCATGAGAGGACTCTGCTCGATTGCGGTATCCGTCGCCAGCGCTCCGGCGGGAAGATCACTCGTTGCGATCATCCCCTCAAAAACAGCAGAGTGAGAACCCGTCTCCTCCAACATCACGGGAACCTCATCTCCACTCGAAGAAGTCACCTTGACCTGTACTTGGTCAGCCTCGTTCGAAAGATCCCGGTCGAGATCGACAACACGGAGATAGATGGGGTTCCCTGGCTTGATCTCACTGGAAGGGCGCTGCACCGACCGACGAAGTTCCTCGACTTCATTCTCTCTCGCCTCGCGCTCCATCCGCTCTCGTTCCGTTTCCTCCTCTTCTTCCTCGATGAGGGAACTGGCCATCTCGAATTTCCCATCGACCGCAAGCCCGATATCACCCGTCGCGAGCGGCTCGAACTGAAACTCCTCTTTGAAATCCTCCGGGTAGTCGACCTGGATCAAATCACTCCCTGACACTTCAAGAACACCATTGCCCGGTTCAGGATCACCAAGGCTTGTCTCGACCTCCCCGATGAAGAGCCCTTTCCCCGCGCCACCACTGGTGATCATCGCCGTCTCTCGATCCCCACCGGGAACGGTGATCACTTCGACCGGAATTCTCGAATGCCCTCGACTGATCCCGAGATCGCTATCCTGGACCACGATGGACAGGGCGCGTCCCGGCTCGTGCCAGCGCTTCGACTCCTGCCCCAGCCTTCCCACAGTTCGCAGCAATTCAAGCTGATCGAGATAGCGTTGCTCCCCTCCATACACCTCGGCAAGGTTGTAGAGCGTCTCGTTGGCAAGGGATACATCGGGCATCGAAGTGAGCACCTCCTTGAAGATGTCACGGGCCTCTTCCGGATTCCCTTTTCGACTCTCGAGGACACCGCGAAGGAAATTTCCTCGGACCCGAATCTTGGCGACAGAACTGTTGGCAAGTTCTTCAAAAGTCTCCTCGGCCTGATCGAAGATCTTCTGTGCCATCTGGGTTTCCCCGATTCCAAACTTTGCCTCGAGAGCCTCCTCCGTGTCCGGATAGCGGTTGACGACCGTGGTGTATTCCGATCGGGCGACTTCGTAGCGCTTCGCACGATCGTAATTCTTGGCCAGCAACAACTGGATCCGAGCCTTCTCATGATCCTGAAATCTCTCGCTCTCACTGTGGGCGACCAGCCACTTGCGAAGCATCGCCTCGGCTCGCTCCTGATTCTCGGTGCCCCCGGCCGCAATGTGAGAGTCAGCAGCGAAGGCGACGAGCTCCGTCGGCAGTTCGAGAAGATACTCGTCGAAGCGATCCTTTTGCTCGATGTAGGTCGCGAGCGCTCGCTCGTGATCCCCCAACCGCAGGTGCAGACCGATCTCCAGAACCGGTGCGATGGGGTTGTCCGCACTCACTTCCATCCCGAGAGCGCCCATCTTGCCATAGGCACTGCGAACCAGTCGGCGCGCCTTCTCCTGGGTATCGACAGCCGCGCTTCGCATGTTCGCAATCAAACCCGTTCCCAGCGACGCCGCTTCGGCATATTCTTCCCGCCCCATCGCTCGCTGGGCCCAGGAGAAAAGATAGCTGTAACTGGTCGAATCGTCACTCGAGCGAAGGGTCGTCTCCCGATAGGCCAGCAAGCGCTCGATCGGGGTGGATTCAAAGCCTTCCACCGAGAGAAGAGCCAGGGTCGCGACGGCACTATCACGACCATAATTCATCGCTTCAGCTCGTTCGTAAACGATTCGCTTCTGTTCGGCAGTCCACTCCTCGTGCCCACTCGCGTGACTCACCCAGTCGCGCACATAGCCGAAACTCCAGGGGCGGAGTCGTCTCGCGGCTCGAACTTCCACCGCATTCTTCGCGAGGGATTCAAAATTCGCGAAATCGTCGACCTTCAGATACTCGTTGGCAAGACGGCTGGCGTAGACCGCATAGTTGTCATTCTCCCTCTCGACATAAGACTTGAGGAACTGGATTCGATCCTCCGGATTTTCCATCCGATCCACCAGGGTGAGCACTGCTCTCGCGGTTTCGGAAAAACCCGGATCCCGCTTGGCGCTTTCCTCACAATACTGAACCAGCTCGGCTTCCATTTCGAAATGCCGAAAGTGATCCAGGATGGTACCCAGGTAGTGATTCTTGATCGGATACTGGCTCTGGTTCTTTCGTATCCAGGCGACAGCTTTCTTGAGATCGTCCGCGCTTTCGATTCGCCTCGCGAGATTGACGGCGTGATACCAGGCTCCGGGATCCGGCTCGGCTTGCGTGAAAGTGAGGAGATGATCGAGAGCCCGGCGACTCTCTTCCGCTTCGCCATAAGAAGCGCCCAATTCCACCCAATCCCTCGCCACCTGGTAATCCTTGGGAAGCAAGCGGGCCAATTTGGCAAAGGAGGACAATGCCTCCGCCTTCTTGCTGCGATCGCCATAGCTCTTCAGATCCGTGGTATGCAGGCGCAGGAGGTAGATCTCCTGCTCCTGGGAAAGCTTTCTCTGCAACAACTGCTCCCGCGCTCCGTGTCCGCGCATCCTGTTCTGCAGGGCAGAACTCCAGAGGCGGGTGGTTTCCTCTTTTCGAAAAGCGTCATACTTGTCCTTGGCCCACTTGTAGTTCTTCCTGACCACCTCGACGTCGGACTTTCGGGCTTTCTCCAGCCAACTGCCCAGCGCACCCGTGTAATTCTGATTGTGGGCATGAGCCCGCGCATGCTTGAGGTAGCGATCGACCTCTTGCTGAAATTCCCGATCACTGGCGGAGTTGCCCAGGATCCAACCCAACGCAGAACTGAACTCGCTTGTCGCGCCGGGCAAAGGATTGGCGTAGAGAATTTCCGAACGAAGAATCTCCTGAGCTTTCTCGGGATTCTTCATCCGATCCCGGAAGTGAGTCATCGCCATTCCGTAGTGGAGGCGATACTCATCGATGGAGTCCGAGCCGATCGTAGCCCGATAAACAGACTCCACCCTGGGCCAATACTGCTCTTCCCCCGTCCACTCAAACAAGCGCCCTGCATTGTATGCCGATTCACGAAAGACTTCCTGGAGGGCAGCCAGGGACTCCGAAAGCTTCTCGCTGCGCTGCAGGTCTGCTGCGAGGAGATACTTCATCTCCATCCGTCGAGAAACGCTCTCTCGAGGGAAGTCTTTCAGGTAAAGATCGACCGCTTTCTTGAGGTCGGAATGAGAGCCCTGGGCATCGTAGATCGAGCGAATCAGGTTTCGATAGACTTCCGAAGATTTGGCTCCTCTCGCGATCGATGATCGATAGGCTTCGATCGCATTGGCATACTGTTTCTCGCTGCGGTAGCTGTCCCCCATCGCATGAGGCAGCTCCCATTGTGCTTCCGAATCGAGAGGGACCTTCTTCTCGAGCACTTTCCGACCGATCTCGTTGCTGAACGCATACTGCTGGCCATACGCACGTGTCTGATGGACCGCTAGGATCCCAAACATGCCTGCCGTCGTGTTGGCCGGCAACTGATCCAGAAGCACGAGGGCCATCTCGCCCATCGCCGTTGCCGCGGATGCAGAGCGAAGATCCTGGTAGAGACGAAAAGCACGAACCGCGTCATCGAGACCTTCCTTTCCCCGCTTCTCCCACGAAGCCCTGTAGTGATCGGCAGCATCTCGCCGCTGGCCCTCTCGTTCAAGGACCTGGGCCAACATGCGATGAAACTCCCCCGCCTGCTTCGACTTTGGGTAGCGATCGACAAACTGGAGAATCGTAGCCTTGAGTTCCGCATTCCGATTCGCGATCGCGAGACCTTCGATGAGTTTCCCCATCACTTCTTCATGCTTGGGATGGCCTGCCTGCGCATTGACGAAAGTCTTTCCAGCACGAACGAGACCGAAAACCTGTCCGTCCTTGTAGTAGAGATCCACCAGTTCGAGCAGGACACGCCCGCCCTCCTCGGATCCTTCCAGGGTCTGGCGAAGTTTTGCTTCGAGATCCGCCGCTCTCTTTTCGGAAGCGGTGAGCTCGCGCGACGGAGCCTGCCCGGGAGTTGCGTCCTGCGCTGACACCGCTTGCGAGGAGAGAGCGAGCACGAGGAGAAGGAAGAAAAATCGCATGGAAGAAAGGGGAAACAGGGGAAGGAAATTGGGAACACGCATCACGATTCAGAAACCAGCTTTGACGAGCGCATCGCTGATTCGCTTGGCTTCTCCTGCAACACTGCTCTCGGGGAATTCATTGATCAGCTGATCGAACATGCGCCGGGCCTGGGATCGCCGCTCGAGCCGGAACAGGCAACGCCCGTAGTTGAAGAGAATCACGTCGAGGAAGTTCGCATCGGGGTATTCGGAAAGGACATTCTCGAAGACGTCGATGGCCCGGGAGTAGTCCTGCTTCTTGTAGTAGAAGTTCGCCATCTTGGCGACGGAGTCCCCCACCCGTCCACTGTCCGGAAACTGCTCGTAAACTTTCTGATATTCGACAAAGGCACGCTCGTAGAGTTGATCGGCCTGCTGGGAAGCCGCTTCCCCGGCCATTGTCTCGTAGCTCTCCGCGATCCCGAACTGGGCCTCTCCTTTGAGAGGGCTATCGTTCAATCGCAGGATGGAACCATAGAGTCGAATCGCATCTGGAAACTGCCCCTGTTCGCGAAACGCATCCGCCTGTTTCAGCATCGCCTCGTCGACGAAAGTCGACTCGGGAAATTCCTTCATGAGCCGTTGGCTCATCGACACGGCCAGGTTGTAATTCCCCATCGCGAAATAGGTGCGCCAAAGTTGGACGTAGGTGCTTTCGAGAATCGTTCCGCCGAGCTGCCGAGCTTCCTGCAGGACCTCCCCTGCTGTCGCCAAGGCTTCCTCGTATTTCAGATCAGCTTTGTCCTGCAGACCGAAATCCTTGTAGTGATTCCCGATATGGGTGAGCGCATCCGAAGAGCGAAGCTTGGTCTTGATACGAAGCTCGGCGTCGTCGATGTCGGTCTTCGTGACCCGGACATTTCCGAGGTTCCCTTCGATGCACTGGGCTTCCGCAACCAGTTCCAAGGGAGCTGGCCCCAGGTTGACTTTGTCGAGGTAGCGAAGCCGAAGCCGATCTCCCGGTTGAGCCTGAAGCTGTGGATCTCCCGCTTTCGGTTCGGCAGCAGCTTCGATCACGACCGTGCCCCGGAAGACTCCGGAATGAGTGGTGAAGGGAACGTTTTCCTCGACGTCGACCGAGTCTGCAATCTCAGGCGACTCCTCGACCTCCGTAGTCTCTTCGGCTCCTCCAGTTTCTTCGGTTTGTTCGGAAGAAGCGGTGCCTTCGCCTTCTCCCTCGGCGCTGGCCTCTTCCTCAGTCGCGAGCTCCACTTCCTCGATATCGACATAGACCTCATTGAGGGTAACCTTGGTTTCATCAATCTTCCGGTAGCGCTCGACCTGGGGAACTTCATTCTCCTCGGCGAGGGGATCGCGCTTCGCCACCGCATCGGCGATTTCCTCGTCGATCTCCGACTGGGTCTTCTCTCTCCAGATTTCTGCGAACGCCGTGATCTGGTCCGCTGCGGGACCAGTGTCGAAATCCGCATCGGTAATCTCGAGGTTGGCTTGTTTCCCAATAACGACCCCGGCAAGCGAATCTCCAAATGAGCCGTCCTTGATCTGGACGAGAGCCGTTCCTACCACGTCGACTTCAAAGGATCGCTCCTGGTCGAACTTTCGGTCGGCTGTCTGGGCATCGAGGTAGCGAACTTCGATCCGATCTCCTCCCTGCACCTCGAGACGCCCGTTCCCTGGCTCCGCGCTCGCCAGCACCGTCGGAATCGATCCTAACACCACCCGAACTTGTCGTCCGAGGGGATAGCAGATCACTTTCTCGACATCGCCTGCCGTCGTCTCGCAGGTCACCTCGATCGTTTCTCCGGGCTCCAACACTGCGAGATCCTGGTCGCCCACCTTGACGTAGAGTCGCTTTCCCGCCTCGACTTTCTCAATCGCGGCATCTTCCCCGGTCAGGGCGGTACCCACTTTCTCGAGGGCTTCGATGGCACGACTGTAGTGCCCCAGCTTGAAATGCCCGAGTCCGATGTAGTAGTACGCCGAATTGACTTCGGGGGAAGAAGGATAGTCCTCGATGACTCGCCGCAAGACCTTGAAGCTATGACCATAGTGCCGCCCCTCGTAAAAACACATCCCGGTCTTGAGAGCGGCATCGGCCCGTTGCTCGGAATCGGAATTGCCCTCGACATCGACGGCCTCGAAGTGCCCCCGGGCCTCATCGAAAGCGCTTTTGTTTTCGAGAAGAAAATTCCCGAGACGCAGATGAGCGTCAAAACGCACCCGGCTTCCGGGATAGCGCTCGATGACCGATCTCCAGATCTCGACCGCCTTCTCAGTCTCCTCGGCTTCGAGACGGGCATCTCCGGCCTCGAGCAGTTTTCGTGCGGCTCGATCTTCGACGATGGAACCTCGGACCGGAGCCTCCTGTGCCTCCGAGTCGACCGGAGTCGAGACATACCCGCAAAGGAGCACGAGAAACGCCAGCCCAAACCAGGACTCGACCCTGTTGCACCAGAGACCAGACCCTGTTGTTTTGACCACTTTCATACTCATACCAGACGCCGAAGCGGGGTGCGATTCCCGAAAAGAGAATCGCTGATTTCCCGTCTCAGGTTTTCCTAACCGAACAACTCCGTCACCGGACGAGCCCCTTTTCTAACCAGGGTCATGGGACGTCCGTTCGGGGTCGTGATCTCGTGCTTGGGATCGATTCCCATGGCATGGAGAATGGAGGCATGCAGATCGCTCACCTGGACGGGTCGATCTTCCGGCATGGCCCCGTCCTTATCGGAACTTCCGACGACGGTTCCCCCTTTGACTCCGCCACCGGCCATGAAACAACTGAAGACCCGGGCCCAGTGATCCCGACCACCATTGTCATTCACCCGGGGGGTTCGACCGAACTCGGAAAGGACCACCACGAGAGTCTTGTCGAGACGCCCCGTTTCTTCGAGATCCTGGAGAAGGGAGGAAATCGCTGGGTCCATCGTCTCGCCATGCGTCCGCATCGAGGCGAAGATGTTCGAGTGATTGTCGAATCCCCCTCGATTGACCTGGACAAAGCGAACGCCCGTCTCCACGAGCTTTCCGGCGAGGAGGGCGGCGCGACCAAACTCGGTCTGCCCATAGCGCTCCAGGTTCTTGGGATCTTCATTCTCCAACTCGAAAGCGGAAAGCGCAGGACTCTGCATCAACTCGACAGCATCGTTGAGCGCGACTTCGGCCGCCTTCATCTCATCGGAGCTGAGATTCTTCGTCTTGCGAAGGTTCATCTTGGCAAGGATGTCGAGACGCTTGTTCCCCTGCTCCTGGGAAATCCCCTGGGGGAAGGTGAGATAGGGATCCCGCTCCCCAGGACGCCCGACGTAGTAGGCTTCGCAGGTCTGGCCGAGATATCCCGCCTTGGGGGCTCGCCCACCAATGCTGACGAACGCAGGGAGATCCCCCAGCGAGTCGCGCTGGCTCACGACCACGGAACCGATTCCCGGGTGGATCGTGCTGTTTCCCACGTTCTGGTAGCTCGTCTGCAATTCGTAGGTGGCGCGTCCGTGATCCCCGTTGGTTCCTGCGATCGACCGAATGAGGGCGGCGTTGTGCATCTGCTGAGAAATCCTGGGGAAGATCTCACTGATCTCGACTCCATCCGCGCTCGTCTTGATCGGTTTGAACTCTCCGGCGGTAGGACGACCCGGCTTGGGATCCCAGGTGTCGATATGACTCATTCCGCCTCCATTCCAGAAGAGGATGACGTGCTCGGCCGTGGCTGCCTGCGGAGATGCAGCAAGGATATCGCGAACAGGCATTCCAAGGAAAGTGGCAAGAGAGGCGAGACCGGTGCCTTTCAACATGCGCCGGCGAGTCTGGTAGTAATCGGAGCAACCGAATTGATCGTTCATAGTGGTGGTGGTGAGGGTGGATTCAGGTGGACAATGGAAAACAAAGATCAGGGAAGGAAGCGAAACTCGTGCGAGTTGAAGATGGCCCAGCGAAGATCGGCCATACCCGATAGCGGAGACGAACTCTCTGTCAGGATCATGCGCGCATCAGCCATCTCCTCCTCGCTGGGGTGACGTGTCAGGGTTTCGAGATAGACCCGCTCGATCGCTTCATCGATCCGGGGTGGATTCGACGCCAGCATCTCATGCAAAGGCTCCAGGGTGCCGACTCGAGACGCTTCGTGAGTGGCCTTTCCGTTGAGCATCATGAGCTGCTGGCGAAGAGATGGGGAGTGATCCCGAAACTCTCCGAGTCCCTGGCGACTGGGCTGACCGAAGACACGGAGAAAGTGATCCGCCGGAGCAGGAGAAGCCATCCGCATTGTGCTGTTGAAACTCGGATTGTCGTCGACGGTCTCCTCGATCGTCTTCAGCGCATACCTCATGGGGCCACGACGTTGACGAGCGGCCTCCATCATTGCTTTGCGACGGGCTTCTTCCGCGAGCATGGCATCGGCCCGAGCCCGCATCGATTCCAGCTCTTTTTCCTGGGCCTGGGAATCGGAAAGTACTTTCTCGAAATCGATCTCGATACTCGACTCGAGATCGTATCCCGCCCCGGCCGACATCGTGTTGTTCGCCATCATCGCATTCCCGGGAGTCATGTTCATGGCGAGTTCGCCCTCATTGGCAGGCGCGGCTTCCTCGGTTTTCTCTTCCTTGATCGGGACGCGGATCTGCTTCGTCACGGTGCGAACATTCTCTCCCGGACGCCATTTCTTCTCATCGAGATGCCCCGCAAGAACGACGCTGTCGTAAAGAGCCTCGGAAAGCATCCGACGAACCGGGCTCACCGTGAAAGACTTCTCCGCCAGGTCGACGGCAGAAGGACCTGGATCAGAAGGGAAATGCCCCCTGCGATAGGTGTCGGTCAACATCACCATCCGAATCAGTCCCTTGATATCGTATCCCGAAGCAATAAACTCGCGGCCCAAGTATTCGAGAGTCTGAGGGTGGCTGTTGGCCTGATACTCGGAAAAGTTGTCGAGCGGCTCGACGAATCCGCGCCCGTTCAACTCAGCCCAGATGCGATTGACGAAGGCACGGGCGAAGTAGGGATTTCGCGGATCGGTGACTTTCTCGGCGAGCTGCATACGAAGTTCGCTCGGCTTGGAAAGATCACTGGTCACCTTGAGGTCGGAACTTTCCTTCTTGGCTTCACTCAGGATATCGAACTCATCCTTCGCCCCACCCGCGGCCGGACCGGCATCAATGAGCGCATCAAGATCGAGACCGGATTCGACTGCGGCTTCCTTCTCCGCTTCCTTTGCCCGGAGAGCCTCGAAACGCTCGATGAAATGTGGTTTCTCCTCATAGGCAACGAGGTCGAATGGGAACTTCGGGGCAACGGGCTCCCGTTGGGGAGGGTTCTCCCGCTCGGGAGGCCACATCACCCTGGTTTCCTCCTGGTCCACGGTAAAGACCGTGTTGGTGAATTCGCTCTGACGCCGAATCGTTTTCCCGAAGAAACTCGCCATCTCGTAGAAGTCCTTCTGCTGCCAATCATCGAAAGGATGGTCGTGACACTGAGCACAGGCCATCCGGACCCCGAGGAAGACCTGGCTGACGGCACTGGTCATCGACATGGGATCCGCATCGTCGTTGAGGATGAAACCGACAGCCGGATTTTGCGTGACCCGTCCCCCGGCCGAGATCAACTCGAAGGAGATCTTGTCCCAGGGCGTATTTTCGCGAAGGGAACCGTGGAGCCACGCCATCAGCTCCCGACCGCCCTGGACATTGGAACGGACCCGCAGAGTATCGGCGAGAAAGACCGTCCACCGATCGGTGAACCGCGGGTCGGCCAGCAGCTTGTCGACGAGTTTTTCCCGACGATCCGATGGGGACCAGCTCTCGAACTCCTCGATCTCCTCCACCGATGGAATCCGACCGATCAGATCGATCGTGGCGCGTCGGAGGAAGGCGAGGTCGTCGACAAGTTCGGCCCGCTCCGGATTCCGCGACTCATTCTCCACCGCAATCAATTGATCGATCGTTGCCGCGGCGGCCGCAATCGATGCGGGGGCCTCGTCCGGGATGGCATCCGTGAGCACCTCCTTCTTGCGGGTCTTGAGTCGAACGCCATCAGGCCATTCCGCCCCGGCGGCGACCCAGGCTTTCAAAATTGCGATCTCTTCGGGGGAGAGAGGTTCGGCCTCTTGCGGCATGACCTCGTCATCCTCGGGCGGAAGCGTGATGCGATCGATGAGCAGGCTTTTCTCGACCTCGCCCGGTTCGACGAGAGCACCGGAACTGCCACCTGCGAGAAAATGCTCCTTGTCGTGAAGCCGAAGATCGCCCTTTTCTTTTCCTGCCCCATGACAACGCAAACACTGGGTTTCCAAAATGGGCTGAACCTCTTTCCGAAAATCCGGAGCCGCCGTTGCCAGCTCGGCGAGAAGGGGAAATGCAAGAACGAGCGAAAAAACACGGAGGGGAATAGGCAATCGCATCATGAGGGGCAGGAACAGGGCTTTCGGAGGCTTGGAAAGCATCATGCTCTCCCAAGTTGAAGCTTAGACTACCGGTCGGGGAGAATTCTGTGAACCGAAATCTTGGCTCTTTCGGGCTACGCCACGGCGACGAGATCGGGGAAGGGAGAATCAGACCCTCCCCACCCGATCGGGAGATTCACAGTGGCTCAAAAGAGCTAGCCTGTCGGGTCGATGCACGGAACGTTTCATGATACCTTCCGCCTCGATGAAATCCTGTCTCCCAATTCTCCTGGCTCTCTTCCTGATGGAAGGGCTGGAGGTCGTGTGTGCGCAGGAGACCGTCAAGCCGCTGCGCTCGATCGACGATATTCGCAAGCTGACCTACGAGGAAGCCCGACTGGCCCCGCCGGTTCTGCTTCGGGTCAATGTGATCTCCCACCTTCTCGCCGGGTTCGACGGCCAGGACCACACTGGCGGAATGTTTTTCGAGATCGACAAGAAGCTGATCCCCAACCTGGGAGACAATGTCGAGATCGAAGGGAACGTTACCGGCGGATTCTATGGCCCCTACATCGTCGTCGACCGCATCAAGCGTCATGGACGCGGCGGGCAGCCCAAGCCACTCTACTTTCGGCCGGACTTTGTCCAAACAGGGCTGGGAGACAATCGCTGGATCGAAATCGAAGGCCTCCTCGTCGATGTCGAGTTCGGAGATGGAAAGCGAAACGGCACCGGCCTTCTCGTGACAGGGGAGAACGAATTGGAGATTCGTTTTCGAAACCGCAAGGACGACTTCGATGTCAATCGCCTCGAAAACTGGGAGGGTTCGTGGATCCGCCTGAAAGGCAGTGGGGCCCCCCTCTTCAATGACCAGAGACAGCGAATCGGGACAGATATCGTGTGCTCGAGCCATCACTTCGTCGAGATGGTACGCGAAACCAAGGATATTCCCCAGGTCTCCCTCGGTGAGATCGGACGATGGGACACGAGACGGACGACGCCGGGCCTGGTACAGACGGAAGGATTCGTCACCCTGGTCGAGGGAGCGCGGTCTCTGATCCTCCAACAGGGAGAATCCGGCGCCCGCGTGCAGACGCTCCGGCCTCACGAGGCCAAGATCGGGGATCATCTGAAATTCACCGGGCTCCCCGATACCGAGGGCTACTACGTCGGCCTCCGATACGCCAATCGCCAGGAGGAAGACTCTCCCGCAGAAGCCTCCGATGAAGCGCCCCCCACACTGGAAACTCTCCCGGAACCCGCTCCTCTCTCGCGAGCGAACGCGATGCGACTGGTATCGATCCAGGGCAAACTGATGGAAACCCAGGGTCGCCTTCTCAGCATGCAGGTAGGAGACGACCTCGTCCCGGTTCGCCTCGCCGAGGGAATGAAGTCTGAGGAGCTTCCCACCATTGCCAGCGAACTGGCCGTCACCGGGGTCAAACTCGTGGAGGCGGACCATCGCGGCCAAGTTCGCTCGGTGACTCTCGCGACCCGGGCTCCTTCCGATATCAAGGTGCTGCAGGTGCCTTCCTGGTGGACTCCACAACGATACTTGATCGCCATTTCCATTCTCGTAGCCAGTGTCTTCCTCTTTGTCTTCTGGACGCTTGCCCTGAAACGCCGAGTACAGAAACAGACCCACCTGATCCAGAACCAACTTGTCTCCAATGCCGCCCTCGAAGAGCGAAACCGGATCGCGAGGGAACTCCACGACACCCTCTCGCAGGGTTTTTCGGGAGTGGGTTATCAGTTGGCCTCAGTGAAGAACCACCTGGAAACCAATCCGGAGCGAGCCCTTGAGAAACTGGAAACGGCCAAGCAGATGGTCGAGCACAGCCTGGCGGAAGCACGCGAGTCGCTCACAGGTCTGCGCGTCCCCACCGCGGCCGACTCTTTGCGCTTTCCCGAAACGACCATCGCCATTGCACGAGAGCGGTGCGAGGAGGCCGATCTTCGTCTCGTTGTTCACCACACCCTCGATCTCGATCCGGCCACGCTCGACAGCGAGACGGCCTACGCCTGCCATCGCATTCTTCTCGAAGGCGTCATGAATGCGATCCGACACAGCGGAGGAGACTCGGTCGGAATCGCAACCGGCTCGACCGAGCATGAATGGCTTTTCTACATCTGCGACAATGGGCATGGGTTTGATCCCGAGATCAAACCGGCCGGGCACTTCGGGATCCAAGGGATGCAGGAACGCGCTCGACAAATCGAGGCTGGCCTCACCGTCGAGTCCTCACCCGAAGGAACCTGCCTCGCCCTGACTTTGCTGCGAAACTCATCATGACTGACTCTCCTCCCCCGATACGCCTCCTCCTCGTCGATGACCATCTCATCGTGCGACGCGGTCTTGCCAGCCTTCTCAATGACGAATCGGATTTCGAAGTGGTGGCCGAAGCGGCCAGCGGGGAAGAAGCGATCGCTCTCGCGGCAGAAGCGAAACCGGATGTGATCGTTCTCGACCTGCGGCTTCGCGACATGAGCGGTATCGAGGTCGCCGCGGAACTGAAGGGGTTCAAGATCCTCATGCTCTCCAGCTTCATGCAGGAAGACGACGTTCGCCGTGCCTTCGAAGCCGGGATCCTTGGGTACCTCTCCAAAGACAAGAACAGTGACGACCTCCTCACCGCGATCCGTGAGATCGGAGCCGGGCGCCAGTATCTGCCCCCCGAGATTTCCCTGCTTCTCGCCAAGAGCGAATGGAGCGCGCACCTCACCGAGCGAGAACTTGAGATCGTCCAGTGGATCGCCCGCGGTCGAGCCAACAAGGAGATCGGCGAGATCCTTTCCCTTTCCGAAAATACCGTGAAGAACCACGTGAAATCGATCCTCTCCAAGCTGAACGCCAAGGATCGGACCCACGCCGTCACCGAGGCGCTCAAGCGCGGATTGTTCCAGTTGCGCTGAAGTGCGAGTAGGCCACGGTTCTTTCTACCTACCTTCCTGGAATTTCGCTTTACCCTTCGGGAAGAAACAATCTATAGCTAGTCGCATGAGGACTCTCGCGGTCGGCATCACGGCCATCACCTTCGCCTTCCTTCATTCCCTCTCCGCAGCCGAGTATGGAGGTCGGTGGACGGATGAAGCGATTCGAGAGAGATCGGTCGAGTATATTGAAAATACGAAGCAGCGATTCGAGGCCAGTGCAGCTCGGATTGCGGACCTGACCGAATCCCCCTTTCCGATCGAATACCGGGAACTGACCGAGGAGCAACAGCGCTACTACGAGAAATTCCTCAACGACCGGATCAGCGACAGCCATCGCGAGGGCCTGTTGGGACTGATCCTGCGCGATCTCGAGAGTGTTCGCGCCCGACTCGCCGAAGCTGAAAAATCGGCCTTCGGACAATGGGAGGCACTGCCGAAATCGGAGCAGATCGTGCGAGAGAATACGGTCGAAGGCATGATCTATGGGACCGAGGTTTCCGCCTCTCGTCTCGGAGTGGTCCTCGACAACTCTCCCAGCATGCGTCCCTACCTCGAAGCCGTGCGAGCGGAGATCGGCAATTCCTTTCCCAATGCTCACTTCCGGGAAGCCGCAGGCTCCGGAATGTCGATCCGCCGATACTCGGAGGGCCAGCAAACCTACTATCTCGAGGATCTCTGGTTCTACTCGGAGATTCCCGCAGTGGGAGTGAATCCCTTTGATCCCAAATGGCACCAACCGAAAATTTTCGAGCGATACCAACCCCACTATCGACAAGTCAGCCTCGAACGAAATCCTCTCGCGGCACTCCGTGCCCTCGTCGAGAACCAGGAAGTGGATGCCCTCTACTGGTTCTGCGATTTTGAAGACGACATCGACAAGGGGGCCTTCGAGCTTCTTAAGCAAGCCATCGAATCACACGAGGTCGCCTTCTATGTACACTCATCCAATCGGCGGCCGAAAAGAGAGATCGCAGACCTGGCCGAGGACTCGGGAGGAGAGGTCATCCGGAAACGCATTCGGTAGATGGCGTTCCGGGCGCTTCACCGTCCGACCCATTTCGCCCGAAAACGAAAAAGGCTCTCCCGAGGGAAAGCCTTCTTCTTACATCTCGAAAATCAATCGACTCCGATTACTGGTCCAGTCCCCGGAACTTTCGAGCGACGCGATCGAAGAGATGCGCTTTGATCTCGTCACCGGTGAGTTGGGAAATCGACTCATTCATGAATCCCAGACTGATCATCTTCCGGGCATCCTCCGCCGGGATACCCCGAGCCTGGAGGTAGAAGATTTCTTCATCGCTGATCTGACCGGAAGTCGACCCGTGAGAACATTTCACCTGATCGGCATCGATTTCCAATCCAGGCATGGCGTTGGCTTCTGCGGTCTCACTTCCAAGGAGGTTCCGACAAGTCTGGTAGGAATCCGTATAATGAGAACCGGGCTGGACCTGGATCAGTCCGGAAAAGATGGTCCTCGCATCATCGTAGAGAGCGTTCTTGAAAAGAAGATCACTCGTCGTGTGCTGGGCTTCGTGAGACTGCAAAGTCCGCTGGTCATACTCCTGCGAACCGTTCGCGAGGTTGGCGCTGTAGATCTGGCAATCTGACCCAGTTCCCTGCATCCGGTTGATAGATTCATTCCGAACCCAGGAGGCACCGAGGTTGACGAAGGCAGACTTGATCTTCGCATCCCGCCCCGCGCGTGAGCTATTGATCTGGACGTGCTTGGGACCGAGATCACTGAGATCCTGGAGGCTGACATACTGGATATTGCCACCCTGATCCGCAACGAGGTCGACTTGGCCAATGACGAGATTCTGCTCGCTGTCGCCAACGGACTCGAAGAACTCCATCACGGAAACCTGGGCATTCTCGTTGGCGGTGATCAGCGTGTGGGGAAACACGGCCTGGAAATCACCTCCGGAAAAATGGTGAATCAAGACCGGCTTCTCGATCACGCATCCGCGAGGCACCTGGATGAAAAGCCCGCTCAACGTAGCCGCACCATGGAGGGCCGAGAACTTTTCACCACCGAGGGTCTCCCCCTCTTTCATGAAGTGTTCCTTCACGAGATCGCCGTGCTGGACGAGCGCTTCGTTGATGGGCAGACAAACCGCTCCGTCGGGGAGATCTGCCACCTCGGAGTAGACCAATCGATTATTGGCGAATACGTAGTGCGCCGCAAAGTGCTCGACACGCTCCTTCTTCGCTCGCTGCACCAGCGTCTCGACATTGTCCACGGGACGCGCGGCAACCAGCTCGGAAAAACGCACTTTCCGGAGATCGGCAAAACGCCAATTTTCATCTTTCCGAACGGGATCCGGGAGATCGAGAAATCGATCCCAGGACTCCGACTGATGCTCGGTATACCAGGTCGGCAAATCCAGAGCGATATCATGAACCGGAGGCGCAGCAAACCAGGGAACAGCTTGCTCCGGCTTTGTTTCTGATTCGGCCTTTGACAGGGTGGTCGACATAAAAATTCTGAGGTAAAAAACTATTCTTTGGAAATTACCCAACGCTGCCTTCCATCTCCATATCGATGAGGCGTTTGAGCTCGACGCTGTATTCCATGGGGAACTCACGGACAAGATCATTGACGAATCCATTCACACTGAGACTCATCGCCTCTCCCTCGCTCAAGCCACGTTGCTTCATGTAGAAGATCTGATCTTCACTGACTTGGCTGACGCTGGCCTCGTGCTGGGTCGCATGCTGGTTTCCTCGCACCGTGATCGCTGGATAGGTATCGGTGCGACTGTTTGAATTGATCAAGAGAGCATCGCACTCGGTGTTGTTCTTACACCCTTTGAGATGCTTGGGGATGTGGACCTGCCCACGATAGGTCGAGCGACCTTCTCCCACGGAGATGGACTTGGCTACGATGTTGGAGGTGGTTTCATCCGCAGCATGGATCATCTTGGCACCGGTGTCCTGGTGCTGACCGTCGTTCGCAAGTGCGATGGAGATGACCTCTCCTCGAGCTTTTCGACCTTTCATGATCACTCCGGGATATTTCATCGTGAGACGAGAACCGATGTTGCAGTCGATCCAGCGGATCTCGGCATTCTCATGGGCCATGCCACGCTTTGTCACGAGGTTGAAGACGTTGTTCGACCAGTTCTGCACCGTGATATACTGAATCTTGGCGTCCTTCATCGCGACCAGCTCGACGACCGCACTGTGGAGAGTCGCAGTCTCGAACTTCGGAGCCGTGCATCCTTCCATGTAGGTGACTTCGGCGCCTTCATCGACAATGATGAGCGTTCTCTCGAACTGCCCGAAATTCTCGGCGTTGATTCGGAAGTAGGCCTGCAGGGGGTGCGCGACCTTTACGCCGGGGGGGACGTAAATGAAACTCCCACCGGAAAAGACCGCACTGTTGAGGGCGGAAAACTTGTTGTCCCCTGTCGGAATCACTTTTCCGAACCACTTACGGAACAACTCGGGGTGCTCGCGCAATCCTTCGGTCGAGTTCACAAAGATCACCCCCTGTTTCTCAAGTTCCTCCTTCACGTTGGAATAGGCGGCCTCCGAATCGAACTGAGCCTCCACTCCGGCGAGGAACTTGCGTTCTTTCTCGGGAATCCCGAGACGCTCGAAGGTTTCTTTCACATCGTCGGGAACTTCATCCCAGCTGCGAGTCGGCGTTTGTCCTTTTGAGAGGTAGTAACGAATGTCCTGAAAGATGATGTTCTCAAGATCCTTGCTCGCCCAATTGGTGGGCATGGGCTTGTCGTGGAAAGTCTTCAGGGCCTTCTTCCGGAACTCACGAATCCATTCAGCCTCCCCCTTGACGTTCGAGATGTAGTCGATCGTGTCTTCGGTAAGACCGTACCCGGCATCGTGAGCATAGTCCTCCGCGTAGGAGAAGTTTCCCGCATCCTGATCGATATTGACGGCTTCTAAAGTGGCGCTGTCTGGCGTACTCATTCTTTCGTTACTTGGTTAGGCGGGTGGAAAATTCAGGCGGAAACGGCAAGCTCCTCGGTGACCCAGTCATAACCCTTCTCCTCCAGCTCGAGGGCGAGGCTCTTGTCACCGGTCTTGACGATCTGGCCGTCGAACATCACGTGAACGACGTCAGGCACGATGTAGTCGAGGAGACGCTGGTAGTGGGTGATAACGAGAAAACCGCGCTCCGGCGAGCGCATACGGTTGACTCCTTCAGCAACGATTTTCAGCGCATCAATGTCGAGTCCACTGTCGGTCTCATCGAGCACGGCATACTTTGGCTCCAGCATCATCATCTGGAGGATTTCATTCCGCTTCTTCTCTCCACCGGAGAATCCGTCGTTCACGAAACGACCGGTGAATTTCCGATCCATGCTGAGCGCATCCATCTTTTCGTACATCTCTTTATAGAAACCGACCGCGTCAATTTCCTCCCCTTTCGGTAGCCGGGCCTGCAAAGCCGCACGCAGGAAGTTTGCGTTGCTGACACCAGGGATCTCGTGGGGATACTGGAAGGCGAGGAAGAATCCGGCGCGGGAACGCTCATCGATTTCGAGGGCGAGAAGATCTTCCCCGTCCATGAGGGCAGTTCCCTCCGTCACTTCGTAGTCCTCATGTCCCGCGAGGACCTTGGAAAGGGTGGATTTACCGGAACCGTTGGGCCCCATGATGGCGTGCACCTCGCCCTTCGGGATTTCGAGGCTGAGGCCTTTGAGGATTTCGTTGCCGTCTACGGAGGCGTGAAGATTCTGGATGGAGAGAGAGTCACTCATAGTCAGTCAGGTAAAGCGGGTTCATAGTCTGTTTGGGTGCGACAGTCGGGACAGAGCCCGCGCATCGCGACATTCATTTCATCGAGTTTGGAACCGGATGGGAGATTCCACGGTTCGGAAGCGTCGGCCTCATCGTGCAGAGTGACGTCGAATACCGAGTCGCACTTGGCACAGAAAAAATGGGCGTGTGGCTGGAGATTCGGGCAAAAACGTGAAGCCTCCCGATCGATATTCACCTGGGTGATTGCTCTCGCATCAGTCAGGGTCTCCAGGCAATTGTACACCGTCGCCAGGGAAATCGAGGGCATCTTCTCCTTCGCGCGGGCATACACTGCCGATGCCGTAGGGTGCTCGACCGCCAGTTCCTGGACCACATCGTAAACGACTTGGCGCTGCTTGGTCATCCGAAGCCCACCCAATTCGAGGGTCTTCGTGTCTTCTGTCGAGTTCGCTCGCATGGAGAATTGCTTATTGCTATTGAGACTACGTCACAAGTAGCGCTCCGGTTGTTTATATCAAGAACTATTCTAAAAAAGCGCTTTTCCACGATTCCGCTCGTGATTTTTCTGTCGCAGTGGGAATTTTGTTCGTAGTTTTCTCCCATGCGGAATCCCACGATGCAGCAGATCAGCCTGAAGCGGCTCGGAATCACCCTGCTCGGCTCGGTCGCTCTGCTTGCCTTTTCCCAGGATGCCCGGATGACCTATTCTCCGACCTACTTCGGGATCCAGGACGGCGAAATGCCTGAGGATCCTCGTCACTGGCGGGGCGGCCGATTCTACGATTTTCCGGATTGGGAGGTCAGCCAGGATCTGCCCAACGATGTGTTTACTTTCGCGCGACTTCGATACAACTCCGGCACCTGGATGGGCCAGCGGGCCAAGTGGATGATCGATTATCCGGACAGCGAGCTCAATTTTTCCTATCGTCTCCAGCAGCTGACATCGCTGGAGGTGAACCCGAAGGGAGCCATCGTCGACATCGATGCGGAACAGCTTCGACACTACCCCTTCATCTACATGATCGAGCCTGGAGATATCTGGCTTACCGATGAGGAGGCATCCACCCTTCGCGATTACCTCCTCAACGGCGGATTCATCATGGTCGACGATTTCTGGGGAATCTACGAGTGGAAGAACTTTCACCGGGCGCTACGCCAGATTTTCCCCGATCGCGAATATGTCGAACTCGAACTCGATCACCCCATCTTCAACATGGTTTTCAATGTCGAGATGAAACCCCAGATTCCCGCCGTGGGAATGGCCCAGATGGGCCGGGAGCAGGGCATCACCTACGAGTGGAACAAACCCGGATCGGAGACTCCTCACTACCGTGCGATCCTCGATGACAACGGTCGAGTCTGCATGATCATCTGCTTCAACACCGATCTTGGCGACGGCTGGGAAGAAGAAGGGACCGACCCCTGGTATTTCCGCGAGTTTTCAGAGAAGTACGCCTATCCGTTGGGAATCAACATCGTGTTCTACGCGCTGACTCACTGATCTATCGCCCTCTGCGGACAGACCACCGCCAACAAGAGAAGTGGACACAAAAGAGCCGAGAAGAGAGACCATCTCGTTCTCGGCTCCGTGATTTTCAGCGTTCCGTCTTTATTCCCCGCCCGGCTTGGGAGGGGTCTTGGGGAGCGCGATATTCGGCGCTTTCGGTGCCGCAGGAGGAGGAGGACCACCTCCGGGAGCAGGTCGCTTCAGAGGCACGGGCGCTGCTGGTGGGGCACCTCCAGGAGATGGCGCGGCCGGAGTCGGCAACTGGGGAGCTGCAGGTGCGGCCTCCGGCTGTGGAACTCCCGACTTTGGCGGACCAGGAGCCGGGGCAGCTGGCTGAGGCGCCCCCGGCTGTGGCGCCCCCGGCGGCTTAAGTGGGGTTGCTGGAGCTCCAGGTTTTGTCGGCGGCTTGACTTGGTCGAGCCGAACGGTCTGGGCACCCGAAGTTGCCGGGGCCGGAGCAGCCACCGCAACAGGCGGCTTTGGCCCCGCGGGAGCCGCTACCGCCACAGGAGCGGTCTTCGGTTTCGCTTCGGAAGCATTCTGATCGATGGTGGCAGCCAGTTCCTCCATGGGCGTCGAGTCCAGGACCGCCGAAGGGACAAAATAGGCGTCGATTGTCGCGCCCAGGATCGCTTTGGACATGGGGGTCACATCGACTCCCGCAGCCTCCACTTTCTGACCGTTCAAGGTTGTTCCATTGGTGGAACCCTTGTCGGAGAGACGAGGGGTATCCCCTGCCATGGAAAATTCCGCATGCTGGACCGAGATCTCCGACACGAGAATTTGAATGTCATTGTCCGGTCCGCGCCCCACGGTGATCGAATCTCCGGTGAGATCATGCCGTGTCAGGCCTTCTTCAGGATGCCTGACAATCATAGAAAAGTCTGTAGATGCCATGGCGGCCAGTTTGAGAAATTCTGAAACGAATGTCAATCCGGGACTCTCCCGCAGACCCGTGACGAAGTACCGTCGCAGCGTTGCTGACACAAAAAAACCCCACGTGTCTCCACGTGGGGTTTTCGAAAAGATTCAGTGAATCTGAGAATTACTCTACCGCAGGAGCAGGCTCTGCAGCAGGCTTGGCAGCCTCTTTGACCGCATCGCCAGCTGCTTTCGCTTTCTCCTTCACCGCGTCGCCAGCCTTGGTTGCAGCTTCCTTGGTCGCTTCGACAGCCTTCTCAGCAGCCTCTTCGGTCTTCTCAGCTGCTTCTTCGACTTTTTCAGCCGCTTTCTCAGCAGCTTCTTCCGTTGCCTCGACAGCATCGGCAGTGTCTTTCTTCATTCCCTCGACGGTGTCACCGCAGCCGACCATAGCCAGAGCAGCAACAAAGACGGAGAGAGCCATCAGTTTTTCGATTTTTTTCATATTGGTTCAGATGAATTGGTTCAGATGGGTCCGGTTCATCCCGAGACCACTCTTCCACCTACACCGAAACGGTGCATTTTTCAACGCCTTGCGCTTCGCATGAGGAGAAAGATTTTTCCGTTATCGGTCATGCCTGCTCTGTGCTAGTTTCCGCCCCAAAATCAATCCTCGAATTTATGAGTCAGAATCTCTTCGAAAAGGTGTGGGATGCCCACGCTGTCAAAACTCTCTCCAACGGCCAAACCCAACTCCTCATCGGCACGCATCTCATCCACGAGGTGACGAGTCCGCAGGCGTTTGGCATGCTGAGAGATCTTGGGCTCAAGGTGAAGTATCCCGAGCGGACGTTTGCAACAGTCGATCACATTGTTCCGACGAAGAGCCAGGTTGAACCCTTCGAAGACTCTCTCGCCCAGGAGATGATCACCGCTCTTCGCGAAAACTGCGAAGAGTTCGGAGTGAAGTTTTTCGATATTGGCAGTGGTGGTCAGGGTATCGTCCACGTCGTAGGTCCCGAGCAGGGAATCACCCAGCCCGGCACGACCATCGCCTGCGGCGATTCTCACACCGCGACCCACGGAGCGTTCGGAGCGATCGCCTTTGGCATCGGAACGACCCAGATTCGCGATGTCCTCGCGACCCAGACGATGGCGCTGACCAAGCTCAAAGTCCGACGGATCAACGTGGAAGGAAAACTGGCTCCTGGCGTTTACGCCAAGGATGTCATTCTCCACATCATCAAGCTCCTTGGAGCCAAGGGAGGGATCGGATACGCCTACGAATACGGGGGCAACATCTTCGATGAGTTCTCGATGGAGGAACGCATGACGGTCTGCAACATGTCAATCGAGGGCGGGGCCCGATGCGGCTACGTCAATCCCGATGAGAAGACCTTTGCCTATCTCAAGGACCGCCCCTACTCGCCCCAGGGAGAAGAATGGGAAGCTACCGTGGAGAAGTGGAAAGCCATCGCCTCCGATCCGGATTGCTCCTACGACGACGTCGTGACGATCCAGGCCGAAGACATTGCTCCTTCGGTGACCTGGGGCATCTCGCCCGATCATGGCATCTTCGTCAATGAGAACATCCCATCTCCGAGTGACGCCAGTGATGAAGAGGGTGCCCAGAGCATCGAGGAAGCACTCGAATACATGAAGTTCGAGCCGGGATCGCCCATCGCCGGAAAGAAAATCGATGTCTGCTTCATCGGAAGCTGCACGAACGGACGTCTTTCCGATTTCCGCGAAGCGGCCCGGTTTCTCAAGGGGCACAAGGTTGCGGAAGGAGTGCAGGCCATTGCCGTGCCTGGATCCGAAATCGTCGACCATCTTTGCCGCCAGGAGGGAATCCACCAGGTTTTCGAGGACGCTGGATTCGAGTGGCGCGGAGCAGGGTGCTCGATGTGTCTCGCGATGAACCCCGACAAGCTCGTGGGCGATCAGCTCTGCGCGAGTTCGAGCAATCGAAATTTCAAGGGACGCCAGGGGAGCCCGATCGGACGAACCATCCTGATGTCTCCCGTCATGGTTGCTGCAGCTGCGGTGACCGGAGTGGTGAGCGATGCCCGCGAAGTCTTTGACGTGACAGCGGAAGCGGCGGCGTAGAAAGAGTGCCAGAGAACTGCGGCAATAAGGGACAAGCTACCGTTGCTGCCTTCCGGCCCTGGCGGGGTTTACCCGCCCTCACTCCGCAGCCTCTGACGCGCCGAATATACACGAGATCACTAAATTGCCAGTCCGGATCGCAAATCAGAGCGATCGAACGTAAAGTATTTTCCATGAACAGCACAGCGCCGACTCCCACCCTTCCGGACGAAAGCGGTCACTTCGGCACTTTCGGAGGACGCTTTGTCCCTGAAACACTCGTCGCAGCTCTCGATGAGCTGACGCACGAGTATGAAAAGGCGAAGAAGGACCCTGCGTTCCAGGCAGAACTCCAGGATCTCCTGAAGGAATTCTGTGGACGCGAAACCCCGCTCTACCACGCGGAGCGCTGGTCGGAGAAGCTGGGCGGAGCGAAGATCTATTTCAAGCGGGAAGACCTGCTCCACACCGGTGCGCACAAGATCAACAATGCGCTCGGCCAGGTCTTGCTGGCACGGCGACTCGGAAAGAAACGAATCATCGCGGAGACCGGAGCCGGTCAGCATGGCGTCGCCACCGCTACCGTAGCAGCTCGGTTCGGACTCGAATGCATCGTCTACATGGGAGCGATCGACATGGAGCGTCAGCACCTCAATGTCGTGCGGATGCGCCTCATGGGCGCCGAGGTCCGCGGAGTCGAGGCGGGGCAGAAAACGCTGAAAGAAGCCGTCAACGAGGCACTTCGCGACTGGGTCACGAATGTTCGAAGCACCCACTACATTCTCGGCAGCGCCCTGGGCCCCCACCCTTACCCCATGATGGTGCGTGATTTCCATCGAGTCATCGGCGTCGAGGCGCGACGGCAGGTCCAGGAAAAGGAAGGCCGTCTCCCCGATCTCCTCGTCGCCTGTGTTGGTGGCGGAAGCAATGCAATTGGTCTCTTCCATCCCTTTCTCGAAGATGAAGGGGTTCGCATGATGGGTGTCGAAGCGGGAGGCCATGGCATCCAACACGGAGAACATGCGGCCCGCTTTCAGGGTGGGAAACTCGGCGTACTGCAGGGAACGAAGACGTGGCTCCTCGCCGACGAGGATGGACAGATCGAATTGACTCACTCCGTCTCCGCTGGTCTCGACTACGCTGCCGTCGGCCCCGAACACGCCTTCCTGCAGAACGAAGGGCGCGTCGAATACACCTACGCCACCGACGACGAAGCACTCGATGCCTTCCAGGAAGTCGCCCAGACAGAGGGAATCCTTCCCGCACTGGAGACGTCCCATGCCCTAGCCTACGTGAAGAAGCAAGCTCCCAAGATGGGCAAAGACCAGATCTTGATCGTGAACCTTTCCGGTCGCGGGGACAAGGATGTGGAACAAGCCTCGCGGTATCTGCTTCCCACGGAGGACGATCCGAGCTAACCATCCGCAGCGAACGCCAGGTTCGCGTGTGCTCAGGTTGAAGGTGCTTCCGTTTTCAACGAACGATCCGTGTCCCCGGTGCTCCCCAGGGGCACACCATCTGTCTCGGTGCACAGGAGGGAGAGGGAAGAACCTTTCCTACTCCGGGACCTCACCCGAGATGACCCCGCCCGTTGCCGGCGGCTTGGTCGTCGTCGTGGGCTCGACAGGCTCCGTCGTTGAGGATGTCGTCTCGATCAATCGCTTCGAGCCATAGGCCGAGTCGACCAGACCTTCGACGATGGCCCACAACTCCCTGACTTCGTTCTCCGACAAGACTTCCTGATCCGGTACATCAACGCACTTGTAGATTTCTTTGAGGCCAGCCCGGATCTCCTTCACGACTTCACTGTTCTGGATCCGTGGTTCGAGCGTTTCGAGATTCAGTTCGAAATACTCGACGATGTCGGGACGGGCGAGGATGGAAGCTTTTTCCGGATCGTAAGGATTGAGCGAGGCTGCACATCCGATCTCGAAAGCCCGAAGCCATCCACCAAGACTGATGAGATTGGCGGCATCGACATCGCGCATCAAAACCATCTCCTTCTCGACGTCCATCTGGGCTTTCGAAAGTTCGTTCTTGAGCTCATCCCATTCTCTCTTGGCGCCTTTTTCGAGAACGCTCTTCATGTAGCTGGAAACTCGAGTGCCCGATCCCAGCACCTTGCCATGCTGGAGGAGGGACCTTCCAATGGGCTCGAGATCAAAAAACTTTTCCGCCTCGATCGCAAAAAAACCATCAGCCAGCAACAACCCCACAGTCAGGGCGAGCTTCGTGCGATCCGTTGAAGTCTCTTCCGGCATGGTCCGCTTGAGCTCGTCGTAGGGAAGTGGGCGGAGCTGTTGCAGATCATCAAAGACCTTTCGAATCGAAGGAGTCGTGAACTTGTTCACCCCAAACTCCATCCGCACATGCTCATCCTCGAGCAACTCTTCCGGAATCTGAGGCACTTCCTCCTCCTCGGCGGTCTCCTGTGCAATCGCCACCCCCTGGACCACCAGGAATACGATTCCGAAGAAAAACCCGGGGAGCGCGTAGGGACGAATGGACGACAACGACATGACAAGCAGGGAAGAGGATTCTCTCTAATACAACGTGCTAAGGCTACTTCCGGCAGAAAAGAATGCTAGAAAATTTGCATTTAGTTAAAAAGCCCTGATATTAAACCTGAGAGTTTTCTCAATCCAGCCACTCACTCACTGGAATAACTACTCGGGATACGTAGGGAGGCCTAATAAGCCACCCCTAACCTACGTTCATAGTTCCAAATCCCTCCATGAGTGTACCCTCCTCCCTCCTTTCCGTGGGCTACGTGTCTCTTGCTGGCCTTGCCCTTTCTCTCAGCAGTTGTGCGGTGCAGAGCAGCGCCGTCAAGGATCATCGCCATGTCATGGAAGTATCCGTGCCGCAGCAGAAGATGGCCCTCTACCGAGAAGGCAAACTGGTCAAAACCTATCCTGTTTCCACTTCCAAATTCGGTCTTGGGAACGAAAAAGGCAGCTACCGAACCCCACTGGGCAAAATGGAAGTCGCCGAGAAAATTGGCGATGGCAAGCCTGCGGGAGCGGTTTTCAAGAGTCGCAAATGGACGGGAGAGATCCTCAAGCCCAACGCTCCGGGACGCGACCCCATCGTTTCTCGTATCCTCTGGCTTAGAGGGTTGGAGCCGAAGAACAAGAATACTTACTCGCGCTACATCTACATTCATGGCACGGCCGCAGAGAGAGACATCGGGCGCCCGGCAAGCTATGGATGCGTTCGCATGAAATCCCGGGACGTGATCGATCTCTACGGAAAAGTCGGCGAAGGAGCCAGGGTCTTCGTCGTCAGAAAAGGACTTCTCAAAGATGCGGCGAAGCAAGCCGAAATGGAGGCCACGGCCATTCATGCCGTCCCCATCGTTGATCCCATCGAAAAACCAGCTGTCATGAAATCACCGGGAGTCACGGCCAATAAGCCCGTCTGGAACTCGGGCACCCCCTACCGCAACGGGGTCGATGTGTTGTCGGCGGCAGGATATGATGCCCGGTATCTCGACATCACACCGGACACCCCACCCGTTCCAAGGGACTGATTCCGAGGGCGAACCAAAGATTCTGCCTTGGTTCGCCTTGACGAACCAGGAATCGGGCGTATGTTCCGCGCCCTTTCCAAAGGATAGAAACAGACAGCAATGGCAAATTCAAGATCAGCACTCAAACGCGTTCGTCAGACCAAGACCCGGACGCTCCGCAACCGTGCCCTCAAAACTTCCCTGAAGTCGCTTCGGAAAGACGCTCTTGCCGCTGTCGAAGCTGGTGACTCGAAGAAAGCCCAGGAAAGCTACAACCAGTTCGCTTCCGCAGCCGACAAAGCTGCGAAGAAAGGTGCCCTGCACAAGAACACGGCAAGCCGTCTCAAGAGCCGGGTCGCCACCAAGGTGAACGCGATCGGTTCCTGATCCCCCAACCCTCCTGGGTCAGGGAGAGAACCCTGTTGGATCGGTACTTCGATCCCCCCACCCCGCTTTTCAGCGGGGTTTTTTGTGCCCGGATGGTCCCCCTTCGATTGCGTGCCCCCGGAGTGACAAAACTGGGCTATGCTGGGGGCATGTCCTTGGCCGCATCGCAAGGTTTGCGATATTCTCTTCTCGCTCTCTGTTTTCTTTTCTCCCTCATGACTCCAGCCGCAGAACCGGTTCGCCTTCCCCTTCCCGGGCCGGAGGCGATCGCCCAACTCCCGGAAGATGGAGGTAAGGAGTTCAACCGCCTGATTTTTGAGAAGAGCCCCTATCTCCTCCAGCATGCTCGGAATCCGGTGGACTGGTGGCCATGGAGCGATGAGGCCTTTGCTCGTGCCAAAAAGGAGAACAAACCGGTATTCCTCAGTGTGGGTTATACAACCTGTCACTGGTGCCATGTCATGGAACACGAATCCTTCGAAGATCCGGAGGTGGCCGAACTTCTCAATCGTTTCTTCATCCCGGTCAAGGTCGACCGTGAAGAGCGCCCCGATATCGACGAGGTCTACATGCAGATCACCCAGGCGATCACCGGGGGTGGAGGCTGGCCCATGACCGTCGTCATGACTCCCAACAAGCACGCTTTCTTCGCAGGAACCTATTTCCCGAAGGAATCTGTTCCCGGACGTCCCGGGATCAAACGGGTCGCGACCGAACTCCACAAGGCGTGGACCGAGAAGAATGAGGAGGTGATCGATACGGCCCGAAACATCTCAGCCCAACTCGGTCAGATGATGGGCTCTTCTCCCGGCGGTGATCTCGAGGTCTCCCTCCTCGACCAGGCTTTCGAATCTTTTTCCGAGCGCTACGATCCCGAAAAAGGCGGCTTCGCAATGCGCCCCAAGTTTCCGGTCCCTCCCAACCTGATGTTCCTGCTGCGCTACCATCATCGTACCGGGAATGCCGAAGCCCTCGAGATGGTCGAGAAAACGCTCACCGAGATGCGGCGGGGCGGCATCTATGATCATGTCGGATACGGGATCCATCGCTACTCGACCGACCGCGAATGGCTCCTTCCTCACTTCGAGAAGATGCTCTACGACCAGGCTCTGGTCGTCATGGCCTGCCTGGAAACCTACCAGGTCACCGGGAAACCTCGATACGCCCAGTTCGCGCGGGAAATTCTGACCTATGTCGAACGCGACATGACCAGTGCCGAGGGAGGTTTCTTTTCGGCGGAAGATGCCGACAGCGAAGGGGAGGAAGGCAAGTTCTACGTCTGGTCGGTCGCCGAGATCAGGGAGGTTCTCGGTCCCGACGATGCCGAATGGTTCATCGAGCGATTCAATCTTGAGGAAGAGGGAAATTTTCTCGAGGAAGCCAGCCGAGAGAAAACCGGAACAAACATCCCCCATCTCAAGCAGGACCTGCTCGACGAGGAACAAGCTCGCTTTGACTCTCTCAGGAAAGTCCTCTTCGAGAAACGCGAAACGCGGATTCATCCCCAAAAGGACGACAAGATCCTGACCGATTGGAACGGGCTCATGATCTCGGCCTTTGCCCGTGCCTCCCAAGTGTTGGGAGAAGAGCGCTATGCCGAAATCGCAACCCAGGCCACCGAGTTTGTCCTCACCGAGCTGACCGAGGATTCCGGTCGACTCCTGAAACGCTATCGCGAGGGAGAAGCTGGGCTGACGGCGCACCTCGAGGACTATGCCTTCATGATCTGGGCCCTGCTCGACCTCTACGAAACCACTTTTGATGTCCGACATCTCGATCAGGCCATGACCTTTCAGGGGATGGTCGACGAATTCTTCTGGGATGAGGAAGACGGCGGCTACTTCACCATTGCCGATGATGCCGAGCCTCTCATCGTGCGGGCCAAGAAACTCTATGGGGGAGCGATCCCGAGTGGCAACTCCGTCTCCATCGGCAACCTGACACGGCTTCTTCGCATGACGGGTCGGCCGCATTACGCGACGCGAGAGGAGGAGCTGATCCGAGCTTTCTCCGGGGAACTGGCCCAGAATCCCATGGTCTACTCCCTCGCCCTCACCTTTCTCGATTTTCACTTCGGACCGGCCTACGAGATCGTGATCAGCGGAGAAGAAGACGGCGAATTGATCGACGCCTTGCGGAAACCTTTTCTCCCCAACAAGGTTGTACTGCGACGAACCCCGGAGAATGGAGAGCAGCTCGCCAGCCTGGCGCCCTACACCGAGACCCAGCTTGCGGTGGGTGGAAAGCCTACCGCCTTCGTCTGTCGGAACTTTGCCTGCCAGCTTCCTACCAACGATGTGGAGGTGATGCTGGAATCACTGGGAATCGAAAAGGATCAATAGCGATTCTTGCGAGGACCTTTCTTGAAGTCATCGCCACGACGGTCATCGTGTCCACCACCACCACGTCGGTCGTCGCGACGGCGGTCGCCTCCGCCTCCGCCTCGGCCGCCCTTGTAACCACCGCCTTTGCGGTCGTCACCTCGATAGCCTCCACGGCGGTCGTCGCCGCGCCGGTCGTCACCACGATGACCTCCTCCTCGATGGCCTCCTCCCCCGCCGCCCTGACCAGGGCCGCGATCGTAGTCGAGCTTGAAGGTTCGTCCGCGCAGTTGCGCACGGCTCGCCATATCGATCGCCTTGTCCGCACTCTCCTTGGAGACTTCGACAAAGCTGAAATTTGGCATCAGCCGAATTCGCCCGACGGTTCCGCGCTCCAACTGGCACTCGTTGTGAAGCATTCCGACGATGTCTCCCGGACTGATGTTGTCTCGTTTTCCGAGACTGAGAAAGAGCTGCACCATTCCTTCCTCGGGGCCATCGCGATGCTCTCGAGGTTTGCGTGGTTTTCTTTCTCCCCGGTCATCGGGATTGAAATCGTCTCGGCGATCTCGACGTTCCCGACGAGGCGCATCCGGTCGATCCTCGATGATTTCTTCCCCATCGCGGGCTGTCATCTCCTGGACCAGCGCCATGAGGGCCGCCGCGATATCGTCCCAGTCGTGTCCTAGATCCTTGAGCTGGGCCAAGGATTGCACGATCCCTTCGTCCACATCCTGCTCAAGTCGTTCCGCCACCGTTCCGATGAGCTGATCGGCGAGATGGGTATTGACCTCTTCCTGGGAAGGGATACTCGCCTTTGTAATCTGCTGCCGGGTAAATTTCTCGATCGTCCGGATCCGATAGGCATCGCGCCCATAAATGAACGAGACAGCTTTTCCGTCACGACCCGCACGACCGGTTCGTCCGATCCGGTGAACGTAGTCCTCGGGATCCTGCGGCAGCTCGTAGTTGATGACCAGATCGACGTCGTCGACATCGATCCCGCGGGCCGCGACATCGGTCGCCACCAATACCTCGATCGTGCCCTCGCGGAAAAGTCGCAGGACCCGCTCCCGCATCGACTGCGCAATATCGCCGTGGAGTCGATCCGCAGAATAGCCGCGGGAGAGAAGAGATTCCGTGCACTCGTCGACCGAGCGTTTCGTATTGCAGAAAATCATCGCGAGTTTGGGCTGCTCGAGGTCGATGATCCGTGAAACGAGTTCGATCCGGGATCGCTGCCGAACCTCGAAACAGACTTGCTCGATGGATTCGACCGTGAGCGCCTTTCTCTCGATCTGGATGGTCTCGGGTTCGTTGCCGAAGCGCTGAATCAGTCGCTCGACCGCGGGATTCATCGTCGCCGAAAAGAAAAGGGTCTGGTGATCGTCCGGGAGAGTCTTGAGAATGGACTCCATGTCCTCGGCAAATCCCATGTCGAGCATCCGGTCGGCCTCGTCGAGCACGGCAATCTTGACGTGAGAAAGATCCAGCGTCCCCCGCTTCACGTGATCGATCAATCGACCCGGTGTTCCCACGACGATCTGAGAACCCTGGCGCAGGGCGCGCACCTGGCGATCCATCGGTGCGCCTCCATAAATGGCAGTGGAGTGCAGCATCTGCATTTTCGTACCCAGTCTCTGAATTTCTCCACAGACCTGAACGGCAAGCTCACGAGTGGGACACACCACGAGAAGCTGGGTCTTCGTCGACTGAGTATCGATCTGGGCAAGACTGGCCAGCCCGAAGGCAGCCGTCTTTCCGGATCCTGTTTCGGAAAGACCGACGAGATCCTTTCCCGCGAGGGCTGGAGGAATGGCCGCAGCCTGGATCGCCGAAGGGGCTTCGAAACCTAGTTGTTCGACAGCAGCAACGAGTTCGTCTGGCAGTCCGAGATCGGTGAATTTTTGATCAGTCACGATGAGAGGGGAAAAGGTGATCCACCTGTCTTCGTGAGATGTCGAATGAGGACCGGGTGGACGCAGAAACTACGCCCGTTCCACGAAAGCGAAAGCCAAACCTTCGGAGACGGTCAGCTTCCGGTCTTCGTAGGAATCTCCGAATCGACCCGATTCGGGGAAAGCGGAGGCACGACGCTGAAGTTCGCCCGACTCACTTTCCGGCGAGCGCGCAAGAGAGTCGCGATCTCTTTTCGCAACACTTTGAAATCGAAGGGTTTCGTCAAAAAAACGTCACTCCCCACCTCGAGAGAGCGTTTCTTCATCTCTTCATCGGGGTTCCCGGAGGCAACGACCACGGGGACGGAGGCGATCCCGGAATCGAGATACCGGATCTGCTCGACCATCGTGATCCCATCCATGACCGGCATCTCCACATCCGTGATGATAAGATCGGGTAGCAGCTGCTGGTTCCGCAAGAGTTCGAGAGCCTCGATGCCGTTGGTTGCCTCGATCACGGCGTAGCCCGCCGTCTTGAGAAATTTGCGCAGCAGGACGCGGTTCGGGAGCATGTCATCGATGACGAGAACCGTAAAGCAGTTCGCCGGAGGCAAATCAGAGGGAATCGAGTGATGGGGGTGAGTGGGCATTCGAGCTTCCATGATATCTTAGCGAATTGTTAAGAATTACAAGTCTTTAAGATATATGTATGAATTTTCCCACTTTTGTTCAAAAGAAATCGAAGGAATCGGGATGGCTTGAGAGCATTCAACCCACCTGAAAACATTACAACTCACTCCCATTCAATGAGTTGCGACAAGCCTCGGCTCGTTTTACGAAAATTCGAAAAAACCTAGAAATTCGGCATTCCGGGAGGACGTTCGGAAAGACGACGGAATTCTGATTGTTCGTAGGGAGTCTTCATTTCCTCTTCGGTGAAACCTCCCACCACAGAAACCTCACCATATTCCGTGCCCTTGAGAATGGGGCGATTGGTGCCTTTCTCGAAATAGCTCAGTTGCCGAACAGGATCTCCGTCGACTCCGATGATCGTGTACTTGTAGACCTTGGGAGCCGAGAGATGCAGCACGTGCAGCTGGTTTTGGCGATCGATCAGATACTGGGGTTTGCGGACCTCCATGTAGTCACCGAGCGGATAGGTCTTCAGCACCTGCCCACTGTCGCTGTTCTTGAGACGGAAGTAGAGCGCTCGGTTCCGCGCTCCGTGATAATAGGTCATCAGCGAATACTCGCGATACGTGCCCGCACCCGGATATCCCTGGGGAACTCCGACGATCTGACTCCACATCGACTGACCATCCGTCACCTGAACGCTGACAGGCTTGGTATCGAAGACTCGATTGATCTGGGGAAAAGTGATACTCGCCTTGACCCGATAGATCCCGATCTTCGCCATCGGATAGCGCTTGTTGATGACGACCTTGTGCTTGTAGGTCTGTCCTGCGGAAAGAACGATGGGGCGTTCGTTGAGTCCTCGACGCACCGGGGTGATGAGATGACCCCGATTGTCCGTGATCGAGAAATCCAGCCAGGACATCCCATTGGTGTCTCCGAAGATCAAGTCCTGGCCGGCTCGGTTTACGATCGTCAGAGTCGCGGTGATCGGCTCATGCGCAATATAGAGACTCCGGTCCAGCTTCAACTCCGCCTGGATCTGGGCGTGGACCTGCGAACCTGCGAGGAGAAGGAAAACAAAAAGACTAAAAAGCTTTTTCATGGGAGAAGAAATCATGAACCTACCGGAGAATTGGAATCTTCTGTCTCAGTCCGAAGATTCCCAAACCGCTACAGTCTCCCGGTATTGCCCGCGGAATGCAATGGAAAACGCGGCCATCCTCTTCGAGAAGGGGCCTGAAAGGATCCAAAAACGCGGGTTGAATCACTTTAAACACCTTAACAATCAGTAAAAATAAGATTTTAGTTTTTCTAAATATATTGCATAATTCTCTTTGTTGCCGCTTTTTCACCCGAAATGACATCTGGTCTTCGCTTTGTTGCCCTCACCATCTTCCTGATCGGTCTTTTTGTGACCGGATTGGTGGGCACCTCCACGTCGATGACCTTCATCTGGCCGGTCTATTTCCTCCTCGGGGTCGCCGCGACCCTCATCATCGCGACCATTTTCTCTCCCGTCGGGTTCTCCCTGCCAAAGATGGCGACCTTGTGTCTCGTTGTTTTCTCCGTCTATCTCTTGATCCGTGCGGCTGACTCTCCCGTGGGCTACTTCGCTCGTGAAGACGTGGGACTGATCGTCGCCTGCCTCATCGGATACATCGGATTTCTGAGCCTCTGCCCGACGGGGAATGCCCGGCGCTCCATTCGATTTGTTCTCGCGGCGCTCGTCGGGGTCAATCTACTCATGGCCCTTCTCCAGCACCTGATCGATCCCGGTCTCTGGCTGCTTCCCGGATACGAGCGGACCCATACGGCTGGCGTCGGAGGACTCTTCAACCAGCCGGATCATTTTGCGACCTTTCTCGCCGCGCTTCTCCCCCTCTGGCTGAGCCAGATCATTTTCAGCCGAGATCATGGTTTTCTGAAAATCCTCTGGAGTTCCCTGGCCATTCTTTCCGTCGGCGCGCTCCTGCTCACCGGGAGCACGGCAGGGATGCTCGTGGCGTCGGCCGGGCTGGGCGCCTTCTTCTTCATCCTCGTCTTTGTCGTCTGGAAACGGCTCAAACCCAGCGTCCGCAGGGTGGGCGGAGTCCTTCTCGGAACCGTCTCTCTGCTTGTAATCTCCGTTCTCTTTTTCTCCGCACATTCCATCGGAACACGTCTCGGCAATGGCACCCTCGCTGGCGACGGCAGGGCCAATCTTCCCGAAGTCTGGGAGGCGGGGTTGAAGCAGTTCGGAGAATCGCCCCTCCTCGGAACGGGCAGCCGGTCTTCCTACATCTACAGCCGGACGTTTCGCTCACCCGAGCTCGGCCCTCATGTGGGAGAACCCGAGTTCGTCCACAATGAATTTCTCCAGATGCTGGCCGACTACGGGATCGTCGGTCTCGCCCTGCTTCTTCTCGTGCTGTTCTTCCACTTCCGCCTCGGCGTTCGATTTCTCAGTGCCTTTCAATCGGTCAAGGGAGCCCCGGGACGTCTCCTCCCCCGGTCTCAGCATCTGGCCTCCGTCGTCGGGAATCTCTCCTTTCTTTTTGCGGTCGGCACATCCGCCCTCTTCGATTTTTCGCTTCATCTCCCCATCTTCGCGATGATGGCCGCCATCTCTCTCGCCTCGCTCGCGGTTCCCGATCCGATGGCCAAAGTCCTCTCGCGAGAGGAAGAGACGAGTTTTCTCCCGGGAGGAAATCTCCTTTTCTCTCTCCGTGGCATCGGGTTTGGGTGCGGTCTTGCCATGATGTTGTTTGGCTTCCTTTTTTCCCGGAGTGAGTTCCACTACGAGATGGCTAGACTCGCCTTCGAAGGAGATCGGCAGAATTTTCAACAGTTCCGGCATCTCCAGGAAGCAAGATCGCTCGACCCTCAGAATCCCTACCTTTTCACCCTCAGCGCTCACGCTCAGGTCGCAGGAATCACCCCCGAGATGGCGTTACCGGCCCGCATGCAGGCCCTCGAGAAAGCCGATGAGTATTTTTCGATCGCTCAGTATCTCTACCCCCAGGATGTCTTTGCCGCCATCGGTCACGCTGCGGTACTCGACGAGCTGGGCCAAATCGAGAAGGCGAGAGACCGGATCGCCGAGGCTCGTCTCTGGGCGCCTCTCTATGGGAACCTGATGCTGGCAGAAGCCGAACACCACCTGCGTCGCGGTGATGCCAGTCGGGCAGAGGCATCCTACCAGAAATCTCTCGCTTCGAAGGCATTTCGCGACGCAGAGGCGGCCGAAGAAGGTCTCCGAACCATCTCGGAATGGAAGCTCATCGCGCAACAGGAAGGGATCCGCTGGGAGCAACCCGATTCCGGATATCCACACCCCGAGAAACTTGAAAACGAAGGAGCCGATCCTGATCGTCCCAATTCCGGAATCCGATCTCCCGAGGAAGCCCGCATCATCGAGCGAGACCTAGCGGGAGAGGTCGAAAGGCTGCTCGAAGAAACCGCTGAGCCCGAGACGCGACGCGACATCCCATCGCTCGAAGAACTTCCCGACCCTGCCGACTGGTCGAAAAAAGTCGAATTCACCCGACCGGATCTCAGCATTCCGGACCCGGAGTGACCGGTTTTCCTGCCACGGCCTACGCGACTCGGTCTTCGCGTCCAGATCAGCGAGCGCCGATCTACACGACCTGAATCACGCCCTTCCCGAGGAGAGAATGACCTGCTCGCCTTCTCCCGGAGCGACCACTCGGTCCGAGATCTCTCGTTCCTGGATTTCGTTCTGAAGACGAATCAAGGGTTCCTCCCGATGCTCGTTGCTGATCGGAAAGGTCGCGTGATGCATCGGAATCATTTTCTTGGCTCCAAGATCAAAGAAAGCCTGCACCGCCTCTTCGGGATTCATGTGCACTTCCCGACCACTCGGACAATCGTAGGCACCAATCGGCAACAGGGCGGTATCGATGAGAGGATACCGCTCTCCGATCTCGGTGAATCCGTCGAAATACGCGGAATCTCCCGAGTGATAAACCGTGTGACCCGGTGACTCGATGACATAGCCGCCAAACCCCTTGTGGTTGTCATGGATATAGCGAGCCCCCCAATGGTGAGCCGGGGTGAAGTGAATCTTCGAATCTCGGAACTCAGTATCCTCCCAATCGGTCATTTCCTGGAGATCGGCGACCGGGAGTTTTCGAAGAACTTTTCCTACTCCCCTCGGGACGATCACTGTCTGGGATCCATCGACGATGCGCTTCAGACTCATCCGACAAAGATGATCGAAATGTGCATGGGTGATCAGGATGAGATCGATGGGGGGAAGGTGCTCGATATCGATCCCTGGATCACGATGTCGCTTCAGCGGTCCCATCCACTTGGCCCACACCGGATCGATCAACGCATTGAAGGTTGGCGTCCTGACGAGGAAGCTCGCATGTCCGATCCAGACGACCTCGACCTGGTCCGGAGCCAGTTCCCGAAACTCAGGAGCGGTCTCGCTCCCTGTTGCCTCTCGCTTGCGAACCATGGCAGGAAAAAGGCTGTTGCTGAGATACTGGTAGTTTCGAAGCGCCCAGCCTTTTTGCGGAACAATGCCGACACGACGCCCTTCGGTGGTGAACCGCGATTTTTTCTTCTGAGCCTTCTTCCCTTCCCCTGGAGACTTTATTTGAGAACCTGGGCTGGGGCTCGATTCCGAGGAAACGATAGGGTCAGGAGAAGGAGAAGGATCTGACATGGACAGAGAAAAATAATCAATTAGTGAAACAGAAGCAACGAGTTTAGGATACCGTTTCCACGCATTTTGACGATTCCGACCCGGAACGTCCCTCCCCTTTTCATGGAAGTATCAGAAGTCGAACACCACACCCGGATCGCGATTCCCGAATGGGCGGAAGCAGATCTTTCCTTTCGTCCCATCGAGAAAGGCGGCTCAGGACGACTCTTTGTCCGGGTGACCAATCCCCAGGACGGTCAGAGTGTCATCGCGATGCACTACTCCGATGATCGCTCGGATAACGCCCGCTTCGCCTCGATCACCGACTTTCTCAATCGCCATGATATCGCAGCTCCAGGCATCCTTGCCCGACGCGAGGAACTTTCCCTTCTCTGGGTGACCGACCTGGGCGAAATCGATCTCGGAACGCTCGTCGGGCAGGACTGGGAAACGGAACGCCGCCCCGCCTACGAAAGCGCTCTTCGTGTGGTTCACACGCTTCACTCGATCAAGGAATCGGATGCGCCCGACGATCTCCCTGAACTTGAACTCTCCTTTGACGAAGCCCTCTACGAGTGGGAGCAGCAATACTTCGCCAAGCACTTCCTTGCGGAGTTGCCCCACAGTCCCGGAAGCTCCTTTCTCGCCGCTCCGGAAATGGTGGCACTGCGACGAGATCTTGCGAAGCTCCCTCGCGCCCTCGTGCACCGCGACTTTCAGAGCACCAACGTGATGCTCCAGGGCAATGACGCTTTCCTGATCGACTACCAGGGACTTCGCTGGGGTTTGCCCGAATACGATCTCGCCTCGCTGATTTACGATCCCTACACCGATTTCACTCCCGAGCAGCAGAGTTCCCTGATCGACTTCTACGGCACCTTGAGCGGTGTGACGAATACGGCAGAAGAAACCGAGGCCTATCATCGACGGCTCCATCACTGCGCGATGCAGCGCCTCATGCAGGCACTGGGGGCCTATGGATTTCTTTCCCGGGTCAAAGGAAAGACGGAATTCCTGCAACACATCCCGGCTGGAACGAGACGCCTCTCCGAGATTGCGGGAGGTCCCCATGGGATTCCCCTGCTCCACGATCTCCTGGTGGATGCCTCCTGATCGCGCTGGACGTTCGACGTCGGGACAGGCAAGAATGGCAAATGCCTTTCACAGCGTCTCGATCTGCTCCAGCACATCCATGAAGGGGACCTCGGCGAGAAATCCGAAATCCTCATCCCGCTGTAGTCGGGCACGAGTCGTTGCCGGACTGGAGAGACCGCAGAGAAAGCGGGCAAGCTGACGGGGTTGCCGGAGCGCAGGATGCGCCTTCTCGTGCCAGTTTCGAATGACCTCGACCGCATCGAGATCGATCGCCTGGCGTTGCCCTCCCGGCAGCGAGATTCCTTTCCCCTCATTTTGACAGACACTGCACTCTCCGCAGTTCTCCCCCTGCTCCCCGAAGTAGTGGAGCAGCTGCACGGGAATACACTGATCGGCTTCGCAGAGCTGGACCACTTTCCGGAGGCGCTCGATCTCACCCGCCTCCCGTTCCTCGAATCGCGACGTCAGCATCTCGGTCAGGGTGGCCACGGTATGAGGATGCCCCTGGGTGAGACGGTAGGCATGACGCAGGCCCGAGGGCTGGACGATGGCATCTCCCATATCGGCGAGGTAACCAATCGCTTTACGGATTCGATCCTCTTCCTCCCCGATCTCGTACGCCGATTGCGCGATGTCGAGAGTGATCCATTTTCTGCCCTCCTTCCCGGAAGCCAGGAGCTGCTTCAGAAAATGCTGCCGCCCCGGGGAATGCCCCGCGAGGACATCCTCGAGATCGCGGAGCAGCTGAACCCGATATCCCGCATAAAAGGGTCCCTGCGGAACGATGACCTCTTCCAGCTCGAGATAGGTCAACGCCGTCGTCACCACCGAGGGTCTCATATCCCGAGAGATCGAGAGATCGTATCGCGAGATCGAAAACCGCTCTCCCTGGAGTAGGACATGCTCGACGAGCGACTTGATCGCGGTCGATGAGGGAGTATCTCCGAATATGAAATTCTCGAGCACGGTGAGGTCGTCCGCCGAAGCGAGAATCTCGCAAGTGGAGGGGTCTCCATCCCGCCCGGCGCGCCCCGATTCCTGGACATAATTCTCGAGGGATTTGGGAAGGTTGTAATGATAGACCTGTCGGATGTCCGATTTGTCGACTCCCATCCCGAACGCGATCGTCGCGACGACGACGGGAATCGATCCTGACATAAACCCATCCTGCACCTCGGCACGATGATCATCCCGCATCCCAGCATGATACGCTCTCGCCGCGATCCCCTTTGCCTTGAGGGCTCCAGCGACCCGCTCGGCAGTTTGCTGGAGAGTCACATAGACGATCGCAGGACTGTCTTCCCCATGGGCAAGAATCCGATCTCCAAGCAAGTCTTCCCGTTCCGACGGGGTTCCTGCGGCCGTGATCGAAAACCGAAGATTGGGCCGAGAAAATCCGGTCTGGATATGATCTTCCTCCCGGATCGAGAAACGTTCGCGGATCTGTTCGGCGACCCGGGGCGTTGCCGTTGCCGTCAGGGCGAGCACCCGAGGCACCTCGAGATCACGCGCGAGCTGGGCCAGCTTCAGGTAGTCGGGACGGAAGTTGTGCCCCCACTCCGAGATACAATGGGCCTCGTCTACGGCGAGGAGATCGATCCGGCATCGCCGGAGGCGACGGAGAAAACCATCGTTGGCAAGACGTTCGGGAGCCACGTAGAGAAGCTTCAGGGTCCCTTGCTCCATTTCCGAGTAGATCCTCGAAACCTCTTCCCCCTCGAGCGTAGAATCCAGTCTCGCCGCTGCAATCGAACGAGCGGTGAGCGTTTCGACCTGATCTTTCATCAGGGCAATCAGGGGGGAAACGACGAGGGTCAGTCCATCGAGCAACAATGCGGGCAGCTGGTAGCAGAGACTTTTCCCACCCCCTGTCGGGAAGAGAGCCAGGGCCGAGCGTCCCTCGAGGAGCACATCGATGACCTGCTCCTGCCCGACCCGAAATCGATCGTGTCCGAAATAGTGGAGGAGTGCCTCTTCTTTGGTCATGGAATGGGAGATTTCGCCGCCCCCGGCGAGGCGCCAAGTGTTTCTCTATAGTACTTGAACCTATTTTCAATCCCCACTACCCTCCCGACATGATCTCTCGAGCCTGTTTCGCGATCACCTGTCTCATCCTATTCACCGCGGTCTCCCATGCCGAAGTGCGAAACTGGACGAACAGCGCTGGCAAAACCATCACCGCCGAAATTGTCGAGACGGAAGGCGACAAGGTCATCCTCAAGATGAAGGGCCAGAATTTTCCGGTTCCCATTGCGAGCCTTTCGAAGCCTGACCAGGATTACATCGCCGAGTGGAAGAAGCAGGCACCGACCGACACCGCACCCGCATCCCAGGTCGAGCCGATCTGGGATGCTCCCTGGCCCAAGACCATTTCCGCCGATGTCTCCCAGGAGATCGAAATCATCAAGGAGGACGAGTCGACCAATGAGTATATCTATGCCAGCGAGCACTACGAGTTCATCTGCGATGTGAAACTCAACACCTCGGTCGTGCGACGTTTCTCCCTGCTCTTCGAAGCCACGAACCAGTTCTGTCGCGAACTGCCCCTCGGCATGGTCAAGCCTTTCCGCGAGGAGCGACATAAGATTCATCTCTTTGAAACTCGGGCCGCCTACCAGTCCGCAGGGGGACCTCCTTCCTCGGCCGGAGTCTACATCAGCAGGGGAGGTGAAGGCGATATCCTTGTCCCACTCACGAGCCTGGGGGTCAAGAAAGTGGGCAGCAACTACAGTGTCGACTACGACGAAGAGAATACGACACTCTCCCACGAGATCACCCACCAACTGACCGATGCGCAATATTACGCTGCCGGTTCTCGAGGCTGGTTCACGGAGGGTCTCGCCGAGTATGTCGCAAACAGCGGCTATCGTTCCGGAAAATTCAACGTCAACGATCTCCGGAAACTCAAGGCGCATGTCACCGCCTATGGGGAAGACAACCAGGGCGGCCGTGCCCTCGGAGAAGAAATCAACTCTCCCGATCTGAAGGATTTCTTCACGCAGAGTTACAGCTCGTTTGTAGGTAATGCCCAGCTCAACTACGGTCTCGGAGCACTCATCGTTTACTACTTTTTCCACATGGAAGGCGACAAGGAAGCCACGACCATCAAGGAGTTTCTGAAGGGGTTGAAAGCTGGGAAAAAAGGCGACGAGATTTTCGAACCTCTGCTCGCCGGACGAAGCTGGGACGATCTGGAGGCGGACATTACGAAGAACTGGAGATCCCGAGGGGTTCGAATCAACTTCCAGTAGACGACACCGACCCACAGGGTTGGCTCCATCTCCTACCCCTGTTTCTCACCTGAATTTCGTACGGAATGAGTGAATCACTTTGCCGCTGGGGAATCATCGGCACCTCTCAGATAGCCCGAAAAAACTGGCACGCCATCCGGAACAGTGGCAACGGGCAGCTGGTTGCCGTCGCGAGCCGCTCCCAGGAACGGGCGCAGCAATACGTCGACGAGAACCAGGCCCAGGTGCCCCACGACCCGGCTCCCCGCGCCTGCGGCAGCTACGAGCAAATCATCGAGGCCGACGATATCGATGCCGTCTACATTCCGCTTCCGACCGGGATTCGGAAAGACGTTGCAATCCAGGCCGCCAAGGCCGGGAAACATGTCCTCTGCGAGAAACCTTGCGGGGTCGATGCCGCGGAAGTTCGTGAAATCATCGACGCCTGCGCCGGCGCTCGGAACGGGCAGGGCGTCCAGTTCATGGACGGCGTCATGTTCATGCACAGCGATCGGCTTCCGCGACTCCGCGAAGAACTGGATCGTGGAGACGCGATCGGAAGTCTCAAGCGAATTGCGACGCAGTTCAGCTTCATGGCTCCGGAGGATTTCCTGAAGGAAAACATCCGGGTGCATTCGGATCTCGAACCCCTCGGAAGCCTGGGCGACCTCGGCTGGTATTGCATCCGGTTCATTCTCTGGGCGAAGCAATACGAGATGCCGACGCAGGTTCGAGCCCACATGATCCGAGAATCGGGTCGCCCCGACAGTCCCGATTCGGTCCCCATCAGTCTCTCCGCCGAATTGGAATTCGCCGATGGAGTCACGGGCTCGTTTTACTGCAGTTTCGAGACGGAGCACCAGCAATGGGTCAACCTGAGCGGGACGAAGGGGCACATCACGATGAACGATTTCGTCCTGCCTTTCGACGGAGCCGAGGCCGCCTTTGAAATCGAGCAGGCCCTGTTCGAGACCGATGTCTGCCAGTTTTCCATGGAGCGGCACAGCCGACGTATTGCCGTCCGAGAGCATGGGAGCAATCATCCCACCTCGCAGGAGACCAAGCTCTTTCGGAATTTCGCCGACCTCGCTCTCGCCGGAACTCCCGACTCTCACTGGCCCACGATCACCCTTCAGACCCAGGAAGTCCTCGACGCCTGTCTCCAATCAGCGCGCTCGCAGTCAACACCGGTCCAACCTGGATCCCGTCCATGATCGAAGGGATCCTGCGTGGCCTCCTCGGGGTAATCCTTCTCCTCGGTCTTTGCTATGGCCTGAGCAATGCCCGCAAAAAGATCAACTGGCTCCTCGTCGGAAGCGGAGTCGGTCTCCAGGTCGCGCTTGCCTTCCTCATCCTCGTGACTCCTTTCGGGGTGATCGTCGAATGGATCTCCGGACTGTTTGTGAAACTCCTCAGTTTCAGCGATGCCGGAGCCGAGTTCATGTTTGGAGAGCTGATCGATGCGAGTCGCTACGGCTTCGCCTTCAAGGTGCTTCCCACCATCCTCTTCGTCGCCGGCCTCACCTCGCTGCTCTACTATCTCGGGATCCTCCAGCGCATCGTCTTTGCCTTTGCGTGGGTCATGACCCGCCTCATGAAACTCTCGGGAGCCGAGAGCCTCGCCACTGCCGCCAACGTCTTCGTAGGGCAAACGGAAGCGCCTCTCGTGGTGCGTCCCTACGTCGGGAAGATGACCACGTCGGAACTTATGGCGCTGATGACAGGCGGAATGGCAACCATCGCCGGGAGTGTCTTTGGACTCTACGTAGTGACCCTGGGGGGAGACAATATCGAATCCCAGACCGCGATCGCCCGTCAACTTCTCACCGCTTCGATGATGAATGCTCCGGCGGCCCTGCTTATCGCCAAGATGCTCGTTCCAGAACGCGAAGAGGTGAACGAAGAACTCTTTGTCCCGAAAGAGAAAGCCGGAAGGAACGCACTCGATGCCCTCGCAAAAGGCACCACCGAAGGCCTCAAGCTCGCTCTCAACGTCGCCGCGATGCTGATCGTCTTCGTTGCCGTGATCGCTCTTGCGAACGCCATCCTCGGATGGTTCGGCGGACTGGGAGCCAGCGAAGAAAACGCCGGATGGCTCGACGGTCTTGTCCAATCCGCGAGCGGGGGAACTTTCTCGGGACTCTCGCTGGAGGCCCTTCTCGGATTTCTCTTTGCGCCCCTCGCCGCCGCGATCGGAGCCGACGGAGGAGATCTCCTCCGCATGGGACAACTTCTCGGCACCCGCATGGTCGCCAATGAATTCGTCGCCTATCTCGAACTCGGCACGATGCAGGAAGCCGCTGCCCTTTCACCCAAGTCGATGTTTCTTGCCACTTTCGCTCTCTGCGGATTCGCAAACTTCAGTTCCATCGGAATCCAGATCGGTGGAATCGGAGCCCTCGCCCCGGAGAGACGAAGCGACCTTGCCGCCCTCGGTTTCCGGGCCATGATCGGCGGTACCCTCGCGAGCCTCCTCACCGCGAGCATCGCGGGGATGTTCTTTACCGGCGGCTGAGCCGAAAGCACGCTCACCCCGAGATCACGTAGCGCAGTCCGATCAGGAAAATCAGGGCGAAGACGATGCGCTTGAGCAGATCCTTGGGGAGCCGGTCCAGGGTAAGTTTTCCCAACCAGACTCCGAGAAGGGCACCCGGAATCGAAAGCACGACCAGGAGAAGAAGGTCCGCAGTGTATTCCCCGTTCCCAACCATGAGCGCATTCCGCGTCACGCTCCCAAAGACGAAGATCGCCTGGAGAGCCGCGACCATTTCCACCTTGGTCCATTTGCGGGAAAAAACGTAAACGACGATGGGTGGCCCTCCCACATTGAAGGCACCGGCGAGAATTCCGCCGACGAAACTGAGCGGGGCTCCCGCCCAGTCCGGAATCGACCATCGCTGGATCCGGCTCTGGAGAAACTCCCAGACTGCAATCGCCATGAGGACGATTCCCAGCAAGCGAATGACGAGTTCACCATCGATCGCACGGAGCCCGAAATACCCGATCGGAATTCCAAGGGCGATCGCCAGCCCCAGGAGCAGGATGCTTTTCCAGCGCAGGCCAGCTCGATTGGCGTAGAGAATGAAAAGGTTGACCGAGAGACTTGCAATTGCGACATAGGCGATCGCATCGGTCACCGGGAGGACAAGCGGCAACAGCGCCATACAGACCAAAGCGAGCCCAAAGCCAGTCGCCGATTGGAGGTAGGCGGCGAGAAAGAGAATCGCCGCCACGATGTAGGGAGTGAAATCCATTCTTGGTCAGGCTCCCTCGCCCTCATCCACAGGGTCCGCTGAGCTCGGTTGCGCCGGCAAATCGACGGACGGTTCCTCCCCCGATTCATCGACATCGAGCTTGAGAGCTCCCGGTTCCAGGGGCATCCCCGCTACCGCAGGCGCGAGTTCATCGTCTTCTCGCGTCCTCCATTTCCCGAGAACCAGCTCTCCGGGCAGTCGTCCCAGCTTCTCGTCGGAGTAACCGACCCCGACATCGAAGGTCGCGGAACGACGAATTTCGAAGTGAAGGTGCGCCAGGTAAACCCCATTGGCATTCCCGATCGTCCCGACCTTCTCGCCTCTCCTCACCTGCCGCCCTACCGGGACGGTCATCGTATCGAGGTGGCCGTAAAACGTCTGTACGATCTCCCCATCCGGCAGTTCGTGCAGGAGGATGACGACATTGCCCCATCCATCCGAGGGCCAGCCCGCATAGACCACCTGGCCGTCGGCGACCGCATAGACTGGATCGCCCATGTCCGAGTTCCATCCGCCGATTCCGTTGATATCGTCACCGAGGTGTCGATTCGTCAGGAAGGGCTGAGCATTGTAAGTGAGCGCTCCGTGGGCAGAACCCACCGGCTGGTCGAAGCTGACCGCTTTAGGGGCCAGCACGAGCTCCCGCGGCGAGGCCACGACAAAGGCAGGATCAAAAACCGCCTCCGGGGAGGAGGGAATGAGCCCAAAACGCGCCTGGGCCGCAGGATCCCAATCTTTCCAGGGAGAATCGACACTCTTTTTCAGAACGAGAAAGAGGACCAGCGCCACGGCCGCGACGAGAACGAAAACGGGAAGAATGAACCGATGCCACTCGGCAAGGTGGGACTTCCAATCGAAATAGAGGGGCTTTTCCACGGTGAGAGAATAGAATACAGAGTCGAGTTTTTCGCAACGCCTGACCTTGATTGAGCCGAATCTGCTCGCATGGTCTCCGAGACTATGTCGGAACCCGATCCCAGCTTCCAGCGCTTTCGCCTTCTCGTCGCCTATGACGGGAGGCCCTACTGTGGTTGGCAAAGCCAGGCCGCAGGAGATACGATCCAGGATCGCCTCCTCGAGGCCCTGCGCTCCCTCTGCCCCGATGCCAAGGGCCTGGTAGGCTCGGGCCGGACCGATGCCGGGGTCTCCGCGGAGGGGCAGGTCGCTCATTTCGACGCTCCTTCTTCTTGGAAAATGAACGGAGAGAATTGGCGTGACGCGTTGAATACCAAGCTCCCCAAGTCGATCCGAATCTATGCCTGTGACGCGACCGAACCTGAGTTCCACGCTCGATTTTCCGCAAAGGAAAAGACCTACCGGTATCGCATTTTCACCGGTCAGGTCCTGCCCCCCACCCTCGTTGGGCTGGCCTGGCACCGGCGTGGCACCGCTTCTCTCGACGAGTGGAACACCCTTTTGCGACTCTTCGAGGGCGAACACGACTTCCGAGCCTTGTCCGCAAACCGCAACGATGGATCCGACGAGGGACTCGATACGCGACGGGTCATCTTTGCCGCGAGAGCCGAACAATCAGTCCCGAACCAGGTCGATCTTCGATTCACGGGAAATGGATTTCTCTACAAAATGGTCCGTTTCCTTGTCGGAACGACCGTGTATGGTATCGAGCGTCGGCTCAGCACCTCTGAGATCGAAGCTTTTCTCTCTGGCAAAGATCCAGAAAAGAAAGCTCCGTATTGTGCTCCCGCCGACGGATTGACCTTGGAACGGGTCGACTACCCCGATACCAAAATCGACTGAGAGACCGCTTACCTCTTCATCATGGGATTGTTCTTCAAGAAATCTTCCATCGCCGAGAATCGAATCGAAAACTCGGGCCGCTGGCCCGTGCGATTCACCCAGTTTTCGCTGATCGACGACTACGATTTTCCCGCGACCAATTTCCCGGAGATCTTCTTCGTCCTCGAAGGCAGCTTTCTCCATGTCACCGATATCGGAACCCAGGCCATTCGCCAGGGAGCCGTCCTCGTGATCCATCCAGGCTGTCATCACACCATTCAGCAACCCGAAGAGGTCATTCTCATCCGAATTCGATTCCTCCCGGAATGGTTGACCCAGGAATACGCCCTCATTGCGAATTCACCGGATGTCCTGACCCTCTTCTTCGACCAGTCCTGGTTTCGCTATCCTCGTGACGAAAGCTTCCACGTCTTCACGACCCAGGAAGAAGGCACCAGCCGCATCCGCGCAGAGCTGAACTACCTGCGGGGACTTCTCCGGGAGAAAAGAAATCTCGAACCCATCACCCGGGTTTCCCTACTCAAGCTGATGATGCTGCTCGCCGATGAGTATCGCCGATTCTGGAGAGGGGTAGCCGAGGTCGAAATGCTGCCCGAGGCGAAGCACGCTCTTGATCAGATCGAGAACACCATTCTCCAGGCAGCTCCCTTTTTCGCCGGAAAGATGCCACGGGGTGGCTATGAAAAGCAGACGATCGAGGAAGCCTTCGAGGCACTGACCGGAATGACCCTAGCCGAGTACGCCCAGCGTCGCCGGGTTTTTCACGCGGCCTGCAAACTCCTCACGACGACGGAGGAGAGAAGACGGATTTCCAAGCTTGTCGGCTTTGCCTCCGTAGGGGAATTCAACAAAGAATTCGAAGCCGTTTTCGACATCAGCCCCACCGTCTATCGCGACAAGTTCGGGATGGAAGAAGGCGCGCCCCCGCCTCCTGTCGAACTGGAGTCGACAGAAGAGGCTTGAAGTATCGCCTGCGCGATGTTTCTTCGGACCTTTCCCTATCCCATCCCATGTCACCGGAAGAACAGCTTTCTCTCCTCACCCGCGGTACCGCGCAGATCCTCAGCGAAAAGGAACTGCTCAAAAAACTGACACGCGGTGAACCTTTGCGTGCCAAGCTCGGCGTCGATCCGACCTCTCCCGATCTTCACCTCGGTCACAGCGTCGTCCTCGAGAAGCTGCGTCAGTTCCAGGAACTGGGCCACCAGGCGGTTCTCATCATCGGCGATTTTACCGCCCAGATAGGAGATCCCACGGGACGAGCCAAGACCCGCCCTCCCCTGACTCGGGAAGAAATTCTCGAAAACGCCAAGACCTACCAGGAACAGGCCTTCTGCATCCTCGACAAGGAGAAGACCGAAATCGTCTTCAATGGGGAATGGTTCAACAGCATGTCCTTCTCCGAGGTGATCCAGTTGAATGCCCAGGTCACCATGCAGCAGATGCTGCAGCGGGAAGATTTCAAGAACCGGATCGCCAATGACCAGGAAGTCCGACTCCACGAGATCCAATACCCCATCGTGCAGGGATACGACTCGGTGAAGGTCCGAGCCGATGTCGAGCTCGGGGGCACCGATCAGCTCTTCAACATCCTCGTCGGAAGGGATCTCCAGAAATCGGCCGGAATGGAACCCCAGGTCGTAATGTGTCTCCCCATTCTCGAAGGGCTCGACGGAGTCCAGAAGATGAGCAAGAGCCTGAACAACTACGTGGGGATCACCGAATCTCCCGGAGAGATGTTCGGAAAGATCATGAGCATCTCCGATGATCTCATGGCGCGTTATTCCATCCTTCTTCTCGGGGAGGAAATCGATGCAGCCGAGCATCCGGTCGAGGCCAAGAAGAAGCTCGCGGGAAAGATCGTCGAGAGATACCACTCCGCCGAGGCAGCCCAGCAGGCCATTTCCAACTGGAACAATCGCGGCAATCTCGAGTCCGTGGAACTTCCCAAGTTCACTCCTCCGACCGATCGCAACGATCTTCTCGGAATCGTCCAGGCAGCCTTCGCCTCTCTCGAAGAGCCCAAATCGGGATCCGATGTGCGACGCCTGATCCAGCAGGGCAGCATCCAGATCGATGGCGAAAAAGTCTCCGACCCCAAGGCCGAACCAACTCTTGAATCAGGACAGGTCCTGAAACTCAATAAAAAAAGAAGCGTTCGCATCGCCTGAAAGCGCTTCGCTTTCCGCCTCTTTTGAGTTGCTTCGACCGCGTGCGATTTCATCCACTTGTGGAATGAGATCTGCCGTTCGCCCGGGCTTCCCCGCTCTTTCTTTCCTCTCTCGGGAAACGACAGGTTTCCCCACCAAACCAACTTCTGCCCCGTCGGCAAAGGAGGGATCGAGGCCATGAATCCCCATCGAACGTGCCAGCATAGGACGGCGCCCACCCAGGCAGAAACCCGGGAAGGAGCCGGGAGATACTGATATGCCGACGCAGGGGATGAAACAACGACTCCGGGACTATCCCCGGGTCATGGGGATCGTGAATATCAACGACGATTCCTTTTCCGGTGACGGTACACTGAACATCGATCAGGCCCTCGCCCAGGCCATCCAGATGGCAAAAGACGGTGCCGACATCATCGACGTCGGTGCCGAGAGCGCCCGCACCAACCGCGAGGCCATCGCCGTCCGGGAAGAAATCGATCGCCTGCTTCCTTTTCTCGACGCCTTCGGAGCCGCCTGCGAAGAGGCCGAACCCCGGGACGATTCGCAAATCTGGCCTCCGCTGATTTCCGTCAACACCTGGCGCCCCGAGATCGTGGAAGCCGTCCTCCAGGCGGGGCGCGTCGACATCATCAATGACATCGGCGGTCTCACCGAAGACACGAACGCGAGACTTTGCTTCGAATACGACGCCGCGCTCCTCATCATGCACACGGTCGGAGAGCCAAAGATCGCGCACACCGAGGAGGTCTATGAAGATATCTGGGAATCGCTCGAACACTTCTTCGTCGATCGTCTCAATCGGGCTCGTCGTATCGGGCTGAGCGATGACCAGATCATTCTCGATCCCGGAATCGATTTCGCAAAGCAGCGGGACGACAACCTCCGCATCTACCGGGAACTGGAGCGACTCCAGCGATATGACCTTCCCGTCCTTCTTCCCATTTCCCGCAAGACCGTCATCGGCGAAGTCCTCGGGATCGAAGATCCCTCTCGTCGCGATGCCGGAACGGTGGCTTGTCTCGTGAGGGGCCTCGTCGCCCGCGCCGACATCTTTCGCGTGCACAACGTGAAGGCCGTCGCCGACTCGGTACGTGTAATTGCCGCGATCCAGCGCGAAAGTCTTGCCCTCGGCTGAGCCTACGGTTCCCGATCGGAACGGGAGGCATCCAAAGATGCGCCCCTTTTGTAACTGGCGGGATTGGACATCGCGCTTACAGTCCGCCCATGCGCATTCAGGTAGGAAATGAAGTTATCGAATTCAAGGGGCCCTCTTTTGGGGGGAAAGCGATCCTTGCCGTGGTCATTGCGATCATGTTGTTGATCGCAGCCCTGGGGAGCTTTTACACCGTTCAAGTCGAAGAAGCCGGGGTCGTGCTCCGGTTTGGAAAACACATCGACACGGTCGAACCCGGTCTGCACTTCAAGCTCCCTTTCGGAATCGACCAGGTCATCACCGTTCCGGTTCGCCGCCAGCAGAAACAGGAATTCGGTTTCGGCACCCAGGGGAACTCCAATCCTCAGCAATGGACTTCGCCCGGAGAAATGGAGCTGGAGAAAAACATGGTGACCGGCGACCTCAATGCCGCTCTCGTGGAATGGGTCATTCAGTATCGAATCACCGAACCAGAAAACTATCTCTTCAAAGTTCGCAATGCCGACGCCACCCTCCGCGATGCCAGTGAATCGGTGATGCGGCAGGTCGTAGGGGATCGCACCGTGGATGAGGTCATCACGATTGGTCGTCAGGAAATCGAGGCCGAATGCAACGAGAAGTTGAAACAGCTGGTGAAACTCTACGAACTCGGAATCACGATCGACCAGGTCCAACTCAAGAACGTCGACCCTCCCAAGCCGGTACAGTCCTCCTTCAACGAGGTCAACCAGGCCCAGCAGGAAAAGGAGAAATCCATCAACGTCGCCAACGGAGAATACAACCGCGCCGTTCCCCGTGCCCGAGGAGAAGCCGAGAAAACCATCAGTGAAGCCGAGGGTTATGCGACCCAGCGAATCAACGAAGCCGAGGGGGATGCGAATCGATTCAGCGCCCTGTTCACCGAATACCAAAAGGCATCCGAGGTGACCCGCCGTCGTCTCTATCTCGAAACCATGGAAGAAGTCATGCCCAAGCTCGGGAAAAAAGTCATCCTCGATGAAGGCAACGACCAGGTTCTTCCCTTTCTCCCCCTGGCCCCCGGAGGCATCCAGGCCAAGTAATTCCCCTTCCATCTCTCTCTTACTCTCATGAAAAAACTAGGTATTGGATTTCTCGCCGCCTTCATCGTCATCATCCTACTGCTGGTGGCTTCGGGTGGCATCTACACCGTCGACGAAACCAAGCAGGTCATCGTGACCCAGTTTGGTGAACCGGTCGGAGAGCCGATCAAGGAGCCCGGGCTCAAGTTCAAGATCCCCTTCCTCCAGAAGGCCAACTTCTTCGACAAGCGCATCCTCGAGTGGGACGGGCGTCCCACCGAAATGCCGACCAAGGACAAGACCTACATCATGGTCGACACCTATGCCCGATGGACGATTACCGATCCGCTTCGCTATTTCGAGAAACTTCGCGATGAGCGAAGCGCCCAGTCACGACTCGACGACATTCTTGGCTCGGAGGTGCGGAACAGCATCGCCAAGCACGAACTGATCGAGGTCATTCGCACGACGAAGGATCGCAAGCCTCTCGTCGAAGAAGACATCGCCGAGGCCGACATGACCGGCTCGGTCGGAAAGTTGATCCCGATTCGACGCGGCCGAACCGCACTTGAGCAGGACATCTACACGACCGCGAAAGCCAAGCTCGGCGAATTCGGAATCGAATTGCTCGATGCCCGCTTCAAGCGGATCAACTACAACCAGAGCGTCCAGGAGCGAATCTACGAACGAATGATTTCCGAGCGTCAGCAGATCGCCGAACGTTTCCGATCCGAAGGAGCCGGGGAGGCCGCCAAGATTCTCGGTGACATGGAGCGCGATCTTCGAAAAATCGAGTCCGAGGCCTACAAGACCGTTCAGGAAACCAAGGGAGAGGCGGACGCCAAAGCGACCGAAATCTATGCCAAGGCCTTCAACCAGTCCGAAGAAGCGGCGGAGTTCTATGAATTTACTCGCACGCTTGAGCTGTATGGCGATGTCCTCGGTGACAGCACTGTGGTGCTTTCCACTGACAGCGATCTTTTCAAATACCTGAAGTCGGTCAAGCCCGTGGCCCCAACGAATTCGGAGGAGGCCGCCCAAGCGACCAAGCCGAAGCCAAAGACGCGCCCTGTTGCGGACGAGGGGTGATCAGAGTTTCGACTCTCCACTTGCCCTGTCATTCCCGAACGGGTAGAACGGGTTCATGGAATCCGCCCCTTCTCCCGTCTCCCAGGCCGTTCTCAATCACCTTGCGAGGACCCGGGGATGGACGCTGTTCATTTGCGTCCTCCTCTGGATCGGGGTCGCCGTCATGGCCCTCTCTGCCGTTTCGACTTTCTTCATGTTCCAGTTCGGAGAGGCTTCTGAATCCTTTCGTGCCGCAGGAGCCATGGGCGCGATGAGTATGATGATTACCTTCCTCCCCATCTTCTATCTTGCCTACGCAGGCTTGCTGGTCTATCCCGCTCTGAAACTGGGAAAGTATGCGTCCCGGATCGGGGCCCTCTTGATTGCTCCCAACGAGGAGCAGCTCGCCGCAGCTCTCGATCAACAGCGGGGTTTCTGGAAATCCATCGGGATCGCCGTCATCATCTCGATCGGCCTCTACATTGGGATCATCGCGATTGCCATGTTTGGCGCGCTCAGGAGTGGACTTGGTTCGCTCTAGTCGAAAAGACTCATCAGCTCCGAAGCACTCAGGCTCGTGTCGCCTGCTTCGGATAGCAGTGACTCGGTCATCTCGCGCTTCCGATTCTGGAGCGCGAGGATCTTCTCTTCGACCGTTCCCCGGGTGATCAGCTTGTAACTCGTCACCACTTTTTCCTGCCCGATTCGGTGCGCCCGATCGGTGGCCTGGGCCTCGACGGCCGGGTTCCACCAGGGATCGATGTGAATCACGGTATCGGCCGCGGCCAGGTTGAGCCCAACACCTCCCGCCTTCAGGCTGATCAGGAAAACGGGCACATCTTCCTCCTGGAATTTCCGCACCACTTCCCCTCGATTTCGCGTCTGGCCATCGAGGTAGCAGAAATCGATTCCCTTCCCCGCGAGGTCGGGCACGAGAATCTGAAGCATCTCGACGAACTGGCTGAAGATCAGCACACGGTGACCGCCTTCGATCGCCTCCTCAAGCAACTCGTGAAGCGCGTCCGATTTGATCGAAGCCTCCCTCTCCTCCACCTCCGACAAGCCTAACAAACGCAGATCGCAGCAGGTTTGACGCAGGCGCAGAAGCGCCGTCAGGGCCAGCATCCGCTGCTTGCCCCCTTCCGCTTCGAGCAGCGAGGCCTTGCTTTCTCGAAGCAGTTTTTCGTAGACCTCGCGCTGCTGGGGTTTCAGATCGCAGTAGACGACCTGCTCGATTTTCTCGGGAAGGTCCTTGGCAACTTCCTGCTTGAGACGACGCAGGAGAACGGGGCGAAGCCTGCGCGAGAGTCGCTCACGAACCGAAACGGGAGGATCCGAAGACGATAAGGGTTTTTCAAATCGCTCCGCAAAATCCTTTCGGCTCCCGAGATAGCCAGGCAGGGCAAACTGGGAAATCGACCAGAGATCCCTGACCGAGTTCTCGATCGGTGTGCCCGTGAGAACAAAGCGATGCGTCCCCCGGAGTCGATGCGCGGCCCGGCTGACCTGCGCTTCCGGGTTCTTGATGTGTTGGGCCTCATCGAGAACCACGACATCGAAATCCCGCTCGGCCCAGACCTCTTCGTCCCGACGCAGGAGGGCATAGCTGGTCACATAGACATCGGCCTCTGGATGGGCTTTCAGCACCTTGCTGCGATTTGGCCCCTCGATCGCCACCGCCTCGAGATCCGGAGCAAACTTCTCCACTTCCGCGACCCAGTTGAAGACCAGCGAGGACGGACAGACCACCAGCGAGGTGCCTCCGACCGAGTAGAGAAAGGAAATGGTCTGGAGCGTTTTTCCCAATCCCATGTCATCGGCGAGAATGCCGCCCATCCCCTTGGAGGCAAGATCCTGCATCCAGGTGAATCCTTCCTTCTGATACGGTCGCAAGGTCGACTCAAGGGATTCGGAAAGATCATAGAACTCGATTCCTTCCACTTCATTCTGCCAGGGCAGGGCCCCGGTGGAACGAAACCCGAAATCCTTCGCCGTCTCTTCGAGATAGCCTGCCTGGGCCTGATCGATCCGATAGGTCCCCGCCTGGATCTGCTCGGGATCACAATCGCTGAGGACCTCGGAAAATCGAGACGCGATGTCTTTCTCCAACACCGCCACCTTTCCTTTTGGCAAAGGTTGACTGGACTGTCCCATCTGCAGGAGTCGTTCGATCTCCTGGCGAGAAACCGAATTTCCAGAGCTCGTTCCAAACGCGACATCGAGAGCAAACCAATCCTCTCCTCCAGGTCGAAACTCGAGGGTAGTTTCGATCGGTTCGACGAGACTGCGGGCATGTTCGAAACGCTCTCCCGTCTCGATTTGGAAATCCTTCTCGAACTGAGGGAGGCCGTGAGCGAGAAATTGGAGGATCGCCTCCTTGTCCTTGAGCACCCAGCGCCCGCCAGCTCCGCGACGCTGAAAACCCACCTCCTCGAGGCGGTCGATCGCTGCCTCTTCCTTCGCGATGTCTGCAATTTCAAGCGATCCCCCTTTCTCCCGAACCGGCTCGCGTCCGACGGATGCGGCGACCTCCTCGGATCCGTATCGGAAGGAAAGCTCGGCATCGAGATGATTGAGGGCCCCCTCAACTTCGAGCACGACTTCGGGGGAAACTCGACGGACATCGACCTCCTCGAGATCAAAGTGCCGTTGCAGCGCGGCAAAGCCTTCGAGGAAATCCTGCGGCGTCAGGGTCAGCCCTCCCACCATGACGCACTGCCATCGACTCGCGAGTCCGGGTGCAACCGGTTGGACGAGATTCTTTTCTGCCAGCACCCAGACTCCCTCCGTCGAAACGAGGGGAACCACCGCTGCATTCCATTCGACCTGGAAACGGAGACCCTTTCCGCGTCGAACCGTCGGACGATAGGGCAGGTGCGCGATGGTGAGAGAATCGGTTTTCCCCAAGGTGATCCCGCGATGCCCCGGAACCGCAGCAAAGATTTTCGCAAGGTCATGGGTCGCTACGTTGAGCATTCCCGGGACCTGCTCGGGAGAAATTTCCTGGAGAACTCGATACAGCGCGGTGTCGGAGGCATCGAGAAACAGCTCCTCGTCCGCTTGGAGTGATTTCAGGAGACGCCGCTCCCCATCGCTCTCGATCTCCACACCCACGGTGATCCGTCCTTTGCTCCACGCCTCCGCCAGCCTGGGGGCAAGGACGAGATGCAGCCTCGCATCGATTACCGTATCACTTCCGAGTTCGCTCAATCGAGGCCACGCCTCGGAGACCTTGGGTGCAGCCTTCTTCTTCGCTTCGCCTGCCTTCGAGGAAGCTCCCGCAGCAGGAGAGGCCTTCTTCTCGGTCGGTTCCAGAACCTCCAATCCCACCGCGAGTCCGTGGGCGCAGATGATTCCCTCGCGTCTCGCCCGATAGCAGGGGCAGGCGTTTTCAACGTCGATCCGCGAGCGGAAAGTCATTCGGACCTTCATCGACTTCCCCTTGTCGCGAACCAGTCCTTCGAGAACGCCATTCTCATAACGAGCCTCCTCGACTCGACCCGCAGCATGGATCGCGCGAGCCTCTTTCATCTCCTTCCAGCCTCCCGTATCCGAGAGATAGCGGCGACTCAGTTCGGGCGGTTGCGACATCGGAAAAATCAAGAAACAAGAAAGCGGGAAACGAGGCCCGGTCAGGCGGCTTTGCGAATCGCTTTCAGAATCATGTTCAGGCGCACCCGACCCCGCCATTCATTGCGATCAATCGTGAAAGCAATGTCCCAGGGAGGTTTTGGCAAGTCGAGATGAACCGAATTGAAGAAGATTCCTTCCTGCAGGATCCCTTCCTGTTCGAAGGTGAACTTGAGGTGCTTGTCCTTGATCAACCGTGGTTCCTGCGTCACCCGCACCGCTCCACTCATGAAAAGCGGCTGCGGATTACCCGCACCGAAGGGCTGCAGAAGCTCGTAGGAATCGAGGAGATCCAGCGAGAGATCCCGAAAGGAAATCTTCTGATCGATGAACAGCTTGGGGGTCAAGGTGTCCCCTTCGACCTGTTCACGGACACTCTGGATGAAGGATTCGCGAAAGTCGTCGAGATTGGATTCGTGGACGCTCACCCCGGCCGCCATCTCGTGCCCACCGCCGGCGACGATAAGTTCGTTGGAAGATTCGAGAGCTCGGACCAGGGAAATGCCATCGACACTCCGCCCGCTCCCTTTGCCCAATCCGTTCTCATCGAACCCGATCACAAAAGTCGGGCGGTGATGCTGTCGGGAAAGCCGAGAAGCGACGATGCCAACGACCCCGGGATGCCACCCCCGCGACCCAACCACGATCCCAAACTCGCGCTGCTCCCGGGGCTGCTGACTCAGCATTTCCTCGGCCTCTTCCCTCGTCGTCTGCTCCAAAGTCTGTCGTTCGCGATTCTGACGATCGAGGGACTCGGCAAGACGGGTTGATTCGCTCGAGTCCTGGCAAAGCAACAAATCAAGGGAAGCACTTGCGGTATCAAGTCGACCTGCGGCGTTGAGGCGCGGCCCCAGTTTGAACCCGACATCGTTCGACTGCGCCGGAGAACTCACACCGGCGACTCGCTTCAGCGCGCTGAGCCCGGGATGAATGGTCTGATCGAGTTGCGCCAGCCCACGGCGCGCGAAGATTCGGTTCTCCTTTTCGAGCGGGACGATATCCGCAATCGTCCCGAGAGCCACGAAGTCGAGATAGTGTTTCAGATCAAACCCGGGGATGGGTCGAGTCTTGAGCAAGGCGTGGGCCACTTTGAAAACGACGCCAGCGGTGCAGAGATAGTGAAAGTCATCTCCCAACTTCGGATTCACAAGGGCCGCACACTGCGCGGTACCCTGAGAGGAAGCCTCGTGGTGATCCAGAATGATGAGATCGATCCCTTTCTCCGCGAGGAGGGCCGCTTCGTCGCGAGAATTCGTTCCACAATCCGCCGCGATGAGCAGGGAAATCGCATCGTCGCTCCCCTCGTCCTCCGAGGATCCCACGGAATTCTCGATCCCCTTGACACTGAGCCCGTAGCCCTCGGCCAATCGAGTCGGAAGAAATCGCCGGGTCTTGACTCCATAAGCACGAAGCGTGGAATCGAGCAGCGCAATCGAGCTGACTCCATCCACGTCGTAGTCGCCATAGAGAACGACCGTCTCGCCCGCGTCCACTGCCTCGAAAATCCGTTCGACGGCTTCCTTCACCCCGGGCAGAGAAAATGGATTCCCCAGATCCTTGAGCCGGGGATAGAGAAATTGCTCCAGCTCGTCCTGATCGGTATATCCGCGCTTCAAAGCCAGCGAGACCACGACGGGCGAGAGGGAAAGCGCTGCCGCGTATTCCTGCACGATCGTCGGATCGGGTTGGGGTGCCACGACCCATTTTTCCTTTGCTGGCATTGGTAAAGTGTAGGGAGATCCGCGACCGTGTAAAGACTTCGGCGCGAAGCTCTTTGCAAAATCGACCCAACAGGGTCGGATGATGGACCCAACCCTGTGAAATATGGAGGGCCAACCTGCCGATTCAGATCGTCAGCAGCTCCTGAACGATGGGGAGAACCTCGGAATAGGTGCGATTCCGCCCGGCTCGATTGAGGACATCGCCAACGAGCGCAACATCGGTCAGATTTCTCGCGGGAAGCCAGTCTTCCTCGGTGGTGCAATCGGGTCGATGGGTCAGGGTCCGCATGAAATCGCGGGTCTGGCAGCGGCTGATCTCGATCCGAGCCTCTCCGAGACGGAAATCGACTTCCACGGTGCCCTTGCGACCTTCTTCCAGTTTGCCGATTCGGACCGATACTGAGGAAGGCGCTCCTTTTTTCGAAGAACCGAAAACCAGGGAATCGGGCGAGGATTGGCCTCGATCCAGGGACATTCCGAGCCGGAAAGCGATCCAGGAAGCAAGATAGTAAGCGCTCATCCGATACCCGGGAGCATAACGCAGCTCGATCTCGTCGAGAGAGCTGACCTGGGACCCCAGCCCCGGCCGGTCAAAGGCGTTGGCGATCGCGTGCCGGATGGAATTCAGACGCGTGAAGGCGAGATCGTGCATCACGAAGGGAGAGGGAGACTCCTCCTGGGCGGCGAGAAGGCGTATGAATTGATTTCGCGGCTGCTCCCACGATTCGCTGTCGTAGAGGAGGCGATCGATTCTCGAATAGAGCCCAGTTTCGAACGCATCGGAGAATTCTCCGCGCCACCAGAAAGCGAGAGGGAGATCCGAGTCGAGATGGGAAAAAACGATATTTCGAAGCATTCCGGGAGAATCCCCCGTCAGGAAAAAGCTGATCTGCTCGGTGCAGACGGTCTTTTCTCCATCCCGATTGATCTGGCAATGCACCTGCACCCACGCCTGGGCCGTCATTTCCGCGGCCCGGGTGTCGGCATTGATGAGCAGGGATCGGCAGGCCGATTCGCTGGTCAGCTCTCCAAGAATCTCGGCGTCTTTTTCGAGATCGTCCTGATCTTCGCTGTAGAGAGCGAGGTTGATGAGAGAAGCCCGCGCCACGCCGGAGCCGTCCTCTTCTCCATCCATAAAAAGGGCCTGGAGCTCTTTTTCGATTTGAGAAATCTCCACGGGCTGACCGAGAACTTGGAAGACCGGGAGAACGGGAAGGTTCGGAGCACTCATCTTGCCGCTACCATAGCGGCATTTTTCCGAGTGGAAAACGGAAAGCGTTGGCTCCACAGTAGGCACCCTCGCCATATCCTTTCATGTCCTCTCCTCATCATATTCTCCTTCTCGAAAACGGTGTCCGACTCGTCACACTGCCCATGACCCATATGGAGAGTGTAGCCGTGGGTCTCTGGACCGATGCAGGCAGCCGTCATGAGATGCCGCAGGAACATGGGATGGCTCACCTCGTCGAGCACATGCTGTTCAAGGGGACCCCGACGCGTTCCGCCGTGCAGATCTCCCGGGAGATCGAGGGGCTCGGTTCTTCCATCGATGGATATACCGTCGAGGACCACACCGCCTACCAGACGAAAGCGCCCGCCGAGCAATTCGAGAAGCTTTTCGATGTCCTCGCCGATTTCTATCTGCGTCCCGTCATGGACCCAGCGGATCTTGAGTCGGAAAAACAGGTCATCCACGAAGAGATCGCGATGGTCCAGGATCAACCGGCTCAGCTCCTCGAAGATCTCATCAGCGAAGCGACCTGGGGGGAGAATCATCCTCTCGGCCGATCCATTACCGGCACCGACTCCAGCCTCGATGCTTTCCAGCGCGATGATCTTCTCGCCTTCTACCGTCGCGCCTACTCGGGGGAAAACACGGTGATCTCCGTGGCGGGCAATGTCGACCCCAAGAAAATCGAGCGCATCGTATCGGGTCATTTCTCCAACCACCCCGCGGGCAATCCCACCTCCTTCGCCTCGGCTTTCGATCCGCTTCCGGATCATCGTTTCGTCGAGGCCGAGGATCAAGAGCAGGCCCATCTCGCCCTTTCCTTCGAAGCGGTACATCGTCACGACCCCACCCGCTATGCGGTCAAACTGCTCAATGTCATCCTCGGGGAGAACATGAGCTCTCGGCTTTTCCAGGAACTGCGAGAGGAACGAGCACTCTGCTACGAGGTCCAGACCGACCTGGTCTCGTTCGACGATGCCGGTCTCCTCCAGATCTTTCTCGCCCTCAGTCCCGAGAACCTCGACGAGGCGCTTCAGAGCATCGCCAAGATCATTTCCCAATTGGTGAAGAAAGGGATCTCGGAAGCCGAGTTGGAAAACGCGAAGTCCTACGTCATCGGACAGAGCCGAATCGCCCTGGAAAATACGGCATCGAACATGATGTGGGCGGGAGAATGCATCCTCTTCTTCGACGAATTGAAAGACCCGGAAGCCGTCCACGAAGAAGTCGCGGCCGTGACTCGGACCCAGATCCAGGAATCCATCGAAAGGATTTTCGACCCGCTCGCCTTCTCCTCCGCAGTGGTTGGTCCGATCGAGAGTGATCAAACACTCCGCAGTTGGCGCTCCTCCATCGTTTGATCGCCTCTCTCCTGACCCTGGGGATCAGTGAGTACAACCCATCGGCCCCTCGAGGGACTCGAGACGACGGAACCAGATAAACTTCCTCGCAAACAGGGGAAGCTCCTCGAAGGCTTCCAGATCGCCTGTGAGTTCATCGCCCTTGCGGCTCAAAGAAAGCTCTTCCCCGTTTCGCAGGTAGGTCACCTCGACATCTCCCGGCATTTCACTGACCAGTCTGCGAAATTCGAACCAGGGGACGATCCGATGCCCCGGATGAGCAAATTGCTGGATCCCCCGGGGTCGCTCGGACGGCGCGAGGATGTTGGGTTTCGAGGTCAGCACCTCGACCATGTCGGTCTGGAAAGGGAAAAGGTCGACCCGCTTGAGGAAGAGGTGGTTCCCCTCGGCTTCGGACCGCAGGTTGCTATACATCGAAAAGGACGTCTGCGTTCTCGCCCCGATCCAGGGATACACACCATTCATGAGGATGGGTATCAACCCGACCCACGCCAGCGAACGGATCGCTCGATTCGGGAACGAACCATCCGCCCCCCGAGCCCGCCATCCCGCGATGAGATAGCAGCTCCCGATCCAGAGTCCCCAGGCGAAAAAGGTGAAGAAACCGACCCGGTTGGCCTTTCCGAAAACCTCATAACTTCGCTCAAGAGTCAGGTAGAGTGCGGCCTGGGTGAAGAGAGTCGCAAAAAAGACCCCGATGACGAGACGACGGGCGCGCTTACGACCCCGATCGAGATCCCCTTTGCCCAGCCAACGGAGTTGCGAATTCCAGAGGAGTTGCAACTGCTGCCCCCAGCTCGTGGGAAGAAAGACGAGAAGAAAGGCCAGGATCAGGGAGCTGAAACTGTAAATGCCCGCGGCAGGATGAATCGAAAGCCAGAGATGGAATCCGATCGCGGCCACGAATCCTGCATAGCGGGTTTTCCGAAAGATCAGGAGCAGCGGAATTCCCAGTTCGAAAATCAGTGAACCCATCGCGGCTCCGACCATGGCCCAGTCCGATTCCGGAAAGATGGATCCGAAGTAGAGATTGATCTCGCGATGCAGCTTCCCGGCACAAGTGACCTCCGCATTGAAATAGTCGAAGTTCAGCTTCTGGATCACGGCCCAGACGTACATGATGACCACCGCCACGCGGATCGTGGGAGCAAAGCGCGCGAGGAGGTCATCACCCTCCCCGACTTTCTCCCCTCGAAAGACCACCCGACCGATCGCGAAGACGATGAAGAAGGTCGTCGGTGCGCCGAGATAATAGCCCTGGATGGACTCCGGGAGAGCGAAATAGACCACCTTGACGACCGCAGCGACCACGATCAGCCAGATCCCACGAGTCCAGCTGCCCAACTTGCCGGAAATGGCGCCCGCTCCCTTCCCCTTGATGAAAAAGCTGATCGCCCCCAGTAGCATGACGATGTGGAGCATGCCTTCATAGAGAATGTGATTCGGAACGAACGGGAGCTTGTGCCAGAGATTCAAGAGCGAGGCAACGACGAGAAAAAGAAACCGCATCGAGCAACTCGGGCGAAGGATCACCGCGATGGCCGCCATGACCAGGGTCCATCCCTGCCACGACTCGGTCCAGAAGGTAAAGGCGAGCTGGTGAATCAAGGTCGTGATCCCCCAGACGAGAGAAAACGTCGCAAACGGACGATACGCATCCGTAGACTCGGCACTCGAAGTAGCAGCGGCAGGCAGGCTCATAGCAGGATTCGAAGTGTAGGCCTCGACTTCCCGAATGAGCAACTCGGAAAAAGTCCGGCGATGCGCAGATCTTGCGGTCAATTTCACCGTCTCCTGCCCCTGCCGCGAGCCCCCCGAGATCACTTGACGGGGAAGCGAACTGTCGTTGGTTGAAAGCTCACGATTGCCTCCAGCGCTCTCCATGAATCTGTCCGCTTCTCATTTCCTTCGGTCTGTCCTCGCCCTTGGCGTCGCGATCGGAGGCGGGATCCTCTCGACCCAGGCCTCTCCCCCGCTCGCTTCCTGGAAGGATGCGGAATTCGCCCTCCCAACTGTTCTCGAATCCCGCGACGGCGGGGCCTATCGCAAAGTCGACTACCAGGAGTCTCGCGATATCGACGAGCGAGACCAAATCGACGAAAAACGGGTTCACAAGAACTACGTATCACTCGATCCCAAGCGGGCTCAGCGGAGCCGTCGCATGAAGGTTCCCGGCGGATACATCTCCTACTATGCCGTGGGAAAAGAGAAAGGGGCTTCGAATATCACGATCTATATCCACGGACAGGGGGGAAGCCGTCACCAGGGAGTCAACGACTGGACCTTTGGAGGCAACTTCAATCGCATCAAGAATCTCATGACGAGAAACGGGGGACTCTACCTCTGTCCCGATTTTTCCGATTTTGGAACCGAGGGAGCCGCGCAGATCAAAGCCCTCCTGCTCCATCACCATCAACTCTCTCCCGAGGCCGACCTCTTCGCCGCGTTCGGATCCGCAGGCGGACAGATCGGATACCAGCTCACTCGAGATCCCGAAGTGGCCGCGATCCTCGACGGGATTCTCATGCTCGGCTCGACCCTCGACCCGGGTTTTCCTTCCTCCGCGGCGTATCAGAATCGTGTGCCCTTGTATCTCGGACACGGGAGCCGGGATTCGGTCATCCCGATCTCCAGCATGGAGAATTTCTATCGCTCCCTCCACAGCCGGAGCTACCCGGTGCGGATGGTGCGTTTCGAAACGGGTTCGCACGGGACCCCGATCCGGATGACCGACTGGCGCGAGGTCATCAACTGGATGAAATCAGCGAGGTGACGGAGAAAATTCCCGCCCGCATTTCATCGAATTTTCCCACAGATTCGAATGACCAGCGATTTAGAAAATGATCGCAACTTCTATATTTACTAAAGAAAGCCAAAATAAATCAGTTGTGCATCGGGGAAGAATGTGTCATTTCTGAAATCGGCCTCTCACCGCTTTGCATGAAACTTCTCACGCTGAGTATCCTGTTCCTGTCCGCTCTCGTTGCCACCGAGCTTACCGCTGACGTCTCCCGCAAGAATATGCGTGAGATTCAACGCGATAACTTTTACTACCGCGTCGACAAGACCTTCAACGTGGCCTTTTGCCGTCGCCATTTCGAGAGCGACAAGGATCAATACGAGCTTCTCAACTATCTCATCGATACGGCCGAGCTATTCGATGTCGCGCCGGAGGGAATCTTCGGTTCCATCATGGCAGAGCACTCCATGAACCAGCGTTCGCAGTTCAAGCAGAAAGGCGAGCTCGGAATGAACCTCATCGGCCGAAATTTCGGTCGGAAGGGAGAAGACCTCGTCAACCAGCTCAACGTCTATTTCCGCGGTTCCGATGGAGCTGCTTCCTTCGGACCAGGCCAGATCCAGCCTGCCATTGCAGAGGCGATGCAGCCTCGGGTCAAAGAAATGCGGAAGGATGCCTCGGAAGAGGAATTGAGCAAATACACCTGGAAGGGAGCGATCAATCTCATCGCCGCCTACATGGACTATGCCTGCGAAGCCTACGAGGAAGCGGGCTTCGTCGGAGACGATTCCCCTCGCAAAAATCCCTATGTCCTCTGCACCCTGATGAATATCGGGGAAAAGAATCTGTCGTTCTACGATCGAGCGGTGGAAACCCGTGAACTAATCGACCAGGGGGAGCGCGAAGATCTCTGGATGAACTATTTCGGTTACTGGGTCTACCGAAACAAGCACATCATCACCAAGAAGATCGAGAAAGCGAAGAAGGTCGCTTCCTGATCGAACCGATCTCACCACCTGCGTCTCGAGAGAGGCGTGGAAGTTCTCCCCGAGTCAGTGATCCTTGCAGAACTTCCGCGGAATGAGGTCGTGGGGGACCTGTTCGATATAGAGATCACCAGCCTCTTCGCAATCGTCCTTGGCCAGCTTTCCTGAAATCCGGCAAAGCTGCATCTCGATGACTTCTTCGGGTGCGGCGAAATCGGTAAACTCATACCCGATCCGCTGCGCTTCGCTCATGACATCCTGCCAGATCGGCAGGGCAACCTTTCCCCCGTAGGCTCCCTCGAAAATCGTCTTGGGCTGGTCCAACCCGAGCCAGACACAGGCTGAGAGCCGACTCGTATACCCGGCGAACCACGCATCGAAAAAGTCGTTGGTCGTCCCCGTTTTCCCTCCCGCAGGAGCCGTGAATCCTCGTGTCCTCAAACTCGCTCCGGTTCCGCCTTCCTCGAGAACCTGCTTGAGAATGTTCGAGGTCAGCCAGGCGGCGCCAGAGGAGAGAACCTGGTAGCTCTCGCCCTCGTGCTGGAACAAGGTTGTGCCGTCCCGATCGATCACAGTCTCAATGAAGTAGGGCTCGTGTCGAACTCCCCCCGTCGCAAAGACGGAATAGGCGCTGGCGACTTTCTCCACGCTGGCACCGAGGGTGCCGATGTAAATCGTCGGAGAAAACTCCCGCCCCGGATCTCCCAACCCCGCGTGCTGCATCATTTTCAGCACGTTGTCGATCCCCGCCCATTCGCCGACACGAGCCGTCATCGTATTACGAGAACGGATCAGACCGAGGGAGGCAGGGAGAGGGTCTCCAAAAGTGCCGTCGGAATTCTCTGGATCCCAACCTTCCTCATCCCACCGGATCTCTCCCGGTTCGATCCGCGCATCCGAGATGAGGACTCCGGGAAAGAGACCTCGCTCGAAGGCGGTGCCATAGACAAGTGGCTTGAAAATCGAACCCAGGGGGCGGCGGGACTGGATTGCCCGATCGAAGGCGCTGTGGGAAAACTCTCGTCCCCCGACGATCGCACGAAGCGCTCCCGTGAAATTTTCAGTCACCGCGACCGCCGCCTGGAGATAGGCAGGGTCGCCCTTCTCGTGACCTGCCAGGGTCGGATGAGGATATCCCGGCAGAGCTTCGATCTCCGCCAAGCGTTGATTCACCGAGAGATCAGCAGATCGCTGCAATCTCTGATCGATCGTTGTGTGGATCGTCAAACCACCCACCCCGACGAGCGAGGGCAGCAGTTCGTCGACACGGTCCTCGATCATCTGGAGGAGATGCGTCTGCTCGGACACCTTGCTCTGCTCTCGGAGCATTTCCATCCAGATGGACTGATCCTGCACCACGGGACGAGCTTCGCAAAAGGCCTCCGCCTCCGCTTTGGAAATCATCCCCTCGTCCTCCATCCGCCAGATCGTGCTCCGCATCTCACGGAGCGCGACTTCGTAATGACGGAAGGGGGAGAACCCGTTGGGAGCTCGAATCACCCCGGCAATCATCGCAGCTTCCGGCAGGGTCAGCTCGGATGAAGATTTTCCGAAATACCCGAACGACGCCTGCTCGATCCCGTTCATACCCGTCCCCAGGAAAATGCGATTCACATACTGGGAAAGAATCTCCGGCTTGTCGTAGTGTTTCTCGATGCGACGGGCCAGGGCCATCTCGAGAAGTTTCCGCTGCATCGTCTTGCCGGTGAGACCATAGGTCATCCGCGTGAGCTGCATCGTGATCGTGCTCGCCCCCTGGACAGCCCGACCTTCCTTCACATTTCGAATCCAGGCCCGGATCAAGCCGCGCCGATCAATCCCGTGGTGACGATAGAATCGGGAGTCCTCACGAGCGACGAGCGCATTGAGAAAATGCTCCGATACCGATTCCAGCGGTACCGGCATCCCGACATCTTCCCCGTGGAGATACCCGATCCTTTCTCCGGTCGCATCGAGTACTTCCGTTTCCTGCGGGAGGCGCCCCACCGCACCGATGTCGAACCGGGCCGCCTGTCGATCGTAATGAAAGACGATCATGACGAGGACAAGCATCCCGATGCAGAAAGCCGCCAGGGAAACCACGAGAAGAAATCGAATGAACGGATGCTGAAACCAGGCTCGACGCGCTTCCGTTCGAGCACGACGCTTCGACCCACCACGATCTTCTCGGGATCGGCGTTTGGGAGTCGAATTTCGTCGGGGGGAAGCCATCGTCAATGACCAAAAGAATCGGTCAGGGTCTCTCGCGGAGCCTGCTTCAATACCATGACCTTTTCAAGGGCCTCGCGAAAGAGCGATTCGCAAGCGAGCGTCTCCCGCAGGATCAGGTCATGGCGAGGATGAGACGCACCGAGTCGATGCGTAGCGGAGTATCGGTGAGATACTTCTTGAGCTGCGCTTTCTCATTCTCGGCCATCTCGATTTCAGTCTCTCGAACCGGGTGCCCCATCTCCTGGAGTCGACGAAGGCGCTCGATCTCGAGATCGTATTGCTCGGTCATTTTCTGCACCGCCTCGGCACGATATTCGTCCGCCAAGTCTTCGGATTGCTGGTTGGCAATCTCGAGGAGCGGCGGTACAGCTCCCTTGAGTGCTTTCGACTTCTCGCGAAGAAAAGTCGAGGGACCGGGCCGGCCATCACTCCGGATTCGTTCGACGGGGAAGTCCTCCGTCCGATTTCTCCCTTTCTGGTCAATGATCTGTCGAATCGGTCGCGCTGGAAGAAAGCGATCGGCATGCAGGGCATCGGGGGCGACACATTCGAGGACGGAAACACTTTCGACCATGAGCAACTGCTCACCCGCCTTTTCGAGGCGGAAGAAAGCGGCGTTCCCGTGATCCTTGGAGAGGAAACTCTCGATCGCACTGACGACCATGGGGTGATCTTCCGAGAGGAAGGTGATGTCTTCTCGAGCAAGGGCGACATCTCGAGAAAAGGTGACCGACATGCCGTCTTCGGGAAGACCTGGAAACGCTTCGGCCGAGAAAAGATGTTCGGGGAGGAGAACATAGGAACGATCATCGAGATCCTCCACCGTCACCCCGAAATGATCGAGCAACTTGAGCATCAGGTACTCGAGTCGGGAATCTTCATCGAGATCACCGATCTGGGAAACGAGGGCCTGCCCCTGGTCACGATCGTAGGAGCTGAGTTCGAGCAAGTGGTCCCGACCCTTTTCGAGTTCCTCATCGATCTTCTTCTTGAAGGCGCGAGTTCGATCGAGGAGATCCGGGAGGGCGTCCTCCCGTTCTGCCGACGACGCAGCGATAAGACGCTCGATTTCGTCCGAAAATTCCCGGTGGATGGGTCCGGATCCGTGGAGAGTGTGCTCGAAGGCCCCGAGGCCGTTGTGATACCACATCGCCTTGAGCTCCTCGGCCGTTCCCTCGACGAACGGGACATGGATGTGGATGTCCTCGGTCTGACCGATTCGATCGAGACGACCGATCCGCTGCTCGAGAAGCCCTGGATCACTGGGAAGGTCGAAGAGGATGAGATGATGGGCGAACTGGAAGTTCCTGCCTTCCGACCCGATCTCGGAACAGATCAGGATGCGGGCTCCCATTTCTTCATCGGCAAACCAGGCGGCATTCTTGTCCCTCTGCAGGAGACTGAGTCCCTCGTGAAACATCGTCGCCTGGGCGCTGATTCGTTCCTTCAGGGAGGCTTCGATTGCCTCGACCGTTTCCCGGGAATGGGTGATGAGAAGAAATTTGGCGTCCGGTTCCTTGCGCAGCAACGCGGCCAGCCAGTCGAGCTTCATCTGGAACGCATCTTCTGGATCGACATCGAGGGGACTGAGATGGGCAATCCGGGAGGGGAAGGTGTCGAGAACGATTCGTCGATTCCGAAAGAGGACGCGTCCCGTTCCGTGGAGATCGATCAAGGAGTTGCGACAGGTTTCGCGATGAACCGGCGTATCATCCTCCTCCAGCTTGGTCGCAATCTCGTCTCCGAGGAGGTCGCGGATTTCCTTCAGGTCCGACTTTCGCAGCTTGGTCTCTCCGTTCAGGCGATCCGCGAGGTCGGAAATCTTTCGGTACTGCTCCGACTCGTGGACGAACTCGTCGAGATCCGAGAACCGTGCGGGATCGAGAAGACGAAGTCGTGCGAAGTGCCCTTCCTGGCCGAGTTGTTCCGGGGTAGCCGTCAGGAGCAGGAGCCCGGTGGACTTCTGGGCAATTGCCTCTACCGCATCGTATTCGGGACTGGAAGATTCCACGCTCCATTCGAGATGGTGCGCCTCATCTACGATCGTGAGATCCCAGCCCCCCTCCGCAGCCTGCTCGGCACGCTTGGGATTCGAGGAAAGCCAGGAAGTCGCACAGAGGACCAGCTGGTCATCGAAAAACGGATTCTCCGGCGCTTTCTTTTCCCCATCGTCTCCGCCCTTCTCGATCGAGAGCGCTCGCTCCTCGTCAAAGATCGCAAATGACATCGCAAAGCGACGATACAGCTCGACGAACCACTGGTTCACGAGAGCATCCGGCACGAGGATGAGAATGCGCTTTGCGCGTCCGCTGAGATGGAGCCGATGCAGGATGAGACAGGCTTCGATCGTTTTCCCAAGACCGACCTCGTCTGCGAGGAGGACACGGGGGGCCTGGCGATTGGCGACCTCTTCGGCGAGATAAAGCTGATGAGGAATCAGGGAAACCCGACCTCCGATGAGACCCCGAACATCGCGGGAACGAGCCTCCTGCTGATTCCGGATCGCCGACTGTCGCAAGCTCCAGAGCCGGGGCTCATCACTCACCCCGGAGAGAAGCCGCTGCTCCGGGCGCTGCACGTTCATCGTGTCAGACAGACCGCTCTCGGGCAGTTCTTTCCCTTCGGAATCAACGTAAATGAGACACTTGTTCTCTTCTCGCACTTCACTCACGGAGAAGGAATTTCCTTCCTGATCTTTCACCGTATCGCCGGGCTCGAAGGCGACCCGTCGCAGCGGTGCATTGCGCGCCGCATAGGAAAGGGTCTCATTTACGGCAGGATAGAAAGCCTGCACGATGGTGGAATCGCACTTCAGGATGAGCGCGAGACCATATTCGGTTTGGGTTTCACTGACCCAGCGCTGACCGGGGGCAAACTGGGAGGGATCGGCGGTGTCCGTCTGATAACGAGAGGCTCTCATCAATTTGTATGGGCAGGGATTTTAGCCCGTTTCCTCCATTGCGCCACCTTTCGGAAGAGGAATTTCTTGGATTCATATGCGAGCTCCCCTTTTCTCGTCGATGCGCTGTCTCAGGTGAGCGCAAATTCGTCGCAATGATGAATTGCAGTCAGGTCCCTTCTTTGTCTAGATTCCGATAACGCCCTGACTGTAATGGACTCTCTCGAACTCTCTCTTCGCTCCACCCTGGAAGAGCACCCCGAAAACTGGTCCGTTCGTTTTCTCATCATCGACCAGATGCTCACCCGTGGCGCCCAGGATGAAGCCGCCCAGCTTGCCCTCTCCGCTCCGCACCCCCCCGAGACGGAAACCGACCTCCATCGCGTCGTCGAGATCGCCGGAGTCTCCGCGCTTCCCGTCGTCTCCGCTTTTGTCCTGCAGAATCCGGACAATCAATACGGACATGAACTTCTCGGTTCACTCCACGAAATGACTGGGGCCACCGATACGGCAGAGGCCCACCGCCGAGTTCAGGAATCCCTGCAAGCCACGTCCGTCCCTCAATCCGAGACCGAGCAGCCGCCCAGCCTCCCCGAACAACCGTTCCACGAAGCTCCCCCGATCGACATTCCTGCGCCCGAGGGAGTCCCGGGACTCGCAGCGCCTGATTTGTCCCAGCTTCCGGAGTCCTATGAAGACCAGGGCAAATCGAAGCAACGGACGGCCAAGGCTACCGCGGTCCTCGTCGCTGCCGGGGTTCATTTCGCGATCTTTCTCATTGCCGCGCTCGTCATCATCCTGCCCCGGCAGACCGACGAACCCGAGATCATCGCTGAAATCGCTCCTCCCGTGAAAAAGAAGCAGGAGATGCAGAAGAAGAACGTGGTCAAGCAGACCAAGAAAAATTCCGCTTCGGCGGCTGCCGCCGCTCCGATGGCTCAGCTGATGAGGGCCAATGCCGTCGCCAAGATCGCCTTACCAAACGTCACGAAAACGAGCCGTGGTCCCCTCGGAATCGGAGACGCCGACTTTGGCGGGGGTGGATTCGGAGGAGGTGGAGGCGGCATGGGCAACGGACAGACCATGTTCGGAAGCTCAGGCGGAGGAGGTCTCGTCGGAAGCTTCTACGATCTCAAGCAGGATCGGAAACGCAAGCCCACCGGCATCACTGGAGCCAGCACACCGAGGTTTCATGACATCATGCGAGATGCCGCTCGGTCGAAATTCTCTACTTCCGTGCTCGGAAAATACTACAAAGCACCTTTGCAAATGAGTTACACGATTCTCGCCGTCCCCACGATGGATGCGAATGAAGGGCCGACTGCCTTCAACGTGCAGAAGGAAGTGGAGCCCAAAGCCTGGCTGGTTCATTACACCGGTCGGGTCGCACCTCCCAAGAGCGGAAAATGGCGATTCGTCGGTTTTTTCGATGACGCCCTCGTGGTTTTCGTGAATGGAAAGGTCGTCTTTGACGGCTCGTGGGAGCACTGCTTTCAAGAGCCCGGGGTGAGACAGAATTTCGGCGGACCGGCCCTCGCCAACGGGAAGCAAGCCGTGGCTGGAAACTGGGTCGATCTTTCCGGTCCTTTCCGCATCGATATCCTCGTCGGAGAGCGACCCGGCGGGCAGGTGGGTGGTGCTCTCATGGTCGAGAGACAGGGAGAATCCTACAAGAAGCGTGGCGATGGAACCCCGATTCTCCCCATTTTCTCTACGATCCACCTCGACAGCAAGACCCGTAGCCGACTCCGTGACTACCCCTACGAATTCGACAAGGACGAGGCGGTCTTCAAGGTCACCTCGAGCGGATACTGACTTTCAAGCCAGAACCCAATCGATCCAGCTTACGGGAGAAAGAGGCTCCCTCGATACAAGAGTACGCCGAGCCCAGCATCCACGAACGCTTCCGCATTTGTTGAGAAAAGGCGCTACCTTCTTGGGCTTTTTCTCGGGACACCCGACCAGAGTCCCCCAGACGTCTTGACACCTGTCGTCTCCTGATCCCTCAATAACGTGACGAATTCATCTTGCATTTACCCTTAATGCGAATGAGTCTCAATACTGTTACACGACACTTATGAAAGGCGACGACGACATCATCGAGGCCCTCAACGCCGGCCTCACCATCGAACTCACGGCAATCAATCTGTACTTCATCAATGCAAAGATGTGTGCCGACTGGGGACTCCACAAACTCGCAAAGCACTTCTACGACGAATCGATCGAAGAGATGAAGCACGCCGAGGAGGTCATCGAACGCATCCTCTACTTGGAAGGCGTCCCCGAGATTGCCCGATACGACACGATCAACGTAGGTGCCACGCCCAAGGAGCAGATCGATGCGAGCTACGAACTCGAGAAAAAAGGCGTCGCCACCTACAACGCCGCGATCGGCCTTTGCGTCGAGCGGAAGGACAACGGCACCAAGGATCTCATGGAGCGCATGGTGGTCGAGTCGGAAGAGAGCATCGACTGGGCGGAAACCCAGTATGAAACGATCAAGTTGGTTGGACTGGAGAACTACCTTGCTCAGCAAATGGGAGAAGCCCCCGAGGGTTGATCCGAGTTCGCAGCCGAAAGATGAAAGCCACGCAAGCAACCACCCCTCGGAACCCTGGTCCAGAGACCCGGCCCGAGCGGTTGCTTTGTGCGTGCAAGCAGATCACGGAATCCGAGGTCCGCGAAAGCATTGATATTCTCAAGACTCCTTCCGTCGAAGGCGTCTCCTACCTCACAGGAGCAGGCACGGGCTGCACAGCCTGCCACTGCAAGATCGACCGTCTCATAGCCGGAAAGTCGGCCTGTGGCCCCTTCAGCCTCTGCGACGGTTGTGGTTGCTGCATGGCGATCTGCAGCTGTTCGCCCGCCGAAGCCGAGGCCTGCACCACGGCTCGCTCCTGCTCCCGGCAGGAAAGCGATTTGGCCTCGTGATGGATCGGACGTAGTTTGGTTTGTTCCCTGGGGACAAATCGAATGGGTCACGATCACCACCATCACCATCACGCCGGCGACAATCTCAAGATCGCCTTCTTTCTCAATCTCGGGTTCACCGTGCTCGAGATCTTCGGTGGATTCTGGACCAACAGCATCGCGATCCTCTCCGATGCCGTTCACGACCTGGGGGATTCCCTCTCGCTGGGGCTCGCCTGGTATTTCGAAAGGCTGTCCGCCAAAACCAAGGACAGTCGCCAGACCTATGGCTACCGACGCTACCGATTGCTTGGCGGACTCATCACCGGTCTCGTGCTTCTCGCGGGTCTCGGCTTCGTTCTCTGGCATTCGGTGCAGCGGCTCTTCGAGCCCGCCGAAGTCAAGGTTTCCGGGATGATCGGCTTGGCCATTCTCGGGGTGCTCTTCAACGGAGCGGCTGTCCTGCGAGTTCGCCAAGGAAGCTCACTCACGGAGAAAATCGTCAGCTGGCATCTCATCGAGGACACCCTGGGCTGGGTCGCCGTCCTCATCGGTGCGGGGATCATGGCGATCTGGGATCTTCCCATCGTCGATCCCCTTCTCTCGATCGGGATCTCGCTCATCATTCTCTGGAACGTAGGGAAGAGCCTCCGCCAGGTTCTCTCCGTCTTCCTCCAGACGACCCCCGAGGGGTTCGATTTGGAGGCTTTCGTCGAACGAGCGCAAGAAATCGAGGGTGTCGAGTCTCTTCATGATATCCATTGCTGGTCGATCGATGGGGAGAGCCACGTGCTTTCGGCGCATGTTGTTGGAGAGGGCGACCAAGCCTGGAGCCGGAAAATCCGCGAGGAAATCCGGGGACTTCTCGACGAAGATGTCTTCGAGAATGTCACGCTCGAGGTGGAGTCGGGACAGCAGGATTGTCCACAGGATCATTCCTGAATGCCTGATTTTGGATGCACAAATCCGGCCTCATGTTATAATTACCATAATTTCGTGGTAATAATGAACTTCCCTTCCCTTGAGAAATCCGTTTTCCGACTTTTCCTGATTCCTCTTTTTGCCGCAATCATCCTGCCTTCGGTCGTCGGTGCAGAGCAGCGGAAATGGTCCGACGCGAAGGGAGTCGCAGAGATCCGGGCTCAATTCGTCCGCTTCGACCAGGAGTTTGTCGTCCTGCGCACCGAACGAGATTCGGTCCTGCGGGTCCAGGAAGCGGGCCTGAGTTCTGGCGACCGGGCCTACCTCGAGTCAATTCGCGAAAAAAAGCGGCAATCCCACTTCGCCACCGAAGCGGCAGGAAATGCAGGTTGGCAGATTCGTCGTGAGTATTCACAGAAGATCCGCGGACGCTACGAACTGAAGATCGACTACCCCTCCCTCAAGGCCAAAGAGTGGGTCTGGTTCGCGGCCCGCCCTCCCCGAATCGACAGCCAAAACGTGCAATCGAACCTGTTCCCCAACAGTCAAAGTATCACGGACAAGAGCCCGAATCGGCGATTGATGTGGAGAGCGCGATCCCAACCCGACCCCACCAGTCCGGGGAAAGGTTCGATCGCTTTCGTGGTCGGCGGCGAACTTTACTCTCGCCATCTCGTGAAATCCCCTCAATCCATCCGCCCGTATTCGACTCCGTCCTTCGCCGATCGGAAGCGATTTACCCAAGCGAGCGAAATCTACGACTTCGAGTCGAAAGAATTCCAGGCCTGGCTTCGCAAAATGGAGCTGGTCCGGGATTCGAAGAAAGAAGGGCAGATCGCCTTTGCACAGCGCGTCTTCCTCACCATTACCCGGAATTTCGACTACCTCTACGAACGAGAGATGAATCGAAAGGTTTCCCATGTCTGCCAGGTCGGGAAATCCGATTGCGGCGGGCTTTCCAATCTCATCGTTTCCGTCCTGCGAAGCAATGGGGTCCCTGCGCGCGCCCTCGCCGGTCGATGGGCGGAATCTTCCACTCCCGGAGATACCCTGAACGGAGTCCCCTACACGCAATATCATGTGAAGGCCGAGTTCTTCGCCGAAGGCGTCGGCTGGGTGCCTCTCGACATGGCTCGCGGCGTCAGCCAGAGTTCGGACCCTGACCGGCTCGCTCACTTCGGAAAGGACAACGGCGACTTCGTAACGATGCATACCGACTACGGTCTCGTCGTCGACACGATCCATTTCGGCACCAAGACGATCCGAATTCTCCAGGGCACCTCCTACTGGGTCGCAGGGTCAGGCGACCTCGATGGGAAAAGGCGGGAAGAGACCTGGATCGTGGATAGCATCTAAGAAACCAGCAGCCTGATCGAGTTCTCGATTCCGGACCAGGTCCCATTGTTACAATTTCATCCTGCGCAGTCGGAGGGAATTTGCGATCACCGACACGGAGCTGAAGCTCATCGCGGCTCCGGCGATCATGGGACTGAGGAGTATCCCGAGAAAGGGATAGAGAATGCCAGCCGCAATCGGCACTCCGAGCAGATTGTAGCCGAAAGCGAAAAGCAGATTCTGCCGGATATTCCGCATCACCTTTTGGCCGGCATTGATGGCGTTCGCGATGCCATGAAGATCCCCCTTTACCAGCGTGATCCCCGCGCTCTCGATGGCGACATCGGTTCCAGTTCCCATCGCGATGCCTACATCGGCTTCCGCCAGCGCGGGGGCATCATTGATTCCGTCGCCAGCCATCGCCACGACACGCCCCTCGGACTTGAGTTTTCGCACCAGCTCGATCTTGTCTTCGGGAGAAAGACCGGCGTGCACTTCATCCAGGCCCAACTCTCGTCCGACCGCCGATGCCGTCGCTTCATGGTCTCCCGTCGCCATGACGACTCGCACGCCTCGCTCATGCAACTCTCGCAAGGCAGACCGGGTCGTTTCCTTGATCGGATCCGCGATCGCGATCAGTCCGAGAACTTCTTCGTCGGCCGCAACCCAGGCCACCGTATTCGCTTCTTTCTGCCAGCGAGCCTCCCGAGTCACAAGCGTCTCCGGCAAGCTCAGCCCTGCCGAGCGGAGAAACTCCGCTTTGCCAACCCTGACCCGTTTTCCATCCACTCGACCGCTCACCCCACCTCCCGTGGTCGACGCAAAGTCGTCGGCAGAAGCGATCTCGAGATCGGCTGCCTCCGCCTCTTCGACAATGGCCCGCGCGAGAGGATGCTCGCTGCTTGATTCGACGGCTGCCGCCGTGGCGACGAGAGCTTCTCGCGAGACGCCCTCGGCCGTTTCCACCTCGACCACACTCGGCCGCCCGGCCGTGAGGGTGCCTGTCTTGTCGGTGAGGAGCACCTCGACCTTCTCGACCCGCTCCAAAACCTCCGCATTCTTGATCAGTATCCCGGATTGGGCCGCTCGACCCATCCCCACCATGATCGACATGGGAGTCGCCAAACCAAGGGCACAGGGACAGGCAATGATGAGCACCGCGACGGCGTTCACAACCGCATAGGCCATCGCCGGAGCAGGCCCCCAGATGGCCCAGACCAGGAAAGTGATCACTGAGATGACGATCACCGTGGGGACAAAAATTCCCGCCACCGTATCGGCCAGTTTTTGAATGGGAGCCCGACTCCTCTGCGCCTCTGCCACCATCGCGATGATCTGAGCGAGAACCGTCTCCCCGCCAACCTTTTCGGCTCTCATCGTGAACGCACCCGTCTCGTTCACCGTGGCACCGATCACCTCGTCACCGACGCCGCGCTCGACCGGGACGGGCTCTCCCGTGATCATCGATTCATCGACCCGACTCTTTCCTTCGACAACGACGCCATCGATCGGAATCCGCTCGCCGGGCTTGACCCGCAGAAGATCTCCCCGCTGGACTCGCTCGATCGCGATGTCCTCTTCCTTCCCGTCAACAAGACGGTGCGCATCTTTCGCCGCCAGCCCCATCAGGCTCTGGATCGCTTCCCCAGTCTTCCCTCGAGCCCATGCTTCGAGCCATTGACCGAGAACGACGAGCACGGTGATGACACAGGCCGCCTCGAAGTAGAGCCCGATTTCCCCATGCTTTCGAAAGGACTCCGGAAAAAACCCGGGGAACAGCACGGCCACGACACTGTAGACGAAGGCGGCCCCCACCCCGATCATGATCAGGGTGAACATGTTGAGATGGCGATTCCGAATCGAATTCCATCCCTTCTTGAAAAAAATCCCGCCAACCCAGAGCACCACCGGGGTGGCGAAAAGCAGTTCGATCCACTTGGAGAGATCCGGGGAAAGCCAATCACCGAGCCGCAGCCCGGGAATCATTTTCCCCATCGCGATAAAGAAGACCGGCGCGGTCAAAGCAAGCCCGATCCAGAATCGTCGCGACAGATCCCGGACTTCTTCTTCGGCATGAGGATCCGGGCCCGCAGCGAGCGTTTTCGGCTCCAGCGGCATCCCGCACATGGGACAGTCTCCCGGATGATCCTGCTCGATCTCCGGACACATCGGGCAGATGTAGAGCACCCCGACAGGCGGTCCCTCTCGCTCGAGAGACATCCCGCACATCGGGCAATCGCCGGGCTCTTCTGATTCCACTCCCGGACACATCGGGCAGATATACCCCGAGCTCTCTGGACTCCTTGCCTCCGGAGCCGGGCTGGACTCGGTTTTCCCGCCTCCGCAGCAGCAATGATGTTCTTTCTCTTCGGACATGGCAGGCAAGAGGGTTCGGCCGCAAACCAAACAGGGTTGGATCAGGCTATCACTCGCTACCGTCCTGTAAAGGGGGCCAGGACAAAGGCATCGCGAGACAAAAAAACCGCCCCCTCGGAAGAAGGGGCGGCTTTTCGGAATAGATCCGGTTTGAGAAATCAGGAATCGCTGAGCTCACCGAGATATTTCACGGGATCCTCAGCCACCTTCTTCTTACATCCTCCACAGCAAACCGCGATGCTCACGGTAGCGGTCGCATCGGGATCGACGTCCTTGCCCGAAAACGCGCACTTGCCTTCCTCGGCCTCAGCGAGCTTCTCCGCATACTTGGCAGGATCTTTCTCGAACTTGGCGACACACTTGCCACAGCAGAACGTGGCGGTGTATTCGACAGCTTTGGAGCCATCGACGTCCTTACCCTTGACCGGGCAGACATCGTTGGTCGGCTTGGACTCGTCGGCAGACACCGTCCCTGTAAAGGTGAAGGCGGCAACCGCAGCAAAGAGAATGGAATAAATGAGTTTCATAATAATGTTTTGTTAGGAATTGGATTGGATAAATTGGTTTCAATAAGTGGGTCGATCATCCTACGGATGCCCAAAGCACGGATTTCGTTTCGCCGGCTCTGGCTTCGCGAAGGACTAGAAATGTGCGACACTCTCGATCGACCGAGAGAGCGTCCGGTGTCGCTCGGGTATCAAATCAGGAACACCCCGAAGACCTGCCGAAGGGGCAAGGGCGGAGGTTCGAAATCCCAGGAAGAACGGTTCTCTGGGAAGTTCGAGACAAAATGAGCAAGAGGGGAACTGGACTCTTCCAGCAGAACCAGGTCGAAACCATGCCACTCGGGAGGATCGGGAGAGAAATCTCCTTTGACCGGTGACGTAGCGGCCATGGGCATCTCCTGGTCGCAGTGAGGACAGGGAGCCGGTTCTTCTTCTGCGGGAGCATGGCAGCAGGCCGGCGCCGACTTCTCCGCATCAAAATCCGCCCCGAGGCAGAGACACAACGGGGAGATCGCCACCTGCAGGCAGAACATCAGAAAGATGGCGAATACGGACTTCATGCGTGCACTTTGATCTCAAAATCCACTGTCCGCGTCAAGCGAAAGCGGACCCGATACGATAGAGTCTCCGGACTCGGATCTTGTTCAAATTTCAGAAAAAATTTCACTTCACCGGGAAATCGAAATACCGACCTCGGAACGGTTCGTTCCGCAAGGTGTAATGCCACCACTCCTTGTGATAGGAGTAGAACCCACCACGGGACATGGCGTCCTTCAAGGTCTTCCGATTCTTCTGCTGCTCGGGGGTCGGGATCTGAGAAGTATGGGCAGAAGCGGTCCCAAAGAAATCAAACGGCGTTCCCATATCGAGCTCCTTTCCATCGGCATCGACGAGAGTCAGGTCGATGGTGCTTCCACTGGAATGCCGGGACCGACTCGAAATGTATCCGCCTCCAAGAAGCGCGCTCTTGGGTAGATCGGGATAGTAGTCCTCCTTCGTCCTGGTATCCCGTCGATCGCGTGCCCACCTTACGAAGTGATTGACCGCGCGTTTCGGACGATAGGCGTCGAATACCTTGAGCCCTAGACCCTGCTCCTCGAGATCGGCCTGCACTTTCTTCAAGGCATCCGCGGCGGCGGCGGTCAGGATAATCTTCTTTGCCTCGTAGCCATCGACTTTGGCTCCTACGAAATTCTCCGTCGTGGCGTAGCGAACCTCAGTCCGAATCTCTGGCTCGACCTGGTCGAGATACACAAAACCCCGCGGGAGTTCTGCCGCTACCGCGAGAGAGAGGACTCCGAGAAGAACGGTCATCGGGATCAAGCGCGCCCAGATCCTGGAAGGAGAAGTTTTGTCAGGAGTTCGCATGACAGGGTCCAGAGATACCATCTACCCTGCCGACGATCAATCACGAGACCGGGCATCGTCGGCCTGGATCGTGATTTGAGTTTCCTCTGCTTTTCGCCACAGTGCTTTCCGATGCCGAAGAAGAACGAGCCATTTCCCTTTCCCCACGAGATCTATCCTGAGAACTGGTTTTCCCGTCTCACCCGGACGGATCTTTTTGAGAATTCGAATCCCATTGAACTCGACCTGGGCTGCGGCGACGGCTCTTTTCTCGCTCGGATTGCCGGGGAAATGCGCGACCGAAATTTTCTCGGTGTCGAACGCCTCCTCGGGCGGGTTCGAAAAGTGAGTCGGAAAGCCTCCCAAGCGGGTCTCGAGAATGCCAGCGTCCTCAGGGCTGACTCCAACTACGCGGTCCACTGGCTGCTGCCGAAATCGACGTTTCACCGCATCCATTTCCTTTGTCCGGATCCCTGGCCCAAGAAGAAGCACGCCCGACGTCGGCAGATGTGTCAGTTGCCTTTCCTGAAAGCGCTCCACGACCTACTCGAAGAAGACGGGGAGCTGCTTTTCATGACGGATGATCTCCCCTATTTCGAAGAGAGTCTCGAAGTCCAGGAGTCCTGCGATTTCTTCGCCCGCGAGCCCTGGGAAGAGGGCGATTTCTTTTATCCGAAGACGGACTTCGAGGAGCAATGGCTCGCCGAGGGAAAAACGATGAACCGCTTGCGATTGCGCAAACTCTCGTGATCGAAAGACAGACGGCTCACTGGATCTGAACCTCCGCCTTGCGCAGGATCAGGATTTCTTCCTCCCCGTGCTCGTAGAGAAAACCGCAGAGCACCGTCTTCGCAATTCGGGTCGGCTGCCCTTCTGCCGCGGTGCCCCCGATGATCTGGATGCGTTTCCGCATTTCCGTCGTCACCGGGATTCCCTCATCGAACTCATAGGGAGTGATCGAGCACTCTGAGAGAAGGGCCGTGAACTCGTCGCGAATCAGTCGCAAAGGTTCGGCCTCGTTGCCTCCCCTCTTCTTCTCTGCGGCTTCGATCATCGAATCGAGCCGATCGATCTGCCGAATGACCCCCTTGCCTACGGCAAGGTCGCGATGGCGATCATGCGGCGAACGGGACAACTCGATCAAGGGAGAAATAGGGGCCGTGGGCTCGTCCTCCTCCTCCTCGATGGGTTCTTCGAAGCGGGAGCCCCCTCGGAGCCTCCTGGCTTTTTCCGAAATGCTTTTGCGAGGACCCAGCCGAGAAAAAAACATACCGCGCCCACGAGGTAAGGGCCGTAGCCATGCAGAAATTCGGATTCCATTTCTCGACTAGAGATCCATACACGCGTCGGCGCAAAGATCGAGATCCTGGTCAAAAACCGGAATCCCATTCAGCGTTTCCCTCAGGATCGCTGCATTCGATTCCTGGGAGAGGTCCTTCTTTTCGAAAGTGTTGAGAAATACCCCCATGCACCGCAGTCCGGCGTCTTCGATCGCTTTCACGGTCAGGAGGGTGTGATTGAGCACACCGAGTCGATTCGAAGCGACGACGAGAACGGGAAAACCGAATTCAACCGCGAGATCTGCGACCGTTCTTTCCTTGTCGATCGGCACGAGCCATCCTCCAGCACCTTCAACGAGGAGGAAGCCCCACCGCTCGCAGAGAGAATCCGCCCCCGCCTTCAGCTTCGCAAAATCAATCGCCAACGGCTCGCTGACCGCCATTGGCGCGAGAGGTTCATCGAGGTGGATCGGGTTGACCTCGTCGAGGGTCGGACCAAAGGGCTCACTGACCTGGTAGATTGCCTTGCTGTCGTCGTGGCTCCCACACTCGATCGGTTTCATCCCCACCGCATCGACTCCCCGTATCCGTAGCAGGGTGATGAGGCGAGTCGTGACCCAGGTCTTCCCGACGTCCGTATCCGTGCCCGTGACAAAAATAGCGGAAGAACTCATGCGCCGATTTCTGCCTCGATCGACGCTGCAAGTCGGTCCGCCTGGTCATCGATCCAATCGGCATCCTTTCCTTCGAGGAGGACACGCAGGAGGGGCTCTGTGCCCGAATAGCGCAACATGACCCGGCCCGCGTCGCCGAGGGTTTCACGGATTTCCTGGATAATCGAAGCCGCGGCCAGGGTCTCGATGACCGGCTTGGTATGCACCCGGATATTTCGCTGCACCTGGGGGAATCGCGTCAGGACCTTGCGAAGTTCGCTGAGAGGCTGGCCTTTCTCTTTCATGATTTGCAGGAGCTGAACAGCAGATACGATGCCGTCACCGGTGGTATTGTGATCTCGAAAGATGAAATGCCCACTCTGCTCGCCACCGAAGTTGTAGCCGTGCTCTTTCATCTCCTCCATGACATAGCGATCCCCGACTCCGGCTCGCACGACTTTTCCCCCGGCCTTCTGAACCGCCTCCTCGAGCCCGGCATTGCTCATCACCGTAGCGACCAGGGTCTTCTCAGCGAGCCTTCCTTTTTCCAGAAGTCCGATCGCCGCGATCGCCATGAGCTCGTCTCCATCCAGAACCGATCCCGTCTCGTCACAGAGGAGGACGCGGTCGGCATCCCCATCGTGGGAAATACCCACGTCCGCTCCCGTTTCCCGGACGATGGACTCGATCACCTCGGCGTGGGTGCAGCCACAATCCTCATTGATGTTGATCCCATTGGGCTGATCATGAAACGAAAGGACCTTGGCGCCCAACGAGCGCAACACAGCCGCGGAGGTCTCGTAGCTGGCACCGTTGGCGGCATCGAGCGCAATCGTCAAACCCGCGAACAACTCGGGATCACTCCCTGTCCCTGATCGAACAAAGGCGACATAGCGCTCCACCGCTCCGCCCAACGGGCTGATCCGACCGACCTTGGATCCATCGCTCTCGCGATCTTCCCCAACTCGTTTCTCGATCTCCATCTCCTCTTCGTCAGCCAGCTTGTATCCGTCGGGCCCGAAGAACTTGATCCCATTGTCCTGGAATGGGTTGTGAGAAGCCGAAATCACGACTCCGAACAGAGCTCGTTCTTCCACGGTGAGACGAGCGACTCCGGGAGTCGGCAGAACACCGGCGAGTCGCACATCGACCCCGCAGGAAGCAATTCCGGATGCGATCGCCGACTCCAGCATATCGCAGGACTGGCGGGTGTCCTTCCCGATGACCACCACGGGCCACTCTCGAACCTCTCCCCTCTTCCGAAGGAAAACTTCTGCCGCAGCCCGTCCCAGGCGGACCGCAAAATCGGGTGTCAGGGGGAACACATTCGCAGGACCACGAATGCCATCGGTACCGAAAAATTCTCTTTCGCTCATAGAACAGGAGGGGCTGACTGGCAGCCAAAAAGTTAGTTGAGATCGTCTCCGCCTGGAACAGGGGGCGCGAGAGGACTCAGGAGGGTGTCATCGAGGTTGGGCCCTGTCGATCGGGCCGGGACAGGAGTATTGGTTCCCGGGATGGGAAAGCTCGGCTTGTCGGCGTCGAGATGCGACTTGATGAGATACCAGATCGCGATCGAGATCAGGAGCGAAGCAACCTTGCCTTTCCAGTTTTCGAGAAACAGGGATTTACTCATCGGTCTCCTCCTCTTCTACCGGTTCTTCCGCTTCCTTATGGCTGAGCAATTCGTTGAGGCGTTCGCGGAGCTCGTCCTCGGCCAGGTCTCGTTCCAATTTTCCCCCGATCGCAATGGAAATGTCGCCGGTTTCTTCGGAAACAACGATGGCAATCGCATCGGATTCTTCCGTAATTCCCATGGCGGCCCGATGCCGGAGACCGATGCTTTGATCGCTGAGTTCCCTCTGGTTCAGGGGAAACACACAGCCCGCACCGAGGATGCGCTCATCACCCACCCGGATAATCAGACCGCCATCGTGCAGGGTCGTTCCACTGTAAAAAATCGTGTAGATGATTTCGGGAGAGAGCTGGCAATCCATCTCCGTGCCCGTCTCGAGATACTGCTTGAGATCGATCCCTTGCTCCAGGGCAATGAGCGCCCCGATCCGACGCCCTGAGAGCGTTTCGACAATCTCGACCAGGTCATCCGTGAACCGTGCTCGAGCTCCTTCACTGATCGAGGAGAAGAATCGATGGCTTCCCAATTCGGCAAGCGCTCGCCGCAGCTCGGGTTGGAAGATGATGACGAGAGCGATGGCGAGGAAGACCGAAACGTACTTCAGGAGCCATCCGATGACGGTCAGGTCGAGCCACTCGGAAAGCAGCGTCATCCCGATATACATTCCCACGAGGGCCGTAAAGATTCGCGCCCCCCTCGTCGCTCGGAAATACCGATAGGTATGATAGATGATCACCCAAAGGATGATGATCTCGATCGCTTGCGTCCAATGTTGACTGATGAAAAACCAAACTTTCTCCATTCCGAGTCCGACCCCTTACAATACTACGGGAAAACAGGAATGCACCTTGACGTTCTCGGGGAAATTCAGTCCCGGGGAGGCAAAGCGATGGAGGCCACGGCAAAAGCCGCAATTCCTTCTCCACGACCGACGAAACCCATCGTTTCGTTGGTCGTCGCCTTGATCCCGACATCGCCCACCTCGATCCCGAGCGCCCCGGCCAACGCTTCCTTCATCGCTGCAGCATGAGGCATCACCTTGGGTTCCTCGGCAACGAGAGAGGCATCGATGTTCTCGATCTGCCCTCCTTTTTGCGACACCAGCTCGGCCGCCTTCTCGAGAATCTTGAGACTGCTGATCCCTTCGATGCTCTCATCGGTGGGAGGAAACCAGTATCCGATATCCGGTTCCCCGATCGCACCGAGAATGGCATCGGCAATCGCGTGAGAAAGGACATCCGCATCGGAGTGCCCGAGGAGACCCCGATCATGAGGGATCGTCACTCCCCCGAGAACGAGCTTTCGCCCCTCGGCAAACTGGTGAACGTCGTATCCGATTCCGCTGCGATATCTCATAACACGTCTTCAAAAGAGAGTTTCCCGTTGTAGGAAACGATGCTCGACTGATCTCCGCCTCCCTCTCGAGCGGTCAGCTCGACCTTGCCGCCTCCTCGCTCGAGCAGAAGCTGACCTGCCGCAATATCCCAGATGCTGATCATCTCCTCGATGTAGGCATCGAGCCGACCACAGGCGATGTAGGCGAGAGCGAGCGCAGCGCTCCCCATCATGCGAGTCTTGCGAACCCGATGCGCGAACTTGCGATACTTTTCCATCCCCGCATCGATCGATTCCTTGTTCTTCGAAAATCCGATCGTCACGATCGCATCCGAAAGCTCGCAACGCTGACTCGGCTGAATCGGTTTCCCATTGCAGGTCGCCGGACCCTCGAAATCAACGGCGAACATTTCGTCCAGGTTGGGATCGTAGATCGCTCCGATCTTGAGCTCCCCCGCACGGCGCATCGCGATCGAGACACAGAAGTGGGGGATCCCGTAGAAAAAGTTCACCGTTCCATCGATCGGATCGACGATCCATTCGGTATCGCTCTCCTGGTTTCCCGCGATCCCTTCTTCCCCGTAGATGGCATGATCCGGAAAGGCTTCGAGAATGCAGCCCTCGATCAGCTTCTGGCTCTTGACATCGAGAGCGAGCTTGATGTCATGCGCATGCATGGCATCCACCGCGAGATCGCTTTCGAAATTCTCCCGCAGAAGGGCACCGGCCTTGCGCGCTGCCACCATGGCAATTTCGAGTTCGGGAGAAGGAGTGGTCATGGAATCGCGATTTCGCAATCGATGGGGCAGTGTGGCGTAGGAAATCGAGTCCTCAAGGAAAAGCCAGCGACAAAATCATCTTCCGGTGAGGAATGCCGACTTCTTCGAAAGGTTCGCCCACGACCTCGAAGCCGAGAGCTTCGTAGAATCCACAAACCGGTTTCCGACTGTGCAGGACCAGTTGCTCGATCCCCTCGACTCGGGCCCGGCGAATGACCTCTTCCATAAGTCGACGCCCGATCCCCTTCCCCTGAAAGACAGGATCAACCGCAACCTGGCGGATCTTCCAGCTCCCGAGAGGCAACCCAGCAGTACGGATGAGAAGCCCGCCGAGCAATTGTTCTCCCGCGAGCGCCACGAGCTGGTGATCCTCCTGCTCGGCCTGATGCTCCTTCTCCGAAAAAGAAATCCCGAGGGGATCGCGCAGCAATCGTTGCCGCAGCGAAAACCACTCGGGATAAAGCGCGTGAGAAACATCGATGGAGAGAAACGAAATCTCCATCGATGGCAAACCTGGAATCGGAGAGCGGGACGAAATCCCGCTCACCAGTTCGATCAGTGGGCGAGACAGAACTCCTCGAAGCGATCGAGACCTTTCTTGATCACATCGAGACTCGTCGCGTAGCTGAAACGCAGCGACTGGTCGTACCCGAAGGCCGCTCCGGGAACCGCCGCCACGAGATAACGGGAAAGCAGTTTCTCGGTCAGGTTCATCGAGTTGAGACCGATCTTGGTCGTGTCGACCAGGAAGTAGAAAGCCCCATCAGGCTCGACGACATCGATGTTGTTGATCGAGCTGAGACGGCTCAGCATGTATTGACGACGCATGTCGTACTCCTCAACCATGTCCGTGATCATCTTCTGGTCTCCCTGGAGAGCCGCGATGGCCCCATACTGGGCGAACGTGGTCGGATTCGAAGTCGTGTGGCTCTGAATGATGGAGATCGCCTTGGCAATCTCGGGAGGAGCCGCGGTATAACCGAGACGCCATCCGGTCATCGAGTAGACCTTGCTGAAACCGTTGATCGTGATCGTGAGATTCTTCGCCTCTTCACTGACAGAAGCCGTGCTCACGTGAGTCTTCTCGTTGTAGATGAGCTTCTCGTAGATCTCATCGGAAAGGATAATGATGTCCTCGGACGCCGCCACTTCGACGAGCGCTTCGAGCTCTTCCTTGGTGTAGACCGAACCGGTTGGGTTGTTCGGGCTGTTGAGAATAACCATGCGTGTGCGGCCGCTGATCGCTTCCTCGAACTCATCGGCGGTCATCTTCCAGCCATTTTCCCGCTTCGTTTCCACGATGTAAGGCTCGGCTCCGGCCAGGCGGACCATCTCCGGGTAGCTCGTCCAGTATGGTGCCGGGATGATCACCTCGTCTTCAGGATCACAGCAGGCGAGGATCGCATTGTAGCAGGAGTGCTTGGCTCCACAGTTGATGGAAATCTGGCTCGTCTCGTATTCGAGACCGTTGTCGACCAGCAACTTGGCGGCGAGGGCTTCCTTCAGCTCGGGAATTCCGGTAGCGGCAGTGTATTTCGTTTTCCCGGCTTGGAGTGCCTCGATACAGGCATCCTTGATGTGCTGGGGGGTGTCGAGATCCGGCTCTCCGGCACCAAAGCTGGCAACGTCCTGGCCTTCGTCTCGCAGCTTTTTGGCCGCGGCGGTGATGGCGAGAGTCTGGGAAGGGGAAATTTCGGAGAATTTTTCGGCAATGAGGCTCATGTCTGTTCGAAGCTGGTAAAGGTTGAAACCTGCAGCAATCGGCCCTCTGAGACACCTCGGAGGAAAGGAGCAAACCTTTCCTGATCGGAGTGCGGTGAAGAACATCGGGCCTTCACGCTACAAATATCCCGCATCGACGGGATTTTGGTGATGGCTTGGCGTAGGCACGACCGCAACTCCGTGAACAATGCGGATTGATCCAGTACCAGATCTGCGGTCGGTTTCAAGTGAAATGCTCCTTTGAAGGCAAATTCTCTGGCCGGAATCCGACAAAGGCGGTTTCCTCATTGCGAACAGGCTCGAATCGCTCTACGACTGATCACAGATGGCGGGAAAATCGCAGATTTTCGGTTTTTTTGGAACTGACGAAGCACAGGTCAAGGAGGCAGCACTGCGTCTCTCTCAGAAGATTGCGCCCGCCGACGATGAATTCGGTCTCGAGATCGTCTCGGGAGGAGCCGACAATGCCGAACACGCCTGCAGAATCGTCGCCGACACGATCGAAGCGATCCAGACCCTGCCTTTCTTCGGGGGAGAAAAGGTCGTCTGGCTCCAGGCTGCCAACTTTTTCGGCGACAACCAGACCGGGAAGGCCGAGTCGGTCCTGAAAGCCGTCGACGGTCTGCGTGAACTCCTCGAAGCCGGTCTGCCGCCCGACGTGAAATTGATCATCAGCGCCTCCGAAGTCGACAAACGTCGTTCTTTTTACAAGAAACTCGGCAAGATCGGAGACGTCAAAACCTTCGACAAGGTCGACATCAAGAAGGCCGGATGGGAAACCGAGGTCATGGCCTGGGTCTCGGCCCGCGCCGCCAAGTATGAGCTGGAATTCTCCGGCCAAGCGCTCGAGCGGTTTGTCTCCATGGTCGGCGCGGAAACCCGGGTCCTCGAGAGCGAGATGGAGAAGCTCTCCCTCTACGTGTCGGATCGGCCTGCCACCGAGGAAGACGTCAGCCAGATCGCCGCTCGCAGCCATACCGGCGTGATCTTCGAAATCGGGAATGCGATCGGGAGAAAGAATCTTCCCAAGGCCGTCGACGCGATCGAATACCAGCTGAGCCGAGGCGAAAACCCGGTCGGTCTTCTTCTCGCCGCAATCGTTCCCACGGTGCGAAACCTACTCCATGTCCGCGATCTCGTGGAGAGACATGGCCTGCGAGTCGGTCGGAGCTACAAACCCTTCGAATCGGCTCTCAACGCCCTTCCCGCTTCCGAAACGGCCCATCTCGCCCGGAAGAAGGATGGCGGGATCAACGCCTACCCTCTCTTCCTCGCCGCCAACAACAGCAATCGATTCACCGCCGCCGAACTCCGGCACGCCCTCGAAGCCTGTCTCGAAGCGAACGAGCGACTCGTCACGACGCAGCTCGAACCCCATCTCGTCCTCAACGAACTCGTCACCAAGATCCTGACCTGACAAGGTTGAATCAGTGACTCAACCCTGTCCCTTCCCCGACACGACCCTGTTGCTTCATGAAAGTCATTCTCATCGCTCTTGGAATCGGTCTCTTCGCCGGAGTTATGGCCGGACTTTGCGGAGTCGGAGGAGGGATCGTCATGGTCCCTGCATTCGTCTTCTTTCTCGGGATGGAACAAAAGGCGGCCGTCGCGACGAGCATGGCGGTCATCGTCCCGACATCGCTCATGGCCATCGCTCGATTCAGCCAGGCAGGGCTGGTGCAGTGGAACATTTTCTGGCCCACTGCCATCGGTGCGGTTCTCACCGCCTGGTTGGCCACGGGATGGCTTCGGAAACTCAGCAATGAGCAACTCACCAAGATTTTTGCCGTCCTCATGATCGCCGTCGGAATCACGATGTTGATCAAGAAAAGCTGAGCGTCCAGCCCGTCACTTCGGAAACTTCCGCGCAATCGACTGGTTCATGTTCTCGACCACGTCGACCAGGCCCGGCGGCTCGGGATGCGGCGGCGGGTTTGGGTGACTGAACGTGGAAGAGGAAGAGCGATTGTTCGACTCACTGTGTCGGCTTTCCGCCTTCCAAACCTGATTCCCCGTCCCTGCGTCGAAAAGGTAGAAATGCCCCGCTGCACGGCGGTGGGCCCTGGAAGTCGTCGTATAGGTCGTCGTGGTGCGACAAGCAATGACGTTGCCATGCTGGTCATACTCATTCTCATCTTCGGTCGATTCGCTCTCATCGACATCGCACCACGTCTCGTTCGCGGACAGGACGAGAATCATAACGTAGTCGAATCGACTTTCTCGCAGCTTTGCCCTCTGAGAAGGGGTCAGGAAATCAGAAATCGAGGTGCGGTCGCCTCCAGATCGCAAACGGGGACACCCGACGATCGATTCGAAGAGAATCGGAGTCGAAACGGCGAGATGCCTTCGCTTCTTCTTGAGCCGACGTTCGAGATCGCAAGCGATATCGGCGCGCTCTTCGGGATGAATTCCGATCGCTGAACCCGTTCCCAAAACTCCCGCGAGGGCGACATGGCCGGCCCCCTTCAAACCGCCCAACGCTCCTTCATCCACAAAGTGGATTTTCGTCGAGGCACAACTCACGAGCAGACTCGCCAGGGCCAGGCCCAGCACAAGAAGACAGTTCCGGTTCACAATAGAATGGACGAATGGGAAACCCATCTAGTCATTCAGAGAAGAAAATGGAACCCCATCGTGGTCTGGAAACCAGGGAGATGCGCACTTTCCGAGGCCTTCGCCGTCTCGCGTGAACGCGTAGCGGGTCAAATGATGGTCTGGGGTTACGCTGATGCATGCTGACGATCTCCGGTTCGCCGACTTCCCGTTCTCGTTTTTGTGATGGGGTCTCTCGTCGAGACTTACTGCGCATCGGGGGACTCGGGATGGGTGGAGCTGCGCTTCCCCAACTGCTCCAGGCGGAACAATTGGCTGGGCTGAAGAACTCCAGGAAGTCGGTCATCATGATCTACATGGCGGGGGCTCCCCCTCACCAGGACATGTATGACCTCAAGATGGATGCGCCCTCGGAGATCCGTGGCGAGTTTCGCCCCATCCCGACCAACGTGGATGGTCTCGAAATTTGTGAGCTTCTCCCCCAACTCGCCGGAGTCATGGACAAGTGCGTCCCGATCCGCTCCCTCTACGGCGCTCCCAACGGGAGTCACGACTCCTTCATGTGCTACACCGGCAAAGTCGGTTCGACCTTGAACATGACCGGCCAACCTCCCGGAGGCTGGCCCTCGATCGGAGCCGTGATGTCGAACCTGATGGGGTCGAAGCACGAAAACATCCCCGCTTTCGTCGGTCTCGCTCCCAAGGCTGGGCACCCGCCCTACGGCTCCTCGGGGAAACCGGGATTCCTCGGATTTTCTCACGGCCCCTTCAAGCCCTCAGGTCCGGGCAAGAAAGATCTCGTCCTCGATCAACTCTCCGCCGCTCGCCTCGATGAGCGAAAAGGTCTCCTCGAATCCTTCGACCAATTCCGAAAGGAAGCCGATCAATCCGGCCTGATGGAGGGACTCGATGAATTTCACCAGCAGGCCTTCGGACTGCTCACCTCCAGTGAGCTTGCCCATGCCCTGAACCTGGAAAACGAAGACGCCAAGGTCCGGGAGCGCTATGGGAAGGGAGACCCCAAGAACGTGGGTGATGGAGCCCCCCGAAACCTGGAACACTTTCTCCTCGCTCGTCGCCTCGTCGAAGCCGGCGCCCGCTGCGTGACCCTGAACTTTGGACGCTGGGATTTCCACAGTCGGAACTTCAGTGGCATGCGATCTCACGCCCCTCTCTTCGACCAGGGACTCAGCGCGCTCATCACCGATCTCGAAGAGCGAGGCATGCTCGACGATACCCTCGTCATCGCCTGGGGCGAATTCGGACGCACCCCGAACATCAACAAGGACGCAGGTCGCGACCATTGGCCCCGGGTCGGGGGAGCGCTTCTCGCCGGAGGCGGACTCCGGACCGGACAGGTCATCGGATCAACCGATCGACTCGGAGGCGAAATCGAAGATCGCCCCGTTCATTTTGGAGAAGTCTTCGCGACGCTCTATCACCAGCTCGGCATCAATGCCAACGAGGTCACGATCGAAGATCTCTCGGGTCGCCCCCACTATCTCGTCGATGGCTACAAGCCGATGCGCGAGCTGATTTGAGATTCGACTAGTTCGTCGTCTCGAGGTGCTTGCGAATCGCGGTCGCTACCGCTTCGGCCAGCACCTCCGCCCCTTCAGGAGTGAAATGGACGTCTCCAGGAGCTTTTCCATAGGCCTCCATCTGGCCGTTCATCACCGCGTGGAGATCAGTCACAGGAATTTCGTGGCGCTTCATCACCGCGAGCGCGGCCTCGTTGTAGAACTTATCATCGCCGAGCTTTCTCCCCAGCTCTCCTTCCGGAACCGGTGTGGTCGTCGCAAAGACGAGGGTGGCCTTCGTCTTTTTCAAGCGCTCGACGATTTTCTCGAGGTTCGCCGCATAGACTTCGGGGGTGTGGGTCAGCGTTCCGTTGATCTTATCGCGATTTCCCTGGGTTTTGGATTTCGGATTCCGATAACAGAGGTCCCACAAGCCCCAGTTGAAGTGAATGAGGTCCCACTCGCCCTTCTTGGGATCGAGCCACTTGTCCAGCCCCTTCAGTCCCATCCCGGTATGCCCCGCATTCCCCGGGATCCGGTGGACGTTGGCGACGCCCGCGAGTTTTTCCCGTGTCGCCGCAGTGTAGCTGATCGAAATGGAATCTCCGATGAGGAGGACGCGAGGCAGGGCAGGATCGTCCACAACCTTGGCAAAGGCAGAATTCTTCTTCCGCACCTTCTCGGACGCCTCGCCCGGTGTCGTCACGCCCTTCTGGGCAAGAAGTGGCAAGGGGAATAACACACACCCTGACAAAACAAGAGCAATCAATACCAATCTTCTCATCTCGAATTCCTGACCAAACAACGAACCACGAACCTAGCCAAGGAATTGAGGGATTGCCCCCTCCTGGTCGATTCCGTATTTCGTAAGTCCGGTATCGATGGCTCCGTAGTGAGGGATGGCATTCCCGTAGGCATTGAGAATCGTAGTGTACCAGTTCCCCAGCGTCTTGTGCCCTTCGTCTCCATACTTGGGAAGGCGGATGTACTTCCCGGCAATATCGAGTTGGCAGTTTCTCCCCGCCATCACGATGAAAGGCCACTCCGTTCCATGACTGTGATGAGTCTCCCCGTTGTCGGGAAAATACATGACCATCGTGTTGTCGAACATGGTGCCGCCGTCCTCGGGCACCCCCTTGAGACGGGAAACGATCCCATCGAGTGCATCCATGTGATGCCGACGCACTTTCTCCCGGACCTCTTCCGCAGCAAAGCGACCGACCCCCTTGTTGTGCCCGACGTCATGGAGGTTGATGTTCTCGTTCTCGATATCCTCGACTCCAGTGTAGGTCGTCCCCAGTTCATCGATCGTGAAGGCGACCACGTTGGTCATTCCCGAGATCAGGGTCGAAAGCAGAATTTCCACGAAGCCTTCCTGGCGGTCGATCGTATTGAGATTCTCGGCAAAATATTTCTCATCGAGCTCGGGCAGGTGTTTTCGAATGACATCCCCCATCGCTTCGACCCGCTGATTCCGCTCGCGGATCGACTGCACCGAATCGGCGTAGTTGAAGATCTTCGAACGCTCGATCCCTTGCAGGCCCTGCCCCAGTTCCGCCTGGTTTTCGGCCACGAATTCGAGAACTTTGCGTTCCAGCTCGTATTTCACCTGGCTGTCCTTCTCTCCGGCGACAGACTTGAAGAGTTCTTCCATCGCCACCTTGGGTGATCCAAAGGCATAGTTGGGCTGCTGGGGGCCTCGGGCAGAGAAACCTTTTTCGATTCCTTCAATGTTGCCCCGCGAATTACCACCGCCGTTCGGGAAGCAGGCGAATTCGATGTGCTCCATGGGCGAGGGGAACAGTTTCGCAAGTTCGAAGTCGACCGTCGCCCACTTGATCGAGCTCGGCCGCTCGTTGGCTTTGTAGACCCCGAGGGAAGATTGCCAGGTGTGATGTCCTGTCGTGCACATCTTCCCGGAGAGCCCCTGGAGAATGGTCATCTCGTCCTTGTGCTCATTCAGCGCACCCATCCACGTCGGAAGATCATGATCCGCCAGGCTGACTTCGAAGGCCTCCTTTCTCTTTTCTTTCTCTGCCTCCTGTTCGCTCAAGGTCGGGGGCACCATGACCTTAGGGAAGAGCCCATTCCCCTTGTGAACGAAGATGAATCTCTTCGGGGGGACTCCTGTTGTCGCATTCGCAAACAATCCGGGAACGAAAGGCATCGCGCCCAAGGTCATGAGCGAGTGCCTGAGGAAGTCTCTTCGGTTTTTCATAGTCATTCTTCGATGGGTTTGCGAAAGCGAAAGGAATCGGAGGTGAGAAGGGATACGACCACGGCGTTGAAGCTGCCACCACTTTCGACATACGCACGATCGGCATCGATCAGTGTTCGGCTGTCGGAGAGCATCTCGTTTCGTCCCATGAAAAATCGGAACGCATAGCGAATGATGGACTGGCGAACTCTCTCCGATTTTCCAAGCCGATCGATCATCTCGAGAGCATCGGCCACTTCGCCATCGAGACTCGGATCCCCTGTGCCGTCGAGATGGCCGGACGAATCAATCGGTTTCGTGGCATAGGTCGTCGCGCCGTTCTTCTTCGTCGGTTTGGCGATGATATTCTCGGGATGTTCCAGCGGTTCCTCGGTCCGGAATCGTCCGAAATCGTCGTAGATCTCAAATGGCAATCCGAGCGGATTCATCTGTTCGTGACATTTCCAGCACTCGGACTTTCGAGTTTTCTCTTCGAGCCGATCCCTCAAGGTATGATGGTGATCCTCGGGAATTTGCGCATCCACCGTGATGGGGAGATCGGGAACCCGTCCCGCGAGCAATTTCTCGCGAATCCATTTCCCTCTCCTCACCGGATCGGTATGAAAGTTGGCGGAATGGGCAATGAGCCAGGCGGGATGTGTCAGCAGCCCCTTGCGCTTCTCGATGCGAAACGGCTGCTCCACCGGATAATCCCAGAATTTCGCATTGTCGGTAAATCCCTGAAAATTCTCTCGCTCGGCAGGACCATACCGAAACGGGTTCGGCGTCGGCGGAAGGTTGTAGAAGGGGGAGTGATTGTAGTAGTAGCCGTGGGCAAAGGAGGGAGTGGTGAAGGGAGTTCGCCCCTTGCCAATCGTCTCTTCGAAAAAATACATGTAGCGAAGAAACTCGCGGCGCTGCTTACCCCCGAGAATTCGCAGCGACTTTTTCGACTGAATGAATTCGAGGTTCGCCTCGATGACTTTCTCCGGCTCCTTCTTCCAGTTCGTGTCCTTCAGTTTGTGATAGGCCTCCGTCCACTCCTCGATGACCTGCTTTCCCGTTTCGTTGTCCTTGTCGTGATAGACAAAAAACACCTCCGTCGTCAGAAGATTCTCGAAGACATTCTCATCCTGCTGGAGATACCAATCGACGACCCGGTCCGCTTCCTTGATGAGAAATCCCGGTGTGCCCATCGTGCCCCGCGAGGGATTCTGGTAGAAACCGTCGCTGCGCTCGATATCCTTGAAGACCTTGGAGGCCCCGGTGTAGCCGAAAAATTCCCGGAAAAATCGCACCAGCTTCGGGTGTGACGTCTCATGGGAACGCATGTTCTTACCACTGATCCCCGGATCGACCGGTCCGGCATAGTAACGATCATCCGCGAGCAGTCGCTCCACTTCTCGCCGAAAGTCTTCCCGGGTGACGAGTCGCCCTTCCTGGGCCGCCTGGCGCAGGGTCTCATCGGGACCGCGATCACCCAGAGCGTAGGAAATTGCCTGCGCCGCCTCTTTGGGTGAAAGCTTCTTCCGGCCCCATTCGTCGGGATCTCCCGCACCGAATTCGATGCGATAGAGAAACTCCGATTCGAGGAGAACCGACATCAGCACCCGACGCAAACCCTCGGAATTTCCAGCCAATTCGATGGAAGAACGAGCAAGCTCCCGGTACTTTGAAAGCTCACTTTCCGAAGCCTCTCGTCCGAGCACGAGTCGAAACTGGGTCTGGATCGCCGCGACCATTTCTTCCCCACTCGGGAGTTCCTCCTTGAGAATGATCGCCTCGAACGCGGCAGGAGTTTCCCGAGGCGCCCAGCGATCCTTTGGGTTCGGAAACTCGTCGGCTCCGATTTCGCCTGCCTTGACCCGAGCAGCCCGGATCTGTTTCGTCGCAATCCAGTCCGCATTGTTCAGCATCACGAGGAGATGCCCTCCATCCAGGGTGCTGTTGTCGTAATCTCTGACCCCAGACTGCTCGGGAAGCAGAAAGGGATTCGTAATGCCGTAGAGCGAGTTCCTCCGATGCCGCTCCTCGACCGCAAGAACTTCCCTCACTCGCTCCTCGAAAATCTGCGGACTCACCAGCCATCGTCGGACGGGGGTGTAGGGAGCCGCCTCGATCTCCCCGCTGAAGAGCTGCTCGTGGTCCACGTAATTCCCGTAGTTCGGGTAGCGCAGCTTATCCGTCAGCTTCACAGGACCGTGCTTCTTCAACTCCGCAACGATCCACGCGATGATCTGCTCCCGCTCTTCGACCGACGGCTGGTCCTCGTCCTTCGGAGGCATCTGGAGGACGTAGAGTTGTTCGTGCATCTTGTTGAGCACTTCGATACGGGCCGTGAGGGAGCGTTCGCCCAGATCGTCGAGACGGACATCGCCCTTTTGGAGATCTTCGTCGTGGCAGGTGAGGCAGTAATTGCCGAGGAAGGCATCAACCGCATGCGGCACCTCCAGTGTCTCGCCCGCTGCTCGAGAAGCGCCCCACCCAGCAATCCAAACCAGCCCCAGGCACAGAGCAGGTAGCGAGAGTCGGAGGTAGAATCCTGGAGTCATCTTTCACGCATGACGAAAAACTTCGCTTCGTTTCGCCACGAACAGGAAAGCTAACGGAAAACCCTCGTGATTGAATCATAAACTTCACCGCGAGTGCGGGAATTATCCGGCACTCCGTGCACGGTCTGCCTGTGGCAGTGAATTCTTCGCTTCCCGCCCCGGTGGGGCATTCTGCATCCCGCTGAGCGGGATGGTGGAGGCGAGGGCGGGAATCGAACCCGCGATAGAGCTTTTGCAGAGCCCGGCCTTACC
>JARGNI010000107.1 GCA_029213195.1 Verrucomicrobiales bacterium
AAATTAAATTAGCTAATAATATAAATTATCAAATTCATAATTAAATTTATTGGTAGTTAATCTGTAATTAATATCATATGAAATATCAAGATAATCATTTTGTAAATAACAAATTATATTTTGTTGTTTAAAATTAATTAATAAATCCGTGTTATATTGTATATTATCATAGTATTTAATAGTTAATTGATTATTACGACATATTAATGTTTGTAATTGTTGTGGTAAATCAGTGGATAATAATGTTAATTGATTACAACTACATTCTAGTTCAATTAATTGTTGTGGTAAATTAGTGGGTAACTGTGTTAATTGATTATTATAACATCCTAAATATTCTAATTGTTGTGGTAAATTAGTGGGTAACTCTGTTAATTTATTATTACCACAGAATAATTCTTTTAATTGTTGTGGTAAATTAGTGGGTATCTGTGTTAATTGATTATAATAACAATTTAAATATGTTAATTGTTGTGGTAAATTAGTGGGTAACTCTGTTAATTGATTATTATTAGACCATAATATGGTTAATTGTTGTGGTAAATTAGTGGGTAACTGTGTTAATTGATTATTACTACAAGAAAACCAAATTAATTGTTGTGGTAAATTAGTTGGTAACTGTGTTAATTGATTAGCAATACAATAAAGTTTTTTTAATTGTTGTGGTAAATTAGTGGGTAACTCTGTTAATTGATTATTACTACACCATAATATTGTTAATTGTTGTGATAAATTAGTGGGTAACTGTGTTAATTGATTATTATTACAATATAGTGTTGTTAATTGTTGTGGTAAATTAGTGGGTAACTCTTTTAATTGATTACTAAAACAATGAAGTGTTTTTAATTGTTGTGGTAAATTAGTGGGTAACTCTGTTAATTGATTACTAAAACAATGAAGTGTTTTTAATTGTTATGGTAAATTAGTGGGTAACTCTGTTAATTGATTATTATTACACCATAAATATGTTAATTGTTGTGGTAAATTAGTGGGTAACTGTGTTAATTGATTATTTCCACAATGAAGTTCTCTTAATTGTTGTGGTAAATTAGTGGGTAACTGTGTTAATTGATTATTATAACAGAATAATACTGTAAAATGTTGTGGTAAATTAGTGGGTAACTGTGTTAATTGATTATTATCGCAATATAAATATTTTAATTGTTGTGGTAAATTAGTGGGAAACTCTGTTAATTGATTATTATTATAATCTATATATACAATATCATTATAATTAGGTAAATTAATAATATCATCAAAAGAATTATATGATATTATATTATCATTAAATTTAATATAAATCATTTTAAATTAGTATTAATGTTTTTATAATTTTTAGCAAATAAAAAATAAGATTTCAATTTTAAAAGATTTTAAATTAAATTAGCTAATAATATAAATTATCTAATTCATAATCAAATTTATTGATAGTTAATCTGTAATTAATATTATATGAAATATCAAGATAATCATTTTGTAAATAACAAATTAGATTTTGTTGTTTAAAATTAATTAATAAATCTGTGTTATATTGTATATCATTATAATATTTAATAGTTAATTGATTATTATAACAATATAAATATGTTAATTGTGGTAAATTAGTGGGTAGCTGTGTTAATTGATTATTATGACAATTTAGTATTGTTAATTGTTGTGGTAAATTAGTGGGTAGCTGTGTTAATTGATTATTATGACAATTTAGTATTGTTAATTGTTGTGGTAAATTAGTGGGTAGCTGTGTTAATTGATTATTATTACAATATAAATATATTAATTGTTGTGGTAAATTAGTGGGTAACTGTGTTAATTGATTATAACTACAATAAAGTGTTTTTAATTGTTGTGGTAAATTAGTGGGTAACTCTGTTAATTGATTATTATTACAATTTAATAATTCTAATTGTTGTGGTAAATTAGGTAAAGAAGTTAATTGATTATTATTACAATTTAATAATTCTAATTGTTGTGGTAAATTAGTGGGTAACTGTGTTAATTGATTATTAGTACAATAAAGTTCTGTTAATTGTTGTGGTAAATTAGGTAAATTAGTTAATTGATTATCATAACATAATAATTTGTTTAATTGTAGTGGTAAATTAGTAGGTACCTGTGTTAATTGATTAGTACCACAATCTAAATGTGTTAATTGTTGTGGTAAATTAGTGGGTATTTGTGTTAATTGATTATTACTACAATGTATTATTTTTAATTGTTGTGGTAAATTAGTGGGTAACTCTATTAATTGATTATTATAACACGATAATTTTGTTAATTGTTGTGGTAAATTAGTGGGTATCTGTGTTAATTGATTATAACTACAATCTATATGTACAATATCATTATAATTAGGTAAATTAATAATATCATCAAAAGAATTATATGATATTGTATTATCTTTTAAATTAAATTTAATATTAATCATTGTGTTTATTATTTAAGCATTTAATTTATTAAAAATATAGTTTTCAATTTTAAGTGTAAATAGTGTTTTTTGTGTATAACTATATAATAAACGATTGAATATGAATAATATGTTTATCCTAAATAAAATTTATTGTAAATGAAATAAATGCTTTAAGGCTGCACTCACTGACGCTCGGTTGCCTGGTGTGAGAAATTTTTAGTTTAAAATGTGTTTTTTTGTGGTACATAACTATATAATTAGAAAAAAAATTTTGTAATAATACGTAATAATATTAAATCTTCATGATAAAAAAAATTCTTGAGAATAATTCTTGATATTTTTAGTAATGAAAAAATGATATGTATGAAATAATTGCTTTAAGGCTGCACTCACTAGCGCTCGCTTGCCTGGGTTGCGAAATTTTTAAGTGT
>JARGNI010000108.1 GCA_029213195.1 Verrucomicrobiales bacterium
TCAGCCATTCTGCATTCTCGCTATCTCAGAGTCAGACATATACCTCATGGCTCGGCGTTGAGCTTCTGCTCGCATACGCTCTGCCTCTACACGTTGCCTCTCAGTGATGTCAGCCATCTTCTCTTGGTTGTTAAGCTGCTCACCTACTGCCTGAGCGCTTGTCCTGTCAATCGTAGCACCTGCCTGCTGAGCCTTGATCTGTGTCTCCATGCGCTTAGTCTCGGCATTGAAGAAGTCAATCTGGTTGTCAGCTTGATCGCCTTGCATCTGCGTTTGGAGCTTCTGAGCTTCTAGCTGTAGCTTCATCTGCTCATTCTGTAGCTTGGCCTGCTCTATCTGCGCTCGCAGCATTTCGGCCTGAGCCTTCATCTGCTCAGCCTGCGCCAAGACCATGTTCGGATCTTGCTGTGGCTCACCTTGCTGTTGCTGCGCTGCCATCAACTCTTCTTCGGTCATCTGATCTTGAGGTATCAGGCCAGCAGCAATCATCTGTGCGCGTTTGCGATCAGAGATTTGCTGAGCTGAGGCAGTGGCTACGTTGTCTAGCAGGACATCACCAGCGATCTGGAGGATGCTTGGATCAACCTTAGCAATCTCAATGATTGTCTCAATGGTCTCCTGTTGGCGGTTCTTGAAGCTCGCACCAGCCTTGACCTGTACGTCATAGCTGCCGACCGACAGATCGTTCATTATCACCACATCGCCTGTCTGCTGGTCTATGACCTTCTGGTTGATGTCAGCAACGTCATAGGTGTTATCTTCCTTCAGCAGCCTTACAGTACGCGCTGAGTCGTAGATCTCTGGGATAGCGGCTACCAAGATGCGACCAGTGGCACGAATGCCGTACTCCAACGCTTTGAAGTATTTGATCGTAGAGTTGTCGCCTTTGTTCTGGAGTGCATTGATTGCCACGCCAGATTGGTTCTGTGGATTGTCACCCATGTTGCTGGAGAACATCCCAGAGGCGTAAGTAATCATGCCTCGCATAGCCTCAGACATTGTGCGTAGCGCTGGGTTTATCTGTGCGCCGCCTTGCTGCTGAGGTACTTGCGGGAACTCAGGATCTACGTTGAAGAACTGAACCGGATCGTGGTTGGTGTTCAAGGTCTGTAGTGAAGACTCATGACCAGCAGCCTGACTCATTGTCATCCAATACTTAGAGCGTGGCGCAAGGCTAGTCTCGGCTACCTCACGGCTGACTGAGTAGTTCAGCACTCGCTGTGAGTCCATCAGCTTCTCTACGAGTCCCCAGAAGATCGTCTTGTTCTCAAATATCTTGTAGTTGGCGTAGATAGGCACAACCGGAATCATGCTGAAGACTGTCTCTTTCTTCTCTTCAAGCCAATCACTAGCGTCAAATAACCGTGAGCATACCGACTTCTTGACACGCTTGCGCCTGCGGACTTCTGTCACGCCAATGGACTCAAGCTCATCAGCTATCTTTTTAAAGTCATCATCAGCCTCATGAACCTGCCCATTGGACATCATGACTAGCTCACGCTCCTCCTCTTCGCAGTACAGCAGCTCACCAATGACTACGACCTCAGCCTTGTCATAGTAAGCCTCGCCATCACGGCCTTCATCAACTGACTCGCCAGATGCTTCAGGCCAGCGCCTGTCATACTCATCCTTGCCAATCGCATGAAGGACAAAGCAATAGCGTGAATCTGACTTGTCTTGCTTCTCTGCCGCAGGATCAAACCATACACGGTCTATGGAGTTGCCAATAGGCTCAATGAACAGGTCTTGGTCAAAGCTGTCCTGACTCACATACTTATGCACAACACGCCAAGCGCCGAAGCCAGTGGTCACCATGTTGCGAGCAGCGTGGTTGTAGACCTCACTGGCATCAGACATAGACTCTATGTTCCTGACAATGCCTGAGTAGGTGTTTGCTATGTCCTTGGTGCTGTTGCCGCCAGCAGGCGAGACAGAGACATCAAAGGATGCTTGGTCAATCTCGGAGCAGACCTGATCAATGATCGGATTCACCATGTCAAAGCTGTAGCGTGGAGACTTGCTCTCAGCAGCATTGTTGTACCAGTACGGCTCCCATTGACCATCTCGCTTATCAACGAAGAGCGCAGCCTCACGCGCATTGTCGCGCAGGTCTTGGTCTGCCTCCTGAGATGCCGCTAGAAGGTTTGCAACGTACTCGTGGTCATCGTACTTGCTAGAGTCATAGACATCTTCGCCGTACTCTTTCTTGGAGTCTTTCTCGTATTCGTAATCGCTTTTATCCATGATGCTTCCAGCCGCTGAAGTTGAGGACAACTTTCTGTTTGTTTAGTGCTTTAGGTGAGTGCAGCGACATCATCAGCGCATCACCCATGTTGGGACTCGGTAACCGATACGGAGGCTTAGCCATCTCCGCTTTGCTTAGTATCTGTATCTTACCAGCATTATTGCGTTTCAGTGGTATGCGGCAGACCTCAGCTCTGAGCTGATCCAGTACCGCTATCTCAGAGGACAGACTAATCATTTCCTCTGGGTTCACATACTCGCCTTTGGTCACTGCTCTGTGCGTGGCCTCAAACCTATCTCTTAGCCGCCACCAGAACTGCGCTCGCTTGTTCCTGAAGGTCTCACGGTTAGTCTTGTTGCGCTCAGTGCCGCCGCTGGTGTACGGCATCTCTGGGTCTTCTGCGGCCTCTGAGCCTTTGAACATTGAGTAAGTGATGCCGTTCTTGCCAGCCAGCGCCTGATCTACCTGCCGCTTGAGAGAGACACCTAAGCCGTCTGCATCCCATAGGAAGTGGTCAGCGTTAGCTTTCAGCGCCTTGTCTAGCGCCCAATCCATGCCTTC
>JARGNI010000015.1 GCA_029213195.1 Verrucomicrobiales bacterium
CCGGACCGTGAGGACACGGTCCCTCCAGCTCGCGAAGGAGGGACATCGTCCCCGATGTCCGCGCGGATGGCGTGAATCCCCACGTATGGCGCGAGGAAGAGCTGCCCTTTCCTGCTGGACTATCGCCTCGATTGCGCTAGAGGTTCCCCCTTTCCCATACCCACTGGAACTCAAAAACCCATGTCGGCTCCGAAACAGAAAACACTCGCCTCTCCGGCTACGATCACCGGCACTTCTCTCCACACGGGAGAGCAGGTGACCCTGACGATGAAACCGGCTCCGGCCAATCACGGAATCAAGTTTCGTCGGGTCGATCTCGATGACCAGCCCTTCATCGATGCCCATGTATCAAAGGTGCAGACCGTCGAGCGCGCCACAACCCTGGCCGAGGGATCGGTCAAGGTGCACACCGTCGAGCATGTCATCTCCGCTCTCGTCGGTATGGGTGTCGACAATGCCGTGATCGAGATGGATGCGAACGAGCCTCCGATCGGGGACGGATCGGCCAAGCCTTTCGTCGATTGCATCAAGAAGGCGGGAATCGAGGAGCAGGATGCCATTCTCAGTGTTTTCGAAGTCCGGGAACCCATCCATCTCGAGACGAAGAACGGATCGCTCATCACCATCGTGCCGGACAAGGATTTCCGTATTTCCTGCACCCAGGTGGGTCCCGATGGGCGCATGACCCAGTTCTACTCGACGAAAATCACTCCCGAGATCTACGAGAAGGAAATCGCCGACGCCCGGACCTTTGTTTTTTACGAGGATGTCGAGCCGTTGCTCGAAAAAGGTCTCATCAAGGGCGGCAGCCTCGAGAACGCCATCGTCATCAAGGGTGAGTCGGTCATGAGCAAGGAGTCCCTCCGTCACAAGGAGGAGTTCGCTCGTCACAAGATCCTCGACATCGTCGGTGATCTCATGCTCAGCGGAAAGCGGATCATGGGGCATGTCATCGCGGTGAAGCCCGGTCACGGTCCCAATACCCAGATGGCCGAGAAGCTCGCGACGACCTTCGCCCAGACCATGTCGATGGTGCCTTCGGTTAATATTCCGACCGGTGAGGGAGTCATGGACAACGTCGAGGTGCAGAAGGTGCTCCCGCATCGCTATCCTTTCCTCATGGTCGATCGCATCGTCGGCTTCGAGGGCGAGTTCAAGTGCACCGGCGTCAAGCAGATCACGATCAACGAACCCTACTTCCAGGGCCACTTTCCCGGTCATCCCGTGATGCCCGGCGTTCTTCAAGTCGAGGCGATGGCCCAGGTCTCCAGCATCACTTTGCTGAGGCAGCCGGAGAACCAGGGCAAGATCGGTTACTTCATGAGTGCGGACAAAGTGAAGTTCCGCAAGCCGGTCATGCCGGGCGACACGCTCTTTATCGAATCCGAGATCCTCAAGACCCGCCGAAACATCAGCTATGCCCGCTGTCGCTGTGTTGTGAACGGCGAGACCACTTCCGAGTGTGAATTGAAGTTCGCGCTTATGGTCTGAGTGGTCTAAGGATTTCCCTTCGATTCCGTTCCTTCGGTAAACCCATGGCCAATCAGATTCACCCCACCGCAGTTGTCGATCCGGGCGCCGAGCTTGGCGACGACATCGAGATCGGACCCTATTCCGTGATCCAGGCCGGGGTGAAGCTCGGAGACGGTTGCCGGTTGCAGAATCATGTCACCATCGCCGGACCTACCGAAGTCGGTTCGGGAAACGAATTCTTTCCCTACGCCTCGATCGGGCAGCGTTCGCAGGATCTCAAGTATGAGGGCGAGCCAACCTATCTCGAGATCGGCGATGGCAATGCCTTTCGTGAATTCTGCACCGTGAATCGCGGCACCGCTCCCGAGTCCTACACCATCATCGGGAGCCACGGCAACTTCCTCGCCTACAGTCATATCGCGCATGACTGCATCGTCGGGGATCATGTCATTTTCTCCAACAACGGAACCCTCGCTGGTCATGTCACGGTCGAGGACTATGCGATCATGGGTGGGCTGACCGCCGTTCACCAGTTCTGCCGGATTGGTGCTCATGCCATCACCGGAGGATGCTCCAAGATCGTCCAGGATGTGCCTCCCTTTATGGTAGCGGATGGGAACCCGGGCAAGGTGAGGGCGATCAATTCCGTCGGTCTCAAGCGTCGCGGTTTCAGCGAGGAGAAGGTGGCTGCGATCAAGCATGCCCATCGCGTGCTCTACCGTGAGAAGCGAAATTACCGCGACGCCGTCGAGGTGCTGCGCGAGGAGGAGGATCGCTTTCCCGAAGTTGATCACCTCATCGACTTCGTCGCGGCCTCGGAGCGCGGGATTTCGTAGGCTTTCTCCTACTGCCCTACGCGAGTGCCCGATAGCGGCCAAGCCTCTTCTTGTCCTGATAGGTTTTGTTTGTTATCAGGATAATGTGAAAGAAGGAAATACCGTGAATCGTCCCTTCCCCACGACCCAGTGGTCGTTGATTGCAAGGGTAGCGAAATACGATGACGAGAGGAGATCCCAGGCCCTCGAGGAGCTCTGCCAGCTCTACTGGCCTCCTGTCTATGCCTTCATTCGGTCCAAGGGGGCGAGTCGAGCCGAGGCGGAGGATCTCACCCAGGGTTTCTTCGCCGACCTGCTCGCCCGGGATGACTTTGCCAAGGTATCGAGCGAAATGGGTAAGCTCCGTACTTTTCTGCTTTCCTCTTCCCGCAATTACATGGCAAACGACTGGCGCAGCAAGCAATGCCTCAAGCGAGGGGGAGGGGCGGAAGTGGTCTCTCTTGATTTGACCAACGAGAATAGTGAGGAGAGGATCATCGAGCCCGAGGAGAAAGACACGCCGGAGTCCATCTTTGATCGGCAGTGGGCACTGACTTTGTTGCACCATGTGGTGGAATCCTTGCGGCAGCGCTATGAGGCCAAGGGCCAGGGAAGTCTTTTTGAGGCCCTCCGGTTTGTCATTTCGTCCGGAAGTCCGGGGACGACCTACAAGGAGATTGCGGCCGCAGAAGGCATGTCCGAAAGCGCGGTGAAGGTAGCGGCTCATCGTCTCAAGGAGCGGTATGGACAGCTGCTTCGAGAGACCATCGCCGATACCCTGATTGACGATGCAGGTGTGTCGGAGGAATTGCGGGATTTGATGAGTGCGTTTTAGGAGAGTTCGGGCACCGTGAGCCTGTGAAGTGCTACGCTATGCGGCCTGTAACTTTTCGGTCGGGATCGTTCTGAATGGGTAAGCATCCTGCTTCGGTTTTTCTTTTCCTTTTTGATAGGTCTTTTCATACTCCCCTTGCATGAGCGCGCCCGACACGAACACATGCCCGACTTGCGACTTGGAGATCCCCTCCGCGGCTCCGGGGGGCATGTGCCCGAAGTGCTTGCTCGAAGATGCCCTCCCTCCTACCGAGGAGACTGCAGATGACGACGCCACGGTTCTGATGGAGTCGCCTCCCGCACTGTCCCCGGCAGCGAAAGCGGCTCGCGAACGGTCCCCGGGTGCCGCCTCACCCCCGGACCCCAAGAAAGGTGCACAACAATTCGCGCCCCCGGTCGAGGAGCTGTCGAAACTTTTCCCAGAACTGGAGATCCTCGAACTCCTCGGAGCCGGAGGAATGGGGGCGGTCTACCAGGCACGCCAGCCACGACTCGATCGACTCGTCGCCCTGAAGATCCTTAGTTGTCCCGCGGAATACCATGACAACTTTGCGCTGCGTTTCGAGCGCGAGGCTCAATTGCTCGCGAAGTTGAGTCATCCCAATATCGTCACCCTCTACGACTTCGGCGAGATCGAGCGGACGGAGGATCCCGAGGAGAACAATCTCTTCTACTTCATGATGGAGTATGTCGACGGAGCGGACTTGAGTCGACTCATCCACGATGGGGGCCTCGAACCCGACCAGGCGCTTCGTCTCGTTCCCCAGATCTGTGATGCGCTGCAGTTCGCCCATGACGAGGGAATCACGCATCGGGACATCAAGCCTGCCAACATCCTCGTCGACAAGAAAGGCAATGTTCGCATCGCCGACTTCGGGCTCGCCAAGCTGATCAGCGCCGAGCAGGAGGAGGCGATGATGACCGGTCTCACCATGACGGGGACGTCAATGGGGACGCCTCACTACATGGCGCCCGAGCAGTGGGAGGCCCCGGAGAAGGTGGATCATCGAGCCGATATCTATTCCCTCGGGGTTGTGTTTTACGAAATGCTCACCGGATCCCGACCGCATGGGATTTTCACTCCGCCTTCGCAGAAGACCGCGATCGATGACCGCATCGACACCGTTGTTCTCAAGGCGATGGAGAAGGAGCCCGAGCTGCGATATCAGCAGGCCAGCCAGGTGAAAGAGGATGTGACGCGGGTGGTGTCGGAGCCGGTGGAGGTCGTTCCTGCTTCGAAGAATCGGACGGGGTTGTGGATCGTTGTTGCTTTGGCTTTACTGGCGATCATTGGGTTGGGTATCTGGTGGCAGGGAATCGGACCGGGGCAACCAGTCGAGCAGCCTGAAACGGCTTCAATACCTCAAGAAGATGATGTCCTGACCCAAGACGAGATCACTTTCCATCTCGAACCACCACGGACCCTCGCCACGATGCGCGAGCGGGGTGGGCGCCTCCGTTTCTGGTCCGAAGGCGAGATTCCAGTGCGTCCTGATCTGAGACCAGCGGAGGGTCTGGACGATCTGGTCGCACTCGACGGTGATACCTCGTTTCACGTGGATGAGGACTATCGGTGGATGGCTCGCCGCGGTTCAGGAGGGTCGGTTACCGCCTTCACCGGAATCCCCGATCCGGATCGGCTCGTGAGTCTCAACCGTCACCACGCCGTCTACGAGGATGGCGATCGTATCCGCATCCGGCAGGATGCTTCGAGCTATGAGTGGACCGAGATACCTGGCGACGTGGTGGCTGCGGAACAATGCATCGCCAACACGCACGAGAGCAGCACTTTCGCCATCTTCCTGAAACGAGACGGGAATCTCATCCTCCAAGACGGGTGGCTCAAGCCCGAACTGACCGAGTTGCGGGGACTGCTCCAGGGTTTGAACGATGTCGTCAAGATCGATGCCGAATGGAACACAGCCGCCGCCCTGCGTGCCAATGGCGAGTTGATCGCATGGAACGACCAGGGAGAGATCATTCTCCCCGATCAACCATTGCGAAACGTGGTCGACATCGTCTGCGCTGCAAATCGGTGGTTGGCTCTCGATGCCGGGGGACAGGTCCACTCCTGGCAGGATCCCGAGCTGGAAGGGGTTGGCAATCCGCCACCACAGGATCTTGGGAAGGCGTATGCCATTGCTGCGTTCGGGAATATCTGCGCCGCCCAGATGGCTGACGGAAGCTGGCGGGCGTGGATGGTACGGGGTAATCCCCAGAGTCAACCCCTTGTCGCAAAAATCGAGGCGATCGGACCCGCGCTCGACCTCCTGTTCGAGCCGCAGAAGCATGCCTCATTGCTCTGGATCGAGCCAGAAAGGCCCGATATTCCAGTTTCCGAAGAAATAGCAAACTTGTTCAAATCCGTCGTCGGTCCCCTCCAGATCTACGGACGATTTCTGGACAACAAGTCCCCGGACCTGAGCCGCGCTGCTGGAATCGATGACTTTTCGCAAGTGATCCTGACAGAGTCCCATTGGGTCGCGCTCCGCAAAAATGGGACGATCGTTTCTTCGGACGATCGAGGCCATGGGAAAACCGGCGTGAAGAAATTATTGCAGGGACGATTCAAGAGCTTTGGCTGGATTGACGAGGACGGAAAGCTCACCATCGTCGGAGACGAGACAGGTGAGGGTCACCGCTTCACCTCGAAAGGCGTTCTCGATGTTCCACAGGAAATCCAGTCCATCGGAGTCGTCGATGCCGAGTGGGAAACGGACTTTGCTATTGCGCGGCTGAAAGATGGAACGGCGCGGGTTTGGGGAGAACGCTACTCGAACCCGGCTCAGAATTGGCTTCCCCCGTGGCCTTTGCCCTTGTCCGAGGTTCTCACAGATGTGATCGACATCGCGACGACGAATGACACCACGGCAGTGATTCAGGCGGACGGTTCGCTCCACGCCTGGTCGGATCAAGGCATGCTCGATTTATCGGAACTATCGGCATCCGCGCCTTTTCGCCAGATCGAGACTGGTTGGGGATCGAATCATCTCCTTTGTTCCGACGGCACGGTCTACAACGTCTGGAACGATCAACCGGAGTTTCTGAAAGGATGGAAACGAGCGGAGAAGGGACACATGGTCCACGGAGGAGCCTATTTCAGTGCCGAGACGGGCGGGTGGAAATGGATCGATTCCAAGGATACATCGGTCGTGCCGGAATCGATGAAGCAATGGATTCCCACGCTAGAGAATCAATCGCCGGAATCATTCTGTATCCGGATCCTCGGTTCTGAAGAGGGGGGGGAAGACCTTTGTCGCGGCATGGATAGGCGATCTAGATCCGCCGAAGGCTGGCCCGATCAACGAGGCCGAGGCAACCAAGCCCACGGACCCAAAAGAACAGGACAAACTTCTTGAGACCGTTTCCGGTTCACTCCAGGGCCAGGGCACCTTCCGATGGGGAGGTGCGATTCGCGTGGATTCGGTGGCCGACAAGAACGACTTTGTGGAAGTCATTATGAGCGCAAACATGTGGGCTGCTCTGCGGAGCAATGGACAGGTCGTCACGAATGATCTCACTCAAACGGAAGAGGGAGTGGCCAAGCTTCTGCTCGGTGCTTTCAACTTCGGAACCATCGATCGAAGAGGACGGCTTTCCATTCACGGTGAGATGCCGGATCATCCAGATGTTGCGGGAGGATCGTCTGCGGGAGTGTTCGCCATCCCGGAGGATATCCAGGAAGTGGGTGTCGAAGATGCCATGTGGGTGGCGGGTATGGCGATGGCTCGTCTCCGTGACGGGACGGTCCGAGTCTGGGGAGAGCGATACGAAAGGGATTTCGATGGCCAGAAACAAATTTCCAGGCCTCCTGCCGAGGCGCTCACCCGCGTCGAGGACATCGCCATCTGCAACTATGGGTGTGCCACCCTGACGGAAGGGGGAAGGTTGCATCTCTGGACCCATCAGTTCTCCCTCTCCCAATTTCCGACCCTCGATAGCGAGGTCGTCGACATCGAAAGAGGGTGGACCACTTTCCGCGTTCTTCTCGCTAACGGAAAGCTCTTCGAGTTTCTCGGTCCTCATGGGAAAGAGGGGAGCCTCCTCGCAGAAAACATCGAGGCGATGGATGGCCGGCTGGTCCTTCGCGAAGGCAGTTCTCAATGGGAGTCGCTGGACGAGGACGAGGCCGTCAGGGATATGCTGAACACGCGTCTCGCCGATTTTGGAAGAGTCGCCCGCAGTTCCTTTGCCGTATCCATCGGGAAGGAAAAGGAAACAGGGGAACCCATGGTGAATGCACTGTGGATCGAGCCTGCAGGAAACTGATTTCACAGGGTCGAGTTCCCGTCCAACTGGGATGTTCCCGAGCTGCTGTGTAGTTCGGTAAAATGGGTCGATCTGCAAGCCGCCGATCTGGAGTGCGGCGGCTCGACGCCGCTTTCGAGGGTTCGAGAGCGATCGAAGGGACATTGGTTTCAGACCCCGGATGGCCCCGTGTAGCTCGGTTCCAACGAGGTTTTACCCGCCCCTTGCGTCCGCAAAGCGGTGTCGAGCCACCGCACTCCAAACTACAGTTGACTGAGTCGCTGCCTACTTCTCACTGAAAGTAATCCTGGATCAGAAAAATCCAGCGTGCCCGCCGAGTTTTCTGTATACTGGAACATCTATGAAGCGTTGTCTGTTTTTACTCCTCTCACTTTTCGTTTCCTCCCTCGGTCTCTCGGCTGAGAAGCCCAACATCATCTACATCATGGCCGACGACCTCGGCTGGGCGGAGTTGGGGAGCTATGGGCAGGAGAAGATCCAGACACCGAACCTCGATCGTCTCGCCGCCGACGGGATTCGTTTCACCCAGCACTACACTTCGGCACCGGTCTGTGCTCCGGCTCGCTATTCGCTGATGACCGGAAAGCATGGAGGACATTCTTTCGTCCGCTCGAATTACGAGATCGGCGAATGGGACAGTCACCGGGGCCAACTCCCCATGCCGGCCGATGAGGTCACGATTGCCGAGATTCTGAAGAAGCAGGGCTACGCCACGGGTGCCTTCGGCAAATGGGGGATCGGCGAACCCGGATCGGAAGGTGACCCGCTGAACCAGGGCTTCGATCGTTTCTACGGTTACAACTGCCAGCGTCATGCTCACAATCTCTTTCCTGAGTATATCATCGACCAGGACCAGCGCGTTCCGCTCGCAGGCAATACGGCAACGGTCTACGGCCAGACCTATGCTCCCAAAGTCATTGCCGACGCCGCGCTGCAGTTCGTCGATGACCACAAGGACGAGCCCTTCTTTCTCTACTACCCGACCATCATTCCTCACCTCGCGCTCCAGGTGCCCTATGACGAGCTGTCTCCCTACATCAACGAGTGGGATGAGACTCCCTATGTCGGGAAGAGCTACCAGCCGCACCCGACTCCACGCGCCGCCTACGCGGCGATGATTTCCTACATGGACAAGCAGATCGGGCGGTTGCTCGCCAAGCTCGAGGAGCATGGGCTGGCGGAGAACACGGTAATTTTCTTCACTTCGGACAATGGAACGACGTTCATCAAGGGCCAGGTCGACTACGAGTTCTTCAACAGCGTCGATCACCTCCGTGGTTTGAAGGGACAGACATTCGAAGGAGGCATTCGCGTGCCCATGGTCGTTCGCTGGCCTGGGAAGATCGAGGCGGGTCGCGTGACGGATCATCTCAGTACGCATTACGATGCGCTTGCGACCATCGTCGATATCACTGACGCCGAGGTCGATTCGGTGCAGGATGGCATTTCCTATCTGCCGACCTTGCTGGGGAAGGAGCAGCCCAATCATGAGTATCTCTTCTGGGATTTTGCAGGATACGGTGGGCAGGTCGCGATGCGAAAGGGTGACTGGAAAGCGGTTGTGCGCGACGCGATCAAGAAGCCGAATGCCAAGGTGCAGCTCTACAATCTTGCCGACGATCCGTCGGAGGAAAAGGACGTAGCCGCGCAGCATCCCGACAAGGTTGCCGAGTTCACCAAGGCGATGATCGAGGCTCGTGATGAGCCCGAGATCGAGAGGTTTCGTTACTGGAAATACAGTGAGTAGATTGGGTCACGGGTCACGGGTCGACCTGAATTGGTGTTTTGGTTGTAGCGGAACGGGGTCCCGCAGACGCGGGATTCCGACCGCCTGATCTTCCCACGACGGAATCGTTGACGATTCCGCTACCCTCGATTGACTCTCCCACGTATCTCTTGCCATGCCGGAACTGGCCGAAGTCGAATATTATCGTAAGAAGTGGAATCCGGGTTTGGGACAGCGGGTCGAGAAAGTGCTGACTCGTCCCAAGGCACGGATCTATCGCGATATCCCGGCACCCTCGATTCGAAAAGGGCTTCTCGGGCGGACGCTCGTCGAGAGCCAGACCCACGGGAAGCAGATGATGTTTACCTTCTCGGAGGGAGCCTGGATGGGGCTTCATCTCGGGATGACAGGCAAGCTCTTCACCGAAGGCCTCGACTACGAGCCGGTGAAGAGCGATCACCTCGTCCTGGTCACGGAAACGAATCAGCTCGTGTTCAGCGACTACCGGATGTTCGGGAAGCTGACGCTCGACCTGACCGAACATGAGGCGGGTCCCGAGTGGTGGCGAGAGCTTCCTCCGCGCACCCTGGATCGAGGATTTTCGAAAAAGGCGCACGCGACTTTCGTTCGTCGCTTTCCCAGGACGCCGCTGAAGACCCTGCTCCTCGATCAGCGAGGGTATCCCGGGATCGGAAACTGGATGGCGGACGAGATCTGCTGGCGATTGCGGATTCCTCCCCAGACTCGAGTGGGAGAAATCGATGACGAAGCGCTCGATGCAATCTGGAAGATGACCCGCCAGGTCTCACGCGACGCTCTACGAGTGATCGGGGACACCTGGGACACGCCTCCGAAAAGCTGGCTCTTCACCCACCGTTGGAAAGACGGGGGCAGCTGTCCGCGACGCGGTTGTGGAGTTGACCTGCAACGCGCCGATCTGCGCGGGCGGACGACCTGCTGGTGTCCACAGTGCCAGGCGGAGGGCTGAACTCACGGGTGCTCCATGGGTGAATAGGCCCAGGCAAAGAGTCTCGGATTCGTTGCTTGCGTATCCAGGGATCTTCTTTGTCGGTGGTAGGATCCCGGTGGAAAACAGGCCTCCTCTACGACAGGGGGCATTCTCGCTCCCCTACTCCCATGAATGCATTTTTCTTCTTCTTTTTGATCGCGCTCATCTCGGCCATGGCGTGGACGATCCTTTTGCTAATCTTCGAGCGTCAGAATGGTAGATGGATGGGGCTGATCGGAGCCTGGGCAGCCGTGGTGGTGTTGGGTGCGATATGGCAGGCAGAAGCGATTGCCTGGCTCTGGATTTTTCTCAAGGCAGTCCTTGCCGTCTGGTTCGGCGCCATTGTTTTTCTGATTGTTGGCACCGTTTCAACCACCTCCACGAAACCGGTCTCCTGGCCGATTCTTTCGTGTGCCTTGATCAGTACGCTGGTCAATGTTGCGGCTGGACTCTATTTCCTCTGGGAGGCAACGGTCAGTGGCGGGGGAGTCTGAATTGAAGATCGAGAAACAGCAGCTTCTGGTCTCAGGAACCGAAGGTCGTTTTCCGATATCCTTCCAGGGAGGGGGAAAACAGGGAGTTGGGCATCGAGACATTCGACCTCACCGAGTGGAAGATGGTGTCCACCGAAGAACCATCCTTCAAAGCGATTTCCATTCCGCGGAGTCGGTAGTCGTCGGCTCCTACCACGAAGGTAAACGAACTGACTCCCCGCCCCGCCGAACCGAGGGGCTGGGTTGCGATGTAGTAGACGCCACCGTTCTTCGAGATCTTGGTAACCCGATACTTCTGCTGGAACTCGGACATGGTCCGTGGGAATCCCCCGGCAAGGGAAGAGATTCCGGGAGCTCCCCCGCCAGAGCCATAGGGACGCACCTCGTATTTCTTCAGCGGTGTTCGAACGATGGTCATTTTGCTCCCACGTCGGACCACGATGGTCTGCGCTGGATCTCCCGTCTGCCAGCGAAAGCGGTGGTAGCGATAGTCCATCCACAGCGTGCCCGTCTGACGGATCGGGATCTTGAGCGACCGCATCGTCCGCGTCTGGGTGAAGTTGATCTTCACGGTGTTCACTCCGGAATTGGTCGCCATCCAGCGTTGCACCACGGAGAGGTCGGCGGCCGAGGAAAGCGAGGAGAAAACAAAGGAGGCGGCGAGAACCACAAAGGCACTCCCGAGAGAGAATCGAGCGGAGGGGCGCATTGTGGTCATTATAACCGCCTCGCTGGATTTGTCAGCCCTAATTAATCTCAATTTTATGATAATCAGGATATCTTAGCTTTTGCATCGAGTCCGTGAAACGCTCGATACCAGCTCGGAACGAGGAAGACGGCAATCAGCATGTTGATCAGGATCCCTGTCGCGCAGACGATCCCGAGACTGGCGAGTCCATGGGCCGAGGCCGTTGCGAGGGACCCGAAACCGATCGCGGAGGAGGCACCGCAAAAGATGAGGGCCTTTCCGATTCCTCGACGTGCCCTGGCGATGTCGCCCTTTCCTCGGCGGAGCGCAAAGATCATGTGGATGCTGAAGTCGAGCCCGGTTCCGAAAAGGAGGGGAAGTCCGCAGACATTGAAGGAATTCCACGTCATGGGAGTCCAGACGGTGAGCAAGACCATACCGGCTGCTGCGAAACCAAGCGAGGAGAGACTCAGCAGGAGATCCCGCCAGGAGCGAAAGACGAGGGCGAGCATGGCGGCGAGGATTCCCATCATGGGGAGAAAGACCCGCAACACGTCTTCCTTGATTCGCTCGTTGAGCGCGGTGCCGAGAGATCCGAGGCTGGCGACCGCGGTCGAGTCGTTGCAGACCTCGTGGACCCAGTTTCGGTCTCGAGGCTGGCTCGGCTTCACGGTTCCGAGGGCAGCGAAGGTTCCCTCCTGTTCGGCAAAGAGTCGCTCGAGGGACCACTCCGCCAGGGCACCGGTGGGGGCTGCAAATTCTCGGGTCTCCAACTGATCCGCGTAGTTTTCCCAGGCCTCGAAAAGGGTCGAGGTCAACTCGACGCCTTCTTCCGAGAAACCCGCCTTGCCGATTTCGGATTCGAGCCGTTCGCGTTCCCCGAGCAAGCGTCGGGCGGTTTCGCGATTGGCCTCCTGGTGAACGGGATCAGGAATGAAGGCGGTCGGCAACACCGAATCGATCAGCAATCCGGAAGAAGTGGCCGCTTCGATGCGCTTTTCTGCGAGACTGAGCTCTTCCTGCAACCCGCCGATCGAGGTGGCCGTGATGACCGTGGGGACGGCATTCTCGCGACCTTTGAGCTCGGACTGGAGGGTTTGCCACGAAATCATGGACGGGCTTTCGCGAATGCGGAAGGGATGAAAGTTGGCTTCGAGATGTGGGATCTCTTTGAGAAACATGGAAGCCAGGGCCAGCACAGGAATCCCGAAGGAAACGGCGAGAAAGAGAGGACGTGGCAACATTCGCGGTTTGGGGGCGCTTGCTTCGCCTCCGCCCTTGCGACTCTTGGTAAAACTGACCGCGATTGGTGCGAAACCGTAGAGCATGATGAGGGCACCGATCATGACCCCCATGGCGACGAGATTTCCCATCTCGGAGAGCCCTGGAAGAGAACTGAGATTCAGCGAGAGGAACACGACAGCCGTCGTCCCTGCTGCCCAGAGGATGCTGGGTCCGACGGCCTTGCGCAAAGCTCGGGCATCCCCTTGGGTTTCGATCGATTCGCGGTAGATCACGATGCCGTAGTCCACCGCCAGTCCCATGAGGATGGCGGCGAAACCGGCGCTCATGACACTGAGGTTTCCAAAGAAAAGTCCCCCGATGAAAAGGGTGATGGCGAGGATCGCGAGCATTGCCGAGACCAGCCAGGAAAGAGGCTTGGTCTGTCGGTGCATGATCCAGAAGAGCAGGGAGATGAGGAGCATCGTCATCACGACCGAGATCGTCATGTCGCGCTCCATTTCCGATCCGACTTCGGCCATGAAAGCCGGTGTGCCGGTCAATCCGACGGTGATTCCCGGATCGCCTTCATGGGCGGCTTCCCATTCCTGCTCCCAGGCGTCAACAATGGCACGCACTTTCTCCAGCCACACGGCGGCGTCTCGGTAGCTGGAGAAGTCGACGCCATTGCCCTCGACATAAATGAGCTGAAAGGTTCCGTCTTCCGAGGCCATGGGATCGGGACCGGAGGACTCGCCGTCCCCACCAATCAACTCACCCACATCGGAAAGCCCGAGGGGGTCGTAGCTCGTGATGACCGCCGCCTGATCGAAGAAGCCACTCTGCAGCGTCTCCATCGAGGTGGCGATCCGGGCCTGCGACTTTTCGGGAGCGAGGCGTTCGGCCAAGGCTGCAAATTCTTCGGGAGGGGCGTTGAGCCAGAGCCAGGCGAGAAGACCGCCACCTTCCGTCACCAGCTCGGTGAGGGATAGCTCGCGATACACTTGCGAAACCAGCCCGGGATGTTCCTCGAGTCGCTCCGTGAGAGAGGCCAGCGCTTCGTCAGCGATGAAGGCTTCGTTGGCTTTGAGCGTCACGATGAGCTGACCATCGCGACTGAAATACCGGTTGAGCTGATCCATGCCTCGCACCTCGGGGAGGTCCGCGGGCAGCATCTCATACAGGTTCGCCGAGAACTGGACACGCAGGACGCAGAAAGCGGCGATGGCACCGATCACGGTGACAACCAGGATGGGAGGCAGGCGAGTCATGGCAGCACGTCGAGGAATGAAAGCAGCAATCCGAAGCAAAAGCTTCGGATTGCTTAATATTCATCATCTCCATACTACCAGAGGATTGGCAGCTGTCGCCCGGAGAATTTTGCGGTTTTCCTGACCGGGGAATTACCCTGCCAATTTGTCTGCCGGAGCTACGAGCTGGTCCTTCCACAGGCGCAGGGTTTGCATCAGCATCTTGAACTCGTCTTCGGTGATTCCCTTGGGAATACTGGCGGGGCCCTTGCTCAGCGGGAGGGAGAGAAACCGATTTGGATCCCGGCCCATCTGGGGGGAACCGGCTCCCTGGCGACGAGCGTCTGCGGCCCGCTTCCGGGCAGGTCCGACTCCTCCACGCTTTTTCTTCGTGGTTCCTCGGATGGGAAGTTCCGGTTCGAGTTCGAGCTGGCGGAGCTGGGCAAAGCGGCTGTTCTTCTTGTAGATCTTGCTGGCCCGCTTGGCCCCGGTTTCGGTGAACTCCCGACCGAGGAGAAACTCCTGGATCTCATCGCGGCTCGAATGACGATTCTGCCGCCAGATATTGCGAAAGGTCAGGGGGGAAAGCGCCGCTTTCTGAAGAGATTCGAGGCGTTCTTCGGGGTCCTTGGCATCGAGGATGGCGATGGCTACCGGAGAGAGGTAATGACCATCCTCCTTTTTCTGGAGCAGGTCATAGGCGCGAAGCGCACCGATCGTCTTGACGGCGGCACCATGGAAGCTGGCATATCCGCAGGCTTCCAGAAGCTGGGGACGAGTCAGGGGTTTCTCCCGAGAATCAGGAGTCGAGGCCGCCAGTTTTTGAAGAAGCGACACAGCTTCTTCCAGCGGGAGAAAGGGAAAACGAGGGCTACGTGATTTCATGCCCCTACCTTATAGGCTAAAATAACGGAATCAAGCTAACTGATATTGTTTAGCTCTAATATTTGTCGAATAGTGATTTCTAGCAGTGCTTTTGAGGCTTAACGGGGTTGGCTTGGTGACTCAACCCTGTTTACTCGACCGCTTCGACCTTTTTCGCGGCTCCGTAGAGAACCCAGATGAGAAGGGCGACCACGGCAGCGATGAGAAGATGGAGGATCCACTTCTGGGCGAACCAGGGGGGCAGAGTGATGCCGGCGCTTTCGTCGTAGACCGGATTCGGGCTCGGATCACTCAACGTCAGCCCTTCTTCGGCGATCCCTTCGCTTTCGGCTCGTTGGAGGACGGCCGTATCATAGTCCGGTCGCTCCAATTCCGCGGCGGGCGCATGATAGGCGAGCTGCCATTGATCGCCGGGTTCGGTGAGGAAGAGGAATTCCACGAGGGGACCCATTCCCTTCGCGGAACTCACTGCGATGGGGCGATTGTCCCCGTTATCGATCACCAGTCGGATGCGATCGGCCTGGATTTCGCTGAATCGCAGGTTGAGCTTCTCTTCCTCGAGCCCGGCCAGGTCATAGCGATGAATGGTATCGCTTCCGATGCTTCGCCATTTCTCTGGATCGTCCTTCCGGGGAACCTCGATGCGAACCGCTCTTCGGAAATTCCGCTCGGGAATCGTCAGCGAAATTTGATGCAGCGGAATGGTTTTCGTCTCGAGAATGATCTCCGAGTCCGTTTTCTCCTCGCGGCCTTCTTTCGCGATCAATTCCTGCGAGACGATCTGGATCGGATAGGTCACCTGGCCGCGTTCGGGCTGGCGAGGCTGTTTCGGGGTGAAAAAGGAAAAGCGATCGACCCGAAAATTTCGCGTCTTCACGGTGGTCGATTCGGTGACCTGGGGACCGGAGGGATTGCCCAGGGTCTTCGTGACTCGCCTCAAGTCGGACTGTTGTTCATCCGTCGCATCTTCGAGCTGGATTCGGATCTGATCATAGTGTCCCTTCGGTAGAGGGATGTCGGTACGACGAAAATCGACGAAGGCTTCCCGATCGTAGATCAGGAAATCCGAGACGAGCGGAGTCCAGTTCTCATCCTTCGATTTGCCAAAGACCGAGACGGTTTTCTCGAAATTTCGCAGGGGAGTGTGAATTCGCAGTTGCGAGATCTCGGGGGATTTCTCGGGAAGTTCGACTGTATAGACAAGGAGGTCTTCGGAGCTCTTGTCGAAGGCGACGATCTCGCTGGAGACTTCACGTGGGGCGACCTCCTTTCTGCGGGGTCGGGTTTCCCGGACGAGGTAGGGCCATTCGAGGATTTCTTCCTCGCGAATCCGAAAGAGCCGGACGTCGGCAAAACTCGAATCGCTTTTTTCAAAGAGCGCGGCATCGACTTCGATTCGCCCAAGACCTTCCTGGCCGGAGGCGGAGACCGAGTTGCGAATGAGCGCGAAGGGTGCCGTCGGGTCTTCGATGGCTTCTTCCGCCCAGGCCGGGCTGCTGAGACAGAGAAGGGTGAGAAAAGTGAGAGATCGGATCATGAGTCGCGGGAGTCGGATGGAGTTTCTTCTTCGTCGGCTTCTGCAGTGGGTGAGTCGGTGAGGAATCGGTGGCGATATTTGAGATAGAAAAAGGATCCGAAGAGAATCACGAGTCCGAGGAGGATGAAGGCGATGATACGGAAGAGCTGATCGAGACCGGCCAGATCGATGATGAAGATCTTCAGGACGACTCCGGAGAAGAGAACCAATCCGATTCCCCTCAGGGCGGCTCGTGATTTCGAAATTCCGGCGAGGAGCAGGGAGAGAGCAAATACGGCCCAGAAAATCGAGAGACCTCCCATTCGGAAATCGGGCAGGAACTGGTTCAGGGCGGTCCAGACCTCGAGACTGAGGTAGCCAAACAATCCGGCGAGCGAGGCATAGCCAAAGATGGAGGCGGTCTTCGAATCAGGACGATGCTGGAGGACGAATTGCCAGGCGAGGACGAGGAAAGCAATGAGCGCACCGAAGTTCAGGAGTCGCATCACCCCGCCGGCGAAGAACTCGTTGAGCCCATAGACGAGATTCCATCCGGGTTCCCAGAAGTGGATGTCGAAAAAGAAGATCTTGAGCGTGAGCACGACCAGGGTGATCCAGAAGGCTCCGGTCGCGAGAGTGTTTCGATTGGCCAGCATTTCTCGAAAGAGCACCGCGGCGAGCCCCAGCCAGATCAGGGTCAGGGCAGGACGAGTGAAGGGCTCGTAGAAATGATTGAAAGTGTGGACGGCTTCGAAGTTGAGGACGAGGAACGAGAGTCCCACGACGATCCAGAAACAGATTCGACTGAAGAGGGACTGGCCAAACCAGGGCTGGATATCGTTCTCCTCGGAGACGATCCATTTTCCTTCTCCCTCTCCTTCATGGGTGAAGAGTCGTCCGGCGGCAAAGAAGGAGGCGATCGGGATTCCGAAAAGGAAGATCCTTTCGAGGAAGGCCAAGGCATACTCTCCTCCGCTGAGGTCTTTCATGGGAGGGCCGAACTGGGCGTCGAGATCGAAAATCGCGATGCGTGCGAGAACGACGAGGTAGAGGACGTAGGCCAGTTGGCGAAGGAATTCGCTTCTCATCCGGGAGGCGATCCAAAGCATCACGAATCCCTGGATCGCCCAGCTCACGGTGATCCATCCCTCGGAGAGAACGAGAGGGAGGGTGATGGCTACAAACACCGCGGAGAGACCGATGAAACTCAGGAGCATGCCCTTGTCTTCGATCTTCTGATTCAGGAAATAGGCGATATGTCCGATGTAGAATGCCGCGAGCCCGAGGGTCACGAGGGCGATGGCCTCGCGGGAGTAGGTGTTCTCGACGAGATAGATGGAGAAGCTGAGAAAGACCCCGGCATTCAGAAAAAGGAAGAGCAGCTCGAGCAGGGTCGCCTTTTCCCGATGGACGAGGTGATAGAGAAAGGTGGCGGTCGAGAAGAGAACGAAGAAGCCGATGAGGAAGGGCATGAACTCCCAGAATCGATCGGGAGCGAAGCCCGCATTGACCGCTTTCAGGGTGAGCAGGCTCGTGGCCGCGAAGCCGATATAGTTCAGAATTCTCCAATCTCGCTTCCACGCGATGAAGAGAACGCCGGATCCTAACAGGAGCAGATACCCGAGGAAGGAAACCACGCTCGGATTCTCCGTTTCGATCATGAACGGGGTGAGGTAGCCTCCTGCGATTCCCAGGATCGCGATGAGAAGAGAGTTTCTTCGAATGGCGATGACCCCGGCTGCGACCGTCACGAGGATCATGAGGGCGAAGGCGAGAGGGGCTCCGATGACTTCCAGTCGAAAGCCGGTGAAGAAGCTGAAGTAGAAGGTGGCGAATCCGGCTCCGGCGAGGCCCTGTCCGATCAGATCATAGCGACCGCTGATCAGTTTGAGTCCACCCGCGAGGAGAACCGCACCCGTGAGCACTGAGACCGAAACCCGGACGAGTGGGCCCATCGCCTCGCTCGTGGCGGTATAGCTGAGAAAAAACCCGATTCCGAGGATGAGGATGAAGATGCCGATGCGAAGAAGCCAGGTCGTCGCGACCGCAAACTCCATCGTGACGTTCTCGGGACGATGCTCTTCTCCGACCACGATCCAGCTCCAGATTTTTCGCAGGATCTCCTTGGCCGCGGTTTCGAATTTGGAGGGCTCGGATTTCCTGGCCGCGACGGCTGCGGCTTCGACCGGAGCTGCTTCGGGAGAAGTCTCCGTGGTTCCCGCGGCAGAAGCAGCGAGGGGCTCGCTTGGCTCTTTCTTCGGTAAAGGAGGTGGGGACGCCGGGGATGGATCGAGTGAGAACTCTGGCTCGGCTTTCTCGACCTCGGGAACGACAGGTTCCGGCGCGTCTTCCGGTTCGATTTCTTTGGCGACCGAGGTATCGGGGACGGGTTCCTTCTCGGGAGAAGCGTTTCGCGAGAGGCGTTCGAGGACTCCGATGGACTGGGAGACCCGATCGAGTTCGGATCGGAGCAGTCGGATCGAAGACTCGACTCTGCCCTGTTTCGAAACAACGACAATGAGGAGAATCAAGATGACGGCCAGGAATAGCAGAGCGATCGGTTCCATAGAGACACAAACAAAGTTCGTGAATATCCTAGGAACTTTTCACCAAGATGGCGAATTGATAAAATCACCGAAAACATCGCTCTCATCGATGTTTTCTTTCCTCTGCTCGGGGGCCGAGCCGACTCGCTTCCTTGGCTTCGGCGAGCGAAGGCGGGTTTTACGGATCTTCGGGAGTGACCCCGATGACCATGTCGAACTGGGCCGTCAGCTCTCCGGCCTTGCTCCCGACGAGAGGTTCGAAGGGGATCTGGAGGAGCGGGCGGAGATTCTTCGGAGCTCGATTGAGTAGGAAGTCTTTCGCATTGAGCTCATGTCCGCGGATGTAGCACTGGGTCGTGAGGACCCGCTGGTTTCCCAGGCTGACTGCGACATGGATATGCGGGGCACGACGGGTGTAGGGCGTCGGCTTGATGCAACGGAAGTAATACTCGCCTTTTCCGCCGGTCAGAAATCGACCGTAGCCCTGGAAGTGGGGATCGAGTTTCCCGTTTCCACGGCTCTGGGTGTGAATGTAGTTCCCTTCCTGGTCTGCCTGCCAGATCTCAACGAGGGCGTTTCGGATCGGGGAACCGTTCGCCGAGCGGACGGTTCCCGAAAGATGGGTGATCTCGCCCACCGCCGGAGTGATGGAATCCTGGATCTGAATCAGATCGTTGTCGGTGTCGAGGGGGAGCTTGTCAGGGTAAAAGGGGCCTTCCGCCTGGCTTGGTGTTTCCGTCAGGGTTTCCGCGAAGAGGCCTGGGGTGGTCCAGAGGGCTGTCGTCCCGAGGATGGAGTTCCGCAGGAATGTCCGGCGATGAGGAAGGGGTGATTCCGGGGTCATGATGAGCGTCTTTCTGTCCCTCGATAAAACTCCGACGCTCCGGAATGGTTTCCATCCAATCCGAAATAGCCGAGAAGGCCCGCTCGCTTCCGTGTTCATGAAACAACCAGTGTCCGCTGGCCGGGAAGCTCAAGAAACTCGCAAGGGGATATCGGCGATGCAGCCCTTTCGCGACCCTGGGCAGAACGATGCGATCCATTCCGCCGGAAACGATCAGGATCGGGGCGTCGATGTCGCGCTCGATCCGCGTCGTCCCTGAGGGGTCGAGAAACCAGAAGACCATCTCGAAAAATACGCGACCCGATTCGGGGATGAGTGACCGCGAAATCTTTTCCGCTGACTTGAAAGGGACCCGATTGAGAAGGCCGTAGTGGGCTCGCCGATGACTGGGGCGCCCTGACCGTTTCCAGAAAAAGGGTTGGAGGAGAATGTCCAGTGTGGCTCGAACCGAGGAGGGGTAGATGTGGTTGATCCCCGCAGGGCCCGCGGAATTCAACAAGACAAGCGCGCTGACGGGGGATTTGGCTGCGACCATCTGCGCAACCAATCCTCCCATGGAGTGTCCGACGAGGATGGGGGGAGAATCGAAATTCTGTTCCGCAAGGTAAACGCGAATCGACTCGGCGTAGTCCTCAAGGGAAAGTTGAGCGACTTTCTCCGGCGGCCAGGGATTGGAGAGGTCGTGTCCCGGAAGGGCGGGCGAATGCACCTGGTAGCCAAGGTCTTCGAGATGAAATCGGAGAGGGGCGGCGATGTCGGGATGACACCAGGCACCATGGATCAGGATAACATCTGACATACGCACAAAAGAGAACGCCTCAGAAGCGGCGTTGGTAACTCACGGTAAGGATGTTCCAGTCGTAGGCGTAGGATCCATTGAATGCCGGCTGCACATTGCCCTGGATGTTGGATGCGTCCATGAGCAGGCGAGTGTAGGCAAAGTCGATCGTGTTGAGCCCCCAGGTGTAGCTGACTCCTGCACTGAGGATATGACGGTCATCGGTCGGGAGGGAGGGATTGTAAGTCGTCTGGTTGCCAGGGTTGTCCGAGTAAAGATATCCTCCGCGGATCGTCCACTGATCCGAGGCTTGATACTCGAATCCAAAACCCATGCTGACCGAGTCATCCCAGTTCAGGGGCAGGGCATTGGTTCCCGCGAGCATCGCCTGGTTGACTCCGATGTTGAGAGGGACGTCGTCGTGGAGCGAGTTTTGAATCCACTCGAAGTCGAAAGCGATCGAGAGCTTCTCGGAGACATCGTACCCGTATCCCACTCCAATGCTGCCGGGGTGCTCGATCTCGGATCGAAAATGGGAGAACGGCGCGAAAGGGAAGCCTGCTGGCACGTTCGTGACGGAAAACCGACCCTTGTAGTCCACGGAAACGGGAAGCCGACCGACGATGGCAATGTGATGCCGATCGCCGAGATCGAAATTGACTCCGACATACCCTCCGAGGCCCCATCCACTGCCGTCGAAGATGGCATCGCCATCCGGTCTCGCTGCGGCAGGGGGCACTGCTGCCCAGGGAAAGCGCTGCTCGAGCCGGAGTTTCGAGCGGTAGATGTCGAGACCGAAACCGATCGAGATCTCATCGTTGATCTTGAGACCAAGAGAGGGGTTGATCGCTGCCGTTTGCAGGGTCGCATCGTAGGCTCCGGTGTAGCGAAAGGCTCCGAGGCGAGGCCAGTTGATCGAGACCCCGAAAGGAGCGCTGACGCCGAGACCTGCGGTCATGGTGTCGTTCAAGGGGTGGGCGATGTAAAGGCTTCCTGTGTGCTTCCAGGGAACGACCATGGAGTCGGTGACTCCGTTGGGTCGGGAATAATCGGTTTTCCCATGCCATGCCTGGTAGGTGACCTGATACATGGTGTCATGGATCCGTGTCAGGGACGCTGGATTGGTTCGCGCGACCGAGGCATCGTCCAAGAGGATGAAACGTCCTCCGGCAAGACCCATTGCCTCGGCCGTGTCAGGAAGAGCTCGGACCCCTTCCGCACCATAGGCAGAAAGTGACCCCAAAAAGAGCAGGGCAGGAATGAAGAAGCGATTCATTATCTGACGAATTTCTATAATTCTCAGATAGGTATTAGTTACGAATCCTCGAATTGTAAAGAGAATAGTAGTTCGGATCGAGACAGTTTGTCCCATGGGCACGCCGGATTCTACCGGCGGAGAGGCCGGATCGGTGCGATTCCGGAATCACGAACGGGCAGAAATCGCCTAATTCCGGATCGAGAAGAGCGTGATATTGACCGAGTCCGGTTCGGCTTCGGCAAACTCCTCCCAGTGGAGATGGTCGTCGCTGTTCTTGTCGAGATCCTCGAAGATATCGCTGAAACTGACATGCTCCGTGACGAAGAGGACCGCCTCGTCCTTCGTGACATTTCCATCTCCGTTCTTGTCGAGTTGATTGAAGTGCTCGTCGTTCTCGCCCGCGCTGGGCTTCGCGCTCGCCCATTCTTCGGCTGAAATCAGGTTGTCGTTGTTGAGATCAAATTCGGCGAGTGCTTCCTGGTGCTTGTGCTCGGCGAGTTCCGTCTTCGATAGTTTTCCATCTTCGTTTTGATCCGCGATGGCAAACGTAGGTTGATCCATCGCTGGAGTGTTCTCCGACTCCATGGTTTGGCAGCCCGGGAGGAAGGCCAGGAGGAAAAGCACGACTAGGGAATGGGATCCAGGAACACGCATCGAATCAGGGATTTCTTCTCGGCAACATGCCATGGAAACGGATAGGATTCTACGATGGAATCTCTTCGCTCCTTTCTCCTTCTCTTCGTGTTGTCCTGCAGCCTCGCGTCGGCTCAAACGGACTCATCTCCGAAACCGGACCGTTCCAAAGTTCTCCCTGATTCGACCGGGGTGCGATCCGAGGGATCGATGATCTTCACCTATGTCGATGAGAAGAAGAGACGTCGTCTCACTCTCGATGTTTTCCGGCCGGCCGAGGGCGACGGACCCTACCCGGCTATCGTCATGTTTTTCGGAGGGGGATGGCAGAATGGTCGTCCGGCTCTTTTCACTCCCCTGGCTCAGGCCCTGGCGAGAAAAGGGTTTGTCTGCGTAGTGCCGGAATACCGACTCTCGGGAGAAGCGCCGTTTCCCGCGGCGGTCCACGATGGAAAAGCTGCGATTCGTTGGACGAGGAAAAATGCGAAACGGTTCCAGGTCGACCCCGATCGGATCGCGACTCTCGGAGGATCGGCTGGGGGACATCTTTCCGGCTTCATGGCCTCCACCAACGGGATCGACCGTTTCGAGGGAGGGGGAGACCATCGGGAGGTTTCCTCGGCGGTGCAGGCCGCCGTGGTGATGTGTGGCCCGATGAATATGCTGGCCGATGGTGTCGCGGAGCGAGCCGAGGCAGGAGCGAAGATCAAGGTCGGAGATGCGATCCTCGATTTCATGGGGGGAGTTCCTCCCTCGCAGGATGCGGAACGGTATCGGGAGGCTTCACCCCTGACCCATCTCGGACCCTCGGCCGTGCCCATGTTGTTCATCGACGGCGAGAATGATCGTCCTCGCCTTCGCTACACGGACTTCTGGAAAAAGATGGACGAACTGGAAATCCCTCACGAGTTTGCTCTGATGCCGAATGCTCCGCATCCCTTCTGGAACATGCGGGAGTGGTTCGATCCGACGGTGGAGGCGGTCGACGAGTTCCTCCGGAAACATCTACCCTAACGTGATTCCATAGCGAGGCGCGATCTCTTTCAGTTTCGCAATCTCCTCGGCGGGTGGTGGACCCGGAGCGCCTTTCGCGGTCTCCCACGGTTTTCCGGTCTCCCAAAACATGTCTTCGAGACCGGCGGGAGCGACGAGGATGAGCATCTCGGCGGGTTCTGTGGATTCATTCTTGAACCAGTGGCGAGTTCCCTTGGGGAGATTGACTGCGGTCCCGGGCTTGGCGAGCAGGCCTTCGCCGTCATCGTAGATCATGACTTCGCCGGAAAGTACATAGAAGAATTCCTCCTCGCGAGAGTGTCGATGAGGGGGAGGTCCACCTTGCGGATAGATCGTGGCATGCCACAGGGCATACTGCCCTTCGGTGTCCGCTCCGGTGACGAGGAATCGATAGACGTCTCCGACTACCCCGATGGTCGCTCCTTCTCCGGGTGATTGCACTCGAATCGAGGGTGGCTTCTCGAACTCCTCGGGAGCGGGGTCGAGATCGATTCCGTACTTCGGACCGATTTCCTTCATCCGCTGTTCCGTTCCTTCAGGAGCTTTCGGAAAGGGCCCGTTCCCATCGGGGACCTCGACGCTGACTTCTTTCTGAAAGGCTTCGAAACCGGAAGGAAAGCAAAAGGTGATCAACTCTGTCTCCGTGTCGGAAAGGTTCCTGGGAAAGTGAGCGACCCCTCCGTCGAGATGCAGGTAGCCTCCTTCCTCCAGCTCCAGGGATTCGTTGCCGGCAGTGAATTGCATCTTCCCCGACAGGATCCAGAATCCTTCGGCAAAGGGGTGAGAATGCGGGGGTGCCTGTCCACCTGGCAAGGAAGTCCCTACCGAAACGCAATAGTTTCCGTCGGTCTCGTCGCCGTTCGCCACGATCCGGGAGGGAATTCCGTGAAAGGAAAGCCAGGTGCCCTGCTCGGGAGAATAGACAACGGGTCGACGAGATTCGGTCATGGGAAAAACCTTCGCTGAGAGGAGCGATCCGGGCAAGAACGAGAAAGTGAGTTTTGCGAAAGGGGAAAGCTTTCTACGCATTCCTCGTCGCAATTCAGGTCCCCTCGCGTAACGGTGAGTCGAACCGCTTTCCATGGCCCGAAATATTCCGCTCTTCATCGCCTTCCGACTGCTCTTCAACGCGAGATTCTATTACCCGATCTTTGCGGTGATCCAGCTCGACTACGGGCTGACGATGTCGCAGTTCGCGATCCTCAATGCCGTGTGGGCGGTTTCGATCGTTCTTCTCGAGGTACCCTCGGGTGCGATTGCCGATCGAATCGGGCGAAAGCGAATGGTGGTCGGTGCCGCGCTTCTCATGGTCATCGAGATGGCGGTGATTGCCTTCGTGCCCTTGGGAAACAGCACGCTTGTCTTCTGGGCCTGGGTGATCAATCGGATTCTCTCGGGTGCGGCCGAGGCATCGGCGAGTGGAGCTGACGAGGCGCTGGCCTACGACTCCATTCCGGAGGAGGATCAGAAAAAGCGTTGGCCGAGAGTGCTGTCGAGGCTCATGTCGCTATCGGCCATCGCTTTCGTTTTTGCGATGCTGATCGGTTCTGCCGTCTACGATCCGAATCTCGTGAACAAGGCCCTGGGCTGGCTGGGGATCGAAGCAAACCTGGAGAAGGAAACGGTGATCCGGTTTCCGGTCTACCTGACACTGGCGACGGGAGTGTGTGCGGTCTTTGTCAGCCTGTTTATGAAGGAGCCGAAGCGGGACAGTTCGCATGATGAAAGCTGCTCGATGTGGTCGGAGATTTTCGAAGTGGGCAAATGGATCCTCCGTCACCCTTTCGTCTACGCCCTGATTCTCGCGGCGCTGGTTCATGACAGTGTCATCCGGCTTTTTCTCACTTCGGCCTCGGAGTACTACCGTCTCATCGACATTCCGATCGCGTGGTACGGAGTCATCGGTGCTGCCTTTGCCGCTCTCGGAATCTTCACTCCGAGAATTGCCGAATGGCTGGTCGAGCATCGCTCCATCCGGACCAACTATGTCTTTGTCTCGATTGCGACCCTTCTTGGTCTCGTCGGCATCTCGTTTGCGATTCCCATCTGGGGGGTAGGCATGGTCGTCTTCTTTGGGCTGGGGATGGGGTTCCTGAACTTCTTCACTTCTCACTATCTCAATGCCGAGGTCGATTCAAAAAGACGAGCGACCGTTCTCAGCTTCAAGGGACTCGCTCTCAATCTCGGGTTTGGAGGAATCGCGCTTCTCTATGGCGGCATCCTCAAGTTTCTTGGGGGAGATGGCGCGGAGGTGGCAGGGCCTGGTGAGGGAGCTGGTCCGGCGTTTCGCGAAAGTCTCTTCTGGCTTCCCGGGATCTTCCTGGCAGCCCTAGCCGGCTTTTTCCTCTACTATTTCACCCGGGTCCGGAATGCGATCCCGGAAGAACACGATCGCTAGGGCGATCCTGCCGATGTCCGAGATCAACGATGCGATCCGAAAGCTGCACGAGGAGAGCCCGGCCCATCGAATCGTACTCCGGAATGATTTCGACTAGGGGATGATTTTTCCGCAACCTGGAAGCAAAGAAGGAGTTTCTTTTTTCATGAGAGTATGGGTTTTTGTCTTTTTCTTTTCCTTCCTCGTCGATTTCAGCAATGCCCAGCGTCCCGAGGTGAATCGGTTCGAGAAATGGGATCGGGATAAGAGCGGAGGTCTCTCGCGAGACGAGCTCCCCGAGCCACTGCGAAAGAACTTCGATCGTGTCGATCGGAACGGAGACGGAGTGATCTCGAGAGAGGAAGATGCTGCCGTCGGGCAGCGCAGGAATCCCGGCAAAGGTCAGCGGACGAGCATCCCGCCGTCGATCGAAGCGCTGAAGAATCTCGATTACGTTGGCACGGGCAATCCTCGCCAGGCCCTCGATCTTTATCTTCCGAAGAAAGCGGAGTCGGCAGAGGGCAAGCCGCCGTTATTGGTTTTCATCCACGGCGGAGGCTGGCGTGCGGGTGCCAAGGAATCGGGTTGGAATCGGATTCGTCCTTTTGTCGAGAGCGGAAAGTATGCGGCGGCTTCGGTGGGGTATCGACTGACCGACGAGGCGATTTGGCCAGCGCAGATTCATGATTGCAAGGCGGCGATCCGGTGGCTGCGAGCCCATGCGGAGAAATACGGATACGATGCCGACCGCATCGCCGTTTGGGGGACCTCGGCTGGGGGACACCTCGTGGCGATGTTGGGAGTGAGTGGAGGTGTCGAGGAATTGGAAGGAGGGATCGGGGATCATCTCGAAGTCTCTTCCGAGGTGACCTGTGTCGTGAATTTTTTCGGCCCTTCCGAGTTGCTTACGATGAATGATCACCCCAGTCGGATCGACCATCTCGCTCCCGATTCACCCGAGAGTCGTTTGGTCGGGGCTCCTTTGCCTACCGTGCCGGAGAAGGCGGCCAATGCTTCACCGATCACCTGGGTCAGCAAAGAGGACGCGCCTTCTCTTATCGTTCACGGCACCAAGGACGAACTGGTGCCCTATCCACAGTCGGTCGAGCTGGAGAAACAACTCGAAGAAGTGGGAGTGAACACCATTCTCCTGACCGTGGACGGAGGTGGGCACGGAGGAGGTTTCGGGCCTGCCGTTTCGCAGGCGGTGGAGACCTTTCTTTCGCACCATCTCCTCGGTGCCGAGAAAACGGTCGAGGATGCCACTGTGGCTGCCGGGGAATAGCTCAAGTTTCTTCGCTAGCTGGTTCCAGAACAGGGACCTGGAGAAAGAGGGTCCGGGTGAAGGCGTCGCAGCGAATCAAGGTGCCCTCGAAGGAAACCTTTTTCCCGATTCGACTCCGGAGGTCCTTCGTTTCGGACTCCGGGGGAGCATTGGTCACCAATTGCAGCCGTTCTCCATTTTCGAGTCGTCCGAGATCGAAGATGAGCCGGTGACCCGGCCCTCGGCCGAAGACACGATCCATGGAAAACGTCTCGACCGCCTTGAGTTGGGCTTCTCCCGCAACCTCCTGATCTTTCCAGAAGGTATCGAAGGTCTTGGAGAACTCGTAGCGGCTTGTTGCCTCGGAGAATCCCTCCACCCATTGTGCGACGACAGGGGAAGAGATTTCGATGGGCTCCTCGACCACGGGTTCTTCTTCAATTTCTTCCTCGATGACTTCTTCCACGACCGGTTCGGGAGCAGGTTCTTCGACGACCTCCTCTTCGACTTCTTCGAAGGCGGGTATCGCTTCTTCCTGCTCGGTTTCTTCTTCCTCGTGCTTCGGAAGAGGAGGTGGGTGGGGAGTCTCTCGGTCTGGCACCGGAGGCGGAACGGGGATTTTCTCGGTTTCCATGGATTCCTGTTCTTTTCCCGCGTTGGCTTTGTGGATCAGGAAGAGAGAAATTTTCTCGAGGAGCTCGACATCTTCAGTCAGCAGATCGACTGTGTTCGCGACGCGGCTTCGCAGTACGGTGACACCTCGGTGGTCGATCTCGAACTGGTCGAATCGCGCCACCAGTCTCTTGATGGCATGGACGACCTCGGTATCGAGAAATTCTCGAACTTGCGCAGGGTCGGCGCCCTCGACCAGGATTCCCGAGTCGAAGCTCGCGTCTCCGATCTCGATATCGACCCGGCTGAAAAGCGAGTTGGTCACCTCGGAAAAGAATCCCTGCGGGCTCAACTTGAGTTGGATGGGCAACGCATTCTTGAAAGTCGCGATATACTCCGTCCACTGGCTTTTCCCCACATTCTTGGTCTGCACCAGGAGCTGCATGGCGGGTCGGGATCCGCGTAGGGCCTTGCGGCTTCCGGACTGGAATCTCAGATCGAGACGATGCGCTGCTTCCGCCCATACTTCGTTGAGTGCCTTCGAATGCTTAGACACCGCGATGGCAATAATCGCACCGACGATGATCAAGATGAACAACACTTCCATGGGCGATACCCTGCCCAATCTCTTTCGCGGTGGCGATGGAAAAAAACTCTCCTTTTTGTAATCGAGCTTCTCCGATCAAGTCTCGCGCAAGATCGAGTGGGTGAGGGCGGGAAAGCCGCAAAAGAGGGTCCCGTCTTCGATCGGCTCATGGGGAAAGGGTTCGTCCGAGGAGAGGTGATCCCGGCAGATCGCGTCGAAGGATTCCCGATCCTGGGCCCTTCTCAATTCTTCCTGCAATCGACCTTCGTGAATCCCGGAGACGATGTAGTTGGTGAACTTCTTCATGCGATGCACGAGTTGCGTCTCGTGATCGAAATCGCCTTCGGCGCGAATTTCCTCCGCGAGCTCCTCCAGGTAGGCCTGGAGGTCTCGGAAGGTGGGGCGGACCGTTTCCAGCCCGACAAACGAATCGCGGATCTGCTGGAAGAGCCAGGGGTTTCGGATCCCGCCTCTACCGATCATCAGTCCGGCAGCTTCGGTCTGTTCATGCAGTGCACGAGCCGTCTCTACCGACACGATGTTGCCATTGGCGGTGACCGGGTAGGGCAGGACTCTCACGGCTTCGGCGATCCGGTCTGGGTGGATCGGGGTTCGATATTTTTCGCGAACGGTTCGGCCATGGATCGTGAGTCCATCGATGGGGAGTTCGGCGAACAGGGGGAGAAGCTCGTCGAACTCGCTCTCGGATTCGAAACCGATCCTGGTTTTCAGGGTGAGCTTTCCGGTCACGACTTCACGCAGGGCATGGGTGATCGCGCGGATTTTGTCGGGCTCTCGAAGCAAAGCTCCCCCGGCCGCTTTTCCACAGACCTTCGGAGCCGGGCAGCCGAGGTTGAGATCCATGCCCGCGAGGGGAACCCCCGCCTCTTCGGTCTTTCTCTGGATCTCGAGAGTCGTTCGCACGAGATCTTCGGCCGAGTTTCCGATCATCTGGGCCTGGATGGGTTTTGCCGAGCCCAGGGAAAGAACGGAGCGAAGAATGGTCTTGTCAGGATGAGAATCCCGATGGACGCGGAAATATTCGGTCACATAGAGGTCGGCACCTCCCCTTCTCTCGAGGCAACGCCACAGCGGAAGGACGGAGACGTCCTGCATCGGGGCAAGAGAGAGGATGGGGATCGCGGATGGCATGAAGGTGCAATGGGCAGACACCGGACGGCAACCTAACCCTGTATGCTCCCGGAACCAACAGGGTTCGATCGATTGAGCAGGAGCGGCAGCGCAATTTCGTACCAATCACGACTATCCTCGACGCGACCTTCGTCTAGTTTTCCCCATGAAGAATTCCTCTCCCTTTTCTCGTCGTCGCTTTGTTTCCGGTTCGACCGCAACGATCGCCGCGGTTTCGGCCTCCCTTCAAACTCGCTTCGCCCTCGCGGAGAAAGCGGCCGAGGAGGCCGGGGTCGGAGGCAAGATCAATCATTCCGCCTGCAAATGGTGCTACCGGGACATCTCTCTCGACGATCTCTGCACGGCCGGAAAGGAGTTTGGATTGGAATCGGTCGAGTTGCTGATGCCCGAAGATTTCCCCACCCTGAAGAAACACGACATGCACTGTGCCATGGTCAGTTTTCCTTCTGCCGAGGTGACGATTGGGGGGAAGAAGAAAAAGATCGGGACGATTCCGAACGCTTTCAATCGCCTGGAGCATCACGATACCCTCGTCGAAATCTACGAGCCTCACATCAAGGCCAGCAGGGAAGCTGGTTTCACCAATGTGATCTGCTTTTCGGGGAACCGGAACGGGATGGATGATGAAGAGGGGCTCGAGAACTGTGCGGTCGGTCTGAAGAAACTCATGCCCCTCTGCGAAAAGCTCGGGGTGACGCTCTCGATGGAACTCCTCAATTCCAAGGTGAATCACAAGGATTACATGTGCGACCTTTCTTCGTGGGGAGCCGCCCTCTGTGACGAGGTGGGTTCGGAAAATTTCAAACTCCTCTACGATATCTACCACATGCAGATCATGGAGGGAGACATCATCGCGACGATCAAGGATCGGAACCAATACTTCAGCCACTACCATACGGGAGGCGTTCCGGGTCGTGCCGAGATCGATGAAACCCAGGAGCTCTACTACCCGGCGATCATGAAGGCCATCGTCGAAACCGGCTACACCGGGTGGGTCGCCCAGGAGTTCATTCCGAAGCGCGAGGACAAGATCGCTTCCTTGAAGCAGGCCGTTGAAATCTGCACGGTCTAGCGGATCGCGCCAGCCTTGCTGTGGTGGCTGAAAATCACGGCAACTTCCAGAGCTCGCGAAACTTCTTGTACTCCGCCTCGGGGAGCAGGACGTAGAGCGGGTTCTTGGAGGGATCGATCGCGGCAATGAGTCGCTTGAGATTCGCTTCGGACATCGTCGTGCATCCTGCGGTGGGCGCCGCCCCATCTCGTCGCCAGATGTGGAAGAAGATTGAAGAACCTTCCCCGGGGGTGATCCCGGTCTTCTTGGAGTTGTGCTCGATGAAGAGCTTCAGGGAATGGGCATGGTCCCCCTGTTTCATTTGCGCTTTTTTCTCGGCCGGCGTACGCGGCTCGTGATCGAGGACACGGTGCTGATTGTAGTAGGGAGAACTCGTATCTTCATACCACATGTCTCGCGTCGTGATCTGCCAGTAGGGAAGAAGAGGGGATTTCTTGACGCTGGGGGAGTAGCCATAGGCGGCTCCCAACTGGAAGATTCCTGCCGGAGCCCGCCCGTCGCCCTCTCGCTTGGTTCGGATGTTGTCTGGGACCCGCGGATGGATTCCCCGTCCCCAGACGAGACCACTTCTCCCCAATCGCCCTTTCCAGGAAGGCCCCTGTGCCTTCCAGGCTTTCTTGGCGAAGCCTTTCTTCTCATACAGCGTCAAGGTGACGTAGGAGGAGTTCCAATTCGGAGCGATTCCGACCAGAACCTGTTCACAGTCATCAGGCAATCGGGCTTCCGCTTTCGGCACCACGAGGACCGAGAGGATGGGAAGGAGAAGGAGAAAGCGAATCATGGGGGTGAATTTACTTCGGAAATCTTAAATATCTACCAGATCTCTTTGGCGGGAGTTCGCTCTCTACTACGCAGAGAGCGGGAAAACTCATAGAGGTTTCGCTCTTTCCACCGCCTACGATACGGTGCCAACTGGCAGGTGGGATATGGCGTGAAAGGGAAATCCGGGAGCTAGGATGCGTCGGTCTTTCCGAATTTCGTTTCCCATTCTTCGAGGTCTTCCGGAAAGAAACGAGCGTGCAGGAAAGGGAGCAGGAGAAGAAAGCAAAGGATGGCAAAGAGGGTGGGGGAAGTGCGGATCCCGGGAATCCAGAATAGGTTGCCGACCAGGAACGGAAGAGGGAGGAGCCAGAAAAGGAAGGGGGACCGCTGAGAGGAATACCATTTTCCAAACAGGGAAACATACCTTCGCGACTCTCCGTACCGCGAGATAAACAGGTGGGTCGTCTCTTGATAGAGAGACAGTAGGGAAAGAAGCGCGATCGCCAATCCGAAGTCGTTGAGAAATCGGTCGCTCGCGATTTGAGAACCCGCGAGTCGAGAATACACGGTGACTCCGAATCCGGTAATCAACGAGCCCTGAAGGAGAAGTCCCACCAGGTTCCAGAAGAAAGTCATGGGGAGGGCACAAGCGACTTCACGGCCCAGCGCAATCCTTCGATGTCACCGTACTTTACCGCTCCAGGAACCATGGAGTCATCCCAGTTGTCTTCGATGGCGGAGAAACGGAAGTCACCCGGATCGATGTCGAGCATGGCAATCGTTTCTCCACAGAGAAGCTTGGCTCCGAGGGCGACACTGGCGAGAGGACCCTCGGCAGCCACGGTGATCTTCTTCACGTCCCAGTCCGGGTGTTGCTCCGCCATGCGAATGGCGGCGACGAGGTCGTGGACTCGTCGTACCCATACGGAGTCATTGTAGCCATAAAAATAGACCGGGGAACGCTGCCAGCTGTCGGCGGCGAGTTCCTTCTTGCCGGAATAGGTTGTCGGGAGATTGGAAACTTCAGGATCGTTCTGGCCATAGAGATCGAGACAGATCACGGCGGCTTCCGTGATGCCGACCTCTTCGTTCTGCCCCTTCTCACCGAGTTGGATGAGAACCTCGCCATTCCAGTTCTTCGGATAGGTGATGTTTGCGGCGATGGGGTCATCACCATTGGCGGAATCGATCTGGCCTGACATGGTCACGATCTGTTCGTCCGAGGCTTTCAGCTCGAGCGTGAACAGGAACTCCTTTCCTTCGAGGGTCGATTTGCGGAGAATGGTTTCCCAGGCAGGGCGAACCCAAGAATCGATGGCACCGAAGTCTCCCTGCTTGGCCTTTGCCAGTGCATCGGACCACTGGCTGGCGCTGTCCTCCGCCCAGTGTCGATTGACAGTCCGTTCGTGCTCCGGACCCACCTCGTAGTTTTCCGGTATGCGCTCCGGATCGCTCCAGACGCTGAGGTGAGATTTGCCGAGGTAGACGAAGTCTTTTTCGAGGACGGGAGTGGACTCTCCCAAGCCGAAGTGGCGATTGACGAAGTTGTAGAGGTGGCCTCGAGAGACGTGATTGAAGTTGTGTTTGAAGTGGATGTCGAAGTGCGCCTCGTAGTTCTGCGGCGCTTCGAGCGACTGGTAGAGGGAAAGCAGGTCGGGATGGCCCTTGGTTTCCAGCTCGATCGTCCAGTCGTCGGCCGCGGTCAGTCCGAGCGGGCGAGGCGCCGTGGCTGCGGCGATATCGATATTCCCCTGGTCGATCCGGAGATAGTAGGTGTTCTCGCAAGTGCACCCTCCCTGCATCGCGGTCGATGCCATCACGGCGGGAAAGGCGGCATCGATGCGATCATCGATCGCTGATAGAATCATGGTCTGCGTCGCTCCTCCACTGGCTCCGGTGACGAGGAGTCGATCTGGGTCCACTTCGGGAATGGTTTCGAGGTAGTCGAGCGCCCGGATGCTGTTCCAGGTTTGGAGACCGAAGTTGGTCTGGAGATGGAGCGTCGCCTGGGGACTGACAAATCCCCATTTTCCCATCTCGGGATGGCTCAATTCCTTCCTCGGGCCCCGACGGTGATCGCTCAGCTGGATCGAGTCGGCGTAGCCAATCATGTCGTAGACAAAAACAACGCAGCCCATTCGGGCAAGCTGAACACACCGAGCGAGAATGGGGTTTCGTGCTGCGTTCCAGAATCGCTCCGCTCCCTTCGCAACCTGCTCGCGAGCTCCTCGACCCCCGCCCCGGGCGAGGGAGTCGTAGAAACGTCCGTCGGTCCAGTGCCCGTGGGGGCAGAGAACACCGGGCCGCTTTCCATCGCGAAGACCCTTTGCCGCCGAGCTGCCAGTCGGGACGAAAAGGCTTCCGGTGACGTAGTGCCCGGGGAACGACTCGAAAAAGACGCGTTCGACACGAAAGCCTTCTCCCTCGATTGCTCCAAATCGTTGGGGATTGAGAGCCGTCTTTTCAGGGAGTGGGAGCAATCCCGATGCGAGAAGGATTCGCGTCTTGATTTCCTCTCTTCGTTCTTCCCAGTCCTGTCCCTCCCGAAGGCTTCGAAAGGGGTGCTCGTCGTGGAGAGTGACCGGAGTTTGCAGGCGGGTTTCTGCCGAGGCAAGAGAGAGAGTGCTCGCGAAGGCGAAGACAAGGAAGAGAAGTTTCATGATGTGGGGGCAAGGGCTACCAGAGCTTGGGTGGTTTGGCACCGGTGTCAGGATTGGGTCGGAGAGGTTTTGCGTCGACCTCGACTCGCCATTCGTTCAGCGCGTCGGCGAGTTCCTTGACTCGGTCGGCTTCGAGTTGCTCGAGATTGTTGTGCTCTTCCTCGTCGGTTTCGAGGTGGTAGAGCTCAAAAGCGCCATCCTCGAGATCCTGGATCAGCTTGTATTCTCCCTTGCGTATCGCGCTGGCAGGAAAGCCTCCCTGGTTGGCGTAGTGTGGGTAGTGAAAGAAGATCGGGCCGCGATCGAACTTGGCGAAAGGATTGCGGAGCAGGGGTTCGAGATTGACGCCGTCGACGTGCTGATCGGGGAGCGGTTCGAGCCCCGCCATGGCAAGCAGGGTCGGGTAGAAGTCCGTGCTCACGGCAGGCACATTGCAGCGGGTGCCGGCCGGGGTCACGCCAGGCCAGCGGAAGATGACCGGCTCGCGGATTCCCCCTTCATACATCCAGCCCTTGCCGCCCCGGAGAGGAAGGTTCGAGGTAGGCCAGCCTTCGGAGGTGGAGAGTCCTCCGTTGTCGGACATGAAGACGATCGCGGTGTTGTCCCGCATCCCGAGCTCGTCGAGACGCTGGAGGACGCGACCGACAGCCCGGTCGAGGCTTTCGACCATGGCGGCGTAGGTGGCATGGTTCTGTCGGACTCGAAGTTTCCTTCCCCCCTTGGCTCCCGGCCAGACCTGTCGTTCGCCTTCCGGGTCGAAGCTTCCTGCGACGTCATCGATCCCGAGGTCTTTTGCTTTCTTGGTGTACTTGTCGACCAGTCTCTTGGGAGCCTGGAGGGGCGTGTGAACGCTGTAAAAGGAGAGATAGAGGAGAAAGGGATCCGGGCTTCCCGCAGCCTGCTCGAGAAAGGCGACCGATTCCATCGCCAGTCGATCGGTCAGGAATTCTCCCTCGGGTCCGGGCGAAAGATTCTGGACATTCTTGTAGGGAGAAAAATAGCTCCGCGGCAATCCGTTGGAGCCTCCTCCCTTGTTGATCTGAAATCCCTGATCCGTGGGGAGATGACCTTCTCCACCCAGGTGCCATTTGCCTGCGAAGAAGGTCTGGTACCCATTGTCGCGAAGCATTTCCGCGAGGGTGACCTCTTCAAGCGCCATCCGACTCTGAAACGTAGCCGCTGCGTAGGTGCCATTGCGCCGGCCGGAGAAGTAGTTGGTCGTGTCGGTGCGAGCGGGATATTTCCCGGTGAAAATGCTGGCCCGGGTGGGGGAGCAAACCTGGCTCGCGGCGTAGAAATCGGTAAAGACCATTCCGCTTTTGGCGAGGCTGTCGAGATGAGGAGTCTCGTAGAAAGTCTCCGGATTGTTGAAGCCAACATCGTGGTATCCGAGGTCATCGGCGAGAAAGAAGACGAAGTTCAGTTTCTCCTGCGCGGAGAGAGGCAGGATCGAAAACAATCCCAGGGAAAGGGTGAGGAGTCGGGCTCGGGTCATGAGGTCGGGAAAAGGAAAGTGGGTCGGGAACGGGAGAGTAGCATCTCACGAATGCCGGTCCGCTCCAAGACCAGACTGGGTTTCGTTGATTACTTGAATGCGCCTCGAGGATGCCAGAAACGCAGATCGCCTTTCGATCAACGAGGGCCGCGGGCGAGCTTTTTCGCCAGTTTGGCGACTTGTTCGGGAGAAGTGGAAGCGATGTTTGCGGTTTCGTCAGGGTCGACCCGGAGATCGTAGAGTTCGACCGCTTCGAGATTTCCTTCCCTGTCCCGCCATTCGACATAGCGGTGATCCCGAGTGCGAATCGCCTTGCCGAGGAACTTTCCGCGGTATCGGGCATATTCGTGAAAGACCGCTTCCTTTCCCTCGGCTGCAGGATTCTCCAGAAGAGGGACGAGACTCGAGCCTTCGAGATGATCCGGGCTGCCCACGCCGGTGAGGTCGCAGAGGGTCGGGTAGAGATCGACCAACTCGGCCAGTGCCTTCGTCCGCGCCGGGGAGACTCCCGGGCCGGAGAGCAGCAGGGGAACCCGTGTGCCGACTTCGTAGTTGGTCATCTTTCCCCACGCGCTCATTTCGCCGAGGTGCCATCCATGATCGGACCAGAGGGCGATGATAATGTCGTCGAGGAGCCCTGCTTCTTCCAGGGTTTCGAGAAGTCGTCCGATCTGGGCATCGACATAGGAGATGCAGGCGGCATAAGCATGAATCAACTCGAGCTGGGTTTCCGGAGGGATCACTCCCCGAGTGGGGGCGTCGGTGTAGCTGCGAAGCTCAAATCCATTCCAGAGGGGGCCTTCTTCTCGACTCGGAGGATTCGGCATCTCGAAACCGAGCTTGCGGGCCATGCCGATATAACCATCGGAATTGAACCAGGCGAGTGGGGGCGCATCGCGAGGAGGCTCGGGGAATTGCGTGAGCCAGGTCTCGTCTGGCTCGTAGAGATCGAAATACTTCTTCGGGGCGACGAAGGGGAGGTGAGGGCGGCGAAAACCGACGGCGAAGAAGAAGGGTTTCTCGGAATCTCTAGATTTCAGCAGGTCGATGACTTCGGAGGTCATCCGGCCGGCGAAGAGATGATCATCCGGGATCTCAGGATCCTGGATCACCGGGCAATCGGTTCGATCGGCGATCCGGGTCGGTCCGAGGGGATTCTCTTCGTCCACCACTTCCCACATTTCCCGGTCTCTTCCCGGCGAAGGAGGAAAACTCCAGTCCTCCCGAATCTGCCAACCATCGTGATCGATCTTTCCAAAGCTCCGAGTTTCGTAGCCGCGATCCTTGAACCAGCGAGCCAGGCTGACTGCATCGGGACGACGTTCTCGAAACTCGGCGACATCTTTTTCGCCGTGACCGAGGACATTGATCTGACTGGGGCGGAGTCCGGTCATCAGCGAGAGCCGGGAGGCACCGCACTTGGCGTAGTTGCAGTAGGCGCGTTCGAAGAGAACGGAGCGCGCCGCGAGACGGTCGATGTGGGGAGTGTGGATACGTTCATCGCCATAGCAGCCCAACATGGGGCGCAGATCGTCGACTGCGATCATGAGAATCGAAGGGTGCTTTTCGTCTCCGTGGGCGACAGGGAGAAGCGTGAGAAGTCCAAAGGCAAGAATCCAGGATCGCATCCTCGGATGGTGAGCGAAGTTTCTCGCTCTGCCAAGTCTCCGAGCACCGAGATTGCGGAGTATGACGCCATTTGGTTTTCCGGAACTGGACAGGTCAATTTGCGGCTGTTACAGGAAGGCATGACCGATATCGAGATCGCACGTGGTGCGACCCTGCAACCGATCGCTGACCTGGCAAAAGAGCGACTCGACCTCGATCCGGAGCGCCTCATTCCCTATGGGAAATACAAGGCGAAACTCATCCCGGAATCCTCGGAAAACCAAACCGGGAAACTCATTCTCGTGACGGCGATCTCCCCGACCCCGGCCGGGGAGGGAAAGACCACGACAACGGTCGGGCTCGGCGATGGACTCAATCGGATCGGGAAGAAGACCATGATCTGCCTTCGCGAACCCAGCCTTGGTCCTTCGTTCGGAATGAAAGGGGGCGCAGCCGGCGGCGGACACGCGCAGGTCGTCCCCATGGACGAGATCAACCTCCATTTCACTGGCGATTTCCATGCCATCAGCGCCGCCAACAATCTTCTTTCGGCGATGATCGACAATCATCTCCATTGGGGAAATCGCCTGAAGATCGATCTGCGAAAAATTTCGTGGCGACGGGCTGTCGATCTCAATGATCGATCGCTTCGTCATCTTCTCACGGGCCTGGGGAACGGGAATGGGTTTGCGACCGAGACAGGTGCCGATATCACGGTCGCCTCCGAGGTCATGGCGATTTTCTGCCTCGCCAAAAGCCTGGCTGATTTGAAGGCACGTCTCGGGCGTATCGTGGTGGGACGCAGTCTCGAAAAGGAGGATGTCCTCGCCTCGGATCTGAAGGCGCACGGCGCGATGACCGCTCTCCTCAAAGATGCCATTCGCCCCAATCTTGTGCAGACCCTGGAACAAACCCCGGCCCTGGTGCATGGAGGCCCGTTCGCCAACATCGCGCATGGCTGCAATTCGGTCATCGCAACCCAGACGGCCCTCGGGCTGGCCGACTATGTCGTGACCGAGGCCGGATTTGGAGCCGATCTCGGGGCTGAGAAGTTTTTCGATATCAAGTGTCGGAAGGCAGGGCTCACCCCCGAGGCGGCCGTGGTCGTCGCGACGATTCGGGCGCTCAAGTTTCATGGAGGAGTGGAGCGAAAGGATCTCGAGACTGAGAATGTCGAGGCCGTGGAGCGAGGATTCGCCAACCTGGAGCGACATCTCGAAAATATCGGAAAGTTCGGAGTCCCCGCCATCGTCGCGGTGAACGCCTTCGATGCCGATACTGAGGCCGAGACCGAGAAACTCCAGTCTCTCTGTGAAGATCTCGGGGTCCGCTGTGTTCTCGCTCGTCACTGGGCCGAGGGCGGCAAAGGTGCCGAGGATCTCGCTCGAGCCGTGGTTTCCCAGGTCGAGGAGAAAGACGGGAGTTCTTTCGCTCCCCTTTATCCCGATGAGCTTCCTCTCGCGGAGAAAATCCGGACCGTCGCTCGCGAAATCTATCGAGCGGACGACATCGAAATGACTTCTGCTGTCGAGCGACAGTTGAGCCAGTGGGACAAGACCGAGGCGGGCAAGTTTCCCGTCTGCATCGGGAAGACGCCCTACAGCTTCAGCGCCGATCCCGAGAAACGCGGAGCGGCGACAGGTTTCACGCTCCCGGTGACATCGGTCCGGCGCTCGGCTGGTGCCGGGTTTGTCGTTGCGCTCACTGGCGAAATCATGACCATGCCGGGGCTCCCCCGGGTGCCGGCTGCCGAGCGGATCGATGTCGACGAATCGGGAGAGATCGTCGGGTTGAGCTGACAAAAAAGCCCGCCTCCTTTCGGAATAATCCGTTCAGAAGCGGGCTTGGGAAAAGTGGGTCAGGACGCTCCGACCGAAACGTCACGGAGAGTTTATCAGCCTCCGATCCCGGCGCTGACGATCTCTGCGAAGCTCTGAGGGTCGAGGCTGGCGCCTCCGACGAGGAAGCCGTCGATGTCGGGCTGTCCGATCAGTTCGGCTGCGTTGCCGGGCTTCACCGAACCTCCGTATTGAATTCGCGTCGCGGCAGCGACCTCGGCTCCGTAAAGATTCTCGAGCACGCTGCGGACGAATTTCTGGGTGTCCTGCGCCTGCTCGGGAGAGGCGGTGACTCCGGTGCCAATGGCCCAGACGGGTTCGTAAGCGATGACGATGTCGGCCATCTGGTCGGCACTGACCTCAGCGAGGCTGCCCTCGAGCTGGCTCGTGAGAACGCTTTCGAGTTGCCCGCCTTCTCGCTCTTCGAGCGACTCGCCGATGCAGAGGATGGGCTTCATTCCGGCAGCAAGCGTTGCGTGGACCTTCTTGTTGATGACGGCGTCGTCTTCTCCGTAGAGAGAGCGTCGCTCGCTGTGTCCGAGGATGACGTATTCGCAGGCGACGTCGAGGAGCATGGCGGCACTTGTCTCACCGGTGAATGCCCCCGATGCCTCGTGAGACATGTTCTGGGCGGAAAGCGAAACCGCCGGATTGGGCGTAATCAGCTCGGAGGCCTTGGGGATGGAGATGAACGAGGGAGCAATGACGATGTCGACATTGACTCTCGTGCTGAAGGTTTGGAGAAACGGGTCGAGGAACTCGGCCGTCTCGGACGGCGTCATGTTCATCTTCCAGTTGGCGGCGATGATGTTTTTTCGGCTCATGATTTTCGGAGTAGGAGAGAAGTAAAGTAGTGAAGGAGTAGAGAATTCAACAGGGTTGAGTCAGGGACTTGATCCTGTTCGATGTAGCGGAACGCTCAAGCGTTCCGACCGCCCTTTGGCAACGGTCGGAAGCGTGGCCGCCTCCGCTACGGTTCATTTCATTGATCGTCGAGGGCGGCGATTCCAGGGAGTTCTTTTCCTTCGAGCAACTCGAGGGAGGCGCCTCCGCCGGTGGACATGTGATCCATCTTCTCGCCGAAGCCAAACTGGTTGGCCGCAGTGACGGAGTCTCCGCCACCGACGATGGTGATGGCGTCTTCGTTGGCAGCGATTGCGGCGCCGACGGCCTTGGTTCCGATATCGAAGCCACGCTTCTCGAATACTCCCATCGGTCCATTCCAGATCACGGTGCCGGCATCGGCAATGACCTTGGTAAAGTCCTCGATTGCTTTGTCGCCGATGTCGATGCCCTCGCGATCTGCGGGAACGGCGGTGCCGGGTTCGCCCCAGATTCCAGTACACTCGGTCTGGGCATCATCGGCGAATTCCGCGGTATGACGAGTGTCGGCGGGGAGATGAAACGGGGTGTTGTTCGCCTCGGCTGTCTTGAGAATGCCACGAGCCATCTCGAGAGCTTCTTCCTTGCGCTCGGCAAAGCTGTTGCCCATCTCGTATCCCTGGGCGAGGCGGAAGGTATTCGCCATCGCTCCTCCAATGATGAAGGCATCGGCTTTCTCCATGAGTCGCTCGAGGATCTGGATCTTGTCGGAAACCTTGGCTCCGCCCATGATGACAACGAAGGGGCGCTGTGGGTCCTCCAACTTGGTCACGAGATACTCGAGTTCCTTCTCGATCAGGAATCCCATGACGCAGGTGTCGATGAACTCGGTCACTCCCGCCGTGGAAGCGTGGGCGCGGTGGGCGGTTCCGAAGGCATCGTTGACGTAGATGTCACCGTGCGAGGCCAGTTGCTTGGCGAAGTCGCTGTCGTTGTCGGTTTCACCGGCGTAGAAGCGGACGTTCTCGAGGAGGAGGGCTTCGCCATCCTCGAGATCAGCCACGGCGGCTTCGGCGCTTTCCCCGACACAGTCGTCGACGAATTTGACGGGAGCCGAGATCAGCTCACCGAGACGATCGGCGGCCGGCTTGAGAGAAAACTCTGGATTCTTCTGGCCCTTGGGGCGTCCGAGGTGGGACATCAGGATGACGCGACCTCCGGCATTGGTAAGATGCTCGATCGAGGGAATCGCTCCCTTGATCCGGCTGTCGTCGGTGATGTTGCCGTCGTCGTCGAGCGGCACGTTGAAGTCGACGCGCATGAGGACGCGTTTTCCGGAAGGATCGATGTCGCGAATGGATTTCTTCATCTGGAAGTTTGGATATTGGATCTTAGGTTTTGGATATTGGTGAACTTGGCCGGACCAAGATCGAACATCAAAAAAAGGGCGCCACCAACTTCTCAGCCGGGGCGCCCGAAATTCGAGAGGCAGTTAAAATACCTCAGCGGCCTTCTTAGAGGCTGCCACCAACGAGCTCCATGGCGTCCACGGCACGGTTGGAGTAACCCCACTCGTTGTCATACCATCCGACGACTTTCACGAACGTGCCCTGGGCCATCGTGGTGAGTCCGTCGAGGATGCAGGAGTGAGGATCGCCAACGATGTCCTTGAGGACGAGCGGATCTTCGCTGTAGTGGAAAATTCCTTTGAGAGGACCTTCAGCAGCCTCCTTGTAAGCGGCGTTGATGGACTCGACCGTCGCTTCCTTGGTGAGGACAGCGCTGAAGTCGGTCACCGAACCGGTAGGAGTCGGGACACGGAAGGCACCACCCTGGAGTTTTCCGTTGAGCTCAGGAATGACGAGGCCGATTGCCTTGGCAGCACCCGTGCTACTTGGAATGATGTTTTCAGCAGCGGTACGAGCGCGGCGGAGGTCACTGTGAGGAGCATCGAGAACACGCTGGTCACCCGTGTAGGAGTGAATCGTGCTCATGAATCCTTTTTCGACACCGAAGGTATCGTTGAGGACCTTCACCATCGGCGCGAGGCAGTTCGTGGTGCAGGAAGCGTTGGAGATGATGTGGTGCTCGGAAGGATTGTAGAGGCTGTCGTTGATTCCGATGCAGAAAGTGAGATCCGGCTCTTTCGCAGGAGCGGAGATGATGACTTTCTTGGCGCCTGCTTCGAGGTGCTTTCCAGCTCCGGCACGATCGACGAAGAATCCGGTGGATTCGAGAACGACGTCGACACCTTTGCCACCCCAGTCGAGGTTGGCCGGGTCACGCTCGGCGGTCGCGAGGATGCGGTGGCCGTTTACCGTGATGGACTCTTCGTCATACTCGACCGTCCCGTCGAAACGACCCGCGGTGGAGTCATACTTCAGCAGGTGGGCGAGGGTCTTGTTGTCCGTGAGGTCGTTGACAGCAACGACTTTTTTGAGCTGTTCGTCGGTCATGGCACGCAACACGTTGCGTCCAATTCGTCCAAATCCGTTGATTCCGTAAGATGCCATAATGGGTCAATAAGGGTGTTTCGTTCTAAGCGAGGGCGTTGGCCCGGGCGTCCGCCCATTACTGAACGAACATTTTCCAGCTCCACCCATGGGCGGCAGCCGCGGCTACCCTATTGACGAATCTGGGTCCGTCAAAGGAAAAGCCAGTTCCAAAAAGGACACAGGAATCGTGCCATGTGCAGAAGGCAATGCCGAAGAATCGCCGAAATGGCCGGAAGAGTCCGGAATTCGGAGAGGAAGGACGAAAATCCGGCCACCCTTGTGTCGAAATGGGAAAGAAATAATGAACGAAACGTCACCTTCCTACGTCATAGGAGTTCAGAAACACGGCATGCTGCCGCTTATCAACACAAACCTCCCCCTGAAGAAAACCAAAACCGAGACATTTATAAAGGATTTCTTAAATTTTAAAAAACCTTAATTTTTGCCTTGCGGTTAAATTTATAAAATTTATAGTCAGACTGTAAATTTGATCTGCCATGAAAAAACTTATCGTAGTTGTCAATGATTTGGAGCGCTCTGGAAAGTCCGCTCTCGCTCGCGCCATCAGCCATCATCTCGGCGAAACGGAGGTCAATCATCTCCTCGTCAGCTCGAATGAGATGGACATGTCCGACTCCTTCAGAGGAGAGTTTTGGGACCTCGAAGATCAGTTCGATGTGTCGGAGTTGATCGGAGCCCTCGATTCCTACGATGCCATCGTCGTAGATGTTCACACCGGAGCTGCCCGCAACTGGGGCGAGTTCTGCGAATCGACCGATCTGGAGAATCTTCTTGCCGAGATCGACGCAGAGATGACTCTCGTGATTCCCAACAACCAGAGCGAACGATGCAACGAAGAGATCACCGACATTGCCGAAATTTTTGCAGATCAGGCAGACTACGTGGTGGCTCAGATGCCCGGCGATGAGCGCGCCATCAAGTGGAAGGCGAGTCCCGCCGAGAAAGCCCTTCGCTATCTCGGAGCTGCGGAGGTGACGCTCCCTGCTATCTCGGACGAGTTGACGACCGCCATGGAGAGCAGCGAGATCGAATTGAAAGAAGCTCTCAACCAGCCGTCGGAACTGCCCCGCTTTGCGGAGGTGCAGGTTTCCCAGTGGCTCGAAGAGGTCTCCAGTGCATTGACCGCGGGTCAGGACTACCTGCTTCCCGAAGAAGTCGTTGCTGTTGCGCTCGACTACTGATCCCAGTTTCCCCCTCAAAAACTCCCTCAACACGCGAAAGGCTCTCCGGAAACCGGAGAGCCTTTCTGCGTTTCCGGGGAACCGGGCATCGCCACGCGGACGAGCTTTCAGGAAAGGTGAGTGGGAGGGGTATGCATGCGAACGTCTTCGCCTCGTTCGTAGATGTCGGAGGCCGAGCCCACGACGAGGGAATCCACATCTTCGAGAAGGGCTTCATCCTTCCCGGTGTAGGGCACTTGGTTCAGGAGAAACTTGATCGCATTGATTCGAGCCCGCTTCTTGTCATCGGACCGCACGATGGTCCAGGGGGCGTCGGCGGTATCGGTGTAGAAGAGCATCGACTTCTTCGCCTCGGTGTATTCATCCCATCGGCTCAAAGACTCGACGTCCATCGGGCTGAGTTTCCACTGCTTGAGCGGATCCTTGGCCCGGCTGAGAAAGCGACGAAGCTGTTCTTCGCGACTCACGGAGAACCAGAATTTCACGAGATGCGCTCCGCTGCGGGTGATCATTCTCTCGAACTCGGGGGCCTGGCGCATGAACTCGAGATACTCGGTGGCACTGCAGAAGCCCATGACCTTCTCGACGCCGGCGCGGTTGTACCAGGAACGGTCGAAGAAAACGATCTCGCCAGTCGTGGGGAGGTGGGAAACGTAGCGCTGGAAATACCATTCGCCTTTCTCTCGATCGGTCGGTTTCGCGAGGGCGACAACACGTGCGGATCGGGGATTCAGGTTTTCGGTGAAACGGACAATCGTTCCCCCTTTTCCTGCCGCATCTCGTCCTTCGAAAAGGATCATGATCTTTTCTTTGCTGTGGATGAGCCAGGATTGCATCTTGACCAGCTCGATCTGGAGCAACTCGATGACCTTTTCGTATTCGGTCTTCGACATCCGCCGCTCATAGGGATAAAGGCAGCTGATGATCTCCTTCTTGTCCTTGGAATTCTTGACCCGGTTGACGACCTCTTTCGGGAGATGCTTTTCGACGAGATCATCGATGGCAGCGACCGTGGGCGAGACGATGGGGCGGAGAACTTCATCGAGCTCTTCGGGAGATTCCTCCAAGGCTTCAGGCTCAGTCTCGGCGGGCGACGGCGATTCCTTCGTGACACTCATCTTCCTCCGTGCACCGATTCGGGAAACGGGTCAAGTCGTCCTCGCGACTTAAGGTCAGGGAATGCGGAGTCCTTGGCCAGGAATGCGGAGTCGCGCGCTTTCCTGCACCGGGAACGACTCTTTTCGCCCGTCAGAGATTTCGGCTACACCCGAGCTTCGACTTCTCGCATGTAGCGAAGACTCGACTCGCAGATCGTTTCGATTCCGGGCTCGTAGCGGAATACTTCCACGCTGACCCAGCCGTCGTAGCCGGTTTCCTTCAGGGCGGTAAAGATGGGATCGAATTCGACTTCTCCCATTCCAGGACCCAGCAGATTGGGGTCGTTGGCATGGAAATGGGCGGTCCAGTCCCTGGAATTGTGGATGATCTTGGGAATGGGCTTTTCTTCATCCGACATCGCTTTGACATCGAGATGGAGCCGACAATTCGGCGAATCGACAAGTTGGGCCAAGGCAATGCCACTGGCAGCCGTGTTGAGAAAATCTCCTTCTCCTCGCCCGAGGGGCTCGAGAGCCAGGGTCACGCCACAGTCTTCCAGGATCGGCATGGCTTCGCGGATCACGGAAGCGGCGAATTCCATTCCCTGCTCGTGAGAAACTCCTTCGAGCAGGTTTCGCTGCTGAGGCGATCCGAGAACCATGATGGACCCATCGAGATCCCGGCAGAGTTTCGCGAGTTCCTTGAGGTATTCGGAAGTCTTTTGGCGGACTGCCTCATCCGGAGTCGTCAGGTAAAAGCCCTCGGTCTTGGCGAGGAGCCAGTGGAGCCCGACGCACTCGAGCCCGGAATCGACGATCTGTTGGCGCACCGTCTCCCGCTGTTGGGTGGACACCTCCGTTGCCGAGCGGGCAAGGGTGAAGGGAGCAATCTCGATCCCGGTATAGCCGAGTTCGCGGGCGTAGGAGAAGGCCTTTTCGAAAGGCCAGTCCTGGAAGGTCTCGTTGCAGATCGCGTATTTCATAGGAGATCCGGCTGGTGGGGAGTGGAAATCAACGACGACGACGACCGGGAGGGCGTTTCCGGCGAAGCGGAGCGGCAGGTTTGTCGTCGAGGAGGGCCGTGTAGTTGTAGTCGAACCCGTCGATCTTCCGACGCTCGATCTTCTGATCCACGTAGTGCTCAACTGCGGCGGCGTTCTCCAGTTCGTCGGCGGTCAGGATGGTGAAGGCATCTCCCTCCTGCTGGGCGCGACCGGTTCGACCGATTCGGTGGACGTAATCCTCAGGATTCTCGGGAACTCGGTAGTTGATGACGTGGGTCACACCGGAAATGTCGAGTCCGCGTGCCGCAATGTCGGTTGCGACAATGATGTTGAAGGTCCCATCGCGAAATCCCTGCAGTGCCTTGGTGCGGTCACTCTGTCGAATATCCGAGTGAAGGGCGGTCGGCTTCGTGCCTTCGATCTTCTGGATCTGCGCGAGGAGCGTGTCCGCTTCTTTCTTCGTTCTCGTGAAAATCATCATGCTGTCGAAGCCAGTTTGCTCGACGAGCTTGAGAAGGAGCTCGTCCCGCTGATCCATTCCGACCGGGTAGAAGGCATGGGAGACGGTTTCGGCAGGAGAGCGGCGTTCCCCGATTTCGACTTCGACGGGATCCTTCAAGGCCCAGTTGGCCAGCGTCTGGATCGCTCCCGGCATGGTCGCGGAGAAAAAGAGCGTCTTTCGATGGCTCGGGCATCGATCGATGATGCGCTTCACATCGGGGAGGAAACCCATATCGAGCATGCGATCGACCTCGTCGAGAACGAGATACTCGATCGAACTGAGATCGATGTTCCCTTTCTCCATGTGATCGAGAAGTCGACCTGGCGTGGCGATGATGACATCGGCCTGATTCTCCAGCGCTTCGATCTGGTGACCGTATCCGACCCCTCCGTGGAGCAGCATCACGTTGAGCGGCTTGTAGAAGGAAAAGAGGTTCATCTGCTCTTCGACCTGGGCGGCGAGCTCGCGGGTCGGTTCGAGGACGAGACACTGGGGTCGGTCCGACGGTCCGATTTTGGAAATGATGGGGAGAGAGAAGGCCGCTGTCTTTCCCGTTCCCGTTTGAGAGGCTCCGACGATGTCTTTCCCCTCGAGGGCAACGGGGATGGCCTGGGCCTGGATCGGCGTCGGCTCTTCGTAGCCGGCTTTTTTCACCGCCCGCAGCACCGGTCCTGTAAGTCCTAGATCTTCAAAAGAAGGCATTCGGGACAAAGGAGGCGAAGAATGCACCTTTCAAGAACAATTTGGATTAGTTTTCTCCTCACTCCTGCGAGGAACGAATCCAAAACCTCTCCCATCACTTCTTCTTTTTCTTCGTGGAGAAGTATTGATCGAGAGTGAGCTTTCCTCCTCCTCCGACAGCAAGCCCGAGTAAAATGAGAAGATAGAGAATCAAGGTTTGTGGAGAAAGAGCTTTCGAAATTTCCAGGGGAAGAAACAGGGCGCAGCCGATGAGGAGGAAGCCAATGAGTCCGTTCAACCGGGTGAAAAAGCCGAAGGTGATGCCGAGAAACGCAATACACAGGAAAAGAATCGAGACGACAGCAATCGCTCCGGGAAAAGGAAGCCCGAGGCTGTCGATCGACTGGACGAGAGACCACTCCGCATTCTCCCAGAGATAGAGCCGGACGAGGTTGAGCTGATCGATCAGCTGGTAATAGAGAAAGGTAAGAGCCGCGAGGAGACGGATCACGAGAAGCCCCAGATCGGCGCTGTGTGGTTTGGCAGATTCGTCTTCGGGAAGAGGCTGAAATGGCATAGTCGCTCGGGAATCGATCACGACTAGAAAGCACGCTTGGGAAGCACTATGCAATACAAAACGTGTTTTACCGGTTTGTTAGTTTCGCAGGTAGGTAAAGATCGTCTTGCGATCCGCCGGAGAGAAATTGCCGCGATAGAGATGGACGGAACCAAAGTAGGAGTTCTTTCTTGCGGCGACGGGTTTGGGCACGTTGAGAAACCCGAAGTCGTATCCGTTCAAGGGAAGTCTCCCCTTCGCGATACTGTTGACGAGCCCACTCGCCTTGAAGGACCCATCGGGGAGGCGGGCGAAGATCTGTTGTTTCCCCTTTTTCCCATCCTAGTGCAGGATGACATCGACTTCGCGATTCGGAGGGATCGGAAGTTGGCAGGAGCTCTTGTTCTTCCCCTGCTCGCTGATGAGCATGAGCTTCCCGTTGAAGTGAGAGAAACGGAAATGGATCGGTCCCTTTTCTCCCTTGAGAAGAAACCTTCCGAGGTGACCTCCCATTTTCTGGTCGACCCGGATCGTCATCGCGAGGGCAAGCTGGTCGGCAATGAGGACTTCGTTCTGAACCACGGAGGAAGAAACCCCAACTTGCGTTCCAAAGGGAAATCGGATTCGATCCTTTCCTCCGGGACCCCGGATCAAATGCGGGCTGCGGTCCTGATTCGGTCGGGCGATGAGAAGGTGCTCCGGTGCCGCCGTCGAAACCCGGTTCTGGATGGCTCCAATGGGTTGGCCGGGCTGGGAGAGTCGCTTCCCGTTTGGGTCGAGTATGCCTCCGGCCAGCGGATACGAGGCGATCAGACGCGAGGCGAATGGAGGGTTCTCGGTTCCCTCGGGAGCGATCCGGGTGTTGGAGAGCAGCGGAGCCTTTTTCTCGATTTTCGGGGGCGGTGCGGAAGGGCGAGCCTTGTTGGGCTGCGATTTCGCCTTGGGTTGGGGGGGATCGGCTTTGGGTGGGTTCTCCGCAATTTTCTGCGGCGTGAGGGGAGTCGTTTTTTCCTTGCCGGAAAGCGATGCGATCACGATGCCTCCGATGACGGCCCCAGCGACCACTCCAGCGATCAGGAGCTTCCGTGTGATCGGAGTTCGGTGAACGGGTTCGTAGCGCCGGGTCGATTCGGAACGCCCGGGAAGGGAGTTGGTGTAGAGTTGCGGTCCGGTTGCGATGCGTCGTTTGAAAGCCTTCGAGGTGGAGGCCGGATTTTTCTCCACGGGCTTGGTATGAAGCGGGCGAGCGACCTGGTGTTGGGTCGTTTCAAGGGTGACCTGTTTCTGAGTCAGCGGCGAAGCAGCAGCGACGGGGACGGCGATGGGAGTCTTCTCATGGGGTGGTTCTTCCTTGGCTTGTTCCTGAGCGCTTGAGAACGCTTCACGAGCCGCCATCGCGTTCGCGGGACGATCCTCCGTTTTCCTTGAGATCAGACTCATGACCCAGGCAGTGATGGCAGTGGGCAGGTCCGGTCTGAGTTCCGCGAGGGGAATGACCTTGTGCGAGAGATGATTCGTCATCGTCTCAGCTACGGAATCGCCCGAGAAGGGAGGGGTCTGGGTCAGGGCGAAGTAGTAGACGCAACCGAGCGAGTAGAGGTCGGTTCGCTGATCGAGAGGTTTCACCTCGACCTGTTCGGGAGCGATGTAGTCGATCGAACCGAGAAAGGATCCGCTCTGATCGAGCGTCTGGAGCGAAGGTTGCTGGCTGAATTTGGCGAGACCAAAATCGAGGAGCTTGACCTGGAATCGCCCCGAGGGCTGCCAGGTCATCATGATGTTGCTCGGCTTGATATCCCGGTGGAGGAGATTCATCTCCGAGGCACTGATCAGGGGATCGAGCGTTTGATCGACCAACTCGGCGAAATCTTCCTCGGAAAAGGCCTGGCGTTCGACCACCGCTTTGAGCGTATCGCCGACGACCAGTTCGAAGACGACATAGGGACCCTCTTCGTCCTCCGCAAATTCGTAGATTGAGACGACGTTGGGATGCTGAAACTGGGCGAGGGCTCGAGCCTCCTTTTCCAGCGAGGTCGTTACTGGTTCGTTCAGCTTGGTGTCCTCGAGAGGGAGGAGGCGTTTGATCGCCACGTCACGCTTGAGTCGGATGTCGAAGGCTTTGTAGACCGCTCCGACTCCTCCTCGACCAATTCGGCCCTTAATTTCATAACGATCTGCCATGGAATTCCCTGCATTAAGATAATGCATGAATCATAATTATCAAAATTTTCGTCATTTCGAGATTCTCGAATTCCCGTAGGATCGTTTTGCCTAGATCGGGGGTGAGGGCTAGGATGGCCGAAATCAGGAATGAAGAATCGATTCTACGAGGAGTTTGATGCGGAGCGACGCGAGAGCCGACCAGGAGTTGTGCCCGGCGACTATCGCAGTCCTTTCCAGGTCGATCGCGATCGCATCATTCACACCTCGGCGTTCCGTCGTCTTCAGAACAAGACGCAGGTCTTCTTTTCCGGGGAATATGATTTCTACCGAACCCGGCTGACTCACTCCATCGAGGTCGCCCAGATCGGGCGAAGCATTTGTCATCGGCTCAATCAGACCTCTTCCCTGCTCGAAGAAGCTTTCTGGATCGATCCGGACCTGGTGGAAGCTGCCTGCCTCGCGCACGACATCGGACATCCCCCATTCGGTCATACCGGCGAGCGAACTCTCCATCGACTCATGAGACCCTACGGGGGATTCGAAGGGAATGCCCAGACTCTGCGTATCCTTGCGACGATTCTTTTCGGTCCGGATCGGGGGATGAATCCTACTCGGGCACTTCTCGATGGGGTGTTGAAATACAAGACTCTGTTTGGCGAAGTCCAAGGCCAGAAGAATCACTTTCTCTATCGGGAGCAGGGGGAGATCCTCCGTTTTGTCACGGCAAACCAGGAGTTTCCTACCGAATTCCCTCCTGGAAAAATACGGAACGGATTTCGGTCGGTGGAGTGCCAGGTCATGGACTGGGCAGACGATACGGCCTACTCCCTGAATGATATCGCCGATGGGATTCAGGCAGGATTCATCACCGGTGAGAATCTCGAGAAGTGGGCGGAGGAAGAAGAGCTCACCGAGACCGAGTCCGGTTGGATCCACAAGCTTCACGAAGCGATCCGGCGTGGACGGGTCGAATCCACGGTGGGGAAAAAGATCGGCCGGTTTATTGCTGCCGTCAGCCTGAAGGAAAGGGGCGGCTTCCTGTCCTCAGAGACGAATCGCCATCGCTACGATATCGAGATCGACTCCGAAGTCCTCGAAGAGTGTGACCTCTACAAGCGGGTTTCTCTAGGCCTCGTGTTTCGAAGTCGGCAACTCCAACAACTCGACCGGAAATCCGATTTCATCCTCGAGCGACTCTTCGACGTCTTTGCCGAGCAATACATTGCTTCGGAAGCTCCGCCGCAGGGGCGATTTCAGCTCCTGTCCGACGAGGAGGAAGCGCTCGTCTTCCAGCAGCCGGACGAAGCCGGGCGTGCCCGCGTCATCTGCGATGTTCTGGCCAAGATGACCGACGGGATCGCCAGCCGGACCTACAAGCGCCTGTTCGACCCGGATTTCGGGTCCATCAACGACCTCATCTGATCCGAAAATCGGATCGTCGAGAAGCTCGTGGTCTACTCCTTTGGTGCCCCTGCAGCAGGAGCCGCTTTTGCTTTTTCCGCGGCTTTTCCAGGTCCCTTGGCCTTGGGCGCTGCCTTCTTTTTCGGTGGGTGGACATCGGGTGCGTCGGCAGGGACAGGAGTCTGGTCGGGGGAGGTGATCTTGGTGGAAGGAAGTCGCTTCAAGGCAATGTTGCGAATCTCGACTCGCATTGCCGGGCCTTTGTGAATCTGGAAAGCAAGGACTCCGGCAAGGTCGCGCTCGTCTTCGTGGTGATCATAGACATCGACGGTCTGGACTCCGTTGACCTCGTGAACGATGTGATTGCCCTGGGCGGTGATCTTGTAGGTGTTCCAGTCTGCGGTGACGAATTCCGGCTCCATCGGAAGATCTCCTACCTGCTTGGCCTTCCCCTCCGGTGTGATGACGGCTTTCATGCCGCGCTTGCAGAGGATGCCACGGCCCTTCTCGTCGTAGAGCATTCCGTTGGCCCAGATGGCGGGGTGCATGTCGCACTGGTATCCGCTGACGACGTAGTCGCCGAGATCGGGTCGCACTTCGGCTCGGTATTGAATTCCCGAATTGTTGCCGTCGCTGATCAATTTCAACTCGGCGGTCAGTTCGAAATTTTCGAGCGGCGCTCCCTCCCAGATCAGGAATTGATTGTAGGGTAGGGGAGCCTCTTCCGTTGTCGTCCCGACAATGACCCCATTCTCGACTTTCCAGTTGTCCGGGTTCCCTTTCCAACCTGTGAGATCCTTGCCGTTGAAGAGGATTTCGAAACCGGGCTGAGCAGAGATCGTCACTTGAGAAGCGTCCTCCGTATCCTTTTCGTTGGCCGGGGGCTCGGAACAGCTGGAGAGAAAGAAAGAGGTGCCGGCGAGAGCGAAACAGGGGATCAGGATTTTCATGGGGGCGATAGGTATCACACTCCTGCCCGGGGAACGAGAAGAAAGAGCAGGGAGAGGGCCGGCGACGAAAAAACCCGATCCGGATGACCGAATCGGGTTTTCGCGTTGGGGTTATAAAGAGGGAGAGAAGATTAGTCGGGAAGCAGGACGTTGTCTTGGGTCGTGTCGAGGTAACCTCCGGAAGCGCTGCCTTCTCCGTCTTCGGAAGCAGTCCGCTCTTCAAAAATGTTGTCAACGAGACCGTCCTTACTCCGGATCGTGGCACCAGGAGCGCTCGAAGTGAGACGCTCTTCGGTCACGTGACCACCGCAGAAGCCGACGATGGCCTTCTTCGACTTGAGCCAGGGGTGATGTTCGCCGTAAGCGCCAACACCTTCCATGAGTCCGTCGGCGACGAGAGGCGACCGGCTGAAGCTCGTATCGGTCTGACCCGAGACGTAGGCATAGACATTTTCCTCGGATTCGAGCTGTCCGTCTTCACGAGGAGGACGAAGCTTGTCCGGGTGCTTGGTCTGGGTCCAAAAAATCAATTCTGAGTCGATGTAGTCTGGGATCAGCACATTGAAGGCATCGGTCGAAGTTCCAAACTCGTCTTCACCTTCTGCTTCTGCATCGGGATCGAAGGAGGGATAGAGACCTTCCCAGTCTGCGGCAAAGGCACGACAGGCGAGGATGATGTTCTTGACGTTACTGACTGACTTGATGCGCTTACCACGTTCCTGGATGCCGTTGTAGGCGGGCATCGCGGTACTCGCGAGGATGCCGATAATCGTGATCACGATCAGCAGCTCGATGAGGGTAAAGGCACCCTCCATTCTTTTGTTCACTTTCATGGGATTTTCCTTTCGGTTATAAGTATGATGTATCCTCAGATCCGACCTGAGGACGTATGTAATGCTGGAAATGACATAGTAAATACGCCACCTCCATCATGAGAATGGCATTTTTCGTTTCTGGAAACAAGGAAAAACATGAATTTGCAGGGAGCAAAATCCTCCCGATCCTACGACTCCGCCCATGACCTCGCCGATCCCGATTGAAGACGAATTCGAAGACATCATCGCGAAAACCATGCGCGGTCGTCACATTTCTGAAGGTGACCTGCAGAGCAAGACCGGGGTCAGTTCCGACATCCTCCAGCGTCTCTGTCGTGGAGAATTCTGCGACGAGCCGGCCCTTCTCGCCGTTGCCAAGGCGCTCGACCTCGATCCCCAGGCTCTCACCATGTCGGCTTCGAAAGTCTGGCGACCCCGGTCCGTGACGCTCGAGGGGCTGGCAATGACGAACACGCCCTATCGCGACATGCGAGTGAACGCCTTTTTGATCTGGGATCCGGAGTCGAAAAAAGGTGCAGCCTTCGATACCGGAACGGACAGTAGTGTCCTCACGGAGCAGGCTCGCGAGAAAGGGGTCGCGATCGAAGCCGTTTATTTGACCCATACCCACAACGATCATATCGCAGATCTCGATCGACTGACCCAGGACTGGGGAGGGGTTCCCGTCTATGCCAACGAAGCAGAGCCATGGCCTGGTGCGACCGTGTTCTCCGAAGGTGACTCTTTTACGATCGGGTCCCTCTCGATGACCACGAAGACCACATCGGGTCACTCGGTAGGAGGCACGACATACGTGATCGAAGGGCTCGAGCGACCCGTGGCTGTGGTGGGGGATGCGATGTTCGCCGGATCGATGGGCGGAGGCATGGTTTCTTTCGCCGATGCCTGGAAAAACAATCGGGAGAAAATTCTCCGCTTGCCGGATGAAACGATTCTCTGTCCCGGCCATGGACCCTTGACCTCCGTAGGCGAAGAGAAGAACAACAATCCCTTCTTTGCGCAGGAATTCCGATGAGCGATTCCCTACCTGCACTCATCCTCGCTTCGGGTTCTCCGCGTCGCAAAGATCTCCTCGAAGAGGCCGGTTACTCATTTCGGGTGGTGCCTCCGGAGATCGAGGAAATCGAAGACGGGACGATTCCGATCCGGGTTCTCACGGCGAAAAATGCCTCTCTCAAGGCCGAAGCCGTGGCTGCGAAATTTCCCGATGCGGTCATCCTCGCCGCGGACACTCTCGTTCTGCTGGGCGAGCGGGTATTGAGCAAGCCGGCCGATCGCGAAGAAGCGAGGGAAATGCTCGCTTCTCTAAACGGAAAATCTCACCAGGTTTTCACGGCGGTGAGTCTCGTGCAGCGGGCGAAGGACAAGTCGCGATCTTTGACGGTCGCCACCGATGTTCATTTCAAGACGCTCACGGAAATCGAGCGAGATGCCTACCACGAGCGGATCGATCCGATGGACAAGGCGGGGGCCTATGCTGCTCAGGAGCATGGACGCATGATCATCGATCGTCTCGAAGGATCGATGAGCAACGTGATCGGTCTGCCCATGGATGAGGTGGCGGAAGCGCTCGAGAAGGATTTTGGGATCGTGCTGAGAGGGGAAAAAACAGGGAATGATGTAGGGCTCGTTTGAAATGACGAAGGACCCAAATACCCAAGACCGAGGGAAGGACGAACTCCGAATGAGAAACCCCGAAAGGAAGATGGGTAGGTTCAGTTCTCCGCCTGGCTTGTTCACTCCAGGCTCCCCAGTCGCTCTCCCTGATAGCTGCCGTCCTCGATGTGCTCGATCCAGGAATTGTTCTCCAAATACCACCGCACCGTCTTTTCGAGGCCGGAGGCAAAGGTTTCGCGGGGTGACCATCCCAGTTCCTTTTGGATTTTCGAAGAATCGATCGCATAGCGCCAGTCATGTCCGGGGCGATCGGTGACGAAGGTGATCGCTTCCTCCGGGGGCACCGACTTCATTCCCGGATCGATGCGCGAAACGGTTTCGATGAGGGCATGGACGACGTCGAGGTTTTTCCTCTCACAGTTTCCCCCGATGTTATAGACCTCTCCCGGAGTCCCTCGGACGGCGGCGAGGACGAGAGCTCGACAATGATCCGTAACGTAGAGCCAGTCTCGAATGTTCGAGCCGTCGCCATAGACGGGTAGCTTTTCTCCTTTGCGGAGTTTTCCGATCATGAGCGGGAGCAGTTTCTCGGGGAACTGATAAGGACCGTAGTTGTTCGAACAGTTCGTGATGATCACGGGAAGTCCGTAGGTATGATGCCAGGCCCGGGCGAGATGATCACTTCCTGCCTTGGAAGCCGAGTAGGGGCTGTTGGGAGCATAGGGAGTCGTTTCCGAGAACGCAGGATCGTCGAGGGAGAGGGAACCGTAGACTTCGTCGGTCGAGACGTGAAGGAAGCGAATCGATGGTCTTTCGGTCGGCGAATCGGTTTCAGGGAATCCGAGTTCGTTCGCCCAGGCGCGAAACTCTTCGAGCAGGGTGTGGGTCCCGATTACGTTGGTCTGGATGAACTCGGCAGAGGCATCGATGGATCGATCGACATGGGATTCGGCCGCGAGATGCATCACCAGGTTGATTTCTTCTTCGCGCAAAAGGTTTCCCACCAGGTTCGCATCGCAGATATCTCCGACGACAAGACGATGTCGAGAGTCCATGTCCAAATCGGAGAGATTCTCGCGATTGCCTGCATAGGTCAGCTTGTCGAGGGTGACGACACGATCGATCGGGATCGCGAGATCGCCGGCCGCTTCGCCGAGGAGGTAGTGAACGAGATTGGAGCCGATGAATCCGGCTCCTCCGGTCACGAGAATGCGATGTCCTTGCTGGCTCGGCATGGAGATTCCTTTCTACTCGATCGCCTCCGAACTGTCTTTGGGAAACTCAAGAAAGAGCACTCCCTGGCGACGCCGGATGTGAATGCCCCCGGGGAGATTTTCCTTGGCGGGATGATCCGTGGACACGGCGATCGTCACCGCACGTTCGATCTCGCGATAGCCGACATCGGGCACGCCTTCGTCTCGGAGCCAGTGCAGGAGAACCCGATCCCGGATTGCCGGGGCGAGAGATCGCAAGGTCGCGACATCGAGACCGTTCTCCCGGGACTTCGTGACCTTGGGCAGATGATCCTCGAACCAGGCTTCATCTCGCCTTGCCAATTCGGCAGTTCGCAGGACGGCAGCGCGCACATCCCGTTCGAAGATTTCCGTGAGGGTGGGAAGGAGGCGATGGCGGATCCGATTTCGCAGGGAGAAGTCTTCCGCGTTGGAGAGATCTTCTCGAAAAGGAACGTTCTGGTTGGCGACGTAAGCGTCGATTTTTTCCCCCGCGATCTCGAGCCAGGGGCGGAGGAGTTCCAACTCGACGCCATCGACTTTGCGGTGGGCATGAGGAACCATTCCCGAAAGACCCCGGGCTCCGCTGCCGCGAAAAAAACGAAAGAGGACGGTCTCGACCTGGTCATCGGCGTGATGGGCGAGAAAGATGCGGGGGCAGTCTTTCTCCCTGGCGATCCGGGCAAATTCGCGATAGCGCAACTCCCGGGCCGCCTCTTCGAGGGAGACCCGCTCTGCCGTGGCATGCTCCGCAACATCGACCTTTCGGACGAGGCAGGGATGTCCGAGTTTCTCGGAAAAGGCGCGAACGAGAGCCTCGTCGGCATCGGCCTCTTCGCCCCGCAGTCCATGATGGACGTGAATGACGGTCAGGTTCCGGTAGCCGTGGTGATGCAGAAAGTGGAGCATCGCCATCGAGTCGCGACCCCCTGAGACGGCGATGAGACAGGACTCGTCGACGGGGTGTTGATCGTGAATCTCGGCGGCGAAGTCGGCGTCGAGATTCTGGGAGAGGAAAGCAGCCACGCGGATCAATCAACAGGGTTGGATGACCGAGTCAACCCTGTTGAATCGAGCGCGACCCCGAAATCCCCGGAATTTCTGCAGTTTTTGCAGGGCAGAAGATCTATGGGCCTCGGTGTTTCCCCGCTTGCATTCCGGCATTTCGGGTGGTCATTCCCGCCGATATGTCAGACACCGCCATCACACCGGATCGCATCCGTAACATCGCCATCATCGCTCACGTTGATCATGGCAAGACCACTCTTGTGGACGAGATGCTCAAACAAGCCGGGTCGTTCCGAGAAAACCAGGCCGTCGACGAGCGAGCCATGGACTCGATGGACCAGGAACGCGAGCGTGGTATCACGATCAAGGCCAAGAACACTTCCGTCCGCTGGGGGGACAATCTCGTAAATATTGTCGATACTCCAGGACACGCCGACTTCGGAGGAGAGGTCGAGCGGATCATGAAGATGGTCGATGGGGTCATGCTGGTCGTCGACGCCTACGAAGGTCCCCAGGCACAGACTCGTTTTGTTCTCAAGAAAGCTCTCGGTGCCGGACTCACCCCGATCGTTTTCGTCAACAAGATCGATCGCCCCAATGCCGAGCCTCTCGAGATGCACGACCGGGTCCTGGAGCTCTTTCTCGAGCTCGAGGCCAGCGAGGAACAGTTCGAAGCTCCCTTTCTCTACGGAAGTGCGAAGAACGGATATGCCTCGACGACTCCGGATACCAATGCCCCGGACATGACGCCACTCTTCGAGACGATCATGGAGAACATCCCCGCACCCGAGGTCGATCTCGATGCGGATTTCCAGATGCTCGTTTCCAATATCGACTGGTCGGACTATGTCGGTCGGATCGCGATCGGGAAGATCCTCTCCGGCCGGGTCAAGCTCGGGGACAACGTCTGGCGTCTCATGAAGGACGAGAAACCCCAGCGGGCCAAGATCAGCAAGATTTTCGAGTACAGCGCTCTCGCGACCAGTGAGGCGGAAGATGCCGTCGCGGGAAATATTGTAGGTTTGTCAGGATTTGAGGATGTCGACATCGGTGAAACCATCGCGGCCGACCAGGAGTCCGAGCCCCTGCCTTTTGTCGATATCGATCCACCGACGGTGATGATGTCCTTCGCGGTCAACGATGGCCCTTTTGCCGGGCTCGAGGGAGATCGTGTCACTTCCCGTGAGATTCGGGATCGACTCATTCGCGAAGGCCGCACCAACGTCTCGATCAAGGTCGAGGATACCGATGCGGCCGGGGTCTTCAAAGTCAGTGCTCGAGGAGCGATGCAGGTCGCGGTGGTCGTCGAGCAGATGCGTCGCGAAGGCTACGAATTGCTCGTCTCGCGCCCCACGGTCATCAAGAAGGAGATCGACGGAAAATGGCACGAGCCTTTTGAGACCCTCTACCTCGAAGTACCCGACGAAGCCGTGGGAGGTTGCATGCAGTCACTCGCCACGCGGAAAGGAAAGGTCGAGGCCATGAATGCCAAGAACGGTCGCACCAACATGGAAGTCGATATTCCAACTCGCGGCCTCATCGGTTTCGAGTTCGAATTGCTCAACCTGACGAGTGGAGAAGGGATCATGTCGCACCTCTTCAAGGAGTATCGTCCCGATACCGGCGATATCCGAACTCGCCAGACCGGCACGCTGGTCTCCATGGAAAAAGGAGAGGCGATGACCTATTCGCTTCTCAATATCGAAACCCGCGGAAAGCTTTTCATCGGACCTGGCGACCAGGTTTACGAAGGGATGATCGTCGGGGAGAATCCCCGCACGGATGACCTCCCGGTCAACCCGACCAAGGCAAAGCAACTCACCAACCACCGGGCGTCCGGCAGTGACAAGACGGTTACCCTGACACCTGCTCTTCGGTTCTCTCTCGAGCGGGCGATCGAGTATATCGCACCGGACGAACTGGTCGAAGCGACCCCGAAGACGATTCGTCTCCGCAAGCGCATCCTCGACAGCAACGAACGCAAGCGCGCCGTCAAGCGTGCCGCGGCGGAAGCCGAGTCCGCTGCCGCCGGCTGAGGTGTGGCCGGCTGAGGTGCGGCTAGCTTCGAAGAAAAGATCGATTCCCGTAGTCCACGATTACGAGATCGAACGGAATCGGATTCAAAACGAGCAATTGTAGGCTTCTGCATCTCCTCGGCGCGTGTTGATCGCGCGGGTTTGTAGAGAAAGGTTTGTGCCTGCCTGACGTCTACAGGTCTGGTATCATGTGGAGGTGAACCCTCGTGAATCTCTTCTTTCTGCAGCCCGTTTCGCCTTCTGGATATTCCTTGTCCTGACATTGGCGTTCGTCGTCTTCATTGTCTGGAGCCATGGACGGCTGCCGGATCGCATCCCGGTGCACTTCGACTTTGAGGGAGAGGTCAATCGGAGGGCGAGCAAGAGCGAATTTCTTGTCGTCAATCTCGGCGTCGCCGCTCTGTTGTTTGTCTGCTTCGGGATGTTTGCTCTTTTTGTCGGGCGAATCCCCAACCGCTATTTCAATCTCCCTCACCGCGACTACTGGCTCGCTCCGGAGCGCAGGTCGCAGTCGATTGCTCGGTTCAACGCCTGGTATCTGTGGATGGGGATCCTGTCCCTTGGGCTCATGTTCCATCTCGCCTGGCAGGTTTACGAGATCGGCATGGGGAAAACCGAAAGACTCGAGTCCGGTTGGATCGCACTCACGGTCTACCTGTCAGGACTGACTCTTCTCTGCCTCGGGCTCTGGCGGGCCTTTGCAAAGAAGCCGACCGAAGACTACTCGGGGCACCGGTGAACTAGTCGTGGAGAAGAGGATTCGCCATTTTCTCGGGACGCAGCAGGTTGTCGAGCTGGGCCTTGGAAATCCATCCCTTTTCGAGAACGAGATCGTAGACGCTGCGATCGGTCTTCAGCGCTTCCTTGGCGATCATTGCGGATTTCTCGTATCCGAGAACGGGGTTGAGCGCGGTGACCACGCCGATCGAATTCTTGACGTAGTTGGCGCAGTGCTCCCGGTTTGCCGTGATCCCGTGAACACAGCGATTGGCGAGAACGATGGCCGCATTTTTCAAGAGCATGAGACTGCTCAGGATGTTGTAGGCCATGACGGGCTCCGCCATATTGAGTTCGAATTCCGTGGCCTCCGCTGCCATGGAGACGGTCAGATCGGAGCCGATGATCTGGTAACAGATCTGGTTGACGACTTCGGGAATGACCGGATTGACCTTGCCCGGCATGATGGAGGAACCTGGCTGCTGCGGGGGGAGATTGATCTCCGCCAAACCACATCGTGGTCCCGATGATGCCCAGCGAAGATCGTTGCAGATCTTGGAAATCTGGATAGCCGTCGCCTTGAGCGTTCCGCTCATGACTGCGAAGTCACCCGCATCCTGGGTGGCTTCGACGAGGTCCTCGGCGAGCTTCACGTGGAGACCGCTCATCTCGTTGATCTTGCGTGTGCAAAGGGCGGCGTAGCCTTTGGGACTGTTCAGCCCGGTCCCGATCGCGGTCGCTCCCATGTTGATGACGAGTAGCTCCTGGGAAGTGTTCTCGAGCCGGCGGATCCCATCGTTGACCATGACGGCGTAGGCGGCGAACTCCTGCCCGAGCGTCATCGGGACTGCGTCCTGATTCTCGGTTCTCCCCATCTTGATGACATCGGAGAACTCCTCGGCTTTTTCCTCGAAGGCTTTGCGCAATACCTTGAGAGAGGACACCGTCTCGTGAACGGAGGCGACCACGGCGATCTTCACGGCAGTCGGGTAGGCATCGTTCGTCGACTGGGAGCAGTTCACGTGGTCGTTCGGGTGGCAATACTCGTATTCGCCTTTGCGGTGTCCCATGATCTCGAGAGCGAGGTTGGCGATGACCTCGTTGGCATTCATGTTCGATGAGGTTCCCGCACCGCCCTGGATCATGTCGACGACGAAATGCTCATGGAGTTCTCCGGCGAGAATGCGATCGCAGGCCTGGCAGATCGCTTCGGCGATCTTCGGATCGAGGACCCCGAGGATGGAGTTGGCAGTCGCCGCCGCTTTCTTGACATAGGCGAAGGCGTTGACGAGGTGCTGGAAATGCGAAAGGCGCATCCCGGAAAAGGGGAAGTTCTCCACCGCTCGCGTCGTTTGCACGCCGTAGTAGTGGGCATTGGAAACTTCGCGTTCTCCGAGGGAATCGCGTTCGGTTCGAAAGTCGGTGATGTCGGATCGATTGCGCTCCGAGTGGAGAAGCATCTCGGTGGACTCCCGGAGACGATACCCGATCCGCTGGGCGGCACGGGCGACCATGCGATAGAAAATCTCGGGCTTTTCGGCGCGGAAGGTTTCGATGCGGTCCTTGGGAATCGCCCAGATCTCGATTTCGTCGAGGGCGAGTCCGGACACGCTGTGAGAGAGCTCGTCGATAAAAAGGCTTTCTCCAATCACGGCTCCTTCGGTGAGGCAGGCGATCGTGACATGGCGACCGGACAGTCCCCGTTGGAGATTGATGTTTCCTTTCAGAACAATTCCGAACCACTTTCGGGGAGAAGATTCGTGGAAGAGATAGTCTCCCTGCTCGAAGGTCTTTTTCTCTCCCAGCGCGACGAACTTCTCGAGTTCTTCGAAGGAGACATCCATATCGCCCGCGACGCGTTCGATCAGTTCTCTCGTGATTTCCATCGGAAAGGTTACGCGCTCGGGTGATTCGGCGAGTTCTTGATTTTGCTCAGGGTGATGAGCCAGAAGACCAGGCTGATGATGAAGAGGATTCCAAAGAGAAGCGCGATGATGATTCCGAGTGCGGTGGTGATGAGGGATCCTGAAATGTCGCTGGCAAGGGCTTCGGGATCTCCTCCGCCAGTTCGCCCGATCTCATCGAAAGCAGAGACCATCCCGAGTACGGTTCCCGATACCCCGATGAGGGGTGGGACGATGATCCCTACGACTGAGAGAATCACCATGGTCAGCCAGGTCTTGGCCCGTTTTCTCAGGGTGAGGACTTCACCCGGTGGCGTGACGGGATGCAGGGAAGAAGGGGGCTCGCTCATACGGGCATCAGGGTAGCCAATCTCAGACAGGGTGGGAATCTTTGTTTTTTTCCAATGCGCCGGTTGCTAACGGAGTATTCCTCGCTACATGCTAGATCATGGGAAAAACCGGCTACGACTACGCACCTTCTTCGAAAACCTTGCCTCCGGTGGTCGCACCCGGCGAATTTGTCTTCTCCGTTACCGGCCTCGACCATGGTCACATCTTTGGGCAGACCAATGGATTGCTCGATGCGGGGGGCACGTTGAAATATGTCTACGATCCCGATTCGAAGAAACTGGATGACTTCCTCGAGCGATATCCGGATGCCAAGCGCGCCGACTCCCTCGATCAGATTCTGGAAGATGAAGAGACTCTCTGCGTCGCTTCCGCCTGTATCCCCTGCGATCGCGGGCCGCTTGGGGTGAAAGTCCTGGAAGCAGGGAAGCACTATTTCACCGACAAGTCTCCTTTCACGACCCTGGAGCAACTCGAGGATGCGAGGAAGGCGGTTGCCGCCTCCGGGAAGCGCTACATGGTCTACTACAGCGAGCGGCTTCACAACGAGTCTTCGATGAAGGCCACCGAGTTGATCCAGTCGGGGGCGATCGGGGACGTTCTCCAGGTCATCAATCTCGCGCCTCATCGCATGTCCAAGGACGCTCGTCCCGACTGGTTTTTCGAGAAAGACCAATACGGAGGCATTCTGACCGATATCGGATCGCACCAGTTCGAGCAGTTTCTCGCCTTCACCGGAGCCAAGGATGGGACTGTCAATTTCGCCCGCGTCGAGAACTTCACTGCGCCGGACAAACCGGGACTCGAGGATTTCGGGGAGTGTTCCCTGACGATGGATACCGGGGCGTCCTGCTATTGCCGGATCGACTGGCTCACTCCGGATGGACTTCGCGTCTGGGGAGACGGACGGGCATTTGTCGTCGGGAGCGAAGGCACGATCGAGATTCGGAAATACATCGCTCTCGCCCGCCAGGAGCCGGGGAACAAGCTCTTCCTCGTGAACGCCGAAGAGGAGCAGGAGATCGATTGCGATGGCTCCACCGGTTTCCCTTTCTTCGGTGAGATGATTCTCGATCTTCTGAATGGGACCGAGAACGCGATGACCCAGGATCATATCTTCAAGTCGGCGGAACTCTCCATGATCGCCCAGAAGATGGCCGATGAGGCGAAGGGGTGATCGTATTTTGCGAGTAGCGGAACGTTCAGACGTTCCGGAGGGCATGGGGTCTCGCTCGGAATGGGACGTGCACGTGATCCGAGGTCGGAATGCTTGCGCATTCCGCTACGAGTAAAGCGCTCGGTAGCGGAACGTTCGAACGTTCCGTAATCGTTCTGCGCCCTCGGTCCTAGACCTTAGCCAGGGTTTCGCAGCTCTTGATGTCGAGCTTGCCGCTGGCGAGGATGGGGATCTCGTCGACGTCAATGATCTTCTTGGGAATCCAGAGGGCTGGAATGCCATCGTTGGTCAGCTGGACTCGCAATTCGTGAAGATCGATATCGGGGTCGGAGGAGAGAAGGATCAGGGCTTCTCCCTTGGCCTCGTCGGGAACGCCGACGATGGCGATGGTCCGGGCATCGTCTCCTTTTTCGAGAGCCTTGTTCACGAGATCCTCGACGGTTTCGTGAGGCACCATTTCGCCGCCGATCTTGGAAAATCGGGAAAGTCGTCCCTCGATGTAGAGGAAGCCATCTTCGTCGACTCGTCCGATGTCTCCTGTCATGAACCATCCGTTCTGCAAAACCTCCGCGGTTTTCTCGGGCATGTTGAGATAGCCCTCGAAAATGTTGGGACCTCGCAGCCAGATCATTCCGCTGGAATGGAGCGGAAGCGGTTCGTTCGTATCCGGGTCGGTGATCCGCACGGCGACGCCCGGGATGAACAGGCCGACGGATCCGAATCGGGCGTTCGGAAGAACGGGGTGAGACGAGTCTCCATCGTCGATCTCGGGAAGGTTGACGTTGGTCACCGGGGAGGTCTCGGTCAGGCCGTAGCCTTCGAGCACGGGTTTGCCGAAACGTTTCTCAAAGGCGTCGGCCACTTTCTTGGGCAGTTTTTCCGCCCCGGTGATGACCAGCTTGACGCTCTCCAACTGCTCCTTCTTGGCGCGTCGAAGATATCCTCGCAGAAAAGTCGGGGTCGCGATGAGAAGATTGACCGAGTGTTTTTCAATCAGTTCGGCGAGCTTGGGGACTTCCAGCGGGCTGGGGTAGGTCACGACCGATACGCCTTCGATCATGGGATAGAACATCGTTACGGTACATCCGAAACTGTGAAAGAGGGGGAGACAGCCGAGGACGCGATCGGTCGACTTCAGAGCGATGCGGGATCCGAACTGGTTTACGTTCGAAAGAATGTTCCGATGCGAGAGGATCACCCCCTTGGGTTCTCCGGAACTGCCACTGGTGAAGAGGAGAATGGCTTCGTCGGTGCCTCCTTTCTTGGGAACCTTGAGGAGCCTTGCCAGCATCCCCGGCGAGAAAACTTTCGAGAGACCGAGCCAGAGCGCGATCTTCGGTTTCAGATCGGGCAGGACGCGATCGAGAAGGATGAGGTTCCGGGTCGGGGGCCAGGGGAAGGCGGACATTTTCCGGACGAAAGGATCTGCGGTGATGAACTTGTCGAGTTCCGCCTGGCGGATGCTGGATTCGACGGCTTTGTCCCCCGCCGTGAAATTGAGATTCACCGGGATCTTTCCGGCGAGGAGGACCGCCACATTCGCGACCATGCCTCCCTTTCCTGGAGGGAGAATGACCCCGACGCGTTTCTTGCTGGTTTCCTTCCGGATGACTTTCGAGAGCACGATGGCAGCGGCGAGCAACTTGTCGAAACGGAGTGTCTGGCCGTCGAGACCATCGATGATCTCGGCGGACTTCGAGTGTTTCTTGAGCCCCTTGAGGACTTCGAAGGCAAGATGACTCTGCAGGATGGGCCGAGCCGAGTAGGCTCGCTCGGCCGCGATGAGCAGCTCTTCCGTAAAGTTGGCCAGGTTGGCGGCCTCGCGCTGAAGGGCTTCGCCAAAGGAGAGAACGATCCGTTCGACATGAACCCGGTCCTCGACACCGAGCGGTGTTTCCTCGGGGTGATCGACGAAGAGCGGGAGAATGGGAGCGTTGGCGCTGGTGAGAAACCTGAGAATCTTCGAAGGGACCGCGATGACCTGGCCCGGCCGGGTCGAGGTCACTCCCGGAATAAAAATCACGACACTGCCTTCGACGAGGCATTGGTGAAGTTCTTTCTTGAAGGCTTCCCGAAAACTTTCGTCCGATGAAAATTCGAGGGCCGCGACATCGTCCTTGTCGAGATGGGCCTGGAGGAGAGGATCGTAGTCGAGACCTCGCTCAATGAGATAGACCAGTTTTCGTCCCTCGAGCTGTTTTTCGAGGTGAAGGAGGTCTTCGAACGAGAGTCGATTGGCAATGACAAGGACGCCGTCCTCCGGGATTTTGCCCTGTCCGTGAAGCTCGAGTTGATTACCGTGAGCGGCCATAGTGAAGGAATGTGAAGCGTTTTTCGTCGATTTCGACCAGTTTAGCCATTTTCCTCTTCTAAAATAGCCCTCTTTTCCGTTAACTGCGGGTCGGATTCGCGCTTTCTTTTTCTCATCGAAAGCCTATCGAACATCTTTGTAATCATCCTGTCATGTCAGAGCCTTCCTCTTCTTCCAATTCCGAATACTGGCGAGCCAATCTCAAGTGGGTCGGTATCCTCATGTCGATCTGGTTCATCGTCTCCTATGGCTGCGGAATTCTCTTTGTCGAAGAGCTCAACAAGATCCGGATCGGGGGATTCAAACTCGGTTTCTGGTTTGCCCAGCAGGGCAGCATCTATGTTTTCGTGCTCCTCATCGCGGTCTATGTCCGGGTCATGAACAAGCTCGATCACAAGTATTCGGAAAAGAAGGATTCCTGATCTCGTCCGATTTGCTGACTGTCTCCTCAACCCTCTTTATTCTTCAAGTAATTCTCCCACTTCCTGGGAACTCTCATTATGGATGTTCAAACCTGGACCTATCTTCTCGTAGGACTCACTTTTGCCCTCTACATCGGCATCGCCATCTGGGCGAAAGCCAGTTCGACCGGTGAATTTTACGTCGCTGGCAAAGGCGTTCCGGCGCTTGCCAACGGAATGGCGACCGCAGCTGACTGGATGTCGGCTGCATCCTTCATCTCGATGGCGGGACTGATTTCCTTCATGGGATACGATGGCTCGGTCTATCTCATGGGATGGACGGGAGGCTATGTTCTCCTCGCCCTGCTCCTCGCCCCGTATCTCCGAAAATTCGGAAAATTCACCGTCCCCGATTTCGTGGGCGATCGCTACTACTCGCGGACGGCGCGTCTCGTCGCCCTCATCTGCGCGATCTTTGTTTCTTTCACCTATGTCTGTGGACAGATGCGGGGAGTCGGAGTGGTGTTCTCTCGTTTCCTCAGCGTCGAGATCGAGATGGGCGTCGTCATCGGAATGGCGATCGTCTTTTTCTACGCCGTTCTCGGCGGGATGAAGGGGATTACCTACACCCAGGTCGCGCAGTATTGTGTGCTCATCTTCGCTTTCATGGTGCCGGCGATCTTCATCTCGATGATGATGACCGGGAACCCGGTTCCTCAACTCGGCTTTGGTGCCCAGGTCACGGGAGAAGAAGTCTATCTCCTCGACAAGCTCGATGGACTCAGTGAGGAGTTCGGATTCTCGACCTACACCGATGGGTCGAAACCGATGATCGATATCTTTTTCATCACCATGGCGCTGATGGTGGGAACCGCGGGCCTGCCGCACGTCATCATTCGCTTTTATACGGTGAAGAAAGTCAGTGCCGCTCGTGTCTCCGCCTTCTGGGCGCTGCTCTTCATCGCGATCCTTTACACCACGGCTCCTGCGGTGGCGGTTTTTGCCCGGGCCAACCTGCTCGAGAGCATTCCCGACAAACCCTACGCGGAAGCGCCGGGATGGATCAAGTCGTGGGAGGACGCCGGGTTGATCGCCTGGGTCGACAAGAACGAGGATGGAAAGATCCAGTATGCCAAGGGGCCCGTCTACCGAACCGATGACGAGTTCACGAAACTGGAATACAAGGAAGGCGAACGTGGCATGAGTGGAGAGCGTCTCATCCAGAACACTCCCACCGATGGAAAGAACGAACTCTATGTCGATCGCGATATTATGGTCTTGGCCAATCCTGAGATTGCGAACCTACCCAACTGGGTCGTGGCCCTCGTAGCGGCGGGGGGGCTCGCTGCCGCCTTGTCGACAGCGGCCGGGCTTCTTCTCGTGATCTCCACCTCGGTGGCTCATGATCTCGTGAAACGATCTTTCATGCCAGGATTGTCGGACAAGAAGGAGCTACTGATCGCGCGCTGTGCCGCCGGTGTCGCCGTGGTCATTGCCGGTTGGTTTGGAATCAATCCGCCCGGGTTTGTAGCCGAGGTCGTGGCATTTGCCTTTGGATTGGCGGCTTCGTCTTTCTTCCCGGTGATTATTCTCGGCATTTTCAGCAAACGGATGAACCGAGAGGGGGCCATCAGCGGAATGGTCGTCGGGATCGTGTTCACGGCCGCCTACATCATCTACTTCAAATTTCCCCAGCTGATCGAATTGATCGGATTGCCAACGAAAGAAAACGTGAAGGAGAACTGGTGGTTTGGGATTTCCCCGGAAGGCATCGGCACGCTCGGGATGATCTTCAACTTTGTAGTCGCTTTCATCGTGTCAGCGCTGACGCCGAAACCTCCCAAGGACGTCGTTGAGATGATCGAAGGGATTCGCAAACCAGAGGCCGAGGGAGAAGAGCTGGTCGTTGCCGATCACTGATTTTTCTGCGACTGCCCGCTGGTGAAACATCTCCTTTTCCTCTGTTCACGGAACCGACTGCGCAGCCCCACTGCGCACGAGATCTTTGCCGATCATCCGGGGATCGAAGTGGATTCCGCCGGACTCGCTCCCGATGCGGAGGTGCGACTTTCCGTGGAGCAGATCGAGTGGGCCGATCTCATTCTCGTGATGGAGCGAGCTCACCGCACGACGCTCAACCGTCGATTCGGGCGTTATCTCCGCGAGAAGAAAGTCGTCGTCCTCGGGATACCGGATCGCTACGAATACATGGACCCGAAGTTGATCGAGCGACTGCAGGCGACGTGTTCGCCGCATTTGCGCTGAATGGCCGAGGTCAGAGTTCCACCTGAGAGGCCCACTCGACATTCTCGAGATACCATTCGACGGTTCGATCGAGACCTTCATCGAGATCGATCTCGGGTTCCCAATCGAGCACTTCCTTGGCTTTCCGGATGTCGGCCGAGGTATCGATCATCTCCGATGCGCTCATGGGTTTGAAAACCAGCTCCGCTTTCTTGTCCAGGCGGTCTTCGATCATGTGAATGAAATCGAGCAGGGCGATGGGGCGTTTTCCCCCTCCCAGGTTGATCACGGTGTGTCCCATTGGCTTGGCCGCGAGGAGAGTGCCTCGGGCGATGTCGTCGACGTAGGTGAAGTCACGAGTCTGGGTGCCATCGCCAAAAACGGTGATCGGAGTCCCTTCGTGGATCCACTTGATGAAGCGAAAGGGGGCCATGTCGGGACGTCCAGCAGGGCCATAGACCGTGAAGTAGCGAAGGATGCTGACATCAATCTGGAAAAGGTGGTGATAGGTGTAGCACATCACCTCGGCAGCTTTCTTGGATGCTGCGTAAGGGGAGAGGGGTTGCTCGACGGCGAGGTCCTCGCGGAAGGGCATGGAGTGACCGGCGTAGAGCGATGAGGTCGAGGCGATGACCAACTTCTCACAGTCGAATTTCCTCATCAGTTCGAGAAGATTCAGCGCTCCCTGGGCGTTGGACTGCATGTAGACATGCGGATTCTCGATGCTGTAACGAACCCCGGCGCGTGCCGCGAGATTGAAAATCACATCGAAGGAGTGTTTCTCGAAGATAGGCTGCAGATCGTAGAGATTCTCGATATCCGCTTCGTAGAACTGGAAGCCATCTCTCTTTGCGAGGACTTCCATACGATGATTCTTGATCCGTTTGTCGTACGCATCGTTCACGTTGTCGATTCCAATCACTTCGATGCCTTGGTCCAGGAGGCGATGAGCCACCTGGCTTGCGATGAAGCCGGCAGATCCGGTGACGAGGACAGTTTTCATGAAGAGGGAAAAACGACGAAGGGTATCTCAAGAGCCGGACGACTCCGGGGGAGATCTCAAACATCCCACACTTTCCGATTTTAGAAAGTATGGAATCTCTAGAAAACGAGGCGATCTCTTCTAGGCGAGCGTCACTTTCTTCCCGTCGTTCTTGGCGCTTTCGTAGATCGCGCAGATGAGAGCGACCGCGCGACGAGCTTCGTGTCCATCGACGCTGGGCGGACGACCTTCTTCAATCGCCTGGACGACGTCTTCGAAGTTCAGCTGGTGTCCGGTGAAGTTGATCGCTTTTGGATCATTGGCTCCCAGCCCCTTGGCGTCGCTGCTCTGCATCAACTCTTCGCGAACCTGCTCGTCTCCGGGAGCTGGTTCGGCAAAATCCCAGACCCGGAATTTCTCGTCGGCGAGGAATGCGGACCCCTGGTCGCCACAAAGATGAACTTCCGCCGGGTGACCGGTCGAGGACCAGCAAGCCGTCGATCCCTGGATGACTCCGCGAGCTCCGTTCTTGAACTCGAGAATGGCGACCGCGGTGTCTTCCACCTCGATTCCTTCGTGGGCGAGGCAGGCCATGGACGCGGAAACGCTTTTGACGTCACCGGCCAGGTAGATGAGCTGGTCGATGAGATGGATGGATTGATTCATCAGCGCACCTCCCCCATCGAGTGCCCAGGTCCCACGCCAGGCACCGGAATCGTAGTAGGCCTGGTCGCGATACCACTTCACATAGGCATCGCACATCGTGAGGGTGCCGAAGCGTTCGTCATCAACGGCTTTCTTGAAAGCGTCCATCGCCGGGTGAAATCGACGATTGAAGATCCCGGCGAGGGTAACCCCGGCTTCTTCGCAGGCACCGATCATGAGATCGATCCGCTCCGGCGTGATCTCGAGCGGCTTCTCGCAGATGATGTGTTTTCCTGCCTTGGCAGCCGCGAGAGCAGGTTCGAGATGAGCCCCGCTGGGGGTCGCGATGGTGACGATGTCCAGCTCGGGATCGTTGAGAAAAGCATCGAGATCGGTGTAGCCGATTCCGCCATTCTCCTTCACGAGTTCGTCGACCGCTTCCTGGCGTCTGCCATAAAAGGAATGCAACTCGCCACCCTCCATGGCCTCGATGGCCTTGGCGTGGAAGTTGGCAATCATGCCGGCTCCGATGATACCGAATTTCATAGGTCTGAAGGGAGTGAAGGAGGAAAGGGCAGAAACTTCGATCTATGCCGATCGCTTGTTCTTGGAAACGAAACCGATGAAACCGATGATAAAGAGAGCGGCGAGGACTCCGATTCCGACTTTGCCCATGGGGAAGGAACCGAGGTTCTTGTCCTTGAGGGCCCAGATGGATCCGAAGGTGGCAAGGGTGGTGGCGATCAACATGAGAACATTCCAGGCGACGCGCTTTCCTCCCCTGGGCATCTTGTCGCCCAGGAGCTTCTTCGAGTTCATCATGAGGAGAAAGATGAGATAGGCGATGGGAAGAAGGGAGCTACCGATGACGGAGGTCGGAACTGCCAGTGCGGCCTTCGACTCCGCCGTCCAGATCAGCGGGAAGCAAATCCCGAGGAGGCCAGGGATAAGGCTCCCCATGAAGTGGAGGCTCTTGTCACCCGGGCGACCGAGAGCTTCGCAGAGACAGAATCCGTTGATCAGCATCAGGATGATGATGGTCGAGAGTGCCATCCCGAGAACTCCGACACCGAAAATGATTTTTCCGACTCCCGGTCCCGCGAGCGAGGAAAGAGACTTTGCAAGATCGGAGTCTTTTCGATCCACCAGCATCGCCGCAATCCTCCGATCAGCGAGGGGCAGTGCGTCACGTAGCTCATCCACTTTCGCAGTGAGTGCATCGCCTTCGAGACCCTCCAGGTCGGCGGCATACCGTTTCGCGATAAACTTGTCAGCGACTCCGGCAAAACTGGCTTCCTTTCCGGCGATCACGGTTCCATCCTCATTCAGGATGTCCCCGGTTTGCGCGTGGAACTGGCTCGCAGCAGCGATCACGATGCAGGCTGTGGCAATGACGAAGGGAATCACGAGACCGGTTCCGAGGTCGAAAATGGCAAGACCGCGGTGGCCTTTGCCCCATCCTTTTCGAAGCATGGAGTAGGGGAGGAGGAAGGTCATGTTGATGCCAACAGCCGTTCCAAAAGCCGCAATGACCTTGTCTTTCTGGACCTTGGCGACACCCTCTCTCCAGATTTCTGCGCTTTCACCAGTAGCCTTGATGGCATCATTGATCTTCGGAGCCGGCTCGGTGATATCGGAGAGGTTGGGGATGAATCCGGTGAGAATCTCTCCCCAGTTGAGGGCCCCTGTGGTAGTCAGGCGAATGACCACGAGGAAGAAGGAGACCACGACGATTCCGACCATCGTTTTCAGGATTCCCTCGAAAATCTTCACTCCCTTGCTGTCCGAGTCATAGGCTCGGACCACCATCGCTGCCGCAACGAGGAGAACCACCCCGACGATCCAGGGTGCGGCGCTGACCCCTTCCAGGGATGGGATCAGGTTCTGCGTGACGGCTCCGGTTCCGAGGGCAAACTGAGGAAGGCACCAGACGATGTTGGCCATCATCGCTGCGATCAGCCAGGCCCAACCCAGAACTGGGCTGATGTGGTTGTTGATCGCGGCAAAGGGGCGTTCTCCGGTGGAGAGTGTGACATAGGCAATCGCGCTGAGCATGACCACACCGAGAATCATCGCAAGAGGCTGCAACCACATCAGGTTGTATCCCATCATGACCCCGAGGAAGAGAGCGCCCGCCAACGAGCCTCCACCGAGGGTGATTGCTGCCTGCAACCAGCCGGGGCCGGACTTCTTGGTGTAGTAGGCTAGTTTTTTGCCGACAGGCTGGCCTTCGAGGGCTTCAAGCTCGGCGATTTCTTCTTCGTTCACAGTGGGTTCGCTCATGGGTGGGGGCTCGATGGATTGAAACGAGTCTCGCGATTCTAGCTCTTGCCCCGGTGCCGTCAAGATCAGGCTCGACACGGTTTCAGGGCGGATTCCTGCGTGATTCCGTCGGCCGCGATGTTCAGGGCACGAGGGGACATCCGTTTCCCTTCGCGCAACTCTTCTCGCGAATCGTGGAGAGAAAGAGAGAGTGGAAGCTCGCTTTCCGGGGGGGCGGAGTCCGATTCTCTTTTTCCTTAGCTCCCGTTTCCTGTATCGTAAGGGACATGAACTTTGCTTTCCATCCGATGCGGCTCCTTCTTTGGATCATCGCATTCGCCCACCTGCCACTGTCGGGACAGGAGGCAAAGGATGATTTCTGGGGCGATCAAGAAGGCAGGCTCGACGTCGAAGCGGTCATGTCCAGCATGGCAGAGACCAGCCTCCAGATTGGTGAGCCTGCTCCGGAGGCCCGCTTGCTCGATGCGGAAACCGGGAAGGAAATCCTGCTTTCCGAAGTCGGGAAAGAGCGGCCCCTCGTCCTGTTTTTCGGAAGCGCCACCTGCTCGTTCAACATTGAGCATGCCGATGAGGTGAAAGCGCTCTTCAAGCGATATGGGAACCTTGCGTCCTTCGCCTGGGTCTATGTCAGGGAGGCACATTCCTATGAGTTGGCGGAGTCGACCGACCATTCCGATGCGAAACGGTTGGAAGCGGCGAAGCGTTTCCGACGCGAGCTCGATCTTCCGTTTCCCGTCTATGTCGATCCTGTGGACGACCGTGTGGTTCGTGCCTATGCGGCGTGGCCGACTCGAATGGTGGTCATCCTACCGGGGGGCAAGGTGGGATATTCCAGCGCCGTCGGGCACTGGGGTTTTCGCCCTCTGCGGACGACGGAGAGTTTCGAGCCGGCAGCGGCAGCTCCTTTTGTGCCACCGGGACATCGCCGACCAAGCCTGCAGAGTTATCTCCAGCGACTCTTCCCAACGGATCGTCCCTGGGTCGATCGATATTCCGGCGAGCCGATCCTGACCAGTCGGATGGCCAGGGAGATTGTTTTTTCTCGAATGGAGAATGCTCCACTCGTCGGGGAACCTGCCATCGACCTGGAGCTGTTCAGCCTCGCGAAAAACCAAAACCAGAAATTGAGTGACTACTGGAAAGACAGGCCGCTGGTCCTGACGGTGGGGAGTCTGTCCGCCGTCGAGTTGTCGGCGAGCCTCGACGACCTTCTCGATCTGTATCGGGACTACGGAGAAGATTATCAGTTCGTGCATGTCTACATTCGCGAGTCCGAAGGAATCCGGGTCGGCGGGGACCCTCGATCCCTGGAAGACCGGGTGGCTCTTGCAAGACGGTGGAAGGCGGAGAAAAAAATACCCTATCCTGTCCTCGTGGATTCCCTCGAAGATCATTTCGCGGTGGCCTATTCGGCGTGGCCTTCTCGTCTTGTTGTGATTGGGGGCGATGGAGAAGTTCGCTACAGTGGATTCCAGGGCCCGTGGGGATTCTGTGCCCGCAAAGGAGGGAAGTATTCGCCTCCAGCGATCCAGGATCCTCGCATTGTCCAGAGCGATCAGCTCCGATGCCTGGAGGCATTTCTCTCAGAGGATGCGACGAGGAATCCTTGATCCGGTGCCTTTTCTTCCCGAGTTGATTCGCGGGTTTTGGCATCGACTGAATCAATTTAAAAACGAGAATTAATCGATTTAGAGTATGGGTTGATCCGTGGCAGTTTGATTCCAGGAAACGGGAATGGAATCAAATCGCAAAGCTACGATCTTTTCTGCATTCGCCTTTGGGCTGATCGCCATCTGCTTTGTCCTTCTTCTGCAGGAGGTCGTGCTCACCCGGAAACTCTGGGCGGAGATTCCGCGGGTGTTCGCTGGATTCCTCGTCCCGGTTCCCGTTGCGGTGTATGTCGCCTTTCTTTTTGCGCACCGGTCCGGTGAGGAGAAAAAGGAGCCTTCGCCCCTCGCGATGACCGTCGTTCTCGTCCTGACGCTCGCGATTGTTCTCGGGATCGGATATCTCTTCTCCGGTGACCCTGACCAAGACACCATTGGGATGGGGCCCGTCATTACCCAGGCTGCGGTCTTCTCCACTTCGATCCTGAACCTGCTCTTTCTCCGGAACCAGTTTGTCGCCTCGGTTCTCTGTGGAGTCAGCATCGGTCTGACCATCATCGTCGTCTTCTTTGCCTGATATTTTTACCCTAACCCATCCAGAAATACACCCAATGAAAAGAACCAAACTGTTCAAACTGCAGGGGATTCTCGCGATTCTCCTCATCATCATCGCAACGATCCAAACCGCTCTCGAATCCGAGATGACCGACTTGCTGAAGGTGGCGATCGCTCCTTTCGGAGCGATCTCCCTGCTGCTCTTCGCCTTCTTCGTCTACAATCGAAAGATCGATCGTCTCGACGACGAAGAAGGTTTCCGACTGCCCGTGATCCTTGCCAATCTCGGGCTGGTCGTGGTAGCGGGAGCCGTCGTTATCTTCCTGACCTCATTGATCGGGGATCTCACGAGTACACTCGATCGGGTTCTCTTCAGCTTCTCGATGCTGATCGCAGTCGTGCTTTTCCTCTACGAAAAGATTCGCGATTTCCGGGCCATGGCGCTTCTCACGGGGATTGGAGAAGGGGCTGCCATTCTCTTGCTCTTCTTTCGCTAGTTCTTCTCCCAGGATGATCGAGCAGCTCGCTCGTATTTCCGGTGATCCCGCAAGCGTTTCTCAAGACGCTTGCGGAGATTTGCTTTGGAGGAGTCGGATTTCTTCTGCCGAGCCATGCGAAGGGTCGTTGCCGTGATGAGCTTGACCAGGTTCTTGGCATCCGTCAGCGAAACAAATTCCGCGGCGATCCCTTTCTTGGGTGGCACATTGTGATAGTTGCCGAGCAGGATCGAGATCCCGGCTGCGGGAACGCCATACAGGTTCATCGCGGTGGCTTCACAGGCTCCGCCATCGAGCAGGGCGCGCTGGTGAGGGATTTTCTCTTCTACCGCCGCATCGACCAACTCGGAGGTGATGGCGTCGTCAAAGACACTGATCCGATCTCCGGCCCGGATGACAGGCCCTTCTCCCTGTTCCGCACCACCACGTGGCGCGCTGGTTTCCAGTGAGACAAAGCAAACGTCTTTGGGGAGGGGCCACTTCTTCGCCATCTCGATGGAACCCAGGAAACCGACTTCTTCGGCACGAGTAAAAAGCCCATAGACGGTTGTCTTGGCTTCGGCTTTTTCCAATTCGAGGAAAAGCGCGAGGATCGCAGCGCAGCCGATGAGGTCGTCGCAGACTCTCGCGTGAATGAGATCGTCTTCGAGCCGAAACGGTTCCAGATCCCACATCCCAAACTCTCCGAACCACTCGACGGGGTGGGGTTTTCCTTTCTTCGGTTTCAATCGCTCTTCCGGGACTCCTCCCAGGAAGACCGGCTCCCCTTTGTGGCGAACCCAACCCGGGTGGTCCATGTGGGCGGCGAAGGCGAGCTTGGGCCGCTTCTTACCCCGTCGATAGCAGGCGATGAGATTGCCGTAGGCGTCCTCCTCGATCTGGACGTGCTTCATTTCGGAGATCCGTTCGCGGATGACCCGGGCCACGTGATACTCGTGAAACGGCGCCGTCGGAGCGGAGAGAACCTCGCGGAAGAGAGAGAGAAAGGTCTGGTGATGCATCTGTCGATTTGGAGAAATTGACCAGTGGAAATCGTTGGAAAACACTGGCTTATTCCACGCCAATGTCCATCTGGAAGAAAATACGCTACCGACTCGAGTGGTTGGGACTGGCGTGGCTGTATTTCTCGGTTCCTCTCCTGCCGAGAAAGGTCTCGCGTGCCCTCGGTCGCGGCTTGGGAAATGCGGCGTTCCGTTTCGACAAGCGCGGTCGCACCACGGCGATCGAGAATCTGACCCTCGTTTTCGGAGAGGAAAAGTCTTCCGAAGAAATCGAGGAGATTGCGAGGGATTCCTACCGTAGTTTCGCCCTGACCGTGGTCGACCAGTTCTGGAGTCGGCGTTTGACGCGTGAAAACTACGAGGAGTTCTGCCATCTCGACTTCGATGACATGGAGCTGACGGAGAGAGTTCGCGAGACCGGCGCAATCTGGGTGACGCCGCACTATTCCAATTTCGAGTGGATCGCTCTCATCATGGGCTTTCGGGATTACAAGTTCACGATTGTCGCGCAGGACTTCAAGAACCCGAGCCTGACCGATCTCTACAAAAAGAACCGGGAGGTTTCCGGGCACGAGGTGATCCCCCAGAAGGGGGCCATTATCCGGCTGATGAAAAACTTGAAACGTGGGGGGCATGCCGCCTTTCTTACCGACCTGAACATCGTCCCTTCGAAGCCCGCGACGGCGATCAAGTGTTTCGGGCGAAAGACCTGCGTCACCGCGATCCATGCCGAGCTGATGAAGCGGACCAATTTGCCTGTGATTCCGGGCATTTGTGTACCGCGGGAGGATGGCACCTACGATGTCCGGGCGTTTCCGGCGCTGCATTTTGGTCCGGAAGACAATGAGCAAACCATCGCGCAGGCCTGCTGGGATGTCTTCGAGCCGGTCATTCGCGAGAATCCGGCTCCCTGGCTCTGGATGTACAAGCACTGGCGATATCTCCCGGAACCAGCTGAGGTTTCCTATCCGTCCTATACCAATCGCAGCAAGGGATTTGATGAAGTTTGCGCCCGCGCTTTTCGATCCACTGGCGGAACCGAAGGGTCTTGATCCTCATTTGAACCTCGACCCCGTCTCGCGTAGACTGACATGACTTCTCTATGAATATCATCATCGTTGGGGCCGGCGAAATCGGAACCCATATCGCCCTCAGTCTCGCCGAGGAAAATCACTCCATCGTCGTCATCGAGTCGGATGAGAAAGTGGCGAGTGAACTGAACAATCGGATCGATGCCCGCGTCATGGTGGCGGATGGTACCTCGATCAGTGTCCTCATCGATGCCGGGGTTTCGGATTGTGAACTCTTTTTCTCCCTGACGAGCGACAACAATATCAATCTCGTTTCCTCATCGGTGGCCAAGAGCCTGGGAGCCAAGAAATCCATCTGTCGGGTGCATCCCGGGATCCAGCGGGAAAGTCTCTTCCTCGATTTCGGAGAACACTTCAATATCGATTACCTCTTCAGCTCCGAGCGACTCGCAGCGGTGGAATTGGCCAAGCATGTGCGGAATCCGAAATCCTCCATGGTCGAGGATATCGCGCGAGGCTACGTAGAGATTCAGCAGGTCAAGATGTCGGCGAACTCCAAGCTCTGTGGCAAGAGCCTCGCCGAGGTCGATTTTCCTGCACGAGTTCGGGTGGGGGCGATCACGCGGGGCAAGGACACGCTCGTTCCCTCCGCAGACGAGATCCTCATGACGAATGATCTTGTGACCTTGTTTGGTGAACCCCAGAAGCTGCATGACACCGTGATGCGTCTTCAGAATCGGCATGGCCGGGATGCCAAGAGCAACATCGTCATCTTTGGCGGAGGAGAATACGGGTTTTCTCTCGCCCAGTCTCTGGAGAGCTGGAACTGCCGTGTGAGAATTTTCGAAACCAACGAAGATCGTTGCCGCGAATTGAGCGATCTCCTCACCAACGTCACCATTTTGAATGCCGATGCGACCTCCATCGCCGAGATGAAGGAGGAACGTATCGGGGAAGCGGACTTCTTCATTGCCGTAACAGGAGTGGATGAGGACAATGTCATGACTTGCCTGCAGGCGCACAGTCTCGGGACGAAATACTGCCTGCCCCTGATTCACCGGGCGGACTACGCGGATGCGATGACCGGATTCGGGGAGAAAATGGGCATCCTCGCCGCGATCAGCCCGAGGGAGGCGACGAGAAAAGATCTCTCACGTTTCATCACTTCGGATCGATTTCACCTTCTCCAGAGCCTGGAGGGCGTGGAGCTGATCGAGTCTTCGGTTCATGACGACTCGAAGATCATCGGCAAAGCAGTGAAGGAAATTTCCTGGCCGAAAGACTGTGTGCTCGTGGCGCAGCTCCATGGAGTTCGTGGGGCCGTTCCGACGGCGGATGACGTCATCAGTGCCGAGGACAGTCTCTATGCCCTCGTGAAGCCCAAGGCCAAGCGCGAGTTCCTCAAACTGGTTGCTCCCTGATGAATTTTCGCATCGTAGGAAAAACCCTCGGGCTTCTTGCCATCCTCACCGGCATCACGATGGGGATCTGTTGGCTCTACGCCTACTACCTCACCGTGCAACCCGGCGCCCGGGATATCGCCCCGAGTGCTTCTGAGGCTCTTGCCTGGTCTGCCGGGATCTCGGTCGGGATCGGAATACTGCTGTATCTTCCAGGCCTGGGCTGCAAGCACGAGGTGCTGCGCCGCGAGGCCATGATCATCGTCGGGCTGAGCTGGATCCAGGTCAGTGCCCTCGGCATGATGCCCTACTATTTCTGCGAACCCGGCCTTGGTTTTTTCGATGCCCTCTTCGAATCCGTTTCCGGCTTTACGACGACAGGGTCCACGGTCATGTCGGATATCGAGTCGTTCCCGAAAGCGATCCTACTCTGGCGATCCGTTTCCCAGTGGTTGGGAGGAATCGGTATTCTTGTCGTGTTCGTGGCAGTGCTCTCCTTCCTTGGCGTGGGGAGCCGTTCTCTCGTCCAACAGGAGTCGAGCCTGAACATCTCCGATGCCGGAGCCTCCCGAATTCGCGATGTGGCCTTCATCCTGCTCAAGGTTTATTTGATCCTGACCGCGGTTTGTTTCGTCGGACTGGTCGTCCTTGGTATGCCCGTTTTTGAATCGGTCTGCCATGCGATGTGCACGATTGCAACGGGCGGGTTCAGTCCCAAGAATGCCAGCATCGGTCATTACCAGAGCCTTTCGATCGAGATGTGGATCGCGATCTTCATGTTTCTCTCCTCGATCGGATTCATGCTCTACGTGTTCCTGCTGAACAAAAAGTGGGATCGACTCAAAGCGGAGGAAGAGGCCCGCTACTATCTCATTCTCGTCCTCGTTGCCGTCTTTGCGATTGCACTGGATCTCATGTTCGCCTCGACTCATTTTGGGTACCAGAAGGCCCTTCGGGACGGGTTCTTCAACGTGGTCTCGATCGGGTCGACGACGGGATTTGGCGTGTCCGACTATGACAAGTGGCCGCTTTTTTCGAAGATGCTTCTCATGCTCATGATGCTGATCGGAGGCTGTGCAGGCTCCACCGCTGGCGGCATCAAGATGAATCGAATCACCCTCTTCCTGAAGACGGCACAGCGGGAATTGGTGCGATCCTTTCGGCCCAACCAGGTATTTCGTATCCGGCTCAATGGAGTGACCCCCGATGAGAAAGTGTTTGTCACGACCTCATTCTTCATTGCCCTGGGGTTCGCGATTTCCGGTGCGGCATGTGTTGTTGTGTCATTGCTAGAGCCGCAGCTCAACATGATCTCCACGATTGGGTGTGTCTTTGCGACCCTGTTCAATATTGGTCCAGGATTCGATGCGGTGGGCCCCACCCACAATTTTGGATTCCTCAGTCCCGCAACCAAGGTGGTTCTGAGTTTCCTCATGATCCTCGGACGTCTCGAGTTCTTTGCGCTCCTCGTTCTCTTTGTCCCCTCCCTCTGGAAGAAATACTGACGCTTCCATGGTTACCCTGCAAACCCCGGTGGAAGAGCTGGAGGCTATCCGAATCGACAAGAAGACCGGAGAAGCTCTTGAGAAGCTTGGATTGAGAACGATCGAAGATCTCTTTTCCCATTTTCCGCGGCGCTACGAAGACCGTTCCCAGTTCGATTCGTTTCCCAGCCAACCCATGGAAGCAGCCATCTGTCTGCACGGTGAGGTCACCGATTGCCAAAGCCGATTTGCGAGGGGACGAGGGAGGCGGTTTTTCGAGGCGACGATCGAGCCGCCAGGCGGAGGCGATATCCTGGGGAACCGGATTGTCCTTCGCTGGTTCAACCTTGCCTACATCCACAAGATCCTCGCGGTCGGACAGGCCCTGGTGGTCTACGGGCAACCCAAGATGAGTGGGAAGAAGTTGGTCATCGATCATCCCGACTTCGAGATCGTCGAAGGAGATCCGACGACGCCGGACGCGCATATGGGGCGGATCGTACCGGTGTATCCTCTCGCTTCAGGAATCTCCCAGAAGCCTCTGCGTTCATTGATCTACCAGGCACTCGAGCGGATCGATCCCGGGCATGTTCCCGATTGGCTTCCTGCGGGATCAGATCCCTCCGGGCTCACGAGATGGGAGGCAATTCGCCAGATCCATTCGCCGGAGAGTTTTGAAGCGCTCGAGCCCGCCCGACGTTACCTTGCGCTCGAGGAATTCGCGAAGCTCCAGCTCGTTTTGCAGCAGCGGCGGGAAACCCATCGTCGCGAAGGCGGGAAGGTGCACGTGGCAACCGATCAGCTTCTGCAGAAGTATTTCGAAAGGCTTCCCTTTTCTCCCACGGGTGCCCAGTCGCGCGCTATCGGGGAGATCAGAAGCGACCTCGCCTCGGAACATCCCATGGTGCGATTGCTCCAGGGAGATGTGGGAGCGGGGAAGACACTGGTCGCGGCGGCAGCGATTCTTCTCGTGGTCGAGGCGGGCTTTGATGCCGCCCTCATGGCGCCGACCCAGATCCTGGCAGAGCAACATTTTCTCACCTTCCAGGAGTGGCTCGAACCTCTCGGTATTGAAGTTCGGCTGAAAACCGCGACCAAGGACAGTGGTGGTTCCTTGCCGCTCTTTCAATCGGATGGGCCGGGAACACTCACGATCGGCACCCACGCCCTGCTTCACGACCAGAGTGAGTTCGAGAACGGTCTCGGTCTCGCTGTGATCGATGAACAGCACAAGTTCGGAGTCGAGCAGAGACAACGCCTCATCGAGAGAGGGGATCGACCCGACGTTCTCGTCATGACGGCGACGCCGATCCCTCGAACACTGGCACTTTCCTTCTATGGCGACCTCGATGTCTCCGTTCTCGACGAGCTTCCTCCCGGTCGGGGCAAGATCATCACGGGGATACGACTGACCTCGCAGACCAAGGATGCGGCGAAGTTTCTCCAGGACCAGATGGCGACGGGGCGACAGGTCTACGTGGTTTACCCGCTCATCGAGGAATCGGAGAAGTTGAATGCCGGGGCGGCGACGGTGGAGTTCGAGAAATGGCAGAAACGCCTGCCGGAGCGGAAGCTGGTTCTCTTGCACGGAAGGATGACGGCGGAAGAAAAGGAGGCCGTGATGCGAGAGTTCCGGGAAGGAGATGCCGATGTTCTCGTATCGACCACCGTCATCGAGGTCGGAGTCGACGTTCCCAATGCGAATGTGATGCTCATTTACAACGCGGAGCGATTCGGACTCGCGCAGCTGCATCAACTTCGTGGCCGGATCGGGCGAGGAGAGCACAAGAGTTTTTGCGTGTTGATGATCGATCCGGACGCGGCGGAGGCACGGCAGCGTCTCGCCATCCTCGAAGAGACCTCGGATGGATTTCGAATCGCGGAAGAGGACCTGCGACAACGCGGCCCGGGAGAAGTGCTGGGAACCCAGCAAAGCGGTTTGCCCGTGCTCGCGTTTGTCGAATTCCTCGGAGACACTCGGCTGGTGGAGCAGGCCCGAAAGATCGCGGAGGAGATGCTGGAGGCTTCTGCCGGGCGTTGATCTTTGGAGTGCGGTGGCTCGACACCGCTTTGGGAGTTCGCGTTGGATTCCAAGTTGCGGCAAGCTGTTGAATAAAATGATTCTTGCAGAGAAAACGTTTCAAAGCGGTGTCGAGCCACCGCATTCCAGAACCTCGCTGCTGTTCAACAGGGTTTGGTCTCCGTCCCAACAGGGTTGGGAGAAGCACAAATGGTCAAAATTGCGGTTCCCATTTTTCGTCGATTGAGGAAAGGTAGACGCAAGGCCCTCCCATCCCCATGCTCCACATCGTCGATCACCCCATCATCCGCGAACGCCTCACCCAGATTCGTTCGGTGGACTCCGAAACTTCGGTTTTTCGTCATGCTCTCCACGATGTGGCACATTTGCTCTGCTTCGAAGTTACTCGGGAGTTGGATACCGTGTCGACGGAGGTCGAGACTCCATTGAAGAAGACCGAAGGGCACGCCCTCGCTCGCCCGCTTGTCCTCGTTCCGATCCTCCGGGCCGGAGTCGGGCTCATGAATGGGTTTTTGGAAATCCTGACCGAGGCCTCGGTGGGATACATCGGTCTCTATCGGGACGAGGAAACGCTTCAGCCTCAAAGCTACTACTGCAAGCTGCCCGATCACATCGCGGAGTCCGAGGTCATCCTCATCGATCCCATGCTCGCGACGGGAGGCAGCGCCGCGGACGCGGCAGACGAATTGAAAAAGGCCGGGGCCTCTCGAATCCGGTTCGCGTGCCTCATCGCGGCTCCGGAAGGGGTCGCCGCCTTCGAGGAGCGGCACCCTGACATTCCCATCTACACAGCTTCGCTGGACGAATGCCTCAACGAAAATGCCTACATCGTTCCCGGATTGGGAGATGCAGGCGATCGCTATTTCGGAACCTAGGAAGTCACCCTTTGAGGCTCTTCAAGTAGGCGACGACGTCTCGGAGTTCTCCCTTGTTCAGGATGAAACCCATCGGAGGCATCGTCGAGACGACGGGGCTCTTTTCCTGGATTTTTTCGAGGGGGATCTTGCTCTCTTTGCCCTCGGGATCGCGGAGGACGACGTGGCCTTTCTCTTCCTTGCGAAACTGCCCGGCGACACTGGAACCATCCTTGAGGGTCAGGGAAATATTCCCATATCCCTTGGTGACGACTTTTTGCGGATCGACAAGACTCTCGAGCAGATAGGCGACATCCTTGTCCTTGCCGATTTTCTTCAGGTTCGGTCCGACATCGCTGCCCTTGCCATCGGCCACCTTGTGGCAGCGAATGCACTGGGCAGCGGCGTGATTCATAAAGACGGACTTCCCGCGCTCCGCGTTTCCACCGGCGAGGGCAAAAGGAAAAGCCGAGGTCGGATCGGTCGCCATTTTTGCCTGGAGACCGGTTTCCCATTTCTGAATCGGCTCCGCGAGAGTGGCTACGGAAGCGAACTCGGAGGCTTTTGCGGTTTCGAGGACGTCGAGCTGGAGAGCGGGGTCGAGTTTGCCGGAGACCAGTTCGGCCACCAGTTCGCCGATCGGCTTTTCTCCTCCGACTGCGGGAAGCTGCCGGATCGCGTGCTGCCGGACTTCGAGTGAGGTCTTCCCTGCCAGTCGGGACTCGATCTCTGCGAGAGCCTTGTCCGTAGAAAGCGTGGAGAGAATTTCGAGAGCTGTTTTCTGCATCTGGGAATCCTTGTCCTGACACATCGCGTCGACGAGCTCGGCGAGTTGTTCTCCCTCTTGGGAAGCAAGGGTTCGCAGAGCTTCACAACGCAATTCGGAACGGGCGTCGGTGTTCCGAACGACGGTTTCGAGAATGTCATTGCCGATCGGGAGTTTGCTGTCCCGGGCCAACTCCATCGAGCCGGAGCGGACGATGGAAGAGTTCGAACTCAGGAGGGATTTCAGTTCGGATTGAACGGCTTCCGCGACGATAGCAGGATCGCGCGGCTCCAGCTCTCGATAGCGACCGACGACGAGATCGATCACGTCGGGCTTGCTCCAGTGATGAAGAGCCTCCATACCGGCGGCGAGAATGGCATCGGGTGCCTCTCCCGTGCCAACGAACTGGGCGACCCGTTTCGCGCTGGTGAGATCGCCAAGACGGAAGTTGGCATTGATCGCCCGGCGGGTGAAGGCTTCGTTTTGCGGGTGCAACCCAATGGCCTCGGCAAGGGGAAGCATGGCTTCCGGGATCATCCAGCCGTCGTGAATGGCACGAGCTGCGTCGGCGGCGGTGATGGGATCCTTGTCACCGAGAAACTCGACCACGGCAGCATCTCCTCGCTTTCGCAAGGCGATGACGGCGCAGGCGCGGACGAAGTCCGATTTGTGGTTGTTCAGCTTGGTGATGGTTTCCGTCGGCACCGCTCCGGCCAGCGCGATCACTCCCGCGTGACGGAGGTAGGCCATGCTCACATCGTGTTCTTTTCGGCCGAGAAGCGCCAGGATGGCATCGGATGCGGCAGGATCTCCGACTCGACCGAGGGCCAGCAGGGCCTGGATGCGAACTCGTTGCGAGGGATCTTTCAGGCTGGCGATGAGAGGCTCCGTGAGCGAATGGGATTCGCCGGGTGGACTGGGAATCCGGTCCAGTCCAAGTCTTCGGCCCAGAGGATCGCTCACGGTTCGAATGGCTTGGGCACGAATCTCGGGATCGGCGTCTTGGAAGAGGGTTAGGAAATCCTCGCTCGAGGCTTCGCCGCGACGCAGCAGCTGCCCGAGACCCCAGATCGCATGGATACGACCGAGCTGATCGAAGGCCGTGTCCTCGGCGAAGGATTGCAGCTCGGCTCGAGCATCTCGCTTCGCCAGCTCCCACTGCGCCTTGAGCCGGACTCGCTGGTCCGTATGCCGAAGCAGAAGCGCCGAGAGGGTGACAAACCGCTCGCGTTCGATCTTGGAGAAGTCGGATTCGAGGAATGCCTGGGTATTCTCTCGGTCGGGATGGGCAAGCTTTCCGGGCACATCGATTCGCCAGACGGCTCCTTTCTGATTCAGAGGGTAGCCTCCGCCCCAGTCGACCCCGTAGAGCGCCCCATCGGGCGCGAAGTTCAGCCCGACGAGAGCGGTGCCTTGACCGATCTTGTGATCGTGGATCATCTCGAAGCTGTCGCCTTTGGGTTTCACCTGGAAAGCCCACTGTTCGCCCCGGGGGGCACTGGTCAGAAAGAAGTAGTTCTGATAGTCCACGCTCAGTGCGGTGCCGGGGTTGAACTTGAATCCGGCGGGTCCGTTTTCGTAGTTGGAGAGGGGTGGGGTAAACCAGCGAGGTTGGTCCTCGTGCCATGGTTCGTGCATGAGATCGTGGATCCAGGGGTTGTAGCGATTCCGGAGATACTGCCAGTTCGATCGCCAACCGGTATCCAGATACTGCTCGACCCAGACGAGACGTTCTCGCTCTCCCGGGTAGTCGGCATCGTTGTCGACTCCGAAGAAATTGCCGAATTGGTCAAAAGAGATTTCCTGGATGTTGCGTTGGCCATGGGCATAGATCTCGAAGTTGGATCCGTCCGGTTCGCAGCGCATCAATCCTCCCTGGCTCGGGAATCGATAATCGAGCCCATCGGCGGTTTTCACTCGGATTCCCTTGTCGCCGATTGACCAGTAGATCCGACCATCGGGTCCGACAAAGAGACCGTGCATGTCGTGCCCGGCATAGGCGATATGCACTCCGAATCCAGACGCCATGACCTTCTTTTCGTCGGCCTTGCCATCGCCATCGATATCTCGGAATCGCACCATTTCGGGAACGGGGCTGACGTAAACATCGCCTTCATGGAAAAGGACTCCTCCGGCAACTCCCCCAATGAGATGATCGAGATCTTCGGCGTAGGTGGAGATGGTGTCGGCGAGGCCGTCGCCATCGGTATCGGCGATGAGGTGCACCTTCTCGGTCAGGGCGGTGAGGTCCTCGATGTCATGGATCCCATCGCCGTTGTAATCTTTGACCCGCTTCGCGTTGGCCTTGCTGTTCTCCGGAGTGAACTGCTTCTTGTAGAACGCGATCTTGTCGTCGGTGGATCGAAAACTGAGATCGTTCTTGGTCCAATCGTTGTTCGGTCGGATGTCGAGATCGTTGGCCTTTCGCCGCATCGTCTGGGTGACATAGGCTCGGCCCTGGGGGTCGAAGGAAAGCGCTACGGGATCGGGAACCTGGAAGTTCGGCGTCCACTTCTCGAACTGCAGCTGCTTGGGATCGGCTTTCGCGGAGCGGGGCGAGGAAACCAAGGTTCCTTTCAGTTGGAAATCATCCCAGACACCCTTGTCATCGAAGGTGCCGAGACCAACCTGGCCCCAGGTGAAGCTCTTGTCGTGAGCGACATGCGTCGGTGTCTCCATGTCGTCGAAGTAGACTTCGATGAGCCCGTCGGCGACTCGTCGAACGATCTTGACGTCGTGCCAGGTCTTGTCTTTCCAGGGAGTGCCCTCTGTAGTCTTCTCGGAGATGGCGACACGAGGCGCTTCCTTCACGAGGAAGATCTGGTTGGCATGCGCATCGGTTTTCTGGCCGAGATGGATGTAGTAGAAATTCGAGGGGTCCTGGTATCCGAAGAAAAGGCACATATCGCGGTGCCCGTAGGACTCCTTCGTGGTCTGCACTCGCGCCGTCAGTTCGAAGTCTCCCACGACGATGTCATCGAGCAGGATGATGTTTTTCGGGCTGCGATAAGGGGGCTCGTATTTGGATCCTCCCAGGTTCTCGAGGACGGGGTTGCCATCGAGATCGCTGATCTTCCATGCTTTCTCATCGGTGGCGGTCCACTTCTCCATGCCCTTGGAGAAATCGTCCGAGTGGACCACGGGAAGATCCTCGGCGGTTGTGGATGCCGGAGCTAGGAGGTGGAAAGAGAGACTGGCCAGGAGAAGCCCGAGAAAACTGCGCATCCCGAAACTTGTCATATCTCGGAGATCGAATCCAGCGCGGAAGCAGACCTCGAATGCGCTCCAGTTTGTGCGCAAAGCATCACCAGCCACCGCCGCCACCACCTCCACCGCCGCCTCCCGAGGAGCCACCTCCACCGCTTCCTCCTCCGCTGGAGGAAGGCGAGGTCGAGGCTGAGGTCAGGGCGCTGGTGAGGGCTCCGCCGAGCGCGGAAGCACCCATCGCTCGATCGAGACCGGTATGGGTTCCGCTGTAGAAATCGGGGCGATAGCCACCGCGGTGCCCATCGGCTTCTCCCGCCCGGGCGAGGACTTCGGTAAACTGCTCGCTCCACTTCTGCTCGACATCGAGCGCGTGGGCGTAAGGGAGGAGTTTCTCGAAAAGCTCGGGAGTCTTCTGCGGCCCCGAGAATCCTGCGAGACGATCGGCTTCGGCAACGGAAAGGTAGTGTTTCAGTCCTTCGATATGATCAAGGACCTTTCGTCCGAGGTGGGTCGGGGCCTTGATGAGGTGGTAGAAAAGGACGTTGATCACGATGGCGACGAGAAAGGCGACGCTGGCAAGCAGCCCGGCGAGACTGAAGAAGGCAAACATGCCCCCGAACCAACCCAGCACGAAGGGGATGGAGAAGAGCGCCTGCCCCATCGCCGAAACCTTGCTCCCACTGCGAAACTTGCTGATCGTCGAGGAGACGAGAGCACCGGTTCCCACGGTCCAGATCGAGATCCAGAGCGCCATGAATCCAGCGCCTGCCTTGTCCCCGCTGTTGAGGATGAGGAGAAGGACCGCGAGGAGAGAAAGCAGGAAACCAGGCACCCAGTAGCGGGCATTGGTCAGGAAGTGGGTTTTTTCCAGCTGCTTGGACAGCGATTCCTTGAGGGCAGTGCGCGCCGACGAGAGGGTCCGGTGATTGCTCTGTTTCAGGCGGATCGATCTTCCAGACCCCAGCAGTTGGGTAAACAGTTTCTGCTCATCGGGGGTCAGGGGTTCGTTAGGATCCTCGTTCGTTTTTCGCAAGGTGATGACCTTGTCATCTTCCTCGATCTGGAGCACCCCTTTGACCCCGAGTCCCATGACTGCCGCGCCAAAGGCACCGTTGTCGAAACTCATTTTCTCTAGCATGCGAACGGCAGCTGGGGAGAATCCCGGGGGAGGGGAAAACTGGGGAATGATCTGACCGGCCCTGGGATCTCGACCGACCCGGATCCAGGCGATGAAGTGCCAGAGCAGCATCAGGGCGAGCAGCAGCAACCCTCCGATGGCGAAGAAATTCTGGAGAAGGAGAGATCCGATCGAACTCTTGTAGGCTTCGGGTTTGAGGAAGCCGGAAGGCCATGTGATCGAAATGGTGAGCCCTTCTCCGGGAGCGAGCACTCGGCCGGTCGTGACGGTCCCTTCGTTCTGGGACGAACTCGCACTGGCAGGTGGCTCCTTGGAGCCCTTTTCCCCGATATAGCCCTCGATGGAACGGACTTCGATCCCGGTCGGGAGGATGATTTTTGCGCTGGATCGATCGATGGGGAAGCCCCACTCGTTGCCGGTGACATTCCAGTAGAGTTCGTCGAACTCGTCGTGGAACAGCAACTGGCCTTCGCTTCGATACCGGATCGTGTAGGTGTATTCACCCGGTTGGAGTTTTCGGTCGGCGCGACCGATCCGGATTCGGATTCCCGCCCGGTGTTTTTCCACTTTATGGGGTTCCCCTTTTCCGTTTTTCGTGGTGTTGAGAACCCGGAAGGGCATTTCCTGACGGAGTCCCCAGCGAGTTCGGTAGAGCGTGGGGAGGTCGCGAAAGATCCCCCGCTGGATCTCTCGACCTTCGGCGCGAACGACGATGGTTTCCCTGACCTCGATGGCCCCATCCTCCAGGACCTGGATGACGGAGTCGAAGGAGAGAATCCTTTCTTCCGCCGAGAGAGGAGAAGAAAAACTCGCGAGGACAAAGAAACCGGTGAGAAGCAGGAACAATCGTTTCATGAAACGTGGCAATGGTCAGGCGGGCGAAATTCTCTGGGCGATGGAAGGAGGCATTCGCTCGCTCGCGTTTTCGACTTCGAAAAAACTGGCGGGGGTGAACTTGCCGACCCGGGCAATCAACTGGGAGGGAAACGTTTCGACCTGGTTGTTCCAGTTGCGGACCGAACCATTGTAGTAGCGTCGGGAATACTGGAGGGTTTCCTCGATCTCGACGAGATCGCGCATGAGCTGGAGAAAGTGTTCGTTGGAGCGGATCTCCGGGTAGGACTCGGCGATGGCGATCACCTTGCCGAGGTCGCGGCTGAGGGCGGCTTCGGGACCGCTCGCAGTGGAGGCGGTGGTAGCGCCCTGCGCTTCGTTGCGTTCTCGAACCACCGCTTCGAGGACTTCTCTCTCGTGATCCCGGACTCCCTTGACGGTCTCGACCAGCGCCGGGACGAGGTCGTGACGCCGTTTCAATTGCACATCGATTCCGCTCCAGCCCTCGCGCAGTTGATTGCGCAGTCGGATGAAGCGGTTGTAAGTCGCGATCGACCAGAAGAGGATTCCCAGCGGCAGGATCGCGGCCAGGAGGAGGAGTGTGATGGTAAGGGGACCCATGTGTCGGCGGGATAGTCTAGCAAACCTCGTCCCATTTGCGAAACGAGATGATGCATTTCGAAGACGAGATCGAGAAAGGATTGAGTTCTCTGTCCAAATTCGCTTGGCTGAGAGGGCCATGAACTCGATTCGACGAATGCTTCCCCTGCTTTGCGTTTTCTTCGCGGTGCTTCCCTGTTCCGCGATTTCCGAAGAAGTCGCCTCGATTCGTGAGTTGTCCGGGGAGGGCGTGGATCCCAGCCTGGATCGTCTTCGTTTTTCCGATCGAACTCAGCTCGATCCCAGGTATGAAAAGTACCTGAAGGCAGAGCCGGGCCTGCTAACGGACTGGAAGACATCGATTCTTCTTCCCGCTCCACCGCAGAATAGCTCTCCCCAGACGAAAGCAGAGCTTCGCTATCTGCATGAGTTGATCGAGAAACGCACGCCTCGCCAGGAGAAAGCGATCATTCGTCAGATCGAGGTTGCGGGAATGAAACTGGGGCCACACCAGATGAAGACAATTCTCGGGAAGAGCTCGGCACGACCCGCAACCCGAAGCATGCTGAATATCGCTCAGCGAGAAATGGAGATCCTCGTCTTCCGATTGAAAGTCAAGTTCGACCGGCCCCGTCCCGATGCGCTGGATCCGACACTTTCCCTTTCGATTCCCAATCCTCGGCACCCGGCCTACCCGAGTGGCCACTCGACCCAGGCCCATCTTCTTGCCTATCTCCTCACCGAGATCGATCCGAAGAACCAGCAGGGCTACCTGCGGGCCGCGCAGGAAATTGCGAGGAATCGCGAGGTGGCCGGAGTGCACTACCCCAGCGACAGCGAGGCGGGTCGACTCCTCGCTCGCCAGATCACGAATCAACTTCTCGAAGTGGAATCCTTCCAGGCTCTCGTCGAGGCAGCCCGGGCGGAGCACCCCCAGGGCTGATCAGCAGCAGCCGGAACCCTTTTCGTCGTCACCCGGCGAGCAGCAATCGCTCGCCTCGGTCGTCGCATCGTAGGCTTCGCCCTTGGTTTCTCGAGGGTGCCGCAGACGGGTCGTCGAGCAGTCAAAGAGTTCCGCGTCCTCGCGAGGGATCTCGGTCTGGGGATTGATGAACTCGAACATCCCTTCGTAGGCGCCACTCTGATAGATGCCGTAGACCTTCTCGCAGACGGCATAGCGCTTTCCGCGATCCATGGCATTTCCATCGTCATCGAGAACCCGCTTGAAGGGGCCCTTGTAGATGACGGCCTGGTTTCGCTCGAGACAGACGCCTTCCTTGCCCTTGTAGGCTTCAATCGTCATGCTGCGAAACTCGATTCCCTTGACGGTTTGCCAGGGTTCTTCATCGAAATTCAGAATGCGAACCCCGTAGAACCCGGCTTCTTCGAACGCTTCGAGAAATTCGTGTTCGAGAAACGCTCCCGAGATACAGCCGCTCCAAAGCTCGGGGTCGTCCTGGAGATCCTGCGGCACTTCCTCGTCGCAGACGATATCGGAAATGACAGCCCTGCCTTCTCGCTTGAGGACGCGGTGGATCTCTTCGAACATCTGGCGGCGGTTCTTCTTCGAGACGAGGTTGAGGACGCAATTGGAAACAACCACATCGATCGAGTCGTTCTCGACGAGGGGAGCGCTCGAGCGAAGGCTCTCGGCCATCTCCTCGGCTTCGAGGAATCCATTGGCGTCACTCACCGGGTTCTCCTGCAGCTTCTTCTCGAGCGCTTCGAGATCGAGCTGGAGATCCTGGATCCTGCCCTTGCGGAACTCCACATTCTGGTACCCGGTCCGCTCGGCCACGATGGGCTCGTTGCGACGCGCCACTTCCAGCATGTCGTCGGTCATGTCGACGCCGATGACTTTGCCCTCGGGTCCGACCACCTGGCTGGCGATGAAGCAGATCTTTCCGGTCCCACTGCCGAGATCGAGAACGGTTTCTCCTTCCTTCACATAGCGACTCGGATCGCCACAGCCGTAGTCCCGCTCGATCACTTCGCTGGGAATGATCTCCAGATACTGCTGATCGTATTCGACCGGGCAGCAGAGTGCTTCCTCGCGCGAGTTTGCGCCATCGGCGTAGCGGGATTTGACGACGGATTCGGTCTTCATGGGAGAAATGGGAGTGGAGCCCGAGAGAGAAATCGGGGGGGATTCGTCGAAGCGAATATTCAATTTTTTGCTCATGTCAGGAAATGGAGCCTCCGCAGGAACTGCCACTCCCGGCAGTGCAGCCAAAGCAGTGATTTCCCGTGCGGATGGGTTGTTGAAGGAAGTGGTCGAGATTGAGGTCCCAGACTTTCAGTCTGGAGCCCCCGTTCGGATCGTAGACAGGAAGGTTCATCATCTGGTTGAAATCACAATCGTAGACGTCGCCTTCCCAACTGATGTTGATCGTATTGCGGCACATCAGGCCCTCGACGGTGGCCGGATTGAAACTCTGCCGCAGCAGGTTCATGTATTCCTGGAGTTCTCCGTTTCGTTTCAGGTAGCTCGCGAAGCGCGAGATCGGCATGTTGGCGATGCAGTAGAGGGAGTGGAAATCGATGTCGAAATGCGTCTTCATCTCCCGCTTGTAGTCGGCCTCGAGCTCGGCCTGGTCCGGCGGGAGAAATGCCCCATTCGGGTTGTAGACGAAATTGAGGACGAGGTGATCTTCGCGGCCATAGCCGAGCTCGTTGAGTTTCTGGAAGGCTTCGATGCTGCGATCGAAGACTCCGTCTCCGCGTTGTTCGTTCACGTTGTCGGGAGCGTAGCAGGGCATGCTGGCGACGATCTCGACCTCGTTCTCGGCGAGGAATTCCGGGACCCACTCGTAGCCCGGCTCGTTGAGAATCGTCACGTTGAGCCGATCCATGACGCGCCGGGGTTGATCGAAATTGCGCACCGCGGTCACGAGTCGGCGAAAGTCGGGGATCATCTCCGGGGTCCCGCCGGTAAGGTCGAGCGAGGGGATGTCGGTTTTCTCAAACCATTCCAGGATGCGATCGACTGTTTCCCCGGTCATGATCTCCTTGCGACTCGGGCCCGCATTCACATGGCAGTGGACACAGGTGAGATTGCAGAGTTTACCCACATTGATCTGCAGAATCTCCGCATGGGAACGTTGCAGGGCATGATCGGCTGCGACGAGGGCATGGTCGAAGTCGTTCTTGGGTTCGGCAAGGATCATGAGGGGAAGGGACGTCAGGCGTCGCAGGTGGGACGACTCGCGAGCCGGGGACCTTACGCCAATTTGGGCAATCTGTGCAAGACTTGCGAGGAGGAGGGCAATTCTCCCAAGCTTTTTCTTGGAAACGTCTCCAGTCGGCCTAGGGTTGCAGCGAGAGTCATGAATTGCAGGCACGAGAATATTGTTGAGTCCCTCGTCGCCTCCTATCACGAGGTAGGAGGGATCAACCGGATCGACAGCGCCAACCTTCCGTCGAAGCGGACCATCATCGGCACCTGTGAGAAACTGCTCCAGCTGCTGTTCCCGGGGTTTCATGACGAAGAGTCGATCCCGGCCGAGGAGCTGGAGATGATGACGAGCGAGCGGATTGCGACCCTCGTCGAGACCCTCGAGGTCGAAGTGGCGAAAACACTCCGTCTCCGTGATGACGAGATGGGGGAGCATCACGAAGGACTCCCCAAGGTCGCGCACGGTCTCGTATGCCAGTTTCTCCAGGGGCTCCCCGAACTCCGCCGACTGCTCCAGACCGACGTCGAGGCTGCCTACGAGGGAGATCCAGCGGCAAAAAATTTCGACGAGATCATCCTTGCCTACCCCTGCATCGAGGCGATCGCGATCCAGCGTTGCGCTCATTGCCTCTACGAGCTCGATGTCCCGCTGATTCCGCGGATCATGACGGAGTATGCCCACAGTCTCACCGGGATCGATATCCACCCCGGCGCGACGATCGGGACGCATTTCTTCATCGATCATGGCACCGGTGTCGTCATCGGAGAAACCTGTGTGATCGGAAATCACGTGAAGCTCTATCATGGGGTTACGCTTGGTGCTCGCAACTTCCCCAAGGACGAGAATGGAAGGATCGTGAAAGGCAACAAGCGACATCCCAATGTCGAGGATCACGTGGTCATTTATCCACACGCCACCGTGCTCGGTGGAAAAACGGTGATTGGCGAAAGTTCCACGATCGGGGCCAATGTTTTTCTCATGGAGAGTATTCCGCGAGTCTCCTTCGTCACCAACGTTGGGGAGGAGCTCAATATCTTTAACAAGGAAACCGGCGAAGCGGTTCCGCGAACCGGTCCCCAGGAAGACTAGATCGATGGAGGAGCAACTTGAGCTTTTCAGCGACAACGACCTTCCCCTGACCCGGGAGGAGAAGGAACCCTGCCTTCCGGGAAATCACGACGTGCCCGAGGGCTACGTCAAAGTTCGGGTCGGTCCTGACGAGGGGCTGCGGCAGCGGGGGCACGATATTGCGATGCGCCTTGGGTTGCCCAAGTTGGCGGCCCAGGTTGAAGTGGAGTGGAATCGGAAAATGCGGACATCAGCGGGGCGGGCCTTTTACCAGATGGGGAAGATCGAGCTGAATCCTCGGCTCCAGGCATTGCCGGTGGAAACTCGCGATGACGAGATCGAACGAACCTTTCTCCACGAACTGGCTCACCTCGTTTCCTTTGCCCGCGCTCAGGGCAAACGCATCCAGCCCCATGGGCCGGAGTGGAAACAAGCCTGCGCCGATGTCGGGATTCCCGGAGAAGATCGCTGTCATGATCTCAATTTCGCGCCACGGAAGATGAGGCGGAAATTTGCCTACGAATGTCCTGCCTGTGGTTCGGTCGTGGAGCGGGTACGCCGGTTGAAGCGCCGGGTCGCTTGTTTCGATTGCTGTCGCGCGCGAGCCGGAGGAAAGTTCGATGCTCGATTTGTTCTCGAAGAGAAGCCGATCTGTTAGGCGTGATTGTTGCCGAGTTTCGACTTTGCTTCCCGGAGCGAGACGGTACCGTAGGCGGCATGAAGCCCCTCTATCCTTTTCTCCTTTGTCTGGTCCTTGGTCTTGCCTCGTTGCAGGCCGACGAATGGATCGATCTTTTTGATGGCTCGACTGAGGGTTGGACTCCTCGTGGAGAGGTCGAGACGTTTGAAATCGTCGACGGAGAAGTGCACCTGCATTCCACGAAAAACGTCTGGGTCGTGTCCGATCGGAAGATGACGAACTTCGAGGTTTCCGTGGAAGTGAAACTCCCCGAAGACGCTGCGGAAACCAAGCTGAATACGGGGCTCGGTTTCCGTCTCACCGGAGAATCGGGAAAGCCCAAGGGCTACCAGTGCGAGATCATGGAGCCGGTCCCCGGGAAGAACGGGGGAGTCTTTGGAATCGGCATGGGTGGCTGGCTTTATCCGAAAAACGGGGAGGAGAAGGCTTTCGGCGAAGCGATCGAGGGTCAGATCAAGCGGGGAGAATGGAATACCTACCGGGTGATCTGCCAGGGAAACAAGATCCAGACATTCGTGAACGGAGAACCGATCTCGACCCTCGAAGATGATCAATCGGGAGAAGGAAGTTTCGGCATTCAGCATCACGGAAAAGGGGGAATGATTCGATTCCGCAATCTGAAAGCCCGCGAGCTTCCGAGTGCGTCTCCCGAAGCAGCGGTGCAGGATCGTCCCAACATTCTCTGGATCACCGCCGAGGACATGAGCCCGACTCTCGGTGCGTATGGGGATGAATTTGCGACGACTCCGAATCTCGATGCGTTTGCGAAGGAGTCCGTCCGCTACACCAGCGCCTTTTCCGCGGCCCCGGTCTGTGCGCCATCGCGCTCCACGTTGATCACAGGAATGTGGGCTCCGAGTATCGGGAATCATCACATGCGCTCCGCCTATCCCGTCCCGCCCGAGGTGAAGGGTTTTCCCTCCTACCTGCGAGAGGCGGGTTACTTCACGACGAACAACGTGAAGACGGACTACAACTCGGCCGATGCCCAGCGGTTCATTGACGAATCCTGGGATGCGAGCAGCCCCACCGCTCACTGGCGAAGTGAAAAGCGGGAGGACGGGCAGCCCTTCTTCTCCGTTTTCAATCAGATGGTTTCACATCAGTCCCGAACCATGGTCTGGCCCTACGAGGCATTCGAGGAGCACGTTCAGTCTTCCCTCTCGGCTGAAGAAATCCATGATCCTGCCAAGGTCGAAGTCCCACCCTACTACCCCGACACTGAGACCGTCCGGAAAACGCTGGCGCGCTACTATGATTGCGTGACCGCGATGGATCAGCAGGTGGGGCAGCTGCTGGCCCAACTCGAAGAGGACGGTCTTGCCGAGGATACGATCGTCTTTTTCTACTCCGATCATGGTTCCGGGATGCCGCGTCACAAGCGACTCCTGCATGATTCGGGGATGAAAGTCCCTCTGATGGTTCGCTTCCCCGAGAAGTATCAGCATCTCGCTCCCGCAAAGCCGGGAGAGACGATCGATCGTCTCGTGACCTTTGTGGATTATCCCCCGACGACTCTCGCGCTGCTCGGGCTTTCCGTTCCTGACTACATGCAGGGGAAAATCTTTCTCGGTCCCCTCGCGGCGGAGGAGAAAGACTTCGTCTATGGCTTCCGCGACCGGGTCGACGAAGTGTTCGATTTTTCCCGGTCCGTTCGGAGCCAGGACTACCTCTACATCCGGAACTTTTTGCCGCACCTCTCCTGGAACCAGCCCAGTGTCTTTTCCGATCTTGGAGAAATTCGTCGGGACATCACCGCGTATGCCAAGAAGAATGCCGATGAGTTGACCGATGCGCAACGGGCCTATGCCGGACCGACGAAGGCGGTGGAAGAGTTCTATGCCGTAGGAGAAGATCCGCACAACGTGAACAATCTTCTCCTCGGAGAACTGACTGCGGAACAGGAGAAGGCACTCGAGGAGCATCGCGCCGCTTTCCGGACGAAGCGGATGGAGATCCTCGATCTCGGTCCGGTCCCGGAGTCCATCATGACCGATTACATCATGGAAGAAGAGGCGCCGATCCGCGTCATCATGGAGGGCGATACGAATCACCGCCCCGATCTCGAAGCGATCTGGGCGGCCGCAGACCAGGTCGGTTTCGGAACCCGTGAGGAACTCCTCGAGTTGATCGATTCGGGCGACGACTCGGTTCGATTCTGGGGAGTCATCGGCCTTCGTCACCTCGCACCCGATGACGAGGATCTGCTCGAGCTTCTTTATGATCGCATGGACGACATCTCTCCCGTCGTCCGGATCGAAATGGCATCCTGGATGGCGGAAAAATCGCAGGTGCACCGGACCGAGGCCCTTCGCGTCCTTGCTCGGGAGCTGGAGAACGAGCAGTGGTGGACCGCGTTGCGGGCCTGTCGTGCGATCGAACTCCTCGGAGAGAAAGCGCGGGCACTTCTGCCTTTCATGAAGCGTGTCTACCGAACCACTCGCAATGCTCCCGGTGATGAAAACTTCTTCCTCGCGTTCTCTGCAGGAGCCTACCTGGACAAGCTGGGAGAGCCGACCGAGCCATGGGATTTTTCTCCCAAGGCGGGTAGCTTCATGGCCGATCCTCCCCCCAAAGAAGAGGAATAAGACTGGGAAACCCGGATCGTTCCGACGAGATTCTCAGAGCTCCGTCGAGTCGTCTCGACCCCGGAGCTTGATCAGCTTTTTCTTGATGACCTCCAGTTCGATCGTGAGCTGGTAGGAGGCCTTGACGATATCGGCCGTGGTTTCTTCGTCATCGAGCTGCCGAGCTGCGGGCGTGATCTTCATCATTTCCAGGGCGATGATCTTGCAGGCGTCTTCGATTTTCTGAGCGGCTTCTTCGCGAGTCATGGGAGTCAGATGGAGTAGCGTTCGATGATGTCTTCCGGAATGGTCTGGGGGCGCCCCGTTACGAGATCGACCATGACATAGTCGAGCCAACCCTTCGCGACAAGCTTGTCGTCGGCACATTTGTGAATCTCGAAGGCGACTTTGACCCCCCGGGTCTTGATTTCATCCACCTCGGTCAGAACCCGGGCCGAATCTTCCATTCTAAGGGGGCGTTTGTGCTCCATGTAGGAGGCCCGGACCACCCAGCTGAAGCCACGATCGATAAAATCCTGCATCGACATTCGGTAGCAGCGACTCATCTGATCGTAGCGTGCCGCGAGCACATAGTCGAAGTACTTCGAGTTGTGAACATGTTGGTTCATATCGATGTCGTCGGGCCGGACAGGGAGAACGGTTTCAAATTGAGAGTAAGCCATGGGAAAAGAATTTGCCGAAATTTGAAAATTAATGTAAATTCAATAATTATTATGATTTTAAAATCGTTGATCGCCTCACTTCCTGTCCCAATGCAGGACAGTCTTCGGAAATGGCACTATGAGCGCAAGCTTCGTTCGGCTCAGTGGACGGACGAGGCGGAACTCGGCGCTGTCAAATCGCTGGTCCGACCTGGGGAGGTCGTTTTCGATATCGGGGCAAACTTTGGGATGTTCACCCGCTTTCTCTCGGAGACGGTTGGGAGCGAGGGAAAAGTCGTCTCTTTCGAGCCGACCCGTGACATGTTCCTGGTCCTCGAATCTAACTGCAAGGCCCTTGGCCTCCGCAATGTCAGTTGCCAGAACCTTGCCCTTTCCGAGTCGCCGGGGAGAGCTTCCCTCCGCATTCCAAAGCGTGAGGATGGAACCCTCAATCACTATGAGGCGACCCTCGTCCCGCAGCAGGCGGGGGAGTCCACCGATTCAGAGGAAGTCCTCAACTCCGTCGAACTCCAATCGGTCGATTCGTTCTGCGAATCGAACGGGATTGATGAGATTCACTTCATCAAGTGCGACGTCGAAGGTCACGAGATCGCCGTCCTGAAAGGGGCCGAGAAAATGATTCGAAAGTGCCACCCCGAAATCCTCATCGAGATCAACGAGCCTCTCGAAGACGGGGCCCACGGTAGCGAGGTGAGAGACCTCGTGATTTCGCTGGGATACGATATCCAGATCTACGAGAACGAGCAGATTCGTCCTCGAAGGAAGGGCGAGACTCGGGTGAACTATGTGCTTACTCCGAGTCGGAAGGCAGCACCGACTCCGGTTCCGGCCTAGTGTTTGGCGATTCTCGCGAAACGGGATTAGAAGAGGCGGCGAATGCGATAGTCGCGGCCACGCTCGTATTCGATCGGTTCTTCCACCTTCTTTTTCTTCTTCTTGGGAGGATTGGGATATCTCCGCTTGTCGGTGATGATCTTCAGTTCGACGGGACCTGACTCCTCCTCGAAATGCATGATCGCCGGATCGGGGCGAAGCGGTTCGGGCTCTTCAGAGATCTCTGCGCCGCCGGCGACGAAGGCAGGGATACCATTGACCTCCATGTTGGCATTTGAGGAGGTGCAGCTGGAGAAGAACAAGGGCAGGCTCAGCAGAGGGAAAAGAAAATACAGACGGTTCATGAAAACGAAGATGAGGGGTGATCATCAAGCTCTGACGCCGATGTTACGCCAACATTAACGATTTTCTACACAAAAAACGTATCGTCGTGGGAGTAAGGAGGAGAGCAGCAGCAAAGGAGTCGGATCTCGGCCTCGGGTCCTGCCTTGATTTGATGCCACGCTCCTGGCGGGATGAGGATGGCGTCTCCGGGACCCACCTCTGTCGTTTCGCCATCGAGCTCCATCGTTCCTGTTCCAGAAACGATGTAGTAGATCTCTTCGCTTTCTTTGTGATAGTGTCGATCGGTCGCATTCCCGGCAGGGAGACTGGCTTCGGCGAGACTCTGGTTGGCGACCGGCGCATTCGTCGAATCGAGAATGCTGCGAATCGTGGACCCGTCTGCGGTGGTGAAGGGAGCTTGCTCGTCGATTTGGTTTACGATCATTTCTGGAAAGGGATGGAGAAACTTTACGTAGAGAAATTGTCGCTGCAATCCCGGAACTGGTTGAGGATAGCGAGAAGTGGATCGATGGTGCTTCGTTTCAGGAAAAGCGATCTTCAAGGTGCTTTCTGCGAACCCTTTCCCACACCGAAGTTATGAATGAGAAGGAGGAATTTTTTGTGAGCGAGGATCCGAGTCCATCGAGCCGCCCGCCGAAAAAACGAGGGTTCCTGGGACATTTCGGTCTCATGATGCTGCTCGGTCTCGTTGTGCTCATCATTGGTTTGCTCGTCATCGACATGACCAATACCGGCGGAGCCCTCAAGAAGTCCCTCATTGGCATGCTCGGGGGTGAAGCCGAAAAGGAAGTGATCGTCGAGAAAGAGATCGTGGAGAAAGAAGTCGAAGTACCGGTCGAGAAAGTTGTCGAGAAGGTGGTGGAAAAGATTGTCGAGGTCGAGGTGAAGCCTCCCATGCCCTCCAGCTATGTTTCCTGGAGAAAGATCGATACTGCCGAACTCTGGAGCGGGATTCCGGTGGAGACGAAGGTGGTGGCGGTGGAGGGAGATACCGCGACGAAGGTCCGGGAAGCCGACGAAAGCTACCAGATCGAGATGACTCTCAAGCTCACGGTGCCGAAGCCGAATGAGTCGGTCGAGGAACTCAGTGCGATCAACGAGAACCTGCCGAAGATGCTTCCCGACCTGGCTACACTGGTGGACAAGTCGCGGGTTTCTCCCTTCTATCACTATCTTTACGAACTCAAGACCGAGCGGCTCCAGCAGAAGATCACGCGGATCGATCAGCTGCTCTCCCGGCACAATTTCTACGATTGCGAAACGGTTCTCGAGACGACCCATCCTGACACGGGTAGAAAACTTCTCCTCGTACAAGGCGAGATGGACGTCGTCACAGATGGCTCCGATGGCGATCGCTGGCCCCAGCTCGACGATTACATTTCCATGTCGCAGTTCTACCAGCCCTTCACCAGTTACGGGTGGGGCAAGCGCAGCTCGACGCCGAACCCACTCCTGGAGCGATGGGAGACCAAGCTCGCCGAGTATGAGAAGGAGTTCGCGATTCCCGGGCTCTCGATCGAGCGCAATCGCTACCTGCGGTCCAACATCGAGACCCTCAAGGCGGAGATCTCGGACATGAAAGCCCGCAGCTATCTCATCGCGGAGGCGGATCCTTTCTTCGTGCTTCCTCTTTCTTTTCTCGGGCGGACGGACGAGAACGAGCATGCCCCTTCGATCGGGGACTACGGTGTGATCATTTATGGTGACCAGGTCTATCCGGCGATTGCAGGGGATGCCGGCCCGAGTTGGAAGTTTGGGGAAGCCTCTCTGCGAGTGGCCAAGCAACTCAATGAGAAGGCGACTCCCTACAATCGACCCGTCAGCGATCTCGAGGTGACCTATCTCATTTTCCCGGGAACGCGCGACGCGAAAAAAGGGCCGCCGAATCTCGAGGCCTGGCACGCGCGCTGTTCTGAACTGCTCGAGGAGATCGGCGGACTTGGCGAAGGTTACACCCTCCACGAGTGGGAAGACCTCATTGCAAAGAAAAATGCCGAGCAGGAAGCGGCTGCCGCTGCGGAAGCCGCAGCAGAGGCGGAAGCGGAAGCGCCTGAAGATCCGCCTGCCCAGGAGAAGCCAGCCGAGTCGCCGGGAGAAGAGGCACCGTGAGGCGGGCCGACGACGAACCTCCTGCGGGTGCTCCTCCGGTTCGGTCGACCTTTCTTCCGGAAGCGATTCGCGCCGTAGCGGCCGGGGTCATCGAGACCTCGCTGGCGACGTTTGCCGTTCTCATCGCGGTGACCCAGTTTCAATCCGGACCGGCGCTGAAATCCTTTCTCCTGGCCTGCCCTGCCGTGGGACTGCTGGGCAGTCTCTGGGCGGTTCCGCTGGTGATCCGCTGGCACCTCACCGCGAGCAAAGCGGCTGCGGTCATCAGCATCCTCAGCGCGATCGGGTTTGCCATCGCCGCCCTCGGTTCCGACAGTGAGATGTGGTTTGTGATCGGAATGTCGATCGGGATTGGAGTGATCGGGATGGCGATTCCCCTCCAGACGCACTACCTCCGGCTGAACTATCCAGGGAAGAGTCGAGGACGTCTTTTCTCGATCAGCCTGTTTATCCGAGCGTCGACCTCGATGATCGTGAGCTGGGGATTCGGCGCCTATCTCGACCACGATCTCGATCGCTATCCCGTTCTCCTCTGGACTTTTGTCGGCGCGGCGCTTCTCTCTGCGTTCTGTCATTTCCTGGTTCCCTCCGAGAAGATTCGTGACCCGCGGAGCCGAGACGAGAGCCAGGGTCACGGGTTGCTCGAGTCCGTTGAAATTTCTCGAAACGACCAGGTCTTTGTCCGCCTTCTCATTGCGATGATGATCATGGGCTTCGGGGTGTTGTCGGCCAATGCTCTGCGCGTCGATTACCTCGTGAATCCGGTTCATGGTCTCGAGTGGGATGTGAAAACCGTCAGTTTCATCACCGGGGTGGTGCCTTCGGTAATGCGTCTCGTTTCGACCTTTTTCTGGGGATGGCTTTTCGACCACATGAACTTCTTCCGGCTTCGGATCATCGTGAACGTCGTCTTCCTCGCCGGGATCCTGCTCTACTTTCTCGGTTCGACAAAATCGGTGATCCTGGTCGGGTCGGCGCTCTTCGGCCTCGGGCGGGGAGGGGGCGAGATCATGTTCAATCTCTTTGTCACCAAGCTCGCTCCCGCCCGGCACATTGCCGACTACATGTCGGTGCACACCTTTCTCGCTGGGATTCGCCTTTCCCTCGCCCCCTTTCTCGGTTTCTTCGTGGTCGTCTGGGCCGACGTTCCTGTGATGGTTGTGGTGAGCAGTTCGCTCGTGATGCTCTCCATTTTTGCGGTGCGGTCGGCGGCGAAGATGGCAGGACCGCAGAAGTCCTGATTTCTAGGAGAAAGGTCGTGCAAGAAACGGCTGGATATTTGCTCGGTCCCTCCTATAAGGTTTTCTCATGCCGAATCTCAACAAAGTCATGCTGATCGGGAACCTGACCCGTGATCCCGAGGTGCGTTACACTCCCAAAGGTACTGCCGTGACCGATATCGGGATGGCGATCAATCGAAACTACACGCTCGACGACGGAGAGAGGCGAGAAGAAACGACCTTCGTCGATGTGACCTTCTGGGGTCGGCAGGCCGAAGTCATCGGCGAATACATGAAGAAAGGCCGCCCCATGTATATCGAGGGTCGACTTCAACTCGACCAGTGGGAGGACAAGGCTTCCGGACAGCAGCGTTCGCGTCTCAAGGTCATCGGTGACAATTTCCAGTTCCTTGGTGGTCGCGACGATCAGGGTGGCGGGGGTCAACGTGGCGGCGGCGGCCAGCCCTATCAGCAGCAAGCCGCTCCTCAGCAGCAGTATGCTCCACCTGCCCAGCAGGCCCCTCAGCAACAGCCACAACAACAAGCTCCCCAGCAGCAGGCTCCGCCCCAGCAGAACTACGAGCCGATCCGCGACGAAGAGGACGACATTCCGTTTTAGGGGCCATCCAACAGGGTTGGGTCATCGACTCGCCCCTGTTGCATTGAGAAGAACTGCTCTGGAGTGCGGCGGCTTGACGCCGCTTTCGGGAGTTCTTGATCGATGAATCTGGGAAGGGGTTTCCAAGCACGGACCCCGGGCAGAGTCTGAAACCTGCTGACGTGCCCATCCAACCCAAAGCTGTGTTGAGCCACAGCATTCCAAAAGCCTGCCCACAGGGAGTTTGGGTTCATCCTTGAATTCGGGTTCGCAGCTTGATCTCGCTCAACGCTCGTTCGACTCCGTCAGCGTTTTCGTCCAGTGCTCGAGGAAGAATCGTTTCTCGGTCGGGAAAATGGTTTCCTCTGTCGGTCCGAGGAGGGGGCGTAGCGAGGTCGACATCTGTAGTGTCACCGTCACGAAGATGATGGTCCAGAGGACGAGATAGCCGGTCTTGTGATTTCCGAAGACCTTGGCGTTTTTCAGGATCATTCCCATCCCGAACCCGAGGGCGGACATCCAGAAGATCAGGACGAGGAATCCCATGAATCCTACCGAATTGGTGGACTGGGTGAAAATCCACAGGACGGGGGCCAATCCGAGGAGAATCACCCCGATGAGGGCGAGACCCGAAAGAAGCAACCCGCAAGCTCGTTGCAAGGTCATATCGTAGCCTCCGAGACTGCTGAAGACATAGAGACTCGGCAATGTGATGAGTGCCGTCACGGTGGCCCCTCCGAGAACCTTGAGTGGGACGATCCAGAGTTGGCTTTCTCCGGAAAACATGCCGAGGAGCAGTCCAAATACGAGAAAGGAGACGGCAAAAATGAGACCGAGAAAACGAACGACGGCCTGGCGGCGACCTTCCTGCCATTCGTAGAGGAGTCGGGTGGGACTCTTGAGAAGGGCATCGACGATGGAGCCGAGGCTCGGCGCGGATTCCATGGCCTGGTATTCGCTGGGAATTTCAGAGGGCTTGACGATGACATTCACGTTGTCAGAGAGCTCGGGGTTGTCCCCCGGCTCCGAGCGGGGTGGGAGTTCCGGGGGCTGGGCGGTTTCGGATGGCTCGGGAGTGGAATCTTCCGTGCTCGCTTCCGTGTTTTCATTTTCATTCTCGATCTCTTCCGGATCGAGATCTTCGGGTTCCTTGTCTTTGTCGTTCTGGCTCATGATGACTGGGTTGGTTAGAGGTTTTGAGTGATGGCCCACCACACGGATTCGTAGAAGTTTCCGGCGAAGGGGTCGGGACGGAGGAACTCGATGACGAGTCCTGGCTGTCCAAAGATGGGGCGGAGGAGAAAGCTGATCTGGGCTCCGGCAAAGAGGTTTCCGACGAGCAGACCGATCAGCGAATGACGGGCCGCTCGGTCGCTGTCCGCGAAATGGCGGAGGACCTGGTAGAGGCGTCCCGTCGAGATGATTCCGGCAAACGCGATCAGGAGAGTATGGGTCAGGAGGAGTCTGCGATGGGTGTCCGGTCCATCGGGAGAGTCAGGGGCGGGGGCGTCGAAAGCCATCCCCATCGTGATCGGAGAGAGGGATCCCACGATGAGCCCGAACACGGCAAAGGAAGTCAGGAGAGCGAGCGAGGTCTCCCGAAACGAAAGGCGTACACCGAGCAAGGAAGCGAGAATGCCGTTGAGCAATCCGTTGGCGAGAAGGGTCAGGAGGATCGCGAAAGGCAGCTTGATCGCGACATAGCAGGCTTGTTCAAGCCCCTGCCAGAGCCCGATCGAGGCTCCGTAGACGCCGACTCCGAGAAAGAGAATCGCAAGACTCCCGAGAATCGAAGCCGGAGGTTTCTCCTCGATCCACGAGACCGCCGTATCCTGCCCGTCCTGGAGCAGTTTTTTGGCGTGGGAAAAGAGGGGAAGCGAAGAAAACATCTGGCGGGGTCCTTTGGAGGACACCCACTAGATCGCTTCCGAATGTGAAACCGAGAGGAAGGCTGCGTGAAAAGACGGTGAAATCACCGTAGTTCTCTACAATTCAACCGATCGGGCACTGGAAATGCCCTCGATTTCGAGGATCTGCTCGATGACTTCGTCACTGGCAGCGGAATCGAGATTGAGAATGCTGAGAGCTTCTCCACCGACTTCGTCGCGACTCAAGTTCATCCCCGCGATATTGATTCCGTTCTTTCCGAGAACTTGTCCGAGAGCTCCTACGACGCCGGGAGAATCCGTGTTCTCGAAGATGAGAAGGTGTCCCTGTGGAGTGGCGTCGAGGGTGTGTTCGTCGATTTTGACGAGACGGGGCTGGTTTCCGAAAAAGGTTCCGGCGAGCGAAACGGATTCTTCGCTATTGCCCACCGTGATGGTGAGAAGGTCGGTATACTCGCAGCTCTCGGTCGGACGACTTTCGGTGATCCGCATTCCCCGGTCTTCGGCGAGCGAGGGAGCATTCAGGTAGTTGGCCGAGCCCGAGGTGGATCCGCCTTCGAGATAGCCCTTGAGGCCGGAGCGGGTCACGAGCGTCGTGTCGATGTCGCTGACCGTGCCGACGTAGTCGATCCGGAAAAAATCGGGCTGCTTGGGTCCGACCTGGCTGGCCATTTTCCCGAGGACTTCGGCGAGGCTGAGATACGGTCCGATCTCGCGCAGGGTGTCCTCGTCGAGATTCGGCATGTTGATCGCGTTGACAACAGCTCCGTGGAGCAGCCGATCCCGGATCGCCTCGGCGATCTCGATCCCGACATTTTCCTGGGCTTCCTCCGTCGAGGCACCGAGGTGAGGGGTGAAGACCATTTCTTCACGGGAGAGCAGCTCGTATTCGGCAGAAGGGGGCTCGTCTTCGAAAACGTCGAGCGCCGCGCCGGCGACCTTGCCTTCCTTGATTCCGGCGAGAAGGGCGGCCTCGTCGATGAGACCGCCACGAGCGCAGTTCACGATGCGCACGCCGGGCTTCATTTTCTCGATTCGCTCGGCGTTGATGAGATGCGTCGTCTCGGGCGTCTTCGGCATGTGGAGGGTGATGAAATCGGCCTGGACGACCGCTTCGTCGACCGTTTCACAAAGCTCGACCCGCATGTTCTTGGCTTTGCTCGCGGCAAGATAGGGATCATAGGCGACGACACGCATTCCGAATCCCATGGCGCGGCGGGCGAATTCACCCCCGATGCGTCCCATCCCGAGGATTGCCAGCGTCTTGTTGTAGAGCTCGACTCCCTTGTAGGCCTTGCGTCCTTCCTTGAAGCGGCCTTCGACCACGGACTGGTGGGCCTGTGGGATGTGACGAGCCAGCGACATCATCAGAGTGAAAGCATGTTCGGCCGTGGAAATGGTGTTTCCCGCGGGAGTGTTCATGACGACCACGCCATGCTTGGTCGCGGTGGGGATATCGATATTGTCGACTCCGACACCGGCGCGTCCGATGGCACGAAGGACTCCAGAACCAGCTTCGATGACCGGGGCAGTGATCTTCACTCCGGATCGGACGATGATACCCTCGTAGTTTGGGGCCAGTTCGATCAGTTCGGCTTCGCTCAGCCCGAGTTTGACATCGACGTCGATGCCTTCGGCTTCCTGGAGCAATTCAATTCCGCGATCGGCGATGGGATCAGCGACAAGAACTCTGCGTGTGCTCATACAATGTTTGGGTTCCACTCTTGGGGGGATTCCTCGGCGAGGATTCGATGAAAAATCGGAAGGTAGGGGTGGTCGACAGGGAAGCAAGGGAGAAATGATTTGGCTTGTCCTCTCGAAACCTTCCAGTATGGCTAAGAACTCTCCCTTGATTTCATGACTCGTCTTTTTTCCACCCTTACCAATGCGTTTCCGCTCTGGGTCGTGGTCTGCAGTGGTCTCGCCCTTTTCTTTCCCGATCTGTTCACCTGGTTCAGTGGCCCCTGGATCGTTTACGGATTGGCGGTGATCATGCTGGGAATGGGCCTGACCCTTACGGTCAGAGATTTCCAGAATGTCGTAAAGATTCCGCGCGCTGGGGTCATCGGGGTGGTCTGCCAGTTCGGGATCATGCCGCTGCTTGGATGGGGCATTGCGACGGTCCTGCGACTTGATGAAATCGATCCGATGTTGGCCGTGGGATTAATCCTCGTCTCCTGTTGTCCGGGAGGCACCGCTTCCAACGTGGTCGTCTATCTCGCGAGAGGCAACGTCGCCCTGTCGGTTCTCATGACGATCTGCTCGACCTTTGCGGCCATCATCCTCACTCCTTTGCTGACCAAGTGGCTCGCAGGAACCCTGGTCGATGTGGATGCCTGGGGGCTCTTCAAGAGCACGGTCCAGGTGGTCCTCATCCCGGTGACGCTGGGGCTGCTCGTGAATCAGTTTCTTCCCAAGTTGAGTGAGAAAGTGAAACCGTTTTCTCCGCTCGTCTCGGTCTTTGCCATCGTCATGATCGTGGCTTCCATCATCGGGCAGCGAAAGGATGTCATCCTCGAGGCGGACTGGCGATTGCTCGCTGCGCCGGCGCTCCTCCACCTCGGTGGCTTCGGCCTCGGGTATCTCCTTGCGAGGGTTTTTCGACTGGGAGAGCAGAACAGTCGTTCGATTTCGATCGAGGTCGGGATGCAGAATTCCGGTCTCGGGGCCGCACTCGCCAATAAGCACTTTCCGGGAACAGTGGCGGTCGTCCCTTGTGCCATCAGCGCCCTGTATCACTGCATCATCGGAAGTATCGTCGCGGGCATCTGGCGCCTGCGCGAGGCAAAGGATTGATCGACGAGGGCTGGGGTCGGCACTAGGCGGGATTTTGTGCTATCTTCCTTCATGAAATTTCTGACCTGCACCCTCCTGGCCTTGTGTCTCGTATCCCTGACCGGATGTGGCGGTCCGACCGAGGAGAAAGAATTCGTCCAGCCTCCGGTCGGAGTACTCGATACCGGAGAATTTCTCGTGACTCTGCACAGTTCACCGGAAGGACCGCGCTATACCCTGGAGAACAAGGAAGGCAACCTGGTCGCCCGAGAACTCTCCCGCTCCGATTTCATTGCCCAGTTTCCCGAGTTGAAAGAAGAGATCAGCGGGCTCTGGGCAGGGAATGAGAGAGGCCCATTCGAGAAGACGGAATTGAACACCCCGGTCTTCGAGGATCTTCTCGAGCTTCCGGCGACGGATTAGCGCGCGACATACACCGTGCTCTTCGAATCCTTTTCCTGGAGAGGATTGAAGAAGCTCACGACATGAGACTCCACCGAAGGGAAGACCTCGCCGAGCGCGCTCAGGAAGGAGTCTTCCGGTGGATCGTCGGACCACATCGCGAAAATTCCGCTGGGATGGAGGCGTGATGCCAGTTTTCGGAGTCCTTCCGCAGCATAAAAGTCGCCATGCGTCTCGCTGAGCAGCTTGTCGGGAGAGTGATCGATATCGAGAAGGACGGCGTGGAATTTCCGCTCCGAGTCGATCGGGTCGAAGCTCTTGCCCTCGTCGCTTCCCAGGGCGAGCCGGAAGAAATCCCCGTGAACAAACCGGCAGCGTGAATCGGACGTCAGTTCCGGTCCCAGCGGCACTTTCCCTTCGCGATGCCATTCGATGACGGGCTCGAGGTAGTCGACGACGATGAGGGAAGCCAGTTCCGGATGCTCGAGGGCAGCGCGTGCGGTGTAGCCCAGCCCGAGACCACCGACGACGACATCGAGCTCGGTGTTCGGGAAGGCGTCCTTCGCAGCAGCCAGCCCGAGTCGAGAGAGGGCTTCTTCGACCTCGGTGAAGAGGCTCGACATCAGGTACTCGTCGCCGAGAATGATTTCGTGAATTTCTCGGTGCCCGAGGGAAAGAAGAACTCGTCGTCGCAGGATCAATTCTCCCAGTGGGGTTTCGCGGTAGTCGATTTCTTCAAAGAGAGGGGACGGGGGCATTCCTTCTCCATACACGTTTCTGCCGCGAAACCCATGAGGAATCTTCGTCCGTGGTTTCGCATCGGCCTCTATGGAGGGATGTAACTGCTTCGGATATCTGTAGTAAAATGGCCGTGGAGTGTCACTAGAGATGAATTGACACTCCGCATTCCTCTTCGCCATTCTCGCGAGATGAAGTGGTTGAAGGGTTGGATGGTGTTGTGGATGGGAATCGTCACCCTCGGGGCGGAGGATAGGAAGGATCTCTATACCAATGTGTATGTTGTTCCACCGACGTTTCTGAACGGTGGGCCGGGTTCGTCTGGGTGGAAGCCGATCGATCCCTTCGAGCAAGCCAAGCCCCTTGTTCCCAGGAAAACGGCGAAGGAGATACTCCAGAATGCGGGCATAGTTTTTGGGGAAGGGGCCAGTGCAATTTACAATCCGAAGACCTCTCAACTCATTGTTCGAAATACCCAGGACCAGATGGAACTGGTTGAGGCCTACATCGAATCGCTTCGGAGCGGAGTGGAGAAGCAGATCTATGTGACGATCAAGGAAGTCGTCGTCGATGCGAAATCGGTGAAGGAGGAGGATTTTGGAGTCTTGTCGAAACCGAAACAGGTACCGGGCCGTCTTGGAGGAACGGGGGTGCTTAGTTTTCGGAACTATGGCGCGCTCCTCGAAGAGCTGAGCCGAGCTCCGCAGGAATCACGTCCGACCGACGGGATCGCCCGTGGGATTGCGGGAGTGTTCACCGATCCACAGTTCCAGCTCATGATTCGTGAGTTGGCGAAGCGAAAGGAGTTCGAGATGCTGGATGCTCCTTCCATCATGTTGCGATCCAATCAACCCGGGATGTCTCAGCTCGAGAAGCGTCGCTACGCGATCATTCCCACGATTGGGGCGGACGAGTTTACGATCGATTTGAAGATCTATATTGCGCCTGTCGGAAAGCCACTCTTCCGGCCGGGCGACGACTTGACGACTCCGTATCAGCTCACCATCTGGGATGGCCAGGCGGTTGCCCTCGCAGAAAGGGACTCCAAGGGAGAGCATCGGGTGATCTTCGTGAAAGCGCAGTTGATGGATCCCGCCGGGATGCCCATCCATCCGAAGGGTGGCCTGGAAGAGCAGAAAGAGGATGCAAAGCCGAAAAAAAATCCGCGAATTGAAAAGCCGGAGCCACCCCTGAAGGCGGATCCCAAGCCCACCGTCGAAGTGAGACCGGCGAAGCCAGACGACACTGGGAAACCAGGTTCCGAATTGACAGCCGCCCTACAGGAAAGGGTCAAGCAAGCGGATGAGAATGGTTTGCGAGGTTCCCAACTCCACGCTGAGGATCAGCTGGAAAAGGCGCTCGCTCACTATGAAGAAGCGCTTTCCCTGTTGCCGGATCATCCGGTGACCGAGCCGCGACGGCGTGTCTACGCGCAGCAGGCGGAACGGATTCGGGAGAAGTTGGGGGAGAAAGCCACCGAAGCCGCCGAAGATTCTCCTGCGGAAAAGGATAGCTGGGGAAAAGGTTCCGAGTTTCAAGATACGGTTCGGAAAGCCGATGAACAGGCCTTGAAAGCCTCCCGGCTTCGGCAGGAGGGACAATTGGAAGAGGCGAGGGAGGTCCTCGAGGGGGCCATCCTTCTTCTCCCGGACCATTCTCTCCTCGAACCCCGGCGAAACGCCTACGGACATTTGCTCAAGACGATCGTCGATGAGCTGGATCATGTCCGATGGCCCTCTTCGACCAGCTTCGGGATCTATCGAGTTCGGGTGGGCGACAACCTGGCGGCGATTGCGCAGGCCTACGACACCAGCGTAACTCGTCTCCAGGAACTCAATCGCCTGGAAGGCAACACCATTGCCGTAGGTCAACTGCTGCGGGTTCCTATCTCTCTGCCACGAAAGGAACTGAAGCCGATCAACCCCTTCGAAGAACATCTCAATGAACTTATCATTGCAGAGATCGATTTCCGGGATTTGCCGCTCACCAACGCCCTGGGCAATGTGTTGACCGAGATCCTTGATGTTCCGGACCGAGGGCTGTTTCCTGAAATGAATCCCAAGCTGATCATCGATGACAGCGTCGTGAACGCGGAAGTTCCCATCACCCTGCGCCTCCGGAACATTCCGGCGACGGAAGCGCTCCGCTACATCACGGCTCTCGCACAATGCCGGTATCGAGTGGAGGGCGAGACCATTCTCGTGGAACCGCTTCAGCGTCGATAGGTCACGGTTTCACCGGAGTCGAAGTGCGGCTGACGCGGGTGAAGGCTCCTCCCGAGTCCATGATGAGACTGTTGAGCTGGGCGCCCGGATAGCGATCGAAGCTGATGACGTGAAATCGAATCGTCCGCTTCTCGGTGATGAGCGCCTTTCGCAGTCTTCCAATGGCACCGGCTCCCTCTCCATCCTGGAGGTCACAGACAAAGACGTAGTCGGTGAAATTTCCACGTCGCGCGGTGCTGGTGATTTCCTTGATGACCGGGTCGCTCAAGTATTTGAACGAACATCCGACGATCTTGGCCGAGGTACTCTCCGGGAAGGTTCTCTTCACATAGGAATCGACCGTCTCACCGATCTCTCGCATGCTTCCGGAAATATCGGTCAGGAGCATCAGGCCGGAGCCATCGCCAAATTCATCGGTCGAAATCAGTCCTCGCATTTCTTCTTCGCCGATCGTGAAAATGCCGTTTCCGTTGGTTCCATTCGTCCCATTGCTCTCGATGAACTTCTTGATGGCCTTCTTTCTCTGATTCTTCGCTGCCGCGAAGTCGCTGGACTGGAGACTGGCCCCCATGGAGGGAGTCATGACATCGAGAGAAGCGAGACTGGGAGTGAATTCGGTGTGGAGTTTCGGGGTGACCGACAAATCCTGGACTGCCGTGGTCGTGATCATCGAGGCGGTTGGCGCAGCCGCTCCACTGGCAGCCTCCTCATTGATTTGGGGAGTGGGAGGCGCTTCTCCGGAGGACTCCGCTGATTTTTTTTCGGGATCGGGTTGTGTGGTGACCTCGAACAGGCTTGGCGGAGGAGGGATGCGTTCGTGCACGACGGTGAATACGAGCAAGGCGACGACCATTCCATTGATCGCGATGGCGCTGACCAGAGACTGGGCGAACTCCTTGCGACGTTGCCTTTCCCGGGGGCTCAGCGGGGTCTTCGCCCGTCCGCGTGGCTTTCGGGGAGGGCGCGGATCTCTTTTGTGGGTGGTGTTCTCAGAAGCAGATTCGGTATTCGAGAGGTCCCTCTTGGGGACCTGGGCCCCAGGCTTCTTCCCACGATTGGTCTGGCCCCGTGGCGGTAGAGGAATGGTGAGAAATTCCTCTGGTGCGGGCGGCAGGCCGGAGGGGTTGGCTCCGATACGTTGTGTCCCGCTACCATCCATAACTTGCGAAAGGATAACCTCTTCTCCCTCAGAGAAAAAGCCTCGATTTTTCGGAACCTCTTTCCGGATCGAAAGAAATCGGGTCACCCGAAAAGGCTCGTGATCGGCTTCCCTTTGTGGGCCACGGTGAAGGGCCGCATGCTGGGGGAATAGAGAACCTGGTCGAGGGGGAGCCCGAGGGCATATCCGATCGTCGCATTGAAGTCCGGAACCTTGACCGGATTTTCCAGGACCTTGGAACCTCGTTCATCCGTTTTCCCATAGACTTGTCCCCCCTGGATTCCGCCACCTGCGAGCAGGCAGCTGAAAGCCTGGGGATGGTGATCCCGTCCCTCGTTGGCATTGATTTCCGGTGTCCGTCCGAACTCCGTCGCGAGGACGACGAGGGTTTCGTCGAGGAGGCCCCTTTTCTCCAGGTCCATGAGGAGAGTGGAAAGAGCCGCATCGAGAATGCTTCCCTGCTCGGGAACGTTGACGAAGTTCGAGTTGTGCGTGTCCCAGCCTCCCATCGAGACTTCGACGAAGTTGACGCCATTTTCGACGAGGCGACGAGCCAGCAGGCAGCCTTGTCCGAATGGATTGTGCCCGTAGCGCTCCTTGAGGCCATCAGGCTCCTGGGCGAGGTCGAATGCCGCGAGGTCTTCACTCCGCATCAGCTTGACGGCATCATCATACATCGCGGTGTAGGCCCGCACTTTCTTCTGGTTGTAGCGCTCGACGAAAGGGGCGTCGAGCTCTTCAGCGAGGTTTCGTTGGAAATCGAAACGCTCTTCGGTCAGCCCGCGGAAAAGCGAACTGTTCTGCAGCCCGGCCTCGGGGTCCCGAATCATGAGGGGGGAGAAGCTGCTTTCGAAAAAGCCGGCACCGGGATGGGTGGAGTCATTCCCGATCATGACGTTCCCGGGAAGCGTCGGGTTGTCCCGACCGTTGAACTTGAGCATCCAGGCACCCATCGCGGGGTGCCGGATCGAGCTGCGGATTTCGTAGCTCGTGTGCATGAAATAGTTGCCCTGCTTGTGCGCTCCCTGGGTCGAGGTCATCGACTGGATCACGGCGAGCTTGTCGGCGTGGCGACCAAGGAGGGGAAGGTTGTCGGAAACGACGATGTCGTCCACCTGCGTCCGGACCTGCTTGGTCGGGCCCATGACTTCTCCACCGGGTTTCGGGTCGAGGGTGTCGAGGTGGGACATGCCTCCATTCATGTAGAGGTAGATGACCTTCTTGGCGGTCGCGACCTGCCTGGCCGAAGAGGCCCCGGCTCCTGCCGAACGGGAGAGTCCGGGCAGCGAGGAAAGCGCGCTCACTCCGAGAAAGGATTTCGCAGCGTGGGAAACGAATCGGCGACGAGAGAAATCGGTTTTGAGATTCATGTCAGGAAAAGGGAGAAGAGAAATTCGGGGCGGAGCCGTTTTATTGGATGAAGAGGAACTGGCGCGTGTTGAGGACGGTCCAGACGATGTCTTTTGCGTAGCGGATTTCCGGGTTGGTTTGCCATGCCTTTGCGAAGATCTGGCGCTCTCTCGGGGTGGGGGCTCGACTGAGGAGTGTGTAGTAGATTGTCTCCAATTTCTCCGGCATGGACTTGCTGGCGAGGGAGCGACTCAACACTGAGTAGCGATGGGTCACGGATCCGAGGGTGGGCCCATTGAGAAGTGCCAATGCCTGGGTGATCGATGCCTCGTCGCTGGCATTCTCGACCAACTCTCGGTCGCTCTGTCCAAACTCGCGGAGAAAGTGCCCGGAAGGGGCTGGAGAACCCAGATCCGAGGCGCGCTGCATCCGTCGCTGGATGGCTTGGAAGTTCTTGAAATTCTTCTGATCGTCCCGGGTCTTGACGGCCCAGGCTTCTTTCTCGGCAGTTTCCTGGGCGAGTCGCTTGTCCCGGAGTTCGCGTTGTTCGTCGGCCAGCATTGCGTTCACGACTTGTTCGACGATGCCCTTGTTGGAGCCCGATTGCATCGACATCGATGACATGCTCATGGCGCCTTTGCTCGATGTCATGGCGCTGGTCATGTCTTCGAGAAAGGCGAGATCTTCCTCGTCTCCTCTCGCTCGTGGAGATTTGGCCCTGGAACTCTCTTCGAAGTTTTCCAGCTTGGCCAGCAGTCCCTCGCGATAGACTTTTTCTTCGACGATCCTGGCGAGGCGCTGTCGAATCTCTCGGGCTTCGGCCGAGGCTTCTCGAATGAGGTCCGGATCGCCTTTCTCTCGTGCTTCAGTCACTTTGTTCTGTGCTGCCTCGATTTCTACCGACAGTTCCTGCTGCACCTTCGCGATCTCCTGGCCATTGCGGAGGAACTGGCTGGGAGTCTGGTCGTAGATGGATTCGGCAATCAAGCGCACGGTGGCCAGTCGTCGCTTGGCGAAAAGTTCTCGACCTTCGTTCCGTGCATCCGGATCCTCGACCGTGAGCGAGACGAGGGAGTCCCAGATTTGTTCCGCGGTCATGCGGCGAAGTATGGGACCCTGGAAATGAAAGGGAGCTCCCGGGATCGGTTCCTCGAGGACGGATTCCCGTTGGTAGGTTCTCGTCTGGTAGAGAATTCGCTGAAACGCCTGAATGTCGTAGTCGAGCTGGACCATCAACTTCTCGAGATAGGCCATCAGTTCCGGATTGGACGGCTGCGTGTGCTCCTTGATATCGTCGACGGGTTCGATCAAACCGACACCGAACGCCCGTTTCCAGAGTCGATTGACGATGACTTTCGTAAAGCGCGGGTTCTCCGGTGAGGTCAGCCATTCCCCGAAGGCATCGACGGTGGGCTTGGCAGGGCTCGTCACGGCCTCATTCCCCATCAAGGTTGCCGGCTCCACGATCGATCGAGGCTTGGCATCGTCATACTGGTAGTCGTGAGGGAGGCGGATCTTTCGCTGGGTCTCGATCACGTTGTTGAATCGAACTGGAAAGAGAATTTCCGAGAAGGCCTTTCGAAGGTCGCGTGCCCGATCCGGATGGATCTTCCCTTTTCGCTCTTCGAGAAGGTCCATCGCCTTTTTCTGGTTGGGATGAGAATTGGTCGTCAGCAATGGATAGGTGAAGGCGGTAAGATGGTAGTAGTCCATCTGTGTCCACTCATCGAAAGGGTGGTCGTGGCACTGAGCGCATACAATCTGGGTTCCGAGAAAGACCTAGGTCGTCACGGCGAGGTTGTCGAGGGGCATCCCGTAATCTCGAAGATAGTATCCGACGGCAGGATTTTCCCAGGAAGAGCCATGGGAGGTCACGAGGTCATAAACGATTTCGTCGTAGGGTCGATTCTCCCGGATCGCATTCTTGACCCATTGTTCATAGGCCATTCCGGCGGGGAGGCTCTGGTTGTTTCCTGCAATTCTTGAGCGAGCTCGCAGGAGGTCGGCCCAGTAGTTGAACTGATGGGACACATACCCCTCGGAGCCGATGAGAGACCGAACAAGAGCTCCGCGTTTCCTGAGATTCTCGTCCTCCAGGAACCTACGAGTTTCTTCTGCGGTGGGGATGCGGCCCACGAGATCGAGATAGGCGCGACGGACGAAGACTTCTTCCGAGGCGATTCGGTTGGGTTTTAGATCATTCTCCTCGAGGTGCTGGACGACCAGTTGGTCGATCGTGGCGATGGGTCCCGCTTTCTCCGCGGAGTAGACAGGGTGCGCGAGAGATCCCAGGAGGATCGTGTAGCCAGCGAGCACAAGGCGGACAAGAGGGGTCATGATATCAAAAGGAAAGCTATCTGGGTCCAGGGGATTACGATCCAGAATGGAAGGTTCGGCTCAAATCGATGTCCTGGCATGCGGCCTCATCGCGCCTCTTTTCGGTCGAAGCCGATGGGCGAAAAGGCCGCGGCAAGAGTGGGGGACCGAGAATCAGGAGTGATTCAATTCGGCGAAGATTAATCGACCGGCACTGGTCTGCACCGATCCAGCAACGACGACGGGTTGGCGAGTGCCGAGGTGCGGCTTGCCCTGGTTGACGACGATCATCGTTCCATCGGGGAGGTATCCCACTGCCTGGTGTTCATCTTTGCCGCCCTTGACCAGTTCGAGCTCCAGCTCGTCGCCCGGGGAAACAATGGGGCGCAGGGCCATCGCGAGTTCGTTCAGGTTGAGGACGGAAATGCCCTTGAGCCGTGCGACTTTGCCGAGATTGCCATCGTTGGTCAGGATTCGTGCGACGAGGCTATCGGCGAGTTCCACCATCTTGGCGTCGGAAGAAAGATTCGGATCGAACTTTTCCTCATGGATGGAGACTTCGATCTCTTCATCGGTCTGCATGCGGTTGAGTGAATCGAGTCCTCGCTTGCCCCGACTTCGTTTCATTTCGTCGGAAGAATCCGCCATTTTCTGCAATTCATCGAGAACGAAGCGGGGAACGACGAGCGATCCCCCGAGAAAGCCTGCGGAACAGATCCCGTGGACCCGACCGTCGATGATGACATTGGTATCGAGGAGCGTGGGGAGGTCCTGCAATTCGTCCTGTCGGAATCGGACGTAGGGGATGAGGAGAGAAAATTCTTCCCGCTTGCTTCGCAGGGCAAGCATTACGCCAATGAAGCCGAATCCCAGGAAGATGGCGAGATTGAAGATATTTCCAGCCACTGCGAATTGTTGCACCCATCCCGCATCGAAAAAGCCGATTCGGGTCACCAGCCAGGCGCAGAGGAGGCCAATGAGGAGGCCAAAGGTGCCGTGAGAAAAGGAACGAATACTGATGCCGCGCAGCATGATGTCGAGCACGATCATCATCGAGGCGAAGCCGAGACCGAGGATGGCGCCAAACCAACCCGCAAACCACCAGTTCTCCGGTGCTTCTCCCAAAGCGACAGACACCCCGATAAAGCTCGAGATGAGCAGGAAAAACATGCGGATGACGTTAAGCAGGGCTCCGGTATTCATAGGGGCGGAAAAACAAGAATTACTATACTACCAACCAGCAAATACGCGATCAGTCGTTTTCGCTATCCGATCCGCTATGGCGGGCCGTTCTTGCTGCGACCCATTTTCCGCGTCGCAGGTAATCCTGGAGCGGGATCCCGGCACTTGCCGCTGCTTCCGCTACCTCTCGGGTCTGAGAAGTCAGGAAACCGGAGAATACGCCCTCGCCTCCGTGGGCAAGGGAACCGGGGACGGCTGGGAGAATCTGGGTGAGGAGCGAGCTGAAGAGGTTGCCCGCGACCACCTCGAAACGACCCAGTTCTCCGGAAGGAAGCAGCGGGATGACATCTTCGGCGAGAAATTCGATGCGATCACTGCAATCATGTCGCTCAGCATTTTTCCGAGCGTACTTCAGGGCGACCTCGTCGATTTCGACGGCAACGACTCGAGAGGCGCCGAGCTTGATGGCGGCGACGGCGAGAATGCCGCTCCCGCAGCCGAGGTCGAGGAGGCTCCACTCGGTGCCAGCTCGTTCCTTCGCGATGTCTGAGAGAAACCGAAGACATCCTGCGGTCGTGGGGTGTCCGCCGGTGCCAAAGGCCAGCTGGGGAGGGAAACTGAGAATGGTGCGATCCGGAAACAGCTCCGTGAGGGAGCTCCGAACCGATTCGTCTTCCGCTTCCGTGACGACAAGGGTGTTGCGAATCTTGAGAAGCGGTTCGGCCCCGGCCTCTGCCGAGGGCTGCCAGTCACCGGGATAGACCTGGGTGACGCCACCTCCGAATCGGGAGCGCAATTCTTCTGCGTGCTCCCTCTCGGCGGAATAGGTGCTGAGTTGCCAGCGTTTCCGCTTCACCTGTTTCTCGGCGGAGTAAACGATCTCCTCGACGAGGAGGCGATTCTCCCATTCTTCCAATTCGTTCTCGTCGACAAATTTTGACCAGCGAAACAATGTCTCCAAGAAAACCTCCTCTAAACGTGGGAGAGAAAATGGAGCGGGTGATGAGATTCGAACTCACGACATCAACCTTGGCAAGGTTGC
>JARGNI010000016.1:0-94332 GCA_029213195.1 Verrucomicrobiales bacterium
CTCAAGCCTTCTCTCAGCTTTTCGGCTCGGGTGTCATTTATTTTGGCTCAATTCGATCTCAGCCACGAAATGAGTTTGCTCTTTTCCCGGAAGGGATCGGTATGGCAGGCTTGCTCCATCCCAATCGCTGTTTTTCGATGATCCGATTTTTCCTCACTCTATTCGCTTTGTCAGGGGCGGCCATTTCGGCCCACGCTCAGTTTTCTCCCGCAGCCGGGTTTTTCAAGCTTTCCTACCGAGTGGCCGGTGTACACCCGGAAACTCAGATTCCCTACCAAGGGTTCTGCCGGATCGAGAAAGATGGGGAAGGAGGGCACATCATGACTCGAATCATTGATGGGAAAACCGATGTCGCCATTTTTGTAGTCGAAGAGGGAAAGGATCACGAAGGAAATCCCGAGATGCGAATCATCGCCACTCTTGTCGATGGGGAGGATGCCTACGAGATTTTTTATTCGTTTCAGAATTCAACCGACAATCATCCTCTCCTGACAGGAGATATCCGAAAGGTGGGAGGGAGAAAATCCTACGCCAAGGGCTTCGAGATGCTGCGTCCCATCACAGCGACGCACGACCTGCATGCCAGCTTGGAAGAGGAGTTGTTGAAAGTAGAAACGGGCGTTCTCCCTCGGGAGAAAGGTGACCCGGAACGGCTCCTTCGATTACTGAAGATTATTCCGAAAAAGAATGCATCGGGACAGGAGTAGGTTCGTCATCGTATCCATCCAAACTATCATGAAACCGCAGAACTCAGTCACTATTGTCGCTCTAGCCATCACGTTCCTTTTCTTCGGAGATGTCGGACAGGGAGAGGAGAAAGAAGCCATCCAATCACAGGGCGGATATCGAGCCGAGTTTGTTCCTCTGGAAGGCGAAGGAGAAGGAAAGACGCTGATTCTGAAAGGGAAGCTGCTGGTCGCGGAGATCCCGAACTCCAAGCCGGTATCCTTCAGCCCCAAGACAGATGTTCTCCTCTTGGCGGAGCACGCTCCCGATGACGATCTCCAGCATTTCCTGCTCGATTTGGGAAAAGGGGAGGTCAAGAAGGAAGGAAATCGCCTCGACTACGTTTTTGGAGGTCGGTATGTCAAAGAAGCCCAATGGTCCGAGGACGGCAAGACGATCACTCTGCTTTACTACGAGGGCCTCGCGTCGCAGGCAGAAAAGAAATTCTCCGTCGAGAAACTGTTGAAACGCTAGTCGGTTTCAGCGGCTCCCGCAGGTGCCAGGGTGATGGTCAGGCGCGACTTCTCGAGGCTGGCGCACAGATGGAGCCCCGATACCTTGGCGCAGGCCTGGGCGAGTGAGAGGCCCAGGCCTACGTGACCGGAATCGGTTCTCGCAGCATCGGATCGCCAGTAGCGATCGAAGAGTTGTTCCAGGTCCGCGGGTTCGAGATCCGGCGCGGTATTGGTGATGACGAAGCTTCCGTTTTGCTGAGCGATTTCGAGAAGGGCACCCTCTGGGGCATACTCGACCGCATTGGAAAAGAGATTGTTGAGGATGGGGGACAGAAGATCGGGGTCGGCTTCGAAACGAGGGGATGTTTCCGGAAAATCAAATTCGACTCGAAGGCCTTTTTCTTCTGCCTTGCGATGGAAGAAATTCCAGCATTTCCGGGCAGCCTCCTCAAGAGAGAGGGATTGAATCTCCGGTTTTAGTTCACCGGATTCGCAACGTGTCAGGGTGAGGAGGGTTTCGATCGTCGATTCCAACTGATGGCAGACGGCGAGGGTCTCTCGGTGGGTTGGTTCCCCGGCCTGGTCTTCCCATTTCAGCGCCACTTCGTTCATCATGCGAAGTTCTGCAACCGGAGTGCGGAGTTCGTGAGCAAGATCCGAGTTGAATCGCCGCTCGCGGTCAAAGCTGGTTTCGAGGCGTTCGATGAGATGGTTGAGTTGAGCGTAGACCGGCTCCAGTTCGGCGGGGACGTTCTCGGTGTTCAGTCGTGCGTCGAGAGAATGGGCATCGAGCTCTTTGGTATGCTGGGCAAGTTCGGCGAGTGGTTTCAGTCCGATCGCGACTCCGAAGCGGACGAGAAAAAGTCCCATGACTCCAAGCGCGACCCCGACAATGGCAATACCGGTGAGAACGGATCGCAGTGTCTCGCGAACTGGAGCAGTGTCGAGCCCGAGAAGCGTGACTGTGCTATTTCCCCGCCTCCCTTTGCCTTTTCCTCCTCCCGTCACGGATCGGAAACGCATTGTGCGAATTTCCTTTCCACTCTCGAGAATCACCGTCTCAAAAACGGGCGTCGAGTCGATCGTTTCACCGGGGAAGGGGAACTTTTCTTTTCCCATGCTGATTGATTTCCCCTGCGACTCCCCCTTGGAATCCCAGATTTGGTAGAAGGCATCTCCATCCTCCGCATCGTATTCGGGAATGCGGTCCTGGAGGCGTCGGGCCCCGGCGCGATTGTCCTGGCTCTCTTCACTTCCTCTTGCCGCGAATCGGACAAGTCGGGCATGGAGGGCCAGTTCTGCATCAAGAGATTTGATGAGTCCATGATGCACTGCGACATAGATCCCGACTCCCGCGACGAGCCAGAGGATGGCAAGGCCGGAGAGGAGGGAAAGGGTGAGTCCGCGACGAATAGATTTCATGTTTTGTCAGGACTTCTCTTCAAGAACATAGCCTTGTCCGCGGCGGGTGTGGATGAGGGGAGAGGAGTGCTTCTCGGTCGCGATTTTCTTTCGAAGCGAATAAATTGCGGTGTCGACGACATTGCTCATCGGCGAGACCATGTCATCGTAGATGTGCTCTTCGATCTGGGTTCGGGACACGACTTGCCCGGTTCGGAGCATGAGGTATTCGAGCAAAGCAAATTCGCGAGCCGGAAGATCGATCGCGATGCCGGATCGGCTCACCGTCTTGGCGGCGGAGTCGAGTTTCAGATCGGCGACCTGGATGTCGTTGCTGGCCTTGTGATAGGAGCGACGACAGAGGACCTCGACTCGGGCGAGGAGTTCCTCGAGAGCGAATGGCTTGACGAGGTAGTCGTCGGCTCCCGTTCGCAATCCCTCGACGCGTTCATCGATCCCGTCCTTGGCAGTAAGAAACATCACTGGGGTTTCATCGCCGCCTGCCCGCAGCTTCTGGAGGAGGCTCAAGCCATCGAGCGAGGGAAGCATGATGTCGAGGATGGCAGCGTCGTAGTCGTGGTCCTGCGCCATCCAGAGTCCTTCTTCTCCGTCACCGGTAGCGTCGACCTTGTAGCCCGATCGACGCAGCGCGAGAGCAACGGTGTCGCGGAGGCGAACGGAGTCTTCGACGAGGAGGAGGCGCATGGAGAAAAGCAGAGATCCAACAGGGTTTGGTCAAGGACCGTACCCTGTTGGATCCGAAAGATCAAAAGTTGGGTGTCGGGAAATCAGGAATCCTCTTTGTCTTCAGCGGCTCCCTTGCCTCCCTTTCCGCCTTTACCTCCCTTTCCACCTTTGCGACCGGCTTTGTCTCCGCCCTTGCCGCCTTTTCCACCTTTGCGACCGGCTTTGTCTCCGCCTTTTCCACCGCTGCCAAAGGTCTTGGCGAATTCCTTACCGCTGATCGCTCCGTCGCTGTTGAGATCCTTTTCCGCAAAAGCTGCCCCGACTTCTTTCGGGGAGGCTTCCTTGAACTTCTTGGAAGCGCCCAGCTCCTTGGCGGTGATCTTGCCGTCGTTGTCGGCGTCGATCGCTTTGAAAATGGAGGCGGCATCTTTACTGCCTCCGCCTTTGCCACCCTCCTTATCGCCTCCTCCTGGCTTGGCCTCTACGGAGAGGAGGGCGAAGGATGCGGTGATGATGGTTGCGATTGTGAGAAGAGATTTTGTTTTCATAGTGATATGGGTTTGAGTTTTGTTTGGATCGAATCCGCAGGACGTATCGACCCGGTTAGATGATGTGAAGATGACGAGGTAGAAACTTTGTTTTCTCAATTTCGGAATCAGCGGGCACGGCCTTTCCCTTTTCCACCACCAGCGGCACCACCGGTGAGCTCCTCGGCCGAGATTTTCCCGTCGTCGTTCTTGTCCGCGGCTTCGAATGCTTCGCGGACCGTGCGAGCGTCGGCATTGCGATAGCGACGGCCTTTCTTGAACTCGTCTTCATCGAGGGAGCCATCCTTGTCGGCATCCAACTGGGTCATGATCTGGTTCATCATACCTCCGCGGCCGCCTTTGCCTCCTTTGCCCCCTCCGGCCTTTCCGCCTTTGCCTCCTTTTCCGCCGGCTCCGCCTGGTTTCCCTGGACCTGGTTCGGAAGGGACGCCTGCCTTCTCGTCAGCCCAGTCGAGAATCAGTTCGGCGATGAAGGCGTTGTTGGTGCCCTGCATCATGAGGTGACTGTTTCCATTGACCCCGAGGTCTTCGGGGAGGTCGATGATTTCTCCCGAGCCGCCGTTGGCTTCGAAGAGCGCTGCAGCCTCGATCGTTGCGGTTTTGCGACCTCCCTGTCTACGGGAGTCGATGTAGTCGGCGTAGACTCCCAGCATGGCGACACCGTTGAGGGTGGGGAAATCATCTTCCGTGGGCGGGCCGGTCGGTTCGACGAGCACGATTCCTGCGGTCAGCTCGGGATGAGCGAGGGCTGCGGAGACCCCCTGGGGACCTCCTGCGGAGTGGGCGAGAAGAATGGAAGGGCCGGCTTGTTGAAGCAGGGCGGTATTTGCCGAAGCGAATGAGTTCGAAGCCCCGCTAGTGAGCCACGGGTAGTTCTCTTTGAAGTCATCGAAATCATCACTGGGGAACTTGCTGTCCGGGTAGGGATTTCCCTCGGAGGTTCCAAAGCCCCATCGCCTCCAGATGTCCTGTCCCCAGGCCTGGGTCGCGTTGGCATTGGCGGATGGAGCTCCGTCTTCGGGAACTTCGGTGAAACCCTCGACCGAAAACCCGCGAGAGAAATCGAACTTGGGATCGTTGATGACGTAAACTTCGTAGCCTGCGTCGGCGAACTGCTGGGCCCATCCAGGACGACCATCCGGAGTGGTCAGGTAGATGTACGAAGAGAGGTTGTGACCCGGGATCATGATGACGGGGAACTCGGACGTCGGGTTTGCTGGCTTCACGTGATGGACGAGGGCTTCCTTGAGATAGAAGCTGTCGGTTTCGTGGGCCTGACCGAGAACTGTGCCGGCGAGAATGAGTAGGGGGAGCAGGATGCGATTTTTCATGATGGGCCGAGGTTAGCTCGTGCTAGATGATGGGAAGATGATAGATGGGAAGAAATTGTCTGGGTGTTTATTACGAGATAAGTCGTGCCGGGTCGGAATGGTGGCCCATTCCGCTACGGGGGAGTAGCGGGATCCGCAAGGATTCCGTCTTCACAAATGAAGCTTTCTTCGGTTTCATCATCTTTACATCATGTTTCCGAAGGATCCTTATCGGCGATCATGAAACTCTCTTTGCACACGGCAGTCCTCTTCTTTCCCTTCGTTGCGGTGGGACTTGCCCATTCTGAAGAGGCGGAGGGCATCGAGTTCTTCGAGGAGAAGATCCGACCTGTCCTCGTCAAGCACTGCTACGAGTGCCATTCGGTGGAGGAGGGGAAGTCCAAGGGCGGACTCCGAGTCGACTCGATGCGGGCACTTCGCCAGGGTGGGGACAACGGGCCCTCGGTGGTCCCTGGTGATCTCGAGGCGAGTCTCTTGATCACCGCAGTGCAGTATCATGATTCAGACTATGAGATGCCACCCGACGGGAAACTGCCCGATGAGGTCATCCGGGATTTTGAGCGCTGGGTTGCGATGGGAGCTCCTGATCCTCGTGTTCGGGAAACCGCGACTCCGGAAGAAGGAAGCGAGATCGATCTCGAGGCAGGTCGTGAATTCTGGTCCTACCGCAGCCCAAAAAGGGTGAGTCCACCTGCCATCGAGAATCCGGAACCGAACCTTTCTCCTATTGATCGATTCGTTATCGCAAAGCGAGATGAAGAAGGGCTCGTCTCCGTCGCCTCGGCTCGTCCCGAGACCCTGGTACGCAGGCTTTACTTTGTTCTTTGTGGACTGCCTCCTTCCGTCGACGATGTCATGAAGTGGGCCAAGGCGCTCGGGCCGGATCTGGACCAGGAGGTCCTGGCCGAGTTGATCGATACGCTTCTCGCTTCGCCTCGTTTTGGAGAAAGGTGGGGGCAGCACTGGCTCGATGTCGCACGCTATGCCGATTCGACGGGCGGAGACTCGAACAATATCTATCCCAACGCCTGGCGATACCGCGACTATGTGATCGATGCCTTCAACGAGGACAAACCGTTTGATCGCTTTGTCAGGGAGCAGCTCGCGGGAGATCTGCTTCCCGCTTCTTCGGAAAAGGAGTGGGCAAAGAACGTTGTCGCCACCGGGTTTCTTGCCGTGGGGCAGAAGCTCGTGGGTGAGGTTGATGATGAAAAATTTCAATATGAACTCGTCGACGAGCAGATCGACGCGACGACGCGTGCTTTCCTGGGAACTACGGCCGCCTGCGCTCGTTGTCATGACCACAAATCGGATCCGATTCCCCAATCGGATTACTATGCGATGGCCGCCATCTTTCGGAACTCTCAGACGCATTACGGGTTGCTCGATGCTCAGGCGAGGCAGAGCTCGACCTTGCTCAACCTCACCGGGAAAGGGTTGCCTTCGGGGAGGCCTGCCTTGTCTCCTGAGGCTTTCGCCCAGCTGGTCGCGGAGCGGGACGAGGCGCGTGCCGCGATGGATGAAGTCCGAAGAATGATCCGGAGCAAGGACGAAGACGTTTCGCGAGCCAAGCTGAGACGTTCGCGGACCAAGGAAGATCGCACGGCGGCAGCCCTCGAGGCATACGATGAAAATGGGAATCCCCTGACCTGGGTCATGGGGGTGGAGGATCGGGAGGAGCCGGTCGAGACACACCTGCTGGTTCGGGGCGAGATCGATAAGCCGGGCCCGGTCGTGGAGCCTGGTTTTCTCCAGGTCATCGGGCGACCTGCGGTAATAGGAGAAAATCACAGTGGGCGTCTCGAACTGGCGGACTGGATTGCTTCCCCTGAAAATCCGTTGACGGCGAGAGTTCTCGCAAACCGGATCTGGCATTGGCTGTTTGGTCAGGGGCTGGTTCGCACGGTCGACAATTTTGGCGCTTCCGGTGAGCTGCCCAGTCATCCCGGGTTGCTCGACTATCTCGCGGTCCGAGTCGTCGAGAAAGAGTGGTCGGTGAAGCAGGTGATTCGGGAAATTCTGCTCACGCAAACCTGGCAGCAGGCTTCGACCTATCATTCGGAAAACTTTGAACGCGATCCTGACAATCGGCTTCTCTGGAGGATGTCGCCACGGCGACTCGAAGGAGAGGCGATTCGTGATGCTTTCCTCACTGTGAGCGGAAATCTCGAGGTCGGAAAGCCGAACGTTCCTCTTCTCGATGCCGTGGGTGAGGGGACCGTGGGGCAGAATGTCGTCGAGCCCGAGATTCGCGCGATCAAGTCCAACCTGAGGAGTGTCTACTTGCCCCGGGTTCGCAATGTTCTCCCTGAGGTTCTCTCCCTGTTTGACGCTCCGGATCCCAGTGGAGTGACTGGAGCTCGCGAGACGACGACAGTTCCTTTGCAGGCTCTCTACACCCTGAACAACGCCTTCGCCCGGGAGCAGGCGGCGGCCTTTGCCCTGCAGGTGGGTGCTCGGCCACGAGGCGAGCAGATCTCCTTTGCCTACCTCAAGGCCTTTGCCCGGTTCCCCAAGGATCGGGAGCAACAGATTGCCCGAACCTTTTTTGGTCGCTTTGCCTCCCTTGAAGGTGACGAGGTGACCGATGCGCTGACCGCCTACTGCCATGCCTTGCTTTGCTCGGCGGAGTTTCAAGTTCTCGACTAGACTGCCATGACTTCCTCACCCTTCTCCTGTTCGCCGTTCCCCTCGGTTTCGCGACGCGATATGTTGCGGACGTCTTCTGCGGGATTTGGTTACCTTGCTTTCCAGGCGCTCTCCGCGTCCGCTCGCGCCAATGAAAGCGCCCTTGCACCCAAGGCAACACACTTTGCTCCTCGCGCCAGGCGGGTCATCTTTCTCCGTATGCGAGGAGGTCCTTCCCACCTCGATACCTTCGATTACAAGCCTCGGCTGACGGCGGATGCGGGAAAGAACTCGCGATACGCCGGATCGAGCCTGATGCCTTCGCTCTGGGATTTTCAACAACACGGGCAGAGTGGGCTCTGGATTTCAGATGCCTTTCCCCATCTCTCGCGTCATGCCGACGATCTCTGCCTTCTCCGTGGGATGCATTGCGATCAACCGAATCACGCGCAGGCGTTTCTCCAAATGCACACGGGCAGTTTCCAGTTCGTTCGCCCCTCAATGGGAGCGTGGTCGCTGTATGGACTGGGAACGGAGAATGAAAGTCTGCCCGGGTTTGTCTCGATCAATCCTCCGACCTCGGTGGGGGGAACGCAGAACTTCGGAAGTGCCTTTCTCCCGGCCGCTTTCCAGGGCACTAGGCTTTCGGTCACCGATAGCAGCCAACGCAACCGTCCCGTCGATCGGCGCCGACGGGGAGAAGAGAACAACGAGGGGCTGGATAATCTCCGAAACGAATCCCTCACCAAGGCCCAGCAGAGACTCCAGGTCGATCTCATCCATGCGCTGAATCGCGAGAAGCTGAGGAGGGAACAGCATGCGCCGCTGGTCGAGGGTGCGATCGAAAGCTACGAGCTCGCTTTTCGGATGCAGGATACGGTTCCCGATGTCATGGACTTCGCCAGGGAGTCGGAGGAGGCGCTCGCTTTGTATGGCATTGGTGAGGAGAATACCGATGGATTTGGGAAGCAGTGCCTGCTCGCTCGGCGTTTTGCGGAGTCGGGTGTTCGCTTTATCGAACTGGGACATGGGAGCTGGGATCAGCACGCGAATATCGAATCGGCTCTCGGGGAGAACTGCGCTCAGACGGACAAGCCCATCGCCGGCTTGCTCGAGGATCTCAAGCGGCGGGACATGCTCAAGGACACGCTCGTCATCTGGGGCGGAGAGTTTGGGAGGACGCCTCATTCTCCCGATGCCAATGGACGAGATCACAATCACAAGGGCTACACGATGTGGATGGCCGGGGGTGGCGTGAAGGGCGGCTACTCCCACGGGGAGACCGACGAGCACGGCTACGAGGCGGTCTCGGGGAAGGTCCATGTCCACGACTGGCATGCGACGATTCTTCACCTCCTCGGACTGGATCACGAGAGGCTCAGTTACCGTTATGCAGGGCGTGAGATGAAGTTGACGGAGGGGCTGGGCTCCGTAGTGAAGGAGATCATCACCTGAGCGGGTGGAGCGCCAACAATGGGAAAATCTGAATTGCCCGGTGAGGGATTGATGAATATCGTAGGGCTCATCCTCGCCCTGTCATGATCAGAATTCACGCTCTCCTCCTCCTCGTTGTTTCGCCTTTTTCCCTTCATGCTTTCGATCCTGAGGATGATACTTTCGATCCCGAAGTGAAAACCGTAATCGCCGATGGCTCCACCCGACTGGGAGACCCGTCGCCCTTTTTTCGCGAGGGATACGACGAGCGCGGCTTTACCCATGTCCAGGCCAGTAAGCCGGAAGGGAGCGATCCCATGGTGCAGGTGAGTTTCCTCAAGATGCCCGACGCCGATGATCCTGCGAAAGCGCTGGGCGGGGCGATGTTTTTGCCGATTGAGAATGCCAAGGCTTTTGCGACCGAGTTGGCGAAAGGGGCAGCTCTCGAGAAACCTGTCGAGGTCTGGGACACCGAGTGGGCCGGGAAGTGGACAGTCTCCTATCAGAAAGACAAGGGCGTCGTCCTCGAGCAGGCGATGAATGGACAGGTCGCGCGTTATTTTCTTTCCGCCAATGCGGCGAAGAAGTTGGCCGGTGCGGTGGAATATTTTGCGGGCGAGGCGGGAAAGGAGTGAGCCGGCTTACTTCTCACAAGTTCGAAACCCGGTGAACATATCATTTCGATCCGGGAAGATGGCCTGGCGATAGGTATTTCGAATCAGGCTTGCCGAGGTGGCGAGGCTGCCACCGCGAGCGGTCTTGTGGTCACCGAATTGGAGAGTCGACATGTAGGGATACATATCGACGCAGAAGCCATTGAAAGGGAGATACTGACTCGTCGTCCACTCCCAGGCGGTGCCGATCATCTGGAGACAGCCGAACGGACTCGCGCTTTCGGGAAAGGCGGTGACCGGTGCGGTGCCGGGGTTGATGCATTCCATCGCGGTCCGGGCGGTCGTACAGGATTCCGCGCCCCAGGGAAATTTCCGCGCGTCCGGGCCTCGTGCTGCGACTTCCCATTCGAACTCGTTCGGAAGCCGCCTCCCCGCCCAGTGGCAATAGGCTTCGGCTTCCCAGAAGCTGACGTGGAGCATGGGAGCGTCGGGATCGACGGGGACTTGCTCGTCGAAGCGACGAACAAGCCATTCGCCATCGAGTTTCTCCCAGTATCTCGGGCTGGCTTGCTGGAACTGACTTCTCCAGTAGTTGCCGCCGAAGCTCCAGTGATCGGAGTCGGTGTAGCCACCGTCCTCGACGAAGGCGATGAAGTCTTCCTGCGAGACGAGGGTCCTGGAGATGCGGAAAGCATCGATCTCCTTTTCGAATCCCGGTCGCTCGTTGTCGAAGCTGAAATTTAAGGCGAGGTAGTCTGGCGCCGGGCTAGGGACGCCGATGAGGTAGGTTCCGGCGGGAATCTCTACATCTACTTTCGCATTCTCGTCCGTCGCGAACTCTGTTTCGCGAGTGTAGGAAGGCTTCGGGTAACCCAGGGTTTGCCGACACCAGATCAGGGACTCGAGATGCATCTGTTGATGGGCGACGACGTACTGACCGAGATAGGCTTCTTGATCGGTGAGACTGTTCCCGGCAGAAAGTCGGTCGATCGTTTCTCCGACGACGCGATCGTAGTAGGCGAGGGTTTCCTTCTTTGTGGGGACGACTCCGGGAGTCCAGCGTTCGCGATGAGGAATGTCGAAAGAATCCCAGACCGTGTCGAATCCTGGCATGACGGGATCGACTCCATAGAGCGGTCGCAGCAGGAAAAATTCGTAGAAAAAGGCGGAGTGACCGATTTCCCAGATCGGGGGATTGATCCCTTTCTCGTAGGGGACATCGAGTTGGGCCTCGTCGAGATCGGCGAGGAGATCCATCATCTGGCGATGAGTGTGATCGATGCACTGAAGGACTTGTTCCTGGAGGCTCATCTTTCTCTCCTCAATCCTGCATCGCGAGGTCGACCGCGGCAAGCAAGGATGCCTTTTCTCTTTCGGGATGAAACTGATCCGCGTGTCGCAGAGCTCCGGATCGGAGGTGCTCGTAGAATTCGGGATCGAACTCGCAGTGGGTCATCAGCCTGGCGAGAGCATCCGCATCGCCTACCGGAAAAAATCCTGGGTAGTCTTCTCCGAGGAGCCCCATCACTCCATCGATCCGGGTCGAGAGCACCGGAGTTCCGTGCGCGATCGCTTCACCGACGACCCGGGCTCCGCCTTCGCTGAGAGAAGTGAGAATGAGCAAGCGCGATCCGGCGATCAGTTTTGCAATGTCATACTCGCTGAGTTCTCCGAGCCAGACATAGCGAGGATTCTCTTTCTCCTCTTTCGCAACGAGTCTCGCGTAGTGCTCTTCGAGGATGCCGCCAGCATGATGGATCTGCATCGCAGAATCTTTTGGAAGCAGGCGGGATGCCTTTGCCGCGAGCAGGGGATCCTTCACGTTTCGGAGATGGCCTACCACGCAGGCGCTGAAAGGATGATTCGAGAGATCCGGCTTGGGGGCGAGGCACTCGGCCGCCTGGATCACAGGGACGGCGCGGTCCTGGAGCTCGACGGGGATCTGCTCGACCGCTTTTCGCTGCAGCGTGATGAGGACGTCTGATCGCGCCATCGTATCGCGGGCTTCTTCACTGGGCTCGGGATAGATGTCGGTGCCGGTAAGGGCGAGAATGACTTTCCCCGTCGGGTTGGTCTCTCGGTATCCGAGAACGGCCTCCCGGCTCTTAGCCGCATGCAGAGCGACGAGAAGATCCGCCGATTCTCCCTCGTAGTGACCGATCGAGCGAACCTCATGACCGGCGTCGATCAGGATTTTCTCCCATTCGGACGAAGTCTGGCGATTCCCGTTCCGGCGAACGGTGCTGACGGGGCTGTGGAGAAGAATCTTCATGTTCCGGATTCGTAGGTCATTTCTCGTGGAAAAAATGAAAGCTTCATGAGAGCATACGCGTCGAGATCCGTATCCAGAATACCAGTCATGTCCGAAGACACCATCAAACTTACGTCCCTTTCATCCTGCGCAGGGTGAGCCTCCAAGCTTAGCCAGGAGGCACTCGCGCAAGTTTTGCGTGGGCTCAGTCAGTTCGAAGACCCGAATCTTCTCGTGGGTGCCAGCACCTCGGATGACGCGGCCGTCTATCGTCTCAGCAATGATCTCGCGATGGTGCAGACCGTGGATTTTTTCACGCCCATCGTCGACGACCCGTATCTTTACGGAGAAATTGCGGCGACGAATTCACTTTCCGATGTCTACGCGATGGGAGGGAAACCGATCACCGCGATGAACATCGTGGGAATGCCGGCCGATGTTCTTTCACTCGACGTCATCCGGGAAATCCTCCGAGGAGGGGCCGACAAAGTGAAGGAGGCCAAGTGTGCCCTGGCTGGAGGTCATTCGATCAAGAACCCCGAGCCCATCTATGGGCTTTCCGTGACCGGACTGGTCAATCCCAACCGGATGATCACCAACGCGGGAGCGGAACCGGGGGATGTGCTCGTTCTCACGAAACCCCTCGGAACCGGAATCCTGACCACGGGGATCAAGCGCGGTCTCGCCGAGGGCGCGATCGTGATCGAAGCAATTTCCCTGATGAGCCGCCTCAACACCCCGGGACAAAGGCTCGCTGAGGAAGGTCTCGTCAAGTGCGCTACGGATGTCACCGGATTTGGATTGCTCGGGCATCTCGTATCCCTTTGCCGATCCAGCGGCACTCGCGCTGTGATTCATTCCAGTGACATTCCTGCGATTTCTCCGGAGATCCTCCGATTGATCGAGGAGGAAGATTGTGTACCCGGAGGAACGAAGCAGAATCTCAAGACCGCTGAGGCCGATACCCAGTTTGCGGAGCAGGTTCCCCAGGCGATGAAATATCTCCTCGCCGATGCCCAAACCAGCGGAGGCCTTCTCTGCTGCGTTCCCGAAGCAAATCTTCCGCGGGTCATGGAGATTTTCGAAGACGAGGATACGCTTTCTCACGCCGTGGTCGGTCACATCACCCCGGCAGGGGAAGAAGGGCTGAAACTGGTCTCCGTGGTGTAGAGGAGCGGGCTCAATCCAAGTAGCGGAATCAGCCATGATTCCGACACTCTGCGCCTCCCCTGGAAATCCCGGTAGTTGCAATTCGGTTTGGCTCTGTCGATAGTTGTCCAAGCTGTCGACATGAGTTCGAAAACCCCGAATCCTTTCTCCCTCATCCCTGCGGTGGACAAAGCCCTCCACTCGCTCCAGCAGCGGGAGGACCTGGCACCTTTGCCGCTCCCTCTCGTGACGGACTTGGTCCGAGAGGCGGTCGAATCTCTCCGCGACGAGGTGAAAGAGGGACGAACCGATGTCCCGGAGTTTGATGCCTTTGTCGAAGAAGTCGCGGCCAAGGTCGACTCTCTCTATCGTTCGCGGATTCATCCCGTCATCAATGGGACCGGGGTCTGCATCCACACCAACCTCGGGCGCTCTCCGCTGAGCCCCAGGGTCGTCGAGGCGCTCACCGGGGTGGGACAGTTCTACAACAATATCGAGCTTGATCTCGACTCGGGGGAGCGAGGGAAGCGGGGCGGTTATCTCGAGACCTGTCTTGCGACCCTCATCGGTGCGGAATCAGCCACGATCACGAACAATTGTGCGGCTGCCCTCATCCTGATGCTGAAACACCTCGCGAACGGAGAACGCAACGAGGTGATCATTTCCCGAGGGGAGCTCGTCGAAATCGGTGGCGGCTTTCGGGTTCCCGAGATCATGGAGGCCAGTGGAGCGAAACTGGTCGAGGTCGGGGCGACCAACAAGACCTCCCTCGCAGACTACGAAAATGCGATCACGGAAAAGACAGGGATGCTTCTCAAGGTGCATCGTTCAAATTTCTGGATGGATGGATTCACCCACGAGCCCACCACCGAGGAGCTGGTGGAACTGGGGAAAGCGCACGACCTTCCTGTCGTCGAGGATCTCGGGAGCGGAGCGATGGTGATGACCGATTCACTCGCCCCGATCCCTCACGAACCCACTGCGATGGAGGTCCTGCAACGTGGCGTCGACCTCGTCTGTGTCAGTGGGGACAAGCTCCTCGGTGGACCTCAGGCCGGAATCATTGCGGGACGCGCCGATCTCGTCGCCGGGATCAAGAAGGAACCGTTCTTTCGCGCGTTGCGTTGCGACAAGCTCATTCTCACTGCGATGCAGGAGACCATCGTGGAGTATCTTGGCACGGAGTCCGGGCAGAAACCGGAGCTGCCTCTCATGAGAATGCTTTCGGCGAGCGTGGAAGGGGATCTTCGTCCAAGGGCCGAAGCAATCATGGCGGAGCTGAAGGACCTTGAGGAATTGGAGATCGGCACGGTGGAGACCATTGCTCGATGTGGCGGAGGAACGATGCCCAAAGCCGAGATTCCTTCCCTGGCGCTCGATATCCAGCCGAAGACGATGAGTCTTCCCAAGTTGGCGAAAAAGTTGCGAGAGCGAGAGTTACCTCTCATGGGGTACGTTGCCGAAGACCGGTTTCGGATCGATCTGCGAACCGTTTTCCCAGAACAGGATCAGAAACTTTCCGAAAATTTTCTCGCAATTTTCGGTAAGTTTTGAAAGGTTTCCGCGTCTTGTCTTCTGCCGGGATCCAATCCGGATCTCCGGCCGTAGACAACATGGTCAAAAATGATCAAAACCTATCCAGAATCCAAACCATACCCACGATGTTGAAAAGTAATCTTTTCCGCGTCGGTCTGGCAGCGGTAACTACTCTGGCCCTTGTCGGCTGCGGTGGTGATCCGTCGTCGGCTGACAATAACAAAACCCCTCCGGAAGCTCCTTCCGCTACCTTCTACCTTTCGGCGATTCCCGACGAGAAGATCACCGACCAGAAGGTGAAGTTCGACAAGCTCGCGGACTACCTCACGGCTCAACTCGGAGTCGAAACCGAGTTTGTCTTCTCCAAGGACTACGCCGATTCCGTGACCAAGTTCAAGAATGGAGAAGTCCATCTTGTGTGGTTCGGAGGTCTTTCCGGCGTCCAGGCTCGCATGGCTGTGCCCGGATCCGAAGCGATTGCCCAAGGCAAAGCTGACCCGAAATACAAGTCTTACATCATTGCGAACAAGGATGCGGGTCTGGAGCCTGCTGAGGCGTTTCCAGCAGCAATCAAGGACAAGACTTTCACCTTTGGTTCTCCTGGTTCGACTTCCGGTCGTCTCATGCCGACTTTCTTCATCATGCAGAACAACGGCGGAGTGCACCCCGACGAGTGGTTCGCGACGAAGCCTGGTTTTCAAATGAGCGGTGGTCATGTAGCCACGGCCAACGCAGTTGCGGACGGGACCTACGAGACGGGAGCGATCAACTACAAGACCTACGACTCCCTCGTGGAGAGTGATCCCAAGATCGCGGACAACACCGTCAAGATCTGGACGACTCCGTTCTATGCCGACTACAATTTCACGATCCATCCGGATGTGAAGAAGGCATTCGGCGATGACTTCATCACCAAGGTGCAAGCCGCATTGGTTGCCGCGCCCGCTGGCTCGGAGGCCCTCAAGGCGATCAACCGTGAGGCCATCATTCCTGCGAAGAACGAAGACTTCGACGGTATCAAGGACACCGCGATCCAAATGGGCCTCATCGAAGGCTGATCTGCATTGTCACGGGCGCCAGGGATGGGAACATGATCCCATCCTCTGCCCGATTTCTCTTCCATGTCGCATTCCATTCAGCTTGAGAACGCGACATGCCGATTTGGAGACCTCGTCGCTGTCGACGAGGTCTCTTTTTCTATCGAGGCAGGAGAGCGAGTCGCCTTCATTGGCCCCAGTGGCAGTGGAAAGACGACCCTGATCCGCCTCATCAACAGCATGCGGGTTCCCGACGAGGGAACGGTAACTGTGTTGGGCGAAGGTATCGCCGATTTGAAGGTGAAGGAGTTGCGAACCCTTCGAGCACGAGTCGCTACGATTCCTCAACACCTCGGACTTGTCGAGAACCTCACGGCAATCCAGAACGTCATCCTCGGTCGAGGAGGGAAACGAGGAACCTTTCGATCCCTGCGTGATCTCCTTTTCCCCAGTCGGAAAGACCAGGAAACGATTCACGCCCTCCTGGACCGAGTCGGGATCGAAGACAAACTTTTCACGCGAGTCTCTCAGCTTTCCGGTGGGCAACGTCAGCGCGTCGCGATTGCACGGGCCCTTTTCCAGGAGCCGGATGTGATTCTTGCGGACGAACCCGTTTCCGCCGTCGATCCCGCCCGGGCACGGGATACTGTGGACTTGCTCTGCTCCCTGTCCGAGGAAGATGGCTACACGCTTTGTGTCAGTCTCCACCACCTCGAACTGGCCCGGGAGTTTTTCCCCAGGCTGATCGGGTTGCGGTCCGGAAAGGTGGTTCTCGATGGCGCTCCGGAAACCCTGCAGGAGTCCGAACTCACCGAACTCTACGAGTTGTCGGACGAAGAGATGATGGCCGATGCCTGACCTCGATCCAGGGAAAGAACGAGCAAGCCTCGAACGAGGAGGCCTTGCATTGCCCTCGGGCGAGGGACGGTATGGGCGTCGCCGCTGGGTCGTCCTCGGAGTCGGGATTGTCTTCCTGATTTGCGCCTGGAGGCTGGGCCTCACTCCCGCCGGGCTGATTCCTCCTGACGCGACGCGTTGGGAAAGGGCGGGGGAGTTTTTCAAAGCAGCCCTGGATCCGGCGATGGACTACGAGGACGAGAATGTCCCCGACGATGCCGATCCCATCTGGATCAAGGGGCTCAAAGGAGTCGGGCTGACCCTGAAGTTCGCCTTCGGGGCGATGAGCATGGCGGTGCCTTTCGCTCTTCTGCTAGGATTTCTCGGCTCTTCTTCCTGGTGGCCGGAACCCTGTGGCAAGGGATTGAAGGCCGTTTTGCGGACACTTTATCTCTCGTGCCGATTTCTGATGAGCCTGTTGCGTTCGATCCACGAGTTGATCTGGGCTTTGCTTATCCTATCCGCGATCGGGGTTTCGCCTCTCGCGGGCATGGTGGCGCTCGCCCTGCCATTCTCAGGAACTCTGGGAAAGGTCTTCTCGGAACTCATCGATGAAGAGGCGCGTGACGCCGCTGCCGCGCTCAAAGCGATCGGGCACCGACCGGTGCAGACCTTTCTCTGTGGGACTTTGCCCGCTGCCTTGCCGAATCTCATTACCTACAGCTTCTATCGATTCGAATGCGCACTTCGTTCTTCCGCGGTGCTCGGGTTTGTCGGGATCGAAACGATCGGACTCTACATCGAGCTCTCGCATGAAGAGTTCTACTATCGCGAAGTCTGGACCTATCTCTATCTCCTGCTCGCCCTCATCGTTCTGGTCGATTTCTGGGGTGCTGGGATCCGCAAACGACTCAACTCAGATGCGGGAGGGTGTCGGGCATGAACGATCGGATCGTTGAGCTTCGCAAACGCCGTTCGAAGAGTCTCTATCTTCGGATCAGCGGACTCCTTGTCCTCCTGGGAATCGCCTGGGCATGGACGACGAGTTCGCCCCTCATGGGACGGCTCTCGGCAGAACGTCGCTGGACGAACTTTCAGAACTTTGTCCAGGAACTGGTTCCTTCTCCGGTCCGAAGGACTGGCGATTGGAGCGACGCTTTTCCATGGGCCTGGGATCTCCTCACCGATGAAGGGCTCCAGGCCTTGCTCACGACGCTGGGGATTGCCACGGCCGCGATCATTCTCTCTGGGGTTTTCGTTCTGCCCATGCTCACCCTGGCGAGTCGCGAGTTGAGTCGGCGTCGACCTTTTGGGCTTTGGTCAGGGAAATCTTCCCGTGTCATGCAGGCCGTGCGTGTTGTCGTGGGTCCGGTAACTCGATTTGCGTTCGTGCTCGCGAGGGCGGTGCCGGAATACATCCTCGCTTTTCTCCTCATTTCCCTGCTCGGGCTCCAGGTCTGGCCGCTCGTCCTCGCCCTTGCGATTCACAATTTTGGAATTCTCGGGCGGCTCTGGGGCGAGGTCGTCGAGAATGCCGAGCCTTCTTCGGCACAGCAGGCCCTGATCTCCGGTCAGGGGAGAACCGGGGCCTTTGCAACTCGAATTCTCCCAGAGAGCTTCAATCGATTTCTGATCTACTTTCTCTACCGATGGGAGACCTGTGTCAAAGATGCTACCGTTCTTGGAATGCTGGGATTGCTGACTCTCGGAAAACTCATTGCGCTTTCGAAAGGCTTTTTCTGGGACCAGATGTTTTTCTATGTCCTCCTCGCGGCCTCCGTGATCGTGATCGGGGACCTCTTTTCGACTTTCCTGCGGCGCCGTTTGCGCTAAGTAAAGAGCCTCATGTCGTCCCGCCATTACATCATCGGAACCGCTGGTCATATCGACCACGGCAAGAGCTCGTTGATTGAAGCGCTGACGGGGACCGATCCGGATCGACTTCCCGAAGAGAAAGCGCGCGGCATGACGATCGAGTTGGGGTTTGCCCAGCTCAGTCTCCCGGCGAGCGACGATTCCAGCGATGAACTGGCCCTCGGGGTCGTCGATGTTCCGGGTCATGCCGATTTCGTGAAAAACATGGTCGCCGGGGTCGGGGCAATCGATCTCGCTCTTTTCATCGTCGCGGCCGACGACGGGTGGATGCCCCAGACCGAGGAGCATTACCAGATTCTCAACTATCTCGGAGTGAAGAACGCCGTTGTCGTTCTCACGAAGGTCGACCTCGTCGACGATCTTGATTTGGTCTTGATGGATCTCGAAGAGAACCTGGAGGGAGGGCTCTGGGAGAAAGCCCCGGTGATGCCGGTTTCTTCACACACCGGCGCGGGGATTGAGGAACTTCGGGCGACCATTTCCCAGATGCTGACCGAATCGGGTCCGGTGCGAAACGTCGGGAAACCTCGGTTGCCCGTGGATCGCGCTTTTTCCCTCAAAGGTGTCGGGACGGTTGTCACGGGAACCCTGACCGATGGAGATATCGAAGTCGGGAGCGACTACGCGATCCAACCCGGAGGCGAGATCGCTCATGTTCGAAGTGCCCAATCTCATGGAGCCTCGGTCGAATCGGTTCCCCCCGGAACGCGAACCGCGGTCAATCTCACTGGAGTCAGTTTGCGGGAAAGCCGGGGAGTAGCACGCGATGGAATCGCACGGGGAGATGTCCTCGTTCCGCAGGGATTTGGAGATGCCTCTCTCGTCATCGATGTTCGGATTTCGAAATCCAATCGAGAGATCCGGGGGATGAAGCAATCGAAGAAGGCGATCCGGACCGGACGAGAGGTCATGTTTCACCACGGCAGTTCGGGAGTGCCGGCGAGAATTCATTTTCTCGGGCAGCGTTCTCTTTCACCCGGCGAGACTGTGCTCGCCGAGCTTCGTTTCTCCGAGCCTGTGTATGTATTTGTCGGGGACGGTTTCGTGATTCGCGACGCTTCGCTGGGGCTGACCCTGGGAGGTGGAATCGTTCTCGACGAGAATGCCAATCGAAGGGCCTTCCGAAAGCCGTTCCAGGCGGCCTTTCTCGAAGCCCGGGCAGAGAATCCGCACGAGCTATCCGTATTGGTGAAATCGCAGTTGATCCGGGACCGGGTTGCCTTTCTCCCGGATCTGCTCAAGAGATCCGGTTTCTCAGAGCAGGGCATCCGGGAAGAAGCGGAGAAGCTCGTCGCCGAGGGGGAGTTGGAGCAGAACGGCGACTGGGTCTTTCTCGCTGAATGGTGGCGGAAGATTCGGACGATTGCCGGAGACAAAGTCCGAAAGATTCACCAGGATCATCCCGAGCAATTGGGCCTGCCTTTGCGCGACCTTCGAGCGATGATGGAGCCCGAGCTGCCTTCGCCCAAATTCTTCGACATGGTCCTCGAAGGTCTCCTCGCCGGTGAGTTCGCAAAAGCGGGTCCCAACATCCGACAGCAGGACCACATTCCGCAGCTCCCTCCCGAGTTGAAAAGTTCCGGAGACCTCGTTCGCAAGCGCTTGGCTTCGGATTTGATCAGTCCTCCCAACAAGGGCGAGACGGCGACCAATGCGAACGAGGAGAAGGCGCTTCGTTTTCTCGTCCACACCGGAGAGGTCATCGATCTCGATCCCAAGACCGTGATCTCGCGGGATGGATTCGAAAAGATTCTCTCAGAGATCGTCGGCTACCTGGAGGAGCATGGAAAAGCAACCGCCAGCGACCTGCGCCAGCACACGGGAACGGTTCGACGAATCCTGATGCCATTGCTCGAGCTTCTCGATGAGCGAGGTGTGACGGTTCGAGAGGGTGACGACCGACGTCTGAAGTAGCAGCTTCTGGCCGGGAAGAAGCGAGATTCTGCTTTTCTCTCGGGATCTCGTTCGATTTACTGGCAGGAATGCCAGTTGCTCGTCTCTTTTGCTATTTCGTGCTCCTGGTCCTCGTGTCCGGTATCGTTGGCTGTGGGAAATCCAGGAAAGAGCGAGAGCGAAAGGATTTGGAATCCCGAGTAGTAGCTCAGGAGCTTCAGCGGAAGAATCAGATCGAAGGTCGAGCGGGATTCGAGAAGGCGAACCAGGCAGACGTTGTCGTTGAATATTTCGAGATCCCCGCGGTCATGGGGGGACAGCTTCAAAATTCCGAGACTTTCAACCCTGATGCAGATGGGTTTCGACGAGAGGTGCAGCTGCTGGCAAAATCAGGCCAAGCCAAGCTGCGCGAATTGATGGTCGCTCAGGTCAAAAGGGGCGTCGAGGCTCGATCGGTCTCGTTGCAGGAAGGTTTTGTCCCGGTCGTTGATTCGATCGATCCGGAACCGGAAGGGCCAGCCTCCGAGTCGACGGAGGAAGGCGATTCAAGGGAAGAAGGGGAGATTGCCGCTCAGACTGAGCAGGAGAAGAAGCGTGTGAAGTTTCAAGAAGAAGAGCATCGCTCGTTTCTCCAAGTGAAGTGGACCGACGATGCGAGTCACTTGCCGGGTGAGATCTCTCTCGACATGGCTTCTGTTCTTGCCATCCCATTCCCGGCGGGGCATGAGGGCGAAAAATACTCACTATTTCATCGCATCGAAACCAACTCCCGTGTCACACTCCGGAACGGTCGCTATGCGGTGATGGGCGGGGGACGACTTCCCTCGGAAATTGCGAATTCCGAATACGAGGGTTCCATGATTGTCATTTTCCTGAGAGTAGACCGGTTTTGAATGATGAGGAAAACGGTCTGCTCGAAGGGTGTCTTTCTACTCGTCCTCGTTAGCCTTGGGCTTACCTGGGCAGGTGGCGGAGATCTCTTCGTCGAGACTTACCAGATCCCGAAGGAGCGATTCCCGAGCGAGGCTCTCGAAGAGCGATCAATCCACGAACTTCTCGAGGTTTCTGGAATGGAATTCGGTGAGGGGGCGTCAGCATCCGCTGATCTTGAGGAGAGAACCATCACCTTGATCAATACCGAGGAGCAACTGACCCTTTTCGAAAGCTGGCTGCAGGGAGCGGAGACCAAGGGGCCGGGAGCGATCCATCTCATTGCGGAATGGATCGAGGTCGAGGCTTCCCTCTATCACGACTGGATGTTCGAAAATCGGATCACGAAGGATGGGACACCTCTGCGGAGGCAGGCCCAGGAGTGGGTTCGGGACGAAAGTGCGACCATCGTGGAGACGGTGGTCTTGCAGAGCCGGACCCGAGTCGAATCGCGGTCGGAGTCGTTTTCCTTTCTGATCTATCCCTCCGAGGGCGATCCTCCGGAGATTCCTTCGAAAGTTGATTTGTCCGGAGCGGATAGCAAGGCACCGATGACGGGAGGCATCAGCGCGGCTTTTGAGTGCCGAAATGTGGGCACCAATCTCTACACCGTGACGGCACTGGCGAGCGACAATGAAACGATCGATGTCAACCTGAACGCGTATCTCGTCGAGGAGAATGGCCGGACCGAGTGGCCTCCTCACGACGGGCATCCGCTGGTGGTGATTTCGAATCCGAAGTTTTACACCATGGGGGCCCTTACCCAGGTCACGGGGCGCCATGGCCGCTACAGTTTTGTAGGGACGATGAAACCGCGCAAAGCCGCGAGGGAAGATCGAAAAAATCCTCTCGTCTTGATGTTTGTGCGAGGGGATGTGGTGAAGTCCCTGCCCAAAAATCGGGTGAAGTATGTCCCGGGGAATCAAACAGAAGGAGATGCAGAATGAAACGTGGACTCGCCATCGCTTTGATTCTCACGTCGGTCGTCGTTTCTTCGTCCCGGATAGGCCGGGCCGAGGAACAGGTGGAGACGCGATCGTATTCGTTTCCAAGAATCGTTCTTGTCGATGATACGGCGGGGAACCCGGAGAAAAAGAAGCTCCACCCGATCACTCGTATCCGGAACCTCTTTGCGGAAAAGGGGGTCGAGATCAAGGAGGAAGACGTCGTCGAATTCGACTTTCGAAACGAGGTTCTGTCGGTCACGGCCGATGTCAAACGGCTCGAACAGTTGGAGGAGGAGTTGCCGCATTTTCACGAATTGGCGGCTCGGCAGCAACTCCACATCATCCTGGAGTTTATTGAGGTAGAGGCTTCGCTCTATCACGATTGGATGTTCGAAAATCGCATCACGGGAGACGGTCGTCCACTTCGCGAGAAAGCCCAAGCGTGGGTCAAAGCGGACCAGGCAAGCGTAATTGAAACCGTCGTCCTCACTGCGCGATCCGGACAGCGGGCAAAGTCGGAATCCATCAGCGAGGTCATCTATCCCACGGAGCCCGGAGTTCCAGAGATTCCCACTAAGATTTCGTTAGAGGGACCGAATACGAAAGCACCGGAACTTCCTGCAACTTCCTCTGCCTTCGAGACACGCAATGCCGGTTCGACCCTCGAAGTCGACCCTGTTCTCGGCCCCGATCAGAAAACGGTGGATGTGAACCTGTCTCCCGAAATGGTTCGTTTGAATGGAGTGATCGATTGGCCCCCCGAGAATGAGCTACCGTTCTTTACCGTATCGATGCCTCGGTTCTACACGATGAAGATCACGACCCAGGTGACCCTGCGTCACAACGGGTATGCTTTCCTTGGAACCACCACTCCGTTGCGTGCTTCCGTCGAGGGGCGCCGTCCGATCGTCCTAATGTTTGTCCGTGCCGATGTTGCCGTGCCGACTTCCTTTTCACTTCAACCTTCCGATTCCGAAAATGAGTAAATGCCACATTGTATCGATTCTCTTTCTCGTCCTGTTTGCCGGTATGGTGACAGGGCAGGAGTCCAAGGGGCAGAACGAGAAAAAGCCGGAGGAGGCACCCGTGGTGACCGAAGGGAAGCCTGTTCCTGCGAAGCCTGTTCCGGCTGAGCCTGTTCCGGCTGAGCCTTCCAAGACACGGGTTCTTGTCACGAGGACCTATCAGGTTCCCAGCGATTTGCCCAATCAGTTGAAGGCCGTGAAAGTGCAAGCCAAGCCGACGGACTCTTATGCCGATCCCTTTGCGGCTCCGGAAGTGGGGGCTGTACCGCTGCGGGTCGAGGAATCTGTCGAAGAAGTATTGAAGGCACTGGGGGTCTTTTTCACGGAAGGAACCAAGGCCGAGTTCAGAGAGACAGAGGCACGGCTTATTGTGACCAACACGGCCGAACAACTTTCCCGGGTGGAAGAGATCCTGGAAGAGGTGCGGAGCCGGGGATCCAAGGTCATTCACATCTATGTCGAGTATATCGAAGTCGATCACACCGAGTTTAGTGACTGGCTTTTTTCCAATGTGCTTGATTCCGACGGGACGGAGCTTCGAAATGAAGTGCAAAAATGGATACGCGAAGGGCGGGCCGAGATTATCGAGTCTGCCACCGTGGCGGCTCGGTCAGGGCAGCGCGCCAAGACTGAGTCCATCGACGAATACATTTACCCGACTGAGTACGATCCGCCGGAAATTCCGACGGAAGTCACTCTCAAGGATGGGGCCGAGGCACCGGTCTCTGCGGTGACGCCCACCGCGTTCGAGACGCGGAATGTGGGAGTGACCGTGGAAGTCGATCCGGTGATCGGGGCAGACGATCGGACCCTCGATATCAATATCGCACCCGAGATTGTAAAGCTGGAAGAGATCCGGCATTGGCACCACCAGGCGACGGACCCCAAGTTCAAGACGCACATGCCCACCTTCTACACGATGAAGCTGACCACCCAGGTTACGGCAACCGACGGTCGCTATGCCTTTCTCGGTACGACGCGTCCTCTCAAAGCTGCGGATCCGAAGCGCAAGAACCCGATCGTGCTGCAGTTCGTGCGAGGGGATGTCGGTTCGATCCTCGATTGGGGAGAGGAAAAGTAGGAAAGGAGACGGCGTGGATCAACGCGGTCTTCAGACCTCCCAGCCCTCGCGATACGCATCGCGGGACCAGAGCTTTTCACCTTCGGGATTGTTGACAAGCTTCCCGGTTTTCGGGTCCACGGCGACAGCGCCATCGGTTCGGTAGGCGATGTTTCCGAGGTGACACAGCATCGCGCTGATCTGTCCCTGCTCGATGGATTGATTCAAAGCTTCCCCCTTGCGAATTGCGTTGGCGAAATTGGTGAAGTGAGGAACATCGCTCGGAGGATCCGTGTTCTTCGCAATCTCCTTTCCGTCATTGTCGTAGACGGAGTAGTTGGCGCTGTGAAGATCCATCTTTCCCTTGCTGCCATAGACGACGACGAATCGGTTGTCTTCGGGTTTGCGACGATGGCAGGAGCTGGACTCCCATTGGATGCCCACGTCTCCGTAGTCGAAGGTTGCGGTCGCAGTGTCGGGTGTTTCCTGGTCGTCATCGTAGTGATAGCGCCCTCCGTTGCAGGTGATCCGGGTCGGATAGTCGACTCCCATGGCCCAGCGTGCGATGTCGAGAGAGTGGACCCCGTTGTTGGCGAGTTCGCCTCCTCCGTAGAGCCAGTGCCAGTGCCAGTTGTAGTGAACGAGATTGTCCTTGTAGGGATGGTCGGGGACAGGGCCCTGCCACATTGCCCAATCCAGCTCGGCAGGCGGATCGACGAGTTTTCCAGTCCCGATGGAGGGGCGAGCGTTCGCATACCAGCAACGGGCATAACGAAGATCTCCGATGATTCCTTCACGAAGTTTTTGCACGGCTTCGATGAGGGCGGGATAGGAGCGGCGCTGCGTTCCCATCTGGACCTGGCGTCTCGTTTCTTTGGCCACTTCGACGATACGCATCGCTTCATGGGCATTGTGGCTCCCGGGTTTCTCGACATAGACATGCTTTCCCGCCTCACAGGCCGCAATCGCTGCCGGGGTGTGCCAGAAGTTGGGGGCAGCAATGGAAATAGCGTCGATGTCAGGGTCGTCGAGAATGCGGCGAAAATCAGTCACCTTCTCCGGCATCTTCTCCTGTTTGTCTTTGAGCTGATTGGCCCCGCCGATGAGCCGCTTTTCATCGACATCACAAACGTAGGCGATTTCCGTATTGGGAACATCGAGGTAGGCCTTGATGTGCCCTTTTCCTCGGCTCAGCCCCATTACACCGACCCGCAAGCGGGAGTTCGCTCCCTTGGCCTGCCCCAGCAGCAGATTGGGAGCCGCTGCGGTTGCCGCACCAGCACCAGCGGCGAGTAAAGAGGAACTACGGAGAAAATTTCGACGAGACGGGGGAGTTTCCTTCATGCAGATCAGTTTTGGAAAAGCCGTTCCGCAAGACAATGCGATTTCGGGCGCATCTGCGGAATCGAAATCTCCCGGGGCAGAGAATTCCCAGAGAGCCGCCCAAGGACTGCGCCGGTCTTTCACCGCGACGTACGTTCCTTCTCCACCAGTTCGTGGAGGAGCAGGTTTCGTCTGTGGGACAGGACTAGGAGAAAGATGGCAAGCAGGGCATGACTGCAAATCCAGATTCCGAATGCATTTCTGACGTGACTGTAGTTTGCATAGTCGGGTCCACCGAGCATGGTGGTCGGAAAGTTGAAGAAGGCTCCGAAGGCAGAAAGGCTGGCCAGGTAAATGCCGCCGACCGGCTGCTCGGCGAGGAAAAGAATACCCGCGGCAAGGAGAGGGACAATCCAGGCGAACAGCATGGCCAACCACAGAACCCCCTTGCCGAAGAGCTGCAGGGTGGTTCCGAAACAAATGGCTGCGAGAATGCAGATGGAGCACATCACCAGGCTTGCGTAGCCGGGGAGCGATCGGTCAGGAAAAAAATCGGTCTGAAAAAGCGAATGGGTAAACCAGTACCAGGCCAGTCCTCCGAGCAACCCGATCCAGAGGGTATGCCACAACCCCGTCTGGGCATCGGCTCCGAATCGTGGACTCCTCTGGCCCTTCTTGTATGCCCTGCGAAGCCCTCTCAGGAAGCCATCGCGCGTCGGGGTGATGATTTGGATGAGGATGCAGGCGATGATGAATGTGATGATGCCACACGCCGCGGTGATGCCCAAAGCTTCCGAGGGAGTCGCCTGGAGACCGGACGGGCGCATGTAGCGTTGGCCGAACTGAGTATTCATCGATGGAAAGATCTGGCCTGAATCCATCAAGGGGAGGGAAGTTCCAAGGAAGAGAACAAGAATCCCGGAAAAGACAATCAGGGTGAAATTCTTACTCAGGAGGTGCAGGGTCTCTCCCTTCCAGCGACGATACAGAATCAGGGCAAAGGTGAAGATGAGGAAGCCCTGAACGGCAAGGCCAAAAACGAAAGTCGGAATTTCGAACTGGAAGAAATCGACCGCCTGGAAATTCTCATACCGAGCCAGCAGCTCCGGAGATTGATCGTTCTCTAGGGCCAGTCCGGAGCCGTGAAGAATGACAACCGGCCACACTGTCGTGTAAAAGAAGAAGGTATATCCTGACCGGGCCAGAATACCGGGTAGGACAAAGTTGATGCCAAACACCAATCCCATCGAGAGAACTCCCGCGAGAAGTCTTCGCTTCAATAGGGTTCCGGCCAGCAAGCCGGTCAGGTGGTAGAGGATGACCGAGACGAAAAAAGTCACGTAGATTTCGAAAACGGCGATGAAAGGAATCTTTCCGACTACGATGCAGAAGATCGCGAAGGGGACGGTGATGAGGAAGAGCAGGTAGGCCCGAATGGGAGGGCCGAACAAGTATCCGAGTAGCTTTGCCATCGGAGACATTGGCGTGAGGCGCTGGTATTCGACCATCTTCTCGTCGGCTTCCCTGACATAGGCAAGAGTAGTGGCGCCGGTGCCGAGCAGCATCAGCAAGAAGCCTTGGATCAAAAGGATGGCTCGGAAGGCCCAACGCGCTGCCTGGACATTGTCCTGTTGACCCAGGTTGCGTGAGCCCACGTAGATGGCAAGGAAGGTGAATGTCACAAAGACCAGCACGGTCACTGCCCAGATCGAGGTCGAGACAGGGCGAAGCTGGGACCTGGTGTAGCGCCGAAAGATCGGGTTCTCGAAAGGATTCGAGGCCAGGGACGAGGGACGCGCTTTCGGTTCTTCTTCACTCATCGTGATGGTGGTCCGCTTCAGAGAGTTCAAGGAAAATGTCTTCAATCGTGGAGTGTCGCTCCTCGAAGGATCGGATTCTGCATCCGGATTCGACGAGTTCTCGGATCAGGTCCGCCTGGTCCTCCGGATTGCCTTCAAAGTCGAATTCCACGAGGTCGCTCGTTTGATCTTTCACGATGAGGTTGGAGACTCGATCCGACTTCTTGAGGAGTGCTTCGGTTTTCTCGGTCGACCCGATGATGCGAAGCTCGATCTGGCGATGGGGGCGGCTCATCTGCGAGACGACATCCGCAACCGGGCCGGAAGCCACCAATTCGCCTTTCTTCATCAGGCCCACCGAGGTGCACATATCCGCGAGCTCGGACAGGATATGAGAACTGATGATCACCGTCCTGCCGTCGTCCGCGATCTTTCGGAGTGATTTTCGGAGTCCCGATCTTGCGACGGGGTCCAAGCCGCTGGCCGGTTCGTCGAGGATCATGACCTGCGGTTTGTGAAGGAGCGACTTTGCGAGGACGAGACGCTGCATCATGCCTCGTGACAGGGTCCTGCAGAAGGCCTTTCGTTTTTCGACGAGATTGACTGCTTCGAGGCATTCCGTGATGCGGTCTCGCTTCTCCACTCCCTGCAATCCGTATGCCGCAGCGAACATCTCAAGAAACTCTCCGCACTTCAGATCACTGGGCACAGGCGCAAGATCGGGCATGTAGGCGAGACGGTGCCTCACTTCTTCGGGATGAAGCAAGGCATCGATGCCACAGAGTTCGACTTCTCCGTAGGTGGGCTCCATCAGCGTCGCGAGAATCTTGAAGGTGCTGGTCTTGCCTGCGCCATTGGGCCCGACCAGGCCATAGACCTCGCCACGAGGGACCTCGAGGTTCAAGTCTCGAACGGCGTTGGTTTCTCCGTAGTCGACCCGGAGATCCACGGTGCGAATCGCGAGGGAACGGTCGGAATCGACTTCTGTATTTGAGGCACTGATCTGAGGAGGGTAGCGAAAATCTCGATCGTGTCGGTACCAAAATCTGGAATCCTGGGGCGTAGTCGGAGAAAAGGGGCGAAATCAGGAACCGGCGTCCGATTCTCCGAAACCTCCGCCGCCGGGAGTCTCGATGAGAAGGCGATCTCCCTTGACCACCGCCTGGGAATGGATTCCCGGCAGAGATCTTCCGTTGAGCGATTGGCTGCCTGTGCTTCCGTCGTCGCCGCCTTTCAATCCAAACGGGGTTTCGATACGGTGTTGGGTCAGGAGGGAGATCTGGAGAGGATGGAGGAACTCGATTTCGCGGACGACGCCATCGCCTCCCCTCCATTTTCCTTTGCCTCCGGATCCCTCCCGGATCGCGAAGCGATGGAGGCGGATGGGGTAGCGATGCTCCATGATCTCGGGATCTGTGATCGCTGTATTGGTCATGTGAGTGTGAATCCCGGATGTGCCCTCGTAGCCCTCTCCGGCACCGGACCCGCCCGCGATGGTTTCGTAGTACCCAAAAGTCTCATCGCCAAAGAGGAAGTTGTTCATTGTACCCTGCGAGCAGGACTGAATTTCGAGGGCTCGGATCAGGGTGTCGACGAGACGTTGGCTGGTCTCGACATTGCCACCGACAACGGCAGGGCAGTCACCGGCGCCCTCGAGAAATTCCGGATTGAGAAAGCAGCGAGGCAACGAAATGCGGACGGAGCTCAGCATCCCTTCGTTCAGGGGAACCGAAGTCTGGGTCCAGAGTCGGAGGACATAGAGAATCGCACTCTGGACGATGGCCGGGGTGGCATGGAGGTTGGCCGGATGAGAAGTGGTCGTTCCGGCAAAATCGAGGGAAAGAATCCCCGCGGAGTTCTCGATGGAGACGTGGATCTCGGTTCCATCGTCGAGCCGCTCGACCGCCTTTCCGGAAGCGAAGCCGCTGTGTTGCAGGTGTTCGGTCAGGGCTTCCTCGCTGAGAGTCTTGAGCCACTTCATTTCGGAAAGGATCTTTTCTTCTCCATGCTGAGAAAGAAGCTCCGTAAACAACTCGGTCCCTCGTCGATTCGAGGCCAGTTGAGCATGGAGGTCGGCGAGATTGTCGCGAAGGTTCCGGGTGGGAAAGGGGGCGTTCGAAAGCCGGGCTCCGACTTCGTCAAAGCACGACTCGCCAGCCCGGATCAGGTGGGAAGGGGAGAGGACGACACCTTCTTCCTCGAGGCTCTTCGCATGGGGTGGCATCGATCCAGGAGTGAGCCCGCCAATCTCAGCGTGGTGGGCGCGGTTGGCCACGAAGGCGACGGGAGCGTCCCTGTTGGCTCCAAAAATGGGGGTGATCAGGGTCACGTCGGGAAGATGGGATCCTCCGACACCGGGGTGATTCGTGACAATGGTATCTCCGGGGGAAAAGCTGACCTTCTCCGAAACCATTCGGACACAGAGACCAAGCGCCCCGAGATGAACGGGAATGTGGGGAGCGCTGGTGATGAGATACCCCTCGCCATCGAGAAGAGCGCAGGAGAAGTCGGCGCGCTCCTTGACGTTGGTGGAGACGGCCGAGCGTTGAAGAAGCGTTCCCATCTCCTCCACGAGATTGTCGAAGCGATGGCGAAACAACTCATGTTCCACCTGGGCAGGGCGGGACGCCTCGGAAGTCGCTTGTTCTTCTGAGTTCGATTGCAGGAGGAGGGCTCCGTTCTCCTGTGGGACCGCGATCCAGTTCGAGGGGAGAAAGAGAGTGCTGAAGGGATCCTGGATCACGACGGGTCCGGCGATTGCCATTTTCGGATCGAGGGTTTCTCGATCGAGAAAGGGATCCTGTGGCGGCGAAACAACCGGGTTGGGTTCACGACCTGACCCTGTCGACTGACACGGTCGAGGAGCTTTTCGGCCGGTGCCGGCGATGGCTCGGTAGGAGACGACTTCGATGGAGCGATCTGCAGGAGGAGGGTAGCCGAAGGTCTCTTCGTATTGCCTGCGAAAATGGAGAGGCAGTTCGTCCCCTTGGTGAACGTCGACCGACAGCGTTGCATCCTGACCTGAGAGCCGCATCTCGGCGAGGCGTCGGGTGATGGTGCCTTCGGCTCCGATTTCCTGGAGCAATGTCAGGGATCGGCGTTCGACTTCCTCGAGAACGTTCGCGAGTTGTGGATCGTCGGTGGAGCAATCGACTTGTCTTTCGGAAAAGCGTTCGAGGCTGGCCTGGTCCAGCCCATAGGCGCTCAGGAGGCCGGCCTCGGCGGGAATGATGATCTCGGAAATGCCGAGACGATCGGCTATCTGGCATGCGTGAAGCGGCCCGGCTCCTCCGAAGGCGAGGAGGGTGTAGGCGGACGGGTCAGCACCGTCTTCTACCGAAATCGTTCGGATCGCGTCGGCCATCTGCTCGACTGCGATTTCGACCAGTCCGTGGAGAAAGTCGAAGTTCACGGTTTCGGAGTCCAAACCCGCTTCCGCCTGGAGTTCTCGAGCGGCGCTCTCCGCGGCGCGTCTGTTGTGCTCCGAGATCGGGATTCCGAAATTGTCCGGGTCGATTCGGCCGAGGAGAAGATTGACGTCGGTCAGGGTCAGCGGGCCGCCTCGGCCATAGCAGGCGGGTCCTGGTGATGCTCCCGCCGACTCAGGGCCGACCTGGAGCGTGCCGTTCGACCAGTGACAGATCGAACCTCCACCGGCGGCCACGGTTTCAATCTTCAGGGCGGGGGAGAGAAGTCGGGCGTCGCCAACGATTTGCTCGAATCGATACTGGAATCCGTGATCGTAGCGGGCGACATCCGTACTCGTTCCTCCCATATCGAAAGTGAGGATGCGCTCGCGGTTCAATTCCGCGGCGACGGCGGCGGCTCCGGAGACTCCGCCGGCAGGTCCGGAGAGCAGCGAATCTTTGGGGGCGTAGGATTCCTGAGTTTCGAGTCCCCCGGCAGAGGTCATCGTGAGCAGAGAGCTCTCGTCGCCGATGCGGGATCGGACATGATCCAAGAAAGACTGCATCACCGGATGAAGGTAGGCATTGGCGACGGCGGTTTCTGCTCTTGGCAGGATCTTGATGAGCGGAGCGAGCTCGGCGCTGGTCGAGACGTGGGTGAACCCAAGGTCGAGAAGGCATTCGCGAAGTTGTTCTTCGTGAGCGGGATTCCGATAGCTGTGGAGAAGTCCGATCGCAGCCACGGTGACCCCGGAGGCCAGGCAGGCGATGGCTTGCTCTTTCAAATCCTCGTCGAGCACCAGGGGGGTGAGGATCTTTCCCTCAGCATCGAGTCGCTCGGTCACCTCCACGACCGATTCGTAGAGAGAGGGCGGTCGCTGATGTTCGAGCGCAAAAAGATCGGGACGGCGTTGGTCGCGGATCGTGAGAAGATCGCGGAAACCGTGGGTCGTGAAAAAGGCGAGCCGAGCGCCTTTTCGTTCCAGGAGGGCGTTGGTGCCCCGGGTCGTCGCGAGCCGGAAATCGAGGAGAGGGAATTCCTCGTCGAGAGCCGTGCCGGTGAGGAGACGGGCTCCGAGCACAGGTGCCTCTTCCCTCGTGAAGAGATCGACCGAATCGGCCTCTGGAATGGGACGTGAGAGCATCACCCGGCCGGTGGCCGCCTCGAAGGAAAGCACAAGGGCGGTCTCTCCCCCTGACTCGATCTTGTAGCCGGTGAAAAAGGAATCGCCGACTTCCCAGCTCGGGGGGATCGTGAGCTGGGCCGAGGTGTCGGAAATCCAGCGAGGAGCGGCGACACGGAGACGACCCGACGAGAGGACTTTGACCAATCGGGGAGATGCGGATCCATCGGCGAGCCCCCAGCAATCGGTAAAGGTCCCGCCGGTATCGACGCGAATAGAATACATCGCAGGAGGTTGAACTCCGTGAGGCGCGTCGTCAAACGAGTTTGGCGGGATGGGGCGGCTGTGATCCGTAGATCAGGAGCCCTTCTTCTTGTCCTTGGTCGGATCGTAGAAGATGCGGATGTCCGCCTCGGTCGTGCCGAGGATCTCCTGAGCTCTCTTCAGCGCGTTGCGAGTCGAGAGATTCGGATTCTTCGGATTGTTGAGAAAGATGTTTTCGCGACCGATCAAGCGAACCGATCCAGCATTCTTGAGGACTCGGTAGACATCCTTGGTCGCACCGCTGATGATGACATTGCGTTCCTTTGCGTTGAGGAAATTGACCAGTTCCTCGAGGGCGACCACGCTTGTGGCATCGAGGTGACGGGCATTTTTCAGCCGCAGGATGATGACCTTGAGGTCGGGATCGAGGGACGTCTTCTGGATTTGGGTCCGAAAGAGCTCCGAAGCCCCAAAGAAGAGATCGCCTTCGACATGGACGATGGAAATCGCAGGCATGGGGCGGGCTCGTTTTTCTCCCGCTTCCCGAAGCTCGCCCTGCTCCGAGAACTCGTATTCGGTGAGGTAGGGGCGGCTGGCGGCCCGGAGGTAGAGCATGATCGAGATTCCGACGCCGAGGAAGATGGCGACGTTGAGAGGCATGACCAACGCGGCAACAAAGGTAGTGATGAGAACCGCCGCATCCGAGGAGGTGGCGTAGAGGGAGATGCGAATGTGATGACGATTGATGACGGAGGCGGCGATACACATCACGAGCATGGCAAGCGCGGACTTGGGAACGTGGACCATGAAGTCGCCGAGAAGGAGCAGGCCGACGACACAGAGAAGGCCACTGATGATGCTGGAGAGTCGCGAGACGGCTCCGCTCGAGAAGTTCAGGGCCGAGCGGGTCAGGGAACCGGAGGCAGGCATACCCCCGGTGACCGAGGCGGCGAGGTTGGCGACCCCGACACTGAGCATGTCCTGATTGACATCGGGTCGATCCCCAACCCGGCTGGCGAGGGTCTTCGACATCACGGAATTCTCGAGGGCGGCGAGAAAGGCGATGGAGAAGGCCAGTCCGATGAGGCGCGAAACATCGGTAAAAAAGCCACGAGGGCTGATCTCCGGGAGTTTCGGTTTCAGATCCGACACGGAAAAGGCTTCGAAGGTCGCGACCTCCCAGCCGGAGAAACGATGGAGAAAGTAGTAGGCCGTCGAGATCAGGATCAGGGTGATCGCAAAAACGGGGAGCTTGGGGAGTTTCTTCTGAAGAACAAACCAGATGAGAAAGGTCGCGACTCCCAGCGTGGCAGGTTGCCACTGGGTTTCGTCCAGTTCTCCCGTTGTTCTCTGGAGGATGGTGAAGAATGTCTTGGGGCCATCCGAGGTTGTTTCGGGAAGCTCGATGCCAAGGACATGTCGGACCTGGTTTGCGATGATGAGGACAGCGGCCCCCGTGATGTACCCGACGACGACCGATCGGCTCACATACTGGACGAGTTCGGCGACGCGAAAGAGCGCTCCGATCGTGAGAAGGATTCCGACGAAGAGCACCAGCATCGGGAGATAGAACAAGCGGTCCGACATCGAGAAGGCCGCGAAACTGGAGAACAGCATGAACGCCGTCGCGTTCGTCGGACCAAGGATCGTGTGCCGGGAGCCGGAGAAAATGGGGGCTACGAGGGTGGCGATCGCACCTGAAATGATCCCATACTGGATGGGAAGATCTGCGATGACCGCATAGGCCATCCCCTGGGGGAAGGCGAGAAGCGCGACATTCAGTCCGGCCGTCGAATCCGCGCGGAGGCTGGACGCATTGTAGCCTCGAAACCCTTTCCGGATCGGGAAGAGGTCGATGGAATTGCCGGCGACGAATTCACCGACGCGACTTCCCAGTCTTCTCCACCACCAACGGACCTTTCTATTCATACAAGCTAGAGATAGCGTTTACTATCGCGATCGGATCTAGCAAGTCGAATCTCGAATCTATTCCTCTCCGGAATGGTCTTTTTCGTGGCTCCTCGTGATCCACTTGAGGTTGAAGCGATTGCTGAAATCTTCCAGCATGAGGTAAAGACAGGGAATCAGGATGAGGGTAATCAGGGTCGCAAAGAGAATTCCATAGCTGAGCGATACTGCCATGGGGATGAGAAATCGAGCCTGCACATCCGTTTCGAGAAGCATCGGGGTGAGGCCCGCGAAGGTGGTCAGCGAGGTCAGGATGATGGGGCGAAAACGTGCCGCACCAGCTTCCCAGGCCGCTTCGTGAATGGAGAGCCCGGCTTTGACGTGACGATTGACGTAGTCGACGAGGACGAGGCTGTCGTTCACCACGACTCCGGCGAGGGCGACGATGCCACACATGCTCATGATGCTGAAATTGAAGCCGAGAAGGAGGTGTCCCACGATGGCTCCCACGAGCCCGAAGGGGATGACGCTCATCACGATCATGGGCTGGACATAGGAACGCAGCGGGATCGCCATAAGGACATACATCCCGAGAAGAGCGAGGAGGGCCTTCTGTCCCATCTCGGTCATCGATTGCTTCTGATCCTTTTGTTCGCCTTCGAAACTGTAGCGAACCCCGGGATATTTTTCCTGGATCCTCACGAGGGCTCCTTTCTCGATTTCAGGAAGAGGCGGTTTCCCAGCCTTCTCCCGAAACCAATTGATCACATTGCGCCTCCAAAGTTGCCCCGTGTTTTCGGCCCTGGCACCAGCCGTGAGCGAGCGAACGATCTCCGTGGCATTGGCACCGAGAGCCTTGTCGACATCGGCGGTGATCCGAATCGCTCGTTGCTGGTCCGTGCGCTGGATCGTGGCGTTGGAGCGACCAAATTCAGCGCTGGCGACTTCGGAGAAGGGGACTTCCGATCCGTCGGGAAGCCGAATCTTCATGTTCTCGAGGTCGGCAAGAGAGGTGCGTTCGTCGCGGGGATACCGGACAAAGACTTTCACCTCATCCTTCCCTCTCTGGAGGCGCTGGATCTCATCTCCATAAAATCCCTGGCGAACCTGTCGGGCAACGTCCTCGAGACGCAGCCCAAGGGATTTGCCCGAGGGGAGAAGGTCGAGTTTGAGTTCCCGTTTTCCTTCGATGTCGGAGTCCGAAAGATCGATCAGACCGGTGAAAGCGCGAAGGGCTGCCTTGGCTTCGTCGGTCGCGGCGCGGAGTTGCTCGAAGTCGTCGCCGACCATCTCGAGATCGATCGCGTTGCCTCCCGAGGCGGACTCGGCGGCGAAGATGAGCTCCACGGTTCCCGGAACCGGGCCGACGAGCTCGCGCCACTTGGAGACAATATCCTCCCCGGTGTATTTCCTTTCGATGGAAGGGACCAGTTCGAGGGTGACCTCTCCGATATTGGTGCCCTTGGGTTGGCCTCCGGATCCCTCCATCCCCTGGAGGAGCGGTTGCGTCCCGACGCTGGCGAGCTTGTGACGGATCAGGGGATCTCCCCCGAGTTCCTCTTCGAGAACAGAGGCCTTCGATTCGATGAGTCGGATGACTTCCTCGGTTCGCTCGAAAGAAACTCCCTGGGCCATTTTCACCTTGGCATTGACCACATCGGTTTCGACTTCGGGAAAGAAGACAAACTTGATCCAGCCGGAAGCGATCGTCCCGACGGTGATGATGAGGAGAGCGACAAAGCCGGCGAGAACGACATACCGAAACTCCAGGGCTTTCTTCAAAACAGGGCGATAAAAACGATCCACGAACTTTTCGAGGCCGCGGGCAAAGATGTGCTGAAAGCGGAGAATGGGGCCAGGTTCGCCTTGTTCACTCGCGGATTTGAGTAGGGCAAGGTGAGAGGGCAGGATCAGCTTGGATTGGAAGAGAGAGAAAATCAGCGTGGGGATCACGATGAGAGGAATGTTAGGCCAGATTTTTCCGCTCACTCCACTAAGTCCCAGCATGGGGGTGAAGGCCATCGCGGTGGTGATGACGCCAAAGGTGACGACGATGCCGACTTCCCGTGTGCCCCGGGGGGCCGCGAGTCGAGGATGTTCGCCTTTTCTCATGCGGCTGTAGACGCTTTCTCCGACAACAATGGCGTCATCGACGACGATTCCGAGGACGAGGATGAAAGCGAAAAGCGAGATCATGTTGATCGAGATGCCGGTGTAGGGCATCAGGGTAATCGCTCCTGCAAAGGAGACGGGAATTCCGATCGAAACGAGAAGTGCGAGGCTGGGGCGCAGGAAAAGCGTGAGGACAAGGGCGACGAGGAGAAGCCCGAAAATTCCGTTCTTGGCGAGAAGTTTGAGACGACCGGAGAGATAGACGGAATCGTCCTTCCAGATCGCGAGGGTGACGCCTTCGGGAACCAGTGACGAAGCCTCCTCGTCGATGAATTTCTTCACCGTATCCGCGATCTTGATGGTGTCCTCATTTCCGATCCGGAAGACATTGATGAGAATCGCCGGGGTGTTGTCGAACTGGGCATCGATCCGGTCTTCTTCGAAGCCGTCTCGGATCTGGGCAATCTCAGCGAGGACGACGGTGGATCCATCCGGACGGGTGATGACGGGAATGTCGCGAAAGTCTTCCTGGTTGTAACGACGTCTTTCGGTTCGCAGGAGAACCTCGCCGGCCCGGGTTCGGACCGAGCCTCCCGGGAGGTCGAGAGACGCCTTTCGAACGGCCATGGCAACACTGTCGAAGCTGATTCCATATTGGCGTAGTGTTTCCTCGGAAACCTCGATGGAGATTTCGTAGTCGCGGGCTCCGGCGATGACGGCCTGGGTGATACTGGACGAACCGCCGTTGTAGGTGAGTAGACCTGTCCGAACCTTCTCGGCGATGGCTCTCAGAGTGGCCTCATCGGTTTCCGCCGAAACCGCGATGCTGAGCACCTGGGCCTTGATGAGGAGTTCTTCGAGCAGGGGTTCTTCGGCTTCTTCCGCGATATTCTGGATCGCGTCGACTCGGGTCTTCACATCGTCCATGACGTTGCGGACTTCGAATCCGTTGGCGACTTCCACCGTCACTACACCGATGTTCTGATTCGCGACCGATTTCATCCGATCGATGCCCTCGATATCCTGGATCGCTTCCTCGATAGGGATGATGATCCCTTTTTCCACTTCATCCGGAGTGGCGTTGGGATACGCGACGGAAACGTTGACGGAGTTGATCGAAGTCTCCGGAAAGATCTCTTTTTTGATCGTGGGCCACGTGCCCACGCCCAGCACGACGATGACCACCATCAGGAAGTTTGCCGCGACATGGTTGCGACTGAACCAATAGATGATTCCCGATTCTTTATGGAGGTCTTCGCTCACGGCTCGGTGCTGGCTGCAGTGTTGGGAGAAACTTCCTCTTCGTCTTCACGAAGGGGGGAGGGTACGAGATCCGGTTCTACTTGCATGCCACGAACGAGATCCGGCATCTCGGTCAGGCTGACTCGATCCTCTTCATTGAAGCTGCTCGCGTCTACGTAGACGGCATCTCCCTCGCGTCGGATCACGGTGACATCACGAAACTGGATCTTGTTGTCGGGATCGACGACGACCACGGTGTCGAGATCACGGAAGGCCTGGAAGGGGATGGCGGCCAGGTTTCTCTGGCTGCGACCTGCGATGGCCGCTTTGACGAAGAGGCCGGGTCGGAGTTCGACGCCTTCCTCTTCGCTGGAGTCTTCCACCTCGACGACGATGAAAAGAGATCGGGTTGCGCGATCGATTTCGCCCTCGCTACGAATGATCTTCGCCTCCCAGGTGCGGGTCTTGCCCCCTGCCGTAGCCGAGATCTGGACTTTGCCGGTGGGTGCTCCGTTTTCGGTTGTTTCCAAAAACCGTGACTCGTCGATCGAGAGCGGGAGCCGAACCTCGTAGGGGGCGGTGGCATAGATCTCGGCAACGGGAGATCCCGGGGTGAGGTAGTTGCCGACTTCGGTCATGGTCGAGGCGACGATGGCTTCGTAGGGGGGGCGAATCTTGGTGCGGGCGAGGTCGGCTTCCGCCTGCGCAAGAGCGGCTTGGGCGGAGTCGCGACGGGCTCTGGCGCTCTTCAGTTGAGGGAGCCTTTGCACGAGGGCCGGGGGATCGCCGCTCCGGCCGAGTTTTTTCCAATCCGATTTCGCCTGCTCGGCGCGTGCTTCCTCGGTCGCGAGGGCGGACTCGGCGTCGGCGAGGGCGGACTTCGCCTGCTCGATCGCGGCGAGGTAGTTGGTGGGATCGATTTCGACGAGAGGTTGGATGTCGGTGGCTTCGGGGAGCCCTTTGCCAACGAGCATTCCAGCTTCGAAGTTTTCCGAGACCCGGAGGACCCGTCCAGCGACTTCGGCCGCGATGCGGCTTCGCTTGTCGGGCTCGATGATTCCCTGCGAAGGAATCGTGAAGGCATGCGAGGCGGGTGAGATCGCCATCACTTTCATGACGGGAATGTTCTCGGCGTTGTCCTTTTTCTCTGCTTCAGGACGTGTGATCCAGAGCAGGGCGGTGACTCCGACTCCGGCGAGGAGGATACCGAGTCCGAGAAGTATTTTGAGAAATCGTTTCATGTCGAGGGCGCGGTTTCCGGATCCGCTTGTTTGGCAGTGGGGCAGGGGAAAGGCTTGAAGCTGCCTCCCAATGCGAGGTAGAGATCGACTCGGTTCTGGAGGCGGAGTCGGCGAACGGCGAGGAGTTGCGACTGATTTGTAAACTGGCGGCGCTGGGCACTGAGAACGGTGAGGATGTCTCCTGTGCCTTTCGAAAACTCTTCCCGAGAACGAGTGTAGGCGGACTCGGTGAGTCGGACTGCCTTGATGAGGGCGCCGACTCGCTGGTTGTAGAATTCTTCGGCGGCAAGGGCGTTCTCGACTTCTCCGAAAGCGGTCAGGGCGAGTTGTTCGAACTCGGCGACCGCGAGTTCCAATTCCGCGTCTCGTCGAGAGACATTGGCCCGCAATCGGCCTCCCTGGAGAATGGGCTGGGCCAGGTTTCCAGCGATGCTCCAGACACTGAAGGTGCCGTCGAGAAGTTGGCTGATATCGTCACTCGCGGTCCCGAAGCTACTCGTCAATCCGATGCTGGGGAGCAGCGCTCGCTTTGCTTCGAAGATGCGCTCGTCGGCCGCGGCGAGCCGTCTTTCGGAGGCGGTCAGGTCAGGGCGTCGATCGAGAAGTGTAGCGGGAAGGTCGGCTGGAATGGTACCTGGGTAGGACGGGAGGCGGGCTTTCTTTCCCGCCTGCCCAGCCGGGTATTGTCCCGCGAGGATCTCCAGCTGTCGGGAGGTCCTCTGGGCGACCTCCAGTTGGGATTGGAGGTTGTCTCGCGCCAACTCGATATCAGCCTTGGCGAGAAGAAGTTCGGAGGCGAAGTTCCGTCCGTTCTCTTCCACGCCGGCTTCAAAGCGTTCTTCGAGGAGTGCTTCGGTTTCGGAGAAGGTCCGAATCGTAGACTGGGTCAAGGCAACCTGCTCTTTGGCCTCGGCCATGGCGAACCAGGCTTTCGCGGCCTGCCCGGCGATGGAGAGTTCTGCGGTGGCACGATCGTATTGGGAAGCCTCGAGGTCGGCCACGGAGGCTTTCCGAGCGGCGCGAATTTTCCCCCAGAGGTCGATTTCCCAGCTCATGTTGAGAGAAAGGCCGAACTGGTTGATCCGGTTTGAGAGGACCCCTCCGCCTCCGGCACCAGGAATCGGGAGTCCGATGAAGTTCTGCAGACTCCGTTGTGAGGAGAAGTCGCCCGAGATCTGGGGATAGAGGTCGGCGCCGACGATGCGGGCATTGGCCTGCGCGATCTTGATGCGAGCTTCCGCCGCCTTGAGATCCTTGTTTCTTTCGACGACGGCTTCGACAAAGGATGCGAGGGATTCACTCTGGAAGGATTCCACCCAGTGAAAATCCGGGCAGCTCGTTGGACGGTAGGTGTCGCCCGCGATCCAGTGGGGAGGAGTCGAGACCGAGGCGTGGTGAGATGCGTTCTCCGGGGAAAGCGATTTGCAGGAGGGGAGCAGGAAGAGGGCAGCGAGACCGGCAATGATGGGTGCGGGTTTCCTGCCTGGTTTCTTCGCCTCGGAGTTTTTCGACAAGGTCTTTTCTCCCCCCCGAAGTCCGGCCGCAGTGAACTCGATCAACCGAGAGAGGATTTCTTCCGGATCCGGAGCTCCGATGCGACCATCCGAGAACATCGCAACTCGATCTCCGTGCGTGAGTGCATAGATCATCGTGCCTACCGAGAAGTGCATTCGCCAGAAGAGGTCGGCTTCGTCGACATGGGGAAGCGATTCCTTCACCGCGCCCATGAAGCGGGCGATCATCTCCCGAAACAGGGAGATGAGGGTTTCAGAGAAATTCTGGGTGGGTTCGGCGAGACATCGTCCGGCGAGTTTCAAATAGACCGAGGACTGGTGCGACGAGGCCTGGATTTGCCCGACGACGGGGCGGTGGAGACATTCGAGAATGTCTTCGATGGGGATGGGGTCTTCTCCGTAGCGTTCCTCGACTTCTTCAAGGAGGCGGAGTCGTTCTCGATTGATGGGCGAGATCACCCTCGTGAGCACTTCGGTGATGAGCGCCTCCTTCGAGCCGAAATGATAGTTCACCGCTGCCGTGTTCACCCCGGCTTCGCGAGTGATCCGGCGCAGGGATACATCACGGAATCCATGATCTGAAAACAGCGATTCCGCCGTATCCAGTATCTGGAGCTTGGTCTTCTTCTCTTGAGAATCTTTCCCCGACATGGCCTGCTTCTATGTTCGTGTTACGAACAAACGTTTCAAACAGTTGTTTGAAATTGGCAAGCAAAATCTTGAGAGGTCGAGTTCTCAAGCGGACCCAGGACGAGTCGGCAGGGCGAGAGGTAGAGGGGATTTGGCCCGCTACGGTCGGACCGTCTCGGTCTTGGGAGGCTCGATATTCATGATCCGGTCGTGGATCTTGAGGATCTCCTTCGACTTGGCGAAGAACTGCGTCACCGATTCCGCGCTGGTTTCGTTCGAGTCGATGACGGATTCCAATTCGGCCAGGTATTGATTGATATCGAGGGAAACGGAAGACATCTGCCGCTGGGCGTTGGAGTAAGCCTTGTCGACCGCGACGGTCGCCTCCTCGAGGGCGGTGCGTTTGCCTTGGGATTCGAAAAACTCGGCGCGTTCCTGCTGGAACTTCCGGTTCTGAAAAATCCGGTAGGCGAGTGGCTTGGTCTCCGTGGGGTCATCAGTTTCGTCCGGGAGAAGAGCCAACTGTTGACTGAAATAACGATTCAACTCGCGGAACTCGTTGAGAGGCTTCTTGTATTGCTCGTGGAGAAAGACCAGGCCATTGACGACGTTGGTAAGGCGATCGGCCTCGGCTTGATCGATTTCCTGGCCATCGCGAAGACGAGTTTCGATGTCGCCGATGTAGGAGAGCGTCGACTTGCTGTCGTAAACAATCTCGTTCATCTGCGCGTAGGTGCGCTCGAGTTGGTCTTTCTGCCGCTCCTTGAGATTCTCGATCTGGGCCGCCCACTCTTCCCGCATACGATCCGTTTCCGCCTGCTTGTCTGCGAGCAGGGAGGAAAGCTCCGCATTCTTATTCTCCAGGGAACTGATCTGCTGGGTGACCGTATCCATCTGCCGGCTGAGCGCGAGCGTTTTCGCGGATTCCTTGCTCCAGAGTTGGCCAAAATAGTAGGCGCCCCCGCCCGCGACGACGAGAAGCAGGAGGAGGATGATGATCACAATAGTCTTGCCGGGGCTCGACTTGCCATAGCCATATTCTTCCAAGGCCTTATCGGGATCGTATTCTTCACTCATTGGGTACTACAGTAGATTGGATTTGCGAGATTTCCACGTAAGTGGAGAAAATTGCCGCACCAGGGATACGGAGACCTCGTCGGTTTTCTTTCATTTCGAGCAGGTCGCGAGTGGACCCGGTAGATTTTCGATCCACGCTTGCGTCGAGAGGCGAGATCGCTTTTGATACGGACGTAGAGTTGATTGATCTATGGCCGATATTTCCTCCCTCAAAGAAGCGCTGTCGGCGTCCCCTGACAATCTCCCGCTTCTTCTCCTGCTCGGGCAGGCCTATCTCGAGGACTTGCAGCTCTCCGAGGCTAAAGAGACTTTCGAACGAGCACTTTCTCTTCATCCAGGGAATCCGGTGGCTAGAACCCAGATTGCGCAGATCCTCGATCTCGAGGGGAAGTCTTCCGAGGCGATCCTGCGGCTCGACCAACTCGCTGTGGATCATCCCGAGTTTGCTCCCGCCTGGATTCTGAGATCCAAGTTTGCCCTCAATGAAGGGGAAGCTTCCGTAGCGCGAGACTGCTATGAACGCGCCATTTCCATCGATGCCACGCTCGCCGATCCAGAGCTCCTCAAGCGCATTCGCGAGGCGGGGGGAGGCAGTCGCGGACGAGGGAGGACTGCTGCCAGTCATCTCTCCCAGGAAGCCGTGAACGATGATGGCTATGGCTCGGATTTCGAAGACGATGATTTTGAGAGCGATCCATTCGAGGAGGTGACGGATGGGCTCGAGTTCGAGGAAAACTCCGAGATCGACTTCGATCACGCTGGGGGGATGGAATCGGTGAAGGAGGATATCCGGATGAAAATTCTCTACCCGATGGAGAATCCGGAACTCTTCGAAGCCTACGGGAAAAAGGCCGGTGGTGGCGTGCTGCTCTATGGTCCTCCGGGATGCGGGAAAACGCTGATCAGTCGAGCCACTGCAGGAGAGATCGATGCAAAGTTTCTCAACGTCGGTTTGCACCAGATTCTCGATATGTGGATCGGAAAGTCCGAGGAGAAACTCCACGAGATTTTTGAGATGGCGCGCAAGAATGCTCCTTCTGTTCTCTTTTTTGATGAGGTGGACGCACTTGCGGCCGACCGAAAAGACATGCGGAGTTCTGCGGGGCGAACCTTGATCAACCAGTTTCTCTCCGAGCTCGATCGCGATTCGGCAAAGAACGATGGGGTTCTTGTTCTCGGTGCCACCAACGCTCCCTGGCATCTCGATTCCGCTTTCCTGCGCCCCGGGCGATTCGACCGGTTGGTCTTTGTTCCTCCACCGGACCTGGAGGCACGGGCCGAGATCATTCGCATCGTAGCCGACGGGAAACCGATTGGCGGATTGGATCCCCTCGCGTTGGCGAAACGTCTCGAAGGGTTTTCAGGGGCCGACATCAAGGCCATCTTCGACCAGGCTATCGAGGCTTCGTTGGGGAAAGCGATGAAAACCGGAAAGATCGTGCCGATCACCCAGAAACAACTCCTGAAATCTGCCAAGGGAGTGCAGCCGAGCACGAAGAAGTGGTTCGAGAGCGCGAGGAACTATGCCCTCTACGCGAATCAGAGTGGCTTCTATGACCCCATCCTGAAATATCTCGGGATCGAGAAGTAGCGGGGTTCGAGGAGCCGTTTCCTGAGGGATGAGTGAATTGGCACACGGTTTGTTGCTGCAAGAGCAGGGGAGATTGGAAGAGGCCGAGGCCTGTTTCCAGCAAGTCCTGATGCAGGAGCCGGAAAACGATTTCGTCTACGGTCGTCTCGCTCTCTGCCAGCTCAACCAGGAAGGGAAGAAGAAGGCGTCCCTGAGATCGGTCGAAGAGGCGATTCGAATCCGACCCGATGGAAGTTTTTACCATGCCCTCAAATCCCTGGTCCTCGCCGATCTGTGCAAAGGAAAAGAAAGCCTGGTGTCCGCCGATACCGCCCTTGCCCTGGCACCAGAAGACGGATTTGTCCTCGCGGCGAAGGCGAATGCGTTCTGTTCGCTCCAGCGGTGGGCAGAGGGAGAAGAATGGAGTCGCAAGGCACTCACGGCGGATGGCGAACACCCCATGGCGACAAACCTGCTGGCTCACTGCCTGCGGATGCAGGGCAAGGGGGAAGAGAACCGGGAAGCCGTCGGGCGTCTTCTCGCGGCCGATCCGGAAAGCATCCTGGCCCATGTCAACGCTGGATGGAGTGCATTGCAACACGGGGAGCAGGAACAGGCGGAATCCCACTTTCGCGAAGCACTACGGATCGACCCGGAGCTGGACATGGCTCGCGAGGGTTTGATCGAGTCCTTCCGAGCGCGGTCCATCTTTTATCGAGCCTACCTCTCGTATGTTTTTTTTCTCCAGCGATTCACCCAGGGGCGAAAATGGATGATCCTGATTGGGATCATCGTGATCTACCAAGTGAGCTGGCGCTTGCTGGAGCGAGTCCACCCCATGGCCGCGGTCGGGGTCGGGCTTCTCTTTCTCACCCTGGTGATGTGGATCTGGCTCGCTCCGGGGGTGGGGAATTTCCTGATCCTGATGGATCGTTCCGCCCGTCTCGCGCTGCGGCCAAGAGAAAAAGGGCAGGGGATCGCCGTAGGAGGAGCGGTGGTAGTGGGGCTTGTCCTCGTAACCGTCGGGGTCTTCGCCGAGATCCTCCCTGCGATTTTCTCGGGCGGCTGCCTGATCGCTTCCGCCGTTCCTGCGTCGCTTTCCTGGGGGAACGAGTCGAGAGCGGGTCGACGAGTCTTTGGCAGCATCACTGGGGTGCTCTATGGCCTCGCGGTGATTCTTCCCCTGCTCCTGATGGGGCAGAAAGTGACAAGCGAGGATGACTTGCCTCCGTTGGTTGCTCCGATTTCCCTCTTTGGTCTGCTTCTCGTAGTGGCTTCTACCTGGCTGGGGAATCTGCAATCGCTGCGAACTCCTACCGAAGAGTGAGTGAGAGAAGGGGAGATTTCGATTCGCAAGAATCGAGAAATGAGGGCACAAAAAACGGCGAGGGTTGCTCGCCGTTCTTCAAAAGTCGGGAGGGAATTTCCCTTACTTGGCGCGCTCCTTGAGGTTGGTCGCTGCCTTACCGACACGGTTGCGGAGGTAATTGAGCTTGGCCCGGCGCACCTTGCCGCGTTTGAGGACTTCCACTTTGGCGACCTTGGGGGAGTGAACCTGGAAAACACGCTCAACCCCTTCGCCGTTGGAGATCTTGCGAACCGTGAAGGCCGCATTGATACCACCACCGCGGCGTCCGATGACAATTCCCTTGAAGATCTGGATACGCTCTTTACCACCCTCCACAACGCGAGAGTGCACATTGACGGTATCTCCCTGAGAGAACTCGGGAACGTCTTCTTTCATTTGCTCGCGCTCGATTTTATCAATCACGTTCATGGAATCAAAAGGTAGGGTAAAAATGGCTGAATCGCCGCTTCCGTAGGGCCGTCCTTGGAAGGGCGGGAACCTTTACCTAGAATATCGTGGAAAGCAACGGATTTCCCGAATATTTTTTGTTGCGCGTTCTGAATTTCGCGCCTAGAATCCCGCTCCCTAACCAAAGGGGGGAGTGACTCTGACATTCCCACCTATACCGTGGAGCGGTAGCTCAGTTGGTTAGAGCGCCGGCCTGTCACGCCGGAGGTCGCGGGTTCGAGTCCCGTCCGCTCCGCCACTCCTTTCGAGTGGCGGCTCCACGGGTCTCCACCAAAGGTTGGGGACTGTTCTATTTTTAACCGCACTCCGCGATGACTCTCAAGCGGTAGTTGTTGAGGGATAGCCGATGAATCCCAAGCGGTGCAAAAACTCAAGATCTGACTATCGCCCCCTTTGCTATGGGGATTTTCAGTAAGTAAATTCGCTGTTTTCTCCTCGGAATCCGGAACACTCACCGATAGTCTTCCCCATTGAGGCTCCGCGTCACCTCGCGAAGCCAGTCTTCCAATTCCAGTCTCATCGCGGCCACGCGAGCGGGGAAAGCTTTGGCGAGATCGTGCTTTTCCGCGGGATCCGCGTTGAGGTCGTAGAGTTCCCAACTCACTCTTCCAACCACCTGCATTTCTCTTCGGTGCAATTTCCACGTTCCGGAAATCCAAGCCGAATGGCCGGGGAAGGCATCGAGCGGCCTCTCTTTTCGCGGCAGTCGCTCGACCCGCTTCGTCACCCGGTCGACTTTGCTGTCACTCCAATCCTGATTGGTCGGAAGTAGTCTGCTGATGATCTTTCCAGGCTCGTCAAACTTTCCGGGAACATGGGCGTTCCAGAAACCGATCGAAGTCGGCCGTTCCTGCATCTTTCTGTCCATGGCAGGAATGAGGCTAATCCCATCGAGAGGGGGCAACCCTTCCAGCGAAACGCCAGCCGCTTCGAGCACCGTTGGGAAAATATCCACCGTGCTGGCCCGTACCTGGGACGAAAATGGGACCGGAATACGTCTCGGCCACTCGATGAATGCAGGAACCCGAATTCCACCCTCGTAGACACTATGCTTTCCTCCACGATAGCCTCCCGTGCTCCCTACCTTTCGAAGTGCACCGTTGTCGCTCGTGAACCAGAGAAGCGTGTTTTCCCGCAGCCCAAGATCGGAAATCCCCTCGCGAAGCTGACCAAACGCTCGATCGATCCCCGTCACCTCTCCGAGAAAATCTCTTACATTGCGGGGTTGATCCTGGTAGAGCGCTGCATCTTCCTCGCTTGCTCGATGAGGATAGTGAGGTGAACCAAACCACACCACTGCGAGAAAGGGAGCCTCTCCCCTGGAGGCTTCCCGAATCCATTCGAGGGCCGACTCCACTGCGACCTGGCTTCCCTCACCAATCAGTTTTATGTCCATCCCTTCGTCACTGAGCGTCGGGTTGTTGTCATAGAAATTTTTCGCACTGACCCAGCGATCGAATCCGTTCTTTCCCGGACTCACCGGGCTGTCGACCCGGACCGACCCCAGGTGCCACTTCCCGAAATGTCCTGTCATGTATCCCTCCTCACGAAGGACCTCCGCGAGGGTCAGTTCCTGAGGCCGAATCGCATGCCCCCAACTGAAGACTCCCATCCGATTCGGATGACGACCTGTAAGAACGCTGGCCCGAGTCGGCGAGCAGGAGGGAGCCGCCGCGTAGAAGGAATCGAGCCGAAGCCCGGCAGCAGCCGCGGCATCGAGGTTGGGAGTCTGGAGTAAGGGATGTCCGTTGTATCCAATGTCCCCCCAACCCTGGTCGTCCGACATCACGAGAATCACGTTCGGACGAGCCGGGGTATCGGCGGCTGCAAGGAAAAGTCCCGGGAAGAACCCAAGACACAAACAGAGGGAAAGCGGCGTTCTCACGCGAAATTTCGAAGAATTGAGAAGAATGGGAATGAGTGAACTGAAGCCGAAATTATGATGCCTTCCACGATTGAGATCAAGCGCACAGGAGGGATCGCGAGAAATGAGTGAGAGGCGCAAAATGCTGCATGAGAAGCTGTGATCCGATCATCCGCACTACTCCAAACGCTCCCTCCTTCTTCGAGCCGAGCGGTTGTGAGACAGGCAGCCCCAATGGGGTGGCGGCGCAGTCGGAATCAATTCAGCCAGAGGAGTTCGGAAATTCGAAGAGATGCCTACACCTTTGTCTCGAAGCTGGCGCCATTGATTCTCTCTGAACCCCTGGGGCTCCGCCAAAGCTTGAGGATCTTTGTATTCTTGATTGCACTCAGCGATCACTCGCGGCGGTTGTTCTCGAAGTTGTTGAAGCTGCAGGCTCACCCCTAATCGATTTCATCTTCACATGAGCCAGGACTGAAATCCCAGGATGTTCTCCTTTTTGGAATTCGGTCCATGGGGAAACTAAAAATTCAGAGCGAAAAGTTCCGCATTGATGGCATTCTTCGGGATGTCCAAAGTCTTTCACGTAGCCGCCGTCCAGATGCGGTGCTCGGCCGATCGCGAATCCAATTTGGAAAACGCGGAACGTCTTGTCCGCGCAGCCGCAGCTGATGGCGCGCAGATCGTGTGCCTCCCCGAAATCTTCACCGGTCAATACTTCTGTCAGAGTGAATCCGTTGAGGGGTTTCGCCTCGCCGAAACGATTCCGGGTCCCTCGACGGAACGAATGCAGTCACTTGCGAGGGAACTGGAGACCGTGCTTGTCGTTCCACTGTTTGAGAAGCGGAGTGAAGGGGTCTATCACAACTCCGCCGCCATTATCGATGCTGATGGCTCGCTCCTGGGCGTTTACCGGAAAATGCATATACCCGACGATCCCGGCTACTACGAGAAATACTACTTCACCCCGGGTGACCTCGGATTTCGCTCGTGGACGACCCACTTCGGCAGGATCGGGGTCTGCATATGCTGGGACCAATGGTTTCCCGAGGCGGCGCGTCTCACCGCGATGTCCGGGGCGCACGTTCTCTTTTATCCCACCGCGATTGGCTGGCATCCGGGAACGGATCCCGAACTCGCCCGAGCCCAGCACGAAGCCTGGCAGATCTCGATGCGAGCCCACTCGGTGGCGAATGGATGTTACGTCGTTGCGGCGAACCGGGGGGGACACGAGAAGCCGGCGGGCGGAAATGGGATCGATTTTTGGGGTCGAAGCTTCATCAGTGATCCTCATGGAAGACTGGCAGCGGAGATCGAAGGTGATAGGGAAGGCTACATCATTCAGCAGGTGGATCCGTCAGTCGTCGATCACCAGCGAGTCGAATGGCCCTTTTTTCGAGATCGCCGGATCGACGCCTACGAGGGCCTCACGAAGCGCTTTCTCGATGCGGAAGATGCTCCTGGAGGATAGGGATGGACCGATTCAGCGATGCTCATGCCCAACACTGGTGATTCGAGTTCCCGGGCCCTTCGCCGCATGCCGGCAGAATGGGAGCCGCAGGAAGCGATGTGGCTGAGTCTGCCTCATCGAAAGGGACTTTCTTATCCCGGTGCGCACTGGGATCGCGTCTATCCCGAGTATCTTGCCTTCCTGCATGCTCTGGCCGAGTCGGGGGCGGTCTATCTGAATGTTTCTTCTGAAGCGGAAGAGGAGAGAATCCGGCGGGACATCGCAGAGTCACTCCAGGATCAGGTTCGCTGCTTTCCGATTCCTACGGACGAACCCTGGTGCCGGGACCACGGGGCGACGTTCGTGTTGGAGGATGATAAGGAGATGCTCGCGATCGACTGGGACTACAACGCATGGGGCGGGAAGTATGAGCCTTACGAGAAGGATGCGGCGGCGGCTCGCACGATGGCAGAGAGCAGGGGAATCCCCTGCGAACGACCCGGGATTGTCCTGGAGGGGGGAGCGCTTGAAACCAATGGGTCAGGGCATCTCCTGACCACGGCGAGTTGTCTCCTTGATCCCAACCGAAATCTAGGTCGTTCCCGCGAAGAAATCGAGATCGTGCTGACACGCTGCCTGGGGGTTGACACAATTTCCTGGTTGGAAGGTTCGATTCCCGGAGACGATACCGAAGGTCATATCGATACACTCGCCAGATTCGTTTCGCCCGAAGTGATCGTCTCCGCTGTTTCCCCGCAGGAACTAGTTGGCGGGGAGTCGGTCCTCGACGGTGTCGAGATTCTTCCGCTACCGACTCCAGCTCCGCTTTCCTGGAAAGGGAATCCGCTCCCGGCCAGCTACGCCAATTTCGTGATCGCGAACCGGTCCGTTATTGTTCCCGCCTACGGCGGGGACTCCGACGACCGGGCTCGAGCAATGCTTCAGGAGCATTTCCCGGATCGCGAAGTCCGTCTGCTGTCTTCCCGGGAGCTGATCTTCGGTCTGGGCAGTTTTCACTGCCTGACCCAGCAACTACCAGCCGAGCAGGTAGGCAAAGATGAGGGGCGCGACGATAGTGGCGTCTGATTCGATCACGAACTTGGGCGTCTCGACACCGAGCTTGCCCCACGTGATCTTTTCATTGGGAACTGCTCCGGAGTAGGAACCGTAGCTGGTCGTCGAGTCGCTGATCTGTGCGAAGTATCCCCAAAGCGGGACCTCGGTCATCTCGAGATCCTGGTGGAGCATGGGCACGACGCAGATGGGGAAATCTCCGGCGATACCGCCTCCGATCTGGAAAAAGCCAACTGACGATTTGGGGGCGGCTTCCCGATACCAGTCGGCCAGCGAGGTCATATACTCGATCCCGCTTCGGACAGTGTGAACATTCTTCACTTTGCCTTCGAGGCAACGTGCGGCGTAGATATTCCCGAGGGTGCTGTCCTCCCATCCCGGGACAAAAATGGGCAGGTCCCGTTCCGCCGCTGCCAGCATCCAGCTGTTCGCGGGATCGATCTGGTAGTGGGCCTCCAGTTCTCCGGATTTCAGGGCGCGATAGAGGAACTCGTGGGGAAAGAAACGCGCACCGGTTTCATCTGCCTTTCTCCATTCCTGCAGAACAGCCCGCTCCATGCGTCGCATCGCCTCTTCCTCCGGGATACAGGTGTCGGTGACCCGGTTGAGGTGACGGTCCAGCAGGGACTGCTCATCCTGTGGAGTGAGATCCCGGTACTGGGGGATTCTCTCGTAGTGATCGTGAGCGACGAGGTTGAAGAGATCCTCCTCGAGATTAGCCCCGGTGCAGCAGATCGCATGCACCTTTTCCTGCCGAATCATTTCGGCGAGAGATCGCCCCAGTTCGGCAGTACTCATCGCGCCCGCCAGGGTCATCAGCATGCTGCCTCCGTCTTGAAGGTGGGTCTCGTAGCCGCGTGCCGCGTCGACCAGGGAGGCTGCGTTGAAATGGAGGAAGTGGTTCTCGAGAAAATCGCGAATCGGAGAGCTCATGGGGCGTCGACGGTTCAGGACCAGTGGTCGAAATAGGTGGAATCGTTCATGGCGCGACGGTAGTTCTCGACGAATTGCTGCGCCACCGGATTCGAAATTTTTCCCTCCACGACTCTTTCCGCGATGAGAGTTTCCATCCGCTCGACAAGTCTCTCCGGATCATATTCGACAGACCGGAGAATGTCCTCGATTCGGTCGGCAAGAACCTTTCGGGATAGTGCCAGTTCTCCATCGACGAAATCGACGCTGACGGCGTGGGTATCTCCGAACAGATTGTGCATGTCGCTGAGGGTCTCCTGGTAGGCTCCGACCATGAAAACCCCGATAAGGTATTCTTCATCCGGGCGGATCTTGTGGACGGGTAGACGCTTTGCCTTTTCGTTTCCCAGTGAGAGATCGAGCTTTCCGTCACAGTCACAGGTCAAGTCCGCCACCACTGCGGTCCGGGTCGGTTCTTCGAGATGGCGATGCAGCGGCATGACCGGGAACTGTTGGTGAATCGCCCAGTTGTCGGGCAGTGACTGGAAGACGCTGAAGTTCCCGTAGTAGATGTCCGCCATCTTGTCTTCGATTTCGCTCAGTTCGCCGGGAATGGATTCGAGAAGCAGCGATCGCTCTCGAATCCGAGTCACCAGATGCCAGAAGAGTTGATCGGCCACGGCACGCTCCCGGAGGCTCACCGCTCCGAGGGCGAAGGAACTGCGGATCTCCTCCCGCCGAAAGGTGGCCTCGTGGTAGAGAGGAAGCAGGGACTCGCCGTCCTCCATCGAATCGATCAAGTCATTCAGAGCGGAAATATTCTCATCCCAGCCTTCCTCGATTGCGACACGGGGGCGCTCGGGAAGCTCTGGGGTGTTCACGTCTAGAACGTCCAGTGCAAGGATCGAGTAGTGAGCTGCGATCGCTCGACCAGACTCGGTCATGAGGATGGGAGGATCGACTTCGGCCTCGTCGGTAACGCGTTTTACGATGTCGACGATCGCGTGGCAGTACTCGTCGATTTCGTAATTCCGTGAGTGAGACTCCGAACTCCGGGTCCCGTCATAGTCGACGGCAAGCCCGCCTCCGAGATTGAGAATTCCCATGGGAGCTCCTTCTGCGATGAGCCCCGTGTAAACGTGCACGGCTTCGGATACGGACTCTCGAATTGACTGGATATCCGGGAGCTGAGATCCCTGGTGAAAGTGGAGACATTTCAGGCAGTCGAGACGGCCGGACGCTCGGAGCGCCTCAACGGTCTCGAAAACCTGGGCGACATTGAGACCGAAGAGGCTCTGCTCTCCGCTCGACTCTACCCAGTATCCCTTGCCAACGGTGGAGAGCCGCACTCGAATCCCGAACTCCGGATCGACCCCAAGTTTTTCGGATTCCTCCAGGATCAGGTTGAGCTCACGGGGCCTCTCGATGATCGGAACAATGCGATGCCCGGCGACCGCTGCCTGGAGCGCCAGGCGAATGAATGCTCGATCCTTGTATCCGTTGCAGATCAGGTAGGCCTCTGAATTGTTCAGATAGGGCAGTGCCGCGACGAGTTCCGCCTTGCTTCCCACTTCGAATCCATAGTGATACGGCCTCCCGAACGTCGCGATATCCCGGATCACCTGGTGTTGCTGGTTCACCTTGACCGGAAACACTCCGCGATAGTGATTGCCGTAGTCGAGGTCTTCAATCGCCGATTGGAACGATTCGTTCAGGAGACGGATCCGTTGGCTCAGGATCTGCGGAAAGCGAAGCAGCACGGGTGGATTGATGCCCTCTCGGTGGGCCAGCTCGAGGACCTTGACGAGGCTTGCCTCTACCTCAGTGCCATCGTCGTTCCAGTATACGGAAACTTCCCCCTGCTCATTGATCCGAAACAGCCCTTTTCCCCACCGATCAATCCCATAGACCCGATTTGCGTCTTTCAGGCTCCAGTTTGAGGAGAGGGAGTGAGGGGGCTTCATTGACGTAGAAATGATGCTTCGCTGTTTTTCTGGCATCGCTTCTTTGCACTCTGAAAATAAAGAATACCAGTAAAAATGGCACCCGGATCAAACTTCCGATGACTGACTTCCAGGGATTTGCTTTTTGATGTTGGATTCGCTCCACCCTATTGTTGCCTTCGGCAGTCTATCTGCACTTCGCCACGGTTCGACTCGGGAGCTCCGTCAATGCCTGATTGGGCTGCGGAAATCTGGTCTATCTTGAATGATAGCGGGGGGGCACTCGATCCGGGGGCGCAAGGCGCGAGATTGGAACGAATAGCAATTTCGTTAAAACTGTCGGATTCTCACAGTGATCCGCTACCGGGATGACTTTCGGCATGCTGCTCCGGTCTTCCCTGGAGTGAGGGTTCCGAAGCTGTCGAGTTACAATCCTCTCCTCGCTTCAGGTCCAGAGGCTGAAACTCTCCGGTCGACCCGGAGCCCTCGCTCGTGGTTATCAGATTCAACAGCGTCGCCATCTGCATAAGTCAAAAGCTTGCTCGTTTCTGGAAAACTGTACTCACGGCAAGTGTACACAATCGAGTTCTATGCGGGCCTATGAGGCCCTGAAAAACGGGCAAAACGCCCATTTTAACGACATACCGCAACACTGTCACGCCGGAGGTCGCGGGTTCGAGTCCCGTCCGCTCCGCCACTCCTTTCGAGTGGCAACTCTGGGATCCTCTCCATGAGATGGACGATCATCCCGCCACGTCGATGCCCTTGGGGTCAGTCGGGTAGTTCCATTCATCGAACGCAAACTGCCATCGATCACGGATCGCAGATACTTGTTCCGAAGAGATCTGGTGAGTGTTTTTCTGGTAATCTCGATGGGCTTCGAGGTAGGAATGAACTCTTTCGAGCGCGGTTTCCTGTCCCGGCAGATTGAACTGCTGGTAGGCCCGTCCAATCTCCTCGAGGGGATTGGAGGTGAGGTCTTCGAATCGAATCTCGACGAGATTTTCCGGAGGGATTGATTCGCGATCGGTGAGATAGGCTGACATGAGTTGCTCGTAGAACTCGAGGACGTGATCATCGATGTCGAAATCACGAAAGTCGTGCCAGGAAAAGGCGGGAAGGGCTCCGAGATACCGTCGCGCCGAGGAAGTGAAAACCTTGAAGGGATTGCGAACGATGTGTATGAACTTCGCGTTGGGGAAATGCTGAAGCAGGAAGGGGATTCGACCCGTCGAGGCGGGATTCTTGAGCAGGAGTTGTTTTCCCTCGTGATAGTAGTCCAATTTCCGGAGGAGGAGCAGGTAGGCCAGGGTGAATTCCCCCATGGCTTCCTTTGACAGGCCGTCGAAAAAAACTGACTCCGCAAAATGACGTTTTGCTTCCCGGGGAAAATAGTAGGTCTTGAACTCCGAGATGGGGTTGAGGTTGGCCATGGCGAGGTCATCCTCCTGGGGCGTGTCGAGACCGATGGAGACATTGTCGAATCCCCTTGTCTTCGGCAGGCTTTGCTTCATGACAAAACGGCCGATTGCGACCTTCTTCCCCAGCATGTTCAGTGGCATGTTGGCCTGGTAGAAGCTGAGCCAGCCAAACTGGGGATCCTGGCTGAGGAGGTTGTGCAAGTGCGTGGTGCCGCTCCGCCAGTGTCCGAGAATGAAGACGGGATCCTTGGCCAGGGTTCGTTCCTCAATTGCTTTCTTCCATCGCCATTCCTCGTAGTGGGTGAAGGGTCTTCGAGCCAGGATGCTGGCTCGGCAGGCCGCGCGCATCGACTTGGTCCTCTCGCTGAAAGGAGTGTTCTCCTCGCAATGGCGACGAAAAGTGTCGAGATCGCATCCGCCCAGAGGATGAAGAGTTGGTGCGGGTTGATCTGCGGCTTCGTGGAGCGTGGGGAGAGAAGGCATTCCTGGAGAGAAGGGGGGATGGCAGGTTCGATTCAGTCCTCCCGGGAGAGGACCGTGGTCGCTCCGCCGGCCTGAACTCGGTAGCGGATTCCGGCCCAGGTGATCTCGTTTCGGAAAAGAACGCCGATCACGAAGATCAATTGGATAGCCATCCAGAAGGGGGTCGCGAGATGTTCGATCCAGGCAGTGCGGTCGAGTGATTTCAGGGTCTCGGGAGCGTCCTTGAAGAGGTGACGATAGATCTTCCGCCGGTAGATGGCACGCACCTGGTCGGAAAGCGTGACGGTGGCCAGGGGGATCCAGCCGGCCGGGGTATCCCAGAGGGTGATGGCCAGGATCGAGGTGATGAACCCTGCGAGGTAGAAGCCGGTGACCTCGTAAGCGCTCAGGTAGAGTTTGATCGAGTAGAATTTCACCATGAAATACTGGCGCATTCCAAATTCGAAAAGCGTATTCCACGAGAATTGGATCGGGCTGGGCACGATGAGAGAGCGGACAAAGCCCACTTTGCGCCCGGAGCCTTTCACGAGGCTGTTGAGCTTGAGGTCATCGCTGAGGACTCGCGAGAAATTTCGAGGGACCTCCAGTTCTTCGAAAGCAGATCGGCGCAGGGCCATCATGCCACCCCAGAGGGTGTTGAGGTAGACATGCCCTCCCATGCTCGCGCAGGAGGCATTGATGACGCTGGCAAAGAGGGTAGCTGGATGAGAGTCCTTCGGGATGAGCCAGCGATAGGTGCTCATCGCGTCGAAGTGTCCAAGGTTGATGGGGGCAACGAGACCAGAGAGAGTGTTGGGCCGACAGACCAGGTCGGCATCCGAAAAGGCGACGATTCCGTCGGAATCGGTCAGGCGAGACATTGCGGCCAGTTGGTTGTGAACTTTCTGGCCACAATCCTCGCTGGGACCTGCATTGATCAGGAGGATGCTGCGAGGACCGGTGTCGATGGCGGAGTGCCACTCTTCTTTCCCCGTCTCCAGCTGCAGTCGATCCCTGATCCAGCGATACCCCTCATCCTGATCACTTTCGAAAGTGAAAATGAGACGATAGTGCGGGTAGTCCTGGGTGAGAAGGGACTCGAAGAACGGAGTAGTCAGGTCTGGATCGATCCCTTTCATTGAGATTATCCAGCAGACTGATGCCTGATCGGCTTCGAGATCCGAGCTCAGCCAGCGCTGATCCTGGTTCCTACGGAATCGGGCGTAGAGAATCGCGTTGGCCATCGCGAGCAGTGATCCTGCCATCCAGATGATCCAGATCAGCCAAAGCAGCCAAAGCAGCCAGTTCATGAGTGGAATAGAAATACGCTGGCCATCTCGATTACTGCAAGTTGCGATTTCCTGGCCATGGAGAGATAGGCGCTTACACAATCCTTGGAGGTATCGCAATGAATTTGTTCTTTGAAACCAAGCAGGATCGGCAGGTTCTTTGGATCGGGCTTCGAAATTTCGGAGGGGAGCGCTCGTGTAGAAATTATTTCGAAAGCGCTCGCTCTTCCTGGCCGCCGACCAATCGTGGGGCGCATTCCACATCTAGGCGAGATTGCGATTTCTGAATCCATCGACGTCTTCCCGCCCGTAGGCAACTCAAGCGCTGGACTCCTCAATCTGTTTTTCAGCCCCCGCTTAGGGACCCAGCTCACCTCGAAACTGGCTATTGGGTTGGACTTTTCAGCCTCTCAATGCAAGTATCTTTAAAATCTCCAAATCCGATGGTCCACTTCCGCACTCTTTTCGCCCTGGTTTTCTCTTTCGGCGTGTTCTTGTCCGCAACGGCTGGCGCCGGTGATTACTTTCCGGCGAAGGGGGCTGTAGTGGAAACTGCTGTGATCGATGATGGTTTTGAGTTTGATTTCAAGTTCAACGGCTGGCTTGCCCAACTGAACACAAATGTTTCGAATACAAGGATTGGATACGAAGACAACATTTTTATCGGGCTGGGGGATATCCTCGGAAATCTGGACTGGATGCTCCCGGTTGGCGCCGACCTTCGCAAGGGGCGGGTTGGTTTCCTTCCCGATATCGTGGCCATGAAACTTTCGGGGGCTTCCCCTACTCCTCGGAGACTTTTTGCGCGGATGGATGCCAGTCTCAAGCTGCTGACTGCGAACCTGCCGTTCTACTACCGGGTCGTCGATGATGAAGATCTACAACTCGATCTTCTCGCCGGGGCTCGATTTCTCTGGGTTGAGAGTGATGTGACCGTTTCTGGAGGGGCTCTCGGAAGCGTCATTGGTCCTGCCGGAGCGCAGGGAAATATTCAGTCGTGGAATGCGATTGCCGGGATCCGAGCTCAACAGCAGATCAACGACAAGATTTTTACCTCCATCTATGCCGATATGGGAACCGGGGAAGCCGATCTGACGTGGCAGGTTCAGGCTGACATCGGGATTCGCATGAAGGAAAACATGATCATGAGTGTCGGATACCGATATCTCACTTTTGATCTGTCTCGGAGGGCAACCAACGTCGGATTGACTTCGAGCGGTCCGATCATTGTCACGACCTGGGAGTTTTAGGGGCGTCTCCTCTCGGTTTGCATCCGCCGCGCGCAGGCTGAGAGAATCATTTTTTGATTGTTCGGGCCGGTTTCTCTTCCTAGCGTACGGGGAACTTTTGACGAAGGAGATTCTGGAGTGAAGGCGGACCATTCTATTTCCCTGGACGAGCGAGGCTGCGGGCGATTGCCGATCTGGTTTGTGTTGGCCATCTTCCTGCTATTCCAGGCCTGCACGACGGTGCGAGTGCGGGAGTTGCCCTTGAAAGTGACGGCACGGGGTATTGAGTCCTCCCGCTTGCTCCTGTCGCAGGTTTCTCAGTCGGATGATGAATTGGGAACGTTTGCCGATAGCAGCCAGGAGTTGCTCAGGCGGGCCAAGATGCTGGAATTGGCTGGGAAATCGAGGGAGGCTGCCGGTTGTTACCTGAGTACCGCACTCGATTCTCGGATGCTGCTCCAGTCTCCCAAGATCGAGGATCCTGCGAGGGACACGTTGCTTGAGATTCACAATCACTCCCTTTCGAGATTTGCCGAGCTCTGGGTGGCGGATCCGGCCAGAGCCTCGGGTGAGCCGTTTCGGTTTTCCATGGAGGAGGAAGAATTTGAAGTCGCCGTAGCGAAGACTTCTGACTACCCGGCACTCTATTTCGACCGAGCGGTGGCTGCGGAATCGCTGAAGGGGAAGGGCGTGGAGGAGCGCCGACGAGAAGGATATGGGGCTGCCATGGTGGGGATCCGTGAGCAAACCGAGGATCGGGCGGAGGAGTTGGCGTTTTTCTCAACCAAGGGCTTGCATGTCCCAATCTCGCTGGTGATCGAGGAACCGAGAATTTCCGGGAAGACCACCGTGGTTCCGATCTCGATCAAGAACCCCCTGTTGACCAAGAGTGTCGTGCTCGGAGGCGAGAGTGTGCCCCTGGCGGCCGACTACTCGGGATTCATGGAAATGCTCCTCGCGGGACGCAATGACCTTTTCTGGGGATTGAAAGGTTTCTTCGAGGCCGACGAGAGAATTGAGAATTCGGGGATCTATCTGCTGGAGCCTTTCGATCCGGATCGTATCCCTGTGGTTCTGACCCACGGGCTGGTTTCGGTCCCGATCATCTGGCGGGACCTCATCCCCGAGCTGATGTCGGAACCGGAGATTGCGGAGCGTTATCAGTTCCTGGTCTTCACGTATCCAAGTTCCTACATTCTTCCTGAATCGGCGTTGCTCTTTCGGGAAGAGCTGGCTGCTCTTCGAGAGAAATACGATCCTGCGGGGCGCACCCCGCTGTCGACGAATATGGTGGCGATGGGGCACAGTATGGGGGGCATGCTGACTCATTTGCTCATCGCAGAAATGGGCGGTCTCTTGTGGCAGGAGGTGAGTGATTTGCCCCTGGAGCAGACGAATCTCTCTCCGGAGGACAAAGCGACGGCATTGGATCTGGCCTTCTTTGATCCCGACCCTGCGGTGCGGCGAGCGGTCTACATGTCGACGCCCCACGGAGGCGCGAGCGCTGCGGATCTGAATCTTGCCAATGCCCTGTCGCGCTTGGCTTCGCTACCGGGCGATGTTGTTCAATTCACTGCGGATTTGGCGAGCCTCTCCGGCCTGCAGGAATCGAGTATCAACTATGGAAAGAAGATGACCAGCGTGCAGTCGTTGAGTCCAGAGTCTCCGATTGTCCGAGCGATGAGCAAGGCTCCTTACAAGAATGGAGTCGTCTATCACTCCATCATCGGCGATCGAGGAAAAGGGGATACTCCTGACAGTTCGGACGGGATTGTCGAATATTGGAGTTCGCATCAGCCTGGGGCGGCATCGGAAATCATCGTGCCGACGGGGCACTCCTCCTACACCCACCCGAACGCCGTAGCCGAGATCAAGCGAATCCTCCGAGAGCACGTGGGGTTGCGCTGATTTTACCCTATCGTCAGGATCCGAAACACAGTGAACAACTCGGATCAAAATTTTACGAAATTGGCACTTTTTCAATCTTGAGAAATCTGCCAAGGTCCGCGCGTATCTACCCCTCCAATCAATCCTCTCATGGCTGTTTTCTTATCAATCCTACAGATTCTCGGAAGTCTTGGCGTGTTCCTCTACGGGATGAAAGTCATGAGCGAGGGTATCCAGCGTGGTGCTGGAGATCGCATGCGCAAGGTGATGGAGACGATGACGCACAATCGTTTCACGGCCGTCCTCACGGGGGCGTTTACGACGGGATTGCTGCAGTCCTCCTCAGCCACCACGGTGATGGTGGTCAGTTTCGTCAATGCGGGGCTCCTGACCCTGGTGGAGTCGATCGGAATCATCATGGGAGCGAACCTGGGAACGACCCTGACTGCTTGGATCATTGCGCTAGTGGGTAAGTTCTCTATTGCCAAGATTGCCATTCCCATCATCGGAGTAGGTCTGCCCTTCTTTTTTGTCGGGAAAGATCGCTGGAGAAGTTTCGGGGAGTCTCTGATTGGTTTTGGGCTCCTCTTCTTCGGGCTGGGGTTGCTGAAGAACAGTGTTCCGGATGTGAAGGGCATGCTGGGATCGACCGATGCCGAGGTCGTTGCGCAGGCGGAGGCGGTGCTTGGTTTCGTGAAAGGGCTCAGCGGTTACGGGTATGGTTCGCTGCTGATTTTTCTCCTCATCGGCATCGTTTTGACGTTGGTCGTGCAGTCCTCGTCTGCGGCGATGGCGATCACCGTGACCCTGGCGATCAACGGATGGATCGGGTTTCATGAATCGGCGGCGATTGTCCTCGGTGAGAATATCGGAACAACCGTGACGGCCTGGCTGGCTTCGCTCGGGGCCAACGTCGGGGCGCGCAGGGCGGCGCGAGCCCACTTCCTGTTCAACGTGCTCGGCGTGGCCTGGATGCTGATTGCGTTTTACCCCTTCACCGGCTTTGTCGAGTGGTTGGCGGCGCAGCTTCCGGAGTCGCTGCGGACCGATCGGATTGCGACCGATATGGGATTCACCCTCGCGATTTTCCATTCTCTCTTCAATCTTCTGAACATCTGCATCCTTGTCGGATTTGTGCCTCTCATCGCGAAACTCGTGACGAGGTGGGTCCAGGAACCTCCGCCATCTCCCCGACGGCGATTGAAATTTATCTCCCAGAGCCGTCTCGATGTGGGAGAACTCAACATGCCGGAAGCCGAGGAAGCGATCCGGGAGCTCAGTGGGTTGACCCTTGAAATGTTCGATGGATGCATGCGGGTCTTTGACAATCCGAATCATGATCTATCGAGTGAGGTGGAGCGTCTCAAGCAACTGGAGGACGACGCGGATGTCCTCACTCACGACATCACCGAATACCTGGTCCAGACAACGGCCGCGGAAATCAGCGTCGAAAATGCCCAGGTGGTGGGAAGTCTTCTCCGGAACGTGGCGGAACTGGAAGAGATTTCGGACTCGATCTATCGTCTCATTCGCATGGCCGAGAGGCGTTACCAGAAGGGCTACGCTCTCGGCGAGGAGGCTTCGGCGGGGCTTCGCAGTCTTTCGGAAGCTACGAGGGAGTCCATTCTCTACTACGACCAGAATCTACTCAGCCCGCTGGGGCAGGCTCAACTCGAGGAGATTCAGGAAATCGAGGAACGGACCGATGTGCTTCGCAAGGAGCACAATCGACAGGCGATGGAACGAATCAAGTCGGGCAGTGATGTTCCGGCGGAAATGCTCATCATCGATATGTCGAACCACCTCGAGAGCATCGCGAATCACGCGCGGAATGTGGTGGAGCAGGCTCACCTCGGGCAATCCGGGAACGATCCCGAGGTCACGGAGTAAGCCTCATTCTCGCTCGCGAATCTTTCGCGTCGACAGGGTCGATGGAAACGAAACGGGGCAAAAAAATGAGCGACCTGCATTTCACAGGTCGCTCGAGTTTCTTGGTTTCGCTTGCGAAAACGGGCTACTCCGATGCCGAGCCCATCTCGGCCAGTTTGCTGAAAATGGCGGAGGAGCCGTTGGCAATTTCCTTCCCGTCCTTGTCTCTCAGCGAGTAATGAGGAACCGAGTTGCGGGTCCGGTAGTCGGAAAGGTCACTGCGAGGAACATCCTTGGGCAGAACGGTCAACCAGGGGAATCCATGAGCCGCAGCCCAAGTTTCCGCGGCATCTTCGTCTCGATCCTGCGAAATGTGGATCATGGTGACCTTCGGGTTCTTCGCAATCACTTCATTGTATTTCTCCACCAACTGTGGAGCAGAAGCGCGACAAGGGGGTCACCACGAAGCGGAGTAGTAGAACAGGTAGAATTCCGGAGTCTTCTCCAACTCGGCTCGGCGATAGCGTTTTCCATCGAGGCGCTGCAGCTTGGCCTTGGCGACCTTCTTTCCTACTTCCGACTCGGTATCGGGGCCTGCCGAGGCAGATGGGGAAGAGGTGTTGTTCCAGTTTTTGAGCCACGTCTGATCATCGCTCGAAAGCTTGTCGATCGGGAAGGTAAGAAGCCTGCCGTCCTGGGTGACGACCGAAACCGTCCCCTTGGTGGCATCGAAGGTCCGGGCAGTACCTTCAAAGGTTTTGGTTCCATCGGCGCTGGTCCACGTCCGTTGCTCCGCAGATACTGAGACAAAGGCAAGAAGAACAGCTGCGCATATTGCTGTTTTCATACATCAAGGAATAACAGATGACGGATGAAATGTCGCGGAATAATTCGAAATCGAACTCGCGCGAAGACTGGGGAAAAAACCCGGAAAAGTCCGCTGTGGATCGAGCATACCCTGTTGACTGGACCGATGAACCCTGTTGAGTGAAGAGAAATGGCAGCGACTTATTCCGAAACCCTCCAGAATCGCATTTCGACGACAGGCAGCGCCCTTTGTGTCGGGCTCGATCCCAGGCCGGATCGACACGATTCCCTGGGCGAGATCGAGGCATTCTGTGAAAAGGTGATCGAGGAGACGGCCGAGTATGCTGCCGTTTTCAAACCGAATATCGCGTATTTCGAGGCTCTCGGCGTCGCGGGCTACGAGATGGTGGAGCGCCTCATTGGAAAGATGAAGGGCACGGGAGTGCCCATCGTTCTCGATGCAAAACGAGGCGATATCGGGACAACACAGGAGCACTACGCCAAGGGCTACTTCGAAGGCTGGGATGTCGATGCCGTCACTTTGAGCCCCTACATGGGTTTTGATTCGGTCGAGCCATTCCTCCAGTATCCCGGCAAGGGAGTGTATCTTCTCGGAGTCACCTCGAACGCTGGCGCCGCGGATCTCGAGACCCACGATCTCGCCGATGGACGAAAGGTTTTCGAACTCGTAGGGGATATGACTCGACGAGATGAGGAGACGCCCGCCGGAAAAGGCAGCATCGGATTGGTCCTCGGATTGACCAATGCCTCGAGCGAAGTTCTTGCAAGAATGCCCGACGTCCCGCTCCTCATTCCCGGCCTGGGGGCGCAGGGTGGGGATCTCGACGCTTTGCGAGGAGCTGGTCGAACGGCACCTTCCGTCATCAATGTTTCCCGTGGTATCCTCTATGCCGGGGATGAGCTTTCCTTTTCAGAACTAGCCAAGAATTATGCAGACAGAATTGCCAACGTCATCGGATGAGACCATCGAACTCCTCAAGGGATACGGAGCGGTCGAGCAGGGCCACTTCATTCTCGCGAGTGGAAAGCACTCCAACTTCTACGTCAAGAAAGGGAAGCTCGTGCAGCACCCCTGGGAGTTGCAGAAAATGATCGAGCAGCGGGTCGAGGCGATGCAGGCTCTCGGACCGATCGATGTCGTCCTCAGTCCCGCCATGGGCGGGGTCCCCGTAGGCCAGCAGGTGGGGCTGGCGGTGCATGCTCGGACCATCTACGCCGAGCGGAATGCGGAGACGAACGAACTGGAGCTGAAGCGCGGATTCGAGATCAAACCGGGTGAGAGACTGCTTCTCGTCGAAGATGTCATCACGACCGGAGGCACTCTGCTTGAGCTGACCGACTTCATCGCCTCCCAGGGGGGCGAGGTCGCCGGAGTCTTCGTGGTTGTGAATCGATCCGGAAAGGACAAGGTGGGAGACTTCCCGGTAGTTTCGTGTATGGAAATCCAGTTTCCAGTTTACGAAGCCGACGAGGTTCCCGAATGGCTCGCCGAGATCCCGGCGGTTCGACCCGGGACGAAAAAGGTGGAGTGAGGTCGAAGGAGACTAAAACTTGTTCTTCCACATCATCGACTCGACTGGGAGCGGAGTCCGGTCATTGTATTTGGCCGACTGCTTGGTGCTGTAGGGGGTCAGGATTTCTCCCTCGACGAGAAAGTAGATGAGCTGCCCCACCGGCATCCCTTCGTAGACTCGGACCGGCTGCTTCACTGAAATCTCCAGTGTCCAGTAGTTGCAGAAGCCGACGTCGCCTTTGCCCGCGGTGGCGTGGATGTCGATCCCAAGCCTCCCGACACTGGATTTGCCTTCGAGAAAAGGAACGGCAGCGTGGCTCTCGGTGTACTCGATGGTCGATCCGAGGTAGTTGATCTGGGGTTCGAGGACGAAGCCTTCCTCGGGGATCTCGAAATGCTCGATCTCGTTGTGCTTCTTCGCGTCGAGAACTCGGTTGCTGTAGGTGGCGAGGTGCTTGCTGAGATGGACGTCGTAGCTGTTGGTCCCGAGACATTCCCGATCGTAAGGCTCGATGACGATCTCACCACGTTTCATCGCTGCGAGGATCTCGGAATCAGACAGTATCATAAGGGCACGGATACGGATGGCCTTGGTTGGGAGCAAGAGCTTTTTTGATTCAGTTGAAACCTGGGGGCGGAATTTGGGTCGAATTCGGAGAGATCGTGACGAAATCCGTTGCGACGGGGGAGGGGACAGGGCACGATGCTCCGCAAATGAGCGAATCTCCTGCCTACATCGTTGCCATTGATGGCCCCGCTGCCTCGGGGAAAAGTACTGTGGCGAGACGTATAGCGGCCGAGTTGGGGATCGTTTTCGTGAGCTCAGGCGGGATGTATCGCGCCTTCACCTGGCGAGTCCTCGAGGAAGGGGTCGATCCGAACGAGACTCCCGAGGTGCTGGCTCTCCTGGGAAGGACTCGGTTTGATTGTGGCGAAGAGAATGGAATCGGCACCATCGCGGTCGATGGTCGTCTCCTCACTGCTGGCGAGATCAGTTCGGAAGCGGTCAACGCCAATGTGTCGACGGTCGCGGCGATTCCCGAGGTCCGCGAACGCCTTGTTGCCGAACAACGAGCCTATGCGGAGCGGCGTGGTGTCGTCATGGAGGGGCGGGACATCGGGTCGGTGGTCTTTCCGGATACCCCACACAAGTTTTACATCGATGCCTCTCCGGAGGTTCGTGAGCAACGTCGAAGAGCCGAGGGAATCCAGGACTCGATTGCGGCCCGGGACAAGATCGATTCGAGTCGGAAGGCTTCGCCGCTCGTCATTCCCGACGATGCCCAGGTCGTCGACAGTTCCGAACTCGGAATCGAGGAGGTTGTCGCCGAAGTCCTCGCCGGGATTCGGGCACACGCATCTTCCTGACCGTGCGCTCGCGCAGCCGTATCGCGGCGATTGCGTTCTTTACAGAAATCGGGGAATTTTCCTACGGTTTCTCCATGCAGAATTCCCCCGGATTTCCTTCTCGTCGCCGCGTCCTTGCCTCGACGGCCGCGTCCGTCCCCGCCTGGATCGGTGGACTCAACCTCATCACGACCTCCAAGACCAAGGCAGCCGATGGATCCGGGCAAATCGTGGGAGAAGGGGCGCATCGCTACGAAGTTGTTCACGATTGGGCCAAGCTCCCCGATGCGTATACCTGGCAGATCACGCACAATGTGGCGGTCGACAGCCAGAACCAGCTCTACGTCATTCACGAGGGAGATCACTCACAGCAGGATCATCCCGCGATTTTCGTTTTCGACGAGGAAGGGAAATTCGTAAAGGCCTTCGGAAACCAGTTTCAGGGTGGGGGGCATGGTCTCGAGGTCAGGAAGGAAGCCGATGGCGAGTACCTCTATGTGACTGGCTACCAGATGTTGAAGACCTTTGCCAAGCTGACGCTCGATGGGGAGGTCGTGTGGCAGAAGTTTGCTCCAATGGAGTCGGAAATCTACGCGGAGGGAGAAGCCACCCAACCCGAGAAAATCTGGGGGCGAGATCGGTTCATGCCGACCAACTACGCCTTTCTCGATGATGGTGGCTATTTCCTAGCTGATGGATATGGGGCCCACACGGTCCATCGCTATGATGCCGACGGAAAATGGATCGGCAAGATCGGCTCCAGTGGCAAGGGGCCGGGAGAGTTCAATACCCCTCACGGTCTCTGGATCGATGATCGGAAGGAAGGAGATCCACTCCTCGTTGTCGCGGACCGCGCCAACCAGCGACTCCAATGGTTCGAACTCGATGGCACTCACCGCGAGACTCTCGACGGGTTCATTCTACCTGCCAATGTCGATGCGAGAGAGGACCTTCTCCTCGTTCCGGATCTCAGTGCTCGCATCACTCTTCTCGACGCCGAGAACAACTTGATTCATCTGGGAGAAGATCCGGATTGGAGAGATGAGGTGATGAAAGATCGAAAAGCGATGCGGAGAAACCCCGATTCCTGGGTTTCCGGGAAGTTCATCCATCCGCACGACGCCTGCTTCGATGCCGACGGCAATATTTTCGTTGCCGAGTGGGTCGCAACGGGAAGGGTTTCCAAATTGAGAAAAGTCTGACTCGCGTTTCGCCGCCTTGTATGGCAGAGATCCTGCATCGTCGATGATGATCCGATTCCCATGAGATTTTCCTATTCCATAACAACCCTTGCGTTTGCTTTCAGTCTTTTCGTGGGAAGTTCCCTTCCGGTCGATGGGGACGCTGCCGGGCTGTTCGAAAAGTTGAAGGAGCGCCGTCAGGAGAGAATGGCGCGGATTGCCCGTGAAAAGCGGGAGGCCAGTCGGCCTCGGCCTCAGCACCGCTCTCACTATCGTGATGCCCACGGCGATGCCTACTTGAACGAGGCACTGCTGGAAGCCGCTGGGGAGGAAGCCGATCGAAGAATCGTCGTCGATATCGAGAGACAGCGAGCGTTTCTCATCATTGATGATCTCATCGCCATCGACACGGCCGTCTCCACAGGGCGAGGTTCGAAATACACTCCTCGCGGAACGTTCTCCATCACGGAGAAAATCCGATCGGGAAAGGTTTCCACAATCTATCATGTCTACATGCCCTACTGGATGCGTTTGGGCAATTCCAAGGTCGGGATGCACGTGGGAGATCTCCCCGGCTATCCGGCTTCGGCAGGTTGCATCCGGCTCCCCCAGTCGGTGGCGCCGATACTCTTCGAGAACACTTCTCGAGGAGTGAAAGTCGAGGTAGTGGACTCGTGGGACGAGGAGGGGCTCAGGCTTCCTTACTCGTATCCAACACAGATGCGGTTTGCCGGTCTGTGAGGGACGCCTCTTCCGTCTCCCTCTCATCGGTGGATGCCTTCGGGTGGATGCGGTAGGCAGGCACCACTTCGCGAAAGCCCTTGAGGCGAAGATCGGGAATCAGTTCGATGGCGACCGAGGAGTCGCGCGCTTCCGCGGTAGGGGCGTCGACTACGGCCTCCATTCGCCCGGCCTGTCCGCAGAGCCGGGCGGCGAGGTTGACCCTTGATCCGAGGACCGTGTAGTTGAGCCTGTCATTGGATCCCATGCAGCCCGCAATGACCTCACCCGTTGCGATGCCGATACCGATTTCGATGGCATGCCCTGCCTTTGCTGAGCCTTCCTTCGTTTCGCCCAGGAGGCGATTGAGCCTCTCGCGTTCTCGAATCATCTCGAGAGCACAGGCGACGGCGTGACCGGCATCGTTCCCGTAGGATTTCAGCCCCCCGAATACGGCCATGATCTCGTCGCCGACGAACTTGTCGACGACTCCGTAATGGCGACGAACGATCTCGGTCATCGCGCTCATATGTTCATTGAGAAATTCGATCACCTCGCTGGGGTGCATGTCCTGGGTCAGGTCGGTGAAGCCTCGAATGTCACAGAAGAGGACGGAGACTTCCTTCATCTCTCCCCCCAGTTCGAGATCGAGGGAGCCGCTGACGAGGGCATGCGCGACCGATTCGTCGCTCACCTTTCCGAGCAGTTCCCGATAGACGGCCTTCTGCTTCAACTCTTCTGCCATCTCGTTGAACGATTCCGCGAGATCACCGATCTCATCGCGCGAGCGAACGGTGACTCGATGATCGAGGGCTCCGGCACGGATCGCCTCGGTTCCTTTCGAGAGCTCGCGGAGTGGGATCGCAAGGTTGCGTGCCAGGAGGTAGGAGGCGAGCCACCCTACGAGAAGAACTCCGAGTCCGATCCCACTCCCCCGAATCCGGAGTTCGTTGAGATCGCTCTCCATCTGCTCGAGCGGGAAGGCGATGACCTGGTGGGCTGCTGGATCGACATCTTCTTCGGTTAGGCGGTCGACGTGAAAACGATAAGAGAGATCCTCGATCTCGGCGTCGAACTGGAGGCTGCGTTCGGCAGGAGATTCTGCGAGAGCGTTCGCAATCTCATCGGTGGCAAGCTCCAGCGTTTCGTTGTTCTCCGACTTTGCGTGGAGAGTGTCGGCCAGGTAGATCCCGTGGAAGACCCCGGTCCCGAAGAGTGCTTTTCGTGTCTGGATCTCCGCAGAAGTCCCTCGGAGAAGGAGCCCGAGAAGTTCGTCCGAATCGGGATCGACAACGGGAGTGGCGACGACCTCCTGCACATGAGTGGTTCCGTTTTGCGTCGGCATCGGGATGAAAAGGGTCGTCTGTTTCTGATCAATCAACAATTGCTGCGCAATCTCGCGAAAGCGCGGACTCTTGAAGGGCGTGCGCCGTCCCGTGCCCTTGCGTGCGTTGCTGCTGCCGACGGAGGGGGGGCGCATCTCTTCGAGTTTCAGATCCTTGTCCACGATCGTGAGATAGGATAGGCGACTGCTGATTTCGGCAGAGGCTCGCTGGTTTCTGCCTTTTTCGCCCGGGAGAAGTCCCTTGGGCATGGCGGCGAGAGAGAGGGATGACTTGCTGTAGTCGGACCAGAATTCCCGGGCCAGTACGCTCGGATCCTCCCCGTTGAACCGAGAAATCACGTAGGGGTGCTTGGCAATACGAGCACAGAGATCGAGGAACTCTCGAGACCGGTCCGCGCGCGAGCTCTCGAGGTCTTCGACGATGCTCGCCTTCTGCTGATTGAACTGGGCCGTGTAGGTTTCCTTGATCTTTCGCTCGGAAGCCATCATCAGAGCGATCATGACTCCCACGACGATGGCGAGCATGGTCAGGGTGAGACGGGTCTGGAAAGGCATGCCTTTGCGTTTGGCCATAAGAAAGGAACCCCGGGAGTAGGGAAATGGTTTCGGTTCATTCTATCCTCCCTCCGCGCGAATCCCAAGGGCTTTCATCTTGACTCATCACGCCTTTTTGCCGATGGCATAGGAAGAGAAGAGGGAATTCGCCCGAGCCGTCTCTCGCAAAGCAGAGCCTCGCCGGTTTGCGGAGAGATCACTGGTAAAGGGATTGAACCGGGACCAGTTTCGGGTGACCCTGAATCGACACGACCGCACAACACAGGAAAACATGGAGAAACCGAATTTCGAGGAGGCCGTTCGCAGCATTGTCGCGGAGGACAAGACCTACCAGGTGGATGGGTATCATTTTCTTCGGGATGCTCTCGATCACACCGTCAGCGAGCTGCGGAAGGACGAGTTGGAAGAGCACCGTCATGTCACGGGCCCCGAGCTTCTCGATGGCGTCGTCTCGTATGCGATCCAGGAGTTTGGTTCGATGTCAGTAGCGGTTCTCGATTCGTGGGGAATTCGTGAAGGCGACGACATCGGGGCGATGGTGTTTCAGCTGATCGATGCGGGAGCCTTTGGTCGCTCCGAGGAAGACTCGCCCGATGATTTCAAGAATGTGATCGATTTGAGAGAGGAGCTGCTGGCTCCCTTTCGCCCTTCGAAGTCGCCGCTGACCGATGATTCCGATTCCGGAAAAGAGCCGCCTTCTCGTGGCAATCAACCAGCCAAGCCCTCCGAACTGTGAGTCTCAAAGATGATCTCGACTTCCCCCGGAGCGAGGCGGTGATCGAATCTCTCGAGAACGGTCTCGAGATCATTCTCCTCGAAGATCACGCGGCTCCGGTGGTGAGCATGCAAGCCTGGTGTCGCGCCGGCAGCATCGACGAGGGACCTTTGCTCGGTTCGGGAGCTTCCCACTTCGTCGAGCACATGCTCTTCAAGGGGACGGCGCGGAAGACGGCGAATGAGATCGCCCAAACCGTCCAGTCGGAAGGTGGCTATATCAATGCCTACACTTCCTTTGATCGGACCGTCTACTGGATCGATACTCCCTCGACGGGAACGAAGACTTGCCTCGATGTGCTTTGCGATGTCGTCGGATTTGCCGAGATTCCGGAGGATGAATTTGCGAACGAGGCCGATGTGATTCGTCGCGAGATCGCGATGGGGCTCGACAGTCCCGATCAACAGATCAGTCGACACCTGTTTTCTACGGCGTATGCGGCGCATCCCTGCCGTTACCCCGTCATTGGTCACCTCGACCTTTTCAATCAGCTGACACGAGAAGATCTCTACGCTTATTACCGGGAGAAATATTCTCCCGACAACTTGTTCCTTGTTCTTGTGGGGGCGTTCGATCGCGAAGAGGTTCTCGATCAGATTCAGGAGGCATTGGGATCGCTGGAGAGACGAAGAAGAAATCCGGTCGCGATCCCTGCCGAACCGCAACAACAGGGTTTGCGGACTCGGTCTGTTGGGTTCCCCACCGATCTCTGGCGCAGTCGTATCGCCTGGCCGATTCCGGATGGGGGACATGTCGATGTCCCGGCCCTCGACCTGCTGGTCTCGATCCTTGGAGACGGGCGCAGTTCCCGGCTTTATCAATCGATTCGGGAAGAGAAGGAGTTGGCGCACAGCGTCGGTGCCTATGCCTACACTCCGTCCTTTCCCGGGCAGTTGGTGTTGAGTTTCGACACCGAGCCCGAAAAGCAGGAAGCGGCGAAGGAGGCCGTCTTTGCGGAGGTGCAGAAAATTTGTGAAGGCGGAGTGACCGAGGACGAGTTGGTAAAGGCTCAATACCAGGCCCTGAGCTCCCAGTTTTCCACCCTGACCGATGTCCGTGGAAAAGCTTCCGATCTCGGCTCGAACTGGATGCTGACACGCAATCTTGATTACACGCGTGACTATGTCAGGCAACTGGAGGCAGTCGATCGAGATTCGGTTCTTCGCGTTGCGAATCAGTATCTCCAACCCGATTGCTACACCGAGGTGTCGCTGGTGCCGAAAGAGGTCGAGCAGGAAAAAGCAGAGGTGGCCGCGAGGAGATCCCGTTCGGAAGACGTGCGTCGAGTGGAGTTGGAGAACGGACTTACCCTGTTGCTGCTCTCGGATCGAAGGGTTCCCTTTGTCCAGGCGTCGGGTGTTTTTCGTGGCGGATTGCTTGCTGAAACTGCGGAGAAAAACGGGCTGACCCGACTGATGGCAAGGCTTCTCGTGAAGGACAGCCAACAGCGTTCCGCCGAAGCCATCGCCGAGTCGATCGAGTCCGTCGGGGGCGGCATCGGGAGTTCGATCGGAAACAATACCTTTGGCGTCTCGACCTATGCGATGCGCCCCGATCTCGATCGTGTCGTTGGGCTCTTGGGGGAGACGCTGTTGACCCCTGCCTTTCTGGAGGATCGCCTCGAGAAAGAGCGCGGATTCCAACTCACCCAGATCAAGGCGGAGGCGGATCGCCCTTTCAGTGTCGCGATGAAACGACTTCGCAAGGAGATCTATGGGGATCACCCGTATGCCCTGGAGATGAGCGGGACGGAGGACTCCCTTGGCAATCTCGGACGAGATGATATCGTCGGGCTGCACGATCGGCTGGTTCGAGGAGGAAACGGAGTCGTAGGACTCTTCGGAGATCTCGATCTCGATGCGGGGGAGGAGCTCCTGAGCACTATGTTTTCTGAAAACCTGAAGCCTGGACCTCGAGAATTTGAGGAGCGATTAGCGATAGAGCTCCCGCAAGGAGGCGGTCGCATCATCGAGCTGGAGCATGAGAAGGAACAGGCCGTTCTCTTGATCGGTTATCGGACTGTCGAACTGACTCATCCGGACAATCCCGCTCTCGAGATGATCGATGAAGCCTGCAGCGACATGGCTTCGCGGATGTTCATTCGCATCCGCGAAGAATTGGGTCTGGCCTACTCGGTGGGCTCGACCCGAATGCAGGGACTTGAGCCTGGGATGATCCTTTTCTACGCTTCGACTGCTCCTGAGAAACTGGATCGAGTTCAGGAAGAGATGCTATCCGAGATCGAGTTGATGCGAAATGAGGGGCTCGTAGAGGAGGAATTCGAGCGCGCCAAGGCTTCGTGGCTAGGGAAGGAGGTGATCCAGTTGCAGGGAGTCAAGGAACTCGCTGCGACAGCGACGATCGACGAACTTGTCGGCCTAGGTTGGGACCACTACCGGAAAACTCCCGATACGGTCAGGGCGCTGACTCACGAGCAGATCCAGGAAGTGGCTTCCCGCTATCTCACCGAAGACAATCGTGTCATTGTCAGGCTGAGCAGCTGAGGAGGATGTGTCAGGGGGTGATCGACACCCCTTGACTTCCCTCCCTCAAGGTCTCGTTCCCAACAGGGGCTCACCCCTTCAGCCAGGGGCGCTTGAGAATGTCGTTCACTGCGGCCTGGCTCTTCTCCATGCCGCCGATTCCTTCGATCTGGGTGACGCCGGGCACGGCTACCGGGCTGGGCTTGTAGTCCTCGTCCCAGGTCATGCCTCCTTCCTCCTCATAGAGATCTTCGCCGGCATTCATCGCTTCCTCCCATTTGACCTCTTTCCCGGTCTGGGCTGAGATGCGCCCCATGATTGCCATCATTGAAGAGTGGATCATGCGATCGCCATCGTTGATGTGCTCGCCAGAACGGATCGAGGCGAACAGTTCGTCGTGTTCGACCTGATACATGTTGGGCTCACCCGAACGAGGCTTCTTGAAACGCCAGACGAGGTTGCCATCGTTGTCCTCGATATAGGGGTCGGATCCTCGACCGATAATGAGAGTCCCCTTGGTGCCTCGCACGTAGTCGGCGTTCTCATTGAAACAGCCGGGGGTCTTTCTCGAGCCGAGATGCGCCCAGACGTTGTTGGGGTATTCGTAGGCGATGTGGTAGTGGTCGAAAATATTCCCGCCGGGTTGGGGAGCGGCCAGGCCGCCGGTGGCGCGACAGCTGATGGGGCTTTGGTCACCCATAACCCATCCGATCTTGTCGACACTGTGAACAGCCTGCTCGACGAGGCCGCCACCACCCAGCCAGGTGTAGTTGTACCAGTTCCGGATCTGCCATTCGATATCCGTCATTCCATCGGTGCGAAGGGAGGGGTCGAGATGAGGTTTCGAATGATTCGAGTAGTAGGTCGCATAGATCCCAGTGACGTCCCCGATCAGTTTTTCCTCCATGACTTTCCGGTAGGCTTCGCGGCGGCTGTGGGAGTATCTCCAGCAGAATCCGGCGACGATGGAGAGTGGTTTCCCCTCGGCCATTTTCAGGGTCTCGTAGACGTGGCGAACTCCGGCAGCGTCGACTGCCATCGGCTTCTCGGCAAAGATATGCTTCTCCGCTTCGATCGCCGCCCGGAGGTGAAGGGGGCGAAACCCGGGGGTGGTCGTGAGGAGGACAACGTCGACTCCCGAGTCGAGGACTCTCTTGTATCCATCGAGACCGACGAATTGACGTTCCGCAGGGACATTGAATTTCCCCTCGAGTGATTTGTTCTTGGACAGCGACTCGAGCGATTTGTCCATCTTCTCCTGGAAGACGTCCGCCATGGCATACAACTCGATGTTGTCGTCTGCAGAGAGCGCCTGGGCCGCAGCTCCGGTTCCTCGCCCTCCGGTGCCGACGAAACCAATCTTCAGTTTCTGATCAGGATCGATACCTGCACCGCGAGCGGCTCCGGCAAAGGCCGCCGTGGCTGCCGTCGCGCCGGCTGCCGTGCGGATGAAATTGCGACGATCGAATTCGGAGGAAGGGGGGATTTTTTCTGACATGAGACAAAGCTATTGAGTAGTAAAAGAACACCAGATCTGGCGGGTGGAGGCAAGGCCAAACCCCATACGTAATCAAGCGCGCCGATCTGCGGAAATCAGGCTTTTGGAGGCGGCGGAGCCGGGGGCTTGCTGCGGTGTGGTCGTGTTTTTCATTAAGTAGAACTTTACAAGGAGGAATCGAAAACCCTAACTTGAGAGCATGGAAATCAATGTTGGATGGATTGCTCTCGGCGGCATGGCTCTCGCCGCCGTTTCCGGCTACACGGGATATCGCATCGGTGTGCAGGAGGAACCCACACCCGTGGAGGTGGCTGCCGTGGTAGAGACACCAGAACCTTTGGCGCCAGCGCCGAAGCCCGAGCCTCCACGAGAAGACGTCTCGATGGCTGAGATCGATGCATTGCTCGAAGAAGCGCTAGCCGAGCCGGAGCCCGAGCCGGAAATCGATGAGGAGGCGATGAGGGCGCGACAGGAGCGCTGGCAACGGATGACGATCGAGCAGCAGCGGATGTTGAGAAAGAGCATGTTCGCCGCGCTGTCGAAAGTGGATGGACTGGAAGAAGTCGGGGAAGCGATTCGCGATGGCAAGCTGGATCCGAGATCGTTCCGATTGGATCCCGAATCCATCGCCGACCGCATGGAATTTTATGCCGATACCATGGACCAGGAAGCCATGGAGGCGGAAGTGACCAGAACCCTCCAGGACGTCGTCGATCAGGCGCGACAGCAGATGAGCAACTAGGCTCCTCGAGAAACTCGTGACGAATCGAAGATCTCCGTTCCCGAGGTCTTCTTCCCTTATGCGTTTGGTTCCGACCCTGGTTCTCTTCCTTTCCTCTCTTTTCGCTGCGGCAGAAGAGAAGCCGAATATCCTGTTCATCCTTGCCGATGACTTGGGTTACAGCGACCTCGGTTGCTTTGGAGGGGAGATGGCTACTCCTTCCATCGATCGTCTGGCGGCAGAAGGCGTCCGATTGTCTCAGGTTCGCCATGGAGGCACTCCAAGATCAGCCAGCATGGCGGAGGCGTCACGACGGGGGCTGTGATCCGGTGGCCCGCGCTGGTGAAAGAGCCGGGACACATCGCCCACGGTGCGGTGCATTTTATCGATTTCTTCCCGACCTTCCTCCACTTGGCGGGCGAGCCTACCCGGGGACTGGATTTGGCGGGGGAGTCGATCTTGCCGCTGCTGCGAGGGGAAGCCTGGAGAAGAGAGAGGCCACTCTTTTTCCAGATGGCGGACAATCGAGCGATTCGTACGGCCGACTGGAGCCTGGTCGAGGTCGATGGGGCTGGCTGGGAGCTTTATGCATCGGCCACCGATCCGCTCGAAACCCGCAATCTGGCCGAAACCGAGTCGGAGGTTGTCGCGGAATTGAGTGGGCAATGGATGGCATGGTGGCGCAAGGAAAGTGGCAGCGATCGCTATCGACCGGTCACGACCGTGGGCCATCCCGCCTATACGCCGCAGGGGGATCGGGGAACGGGTGCTCTGTATCTCCCACCCTCCATGCCTGCTGCGCTGGCTCACCGCTATCCACTTCCCTAGGAGAAAAAATGTCGCGAAAGGAAATTGCGTATTTCGTCTTTGGAAATACGAGAGCTGCCCGTAGGATTTGACGCCCATGTGTTTCCTCTCCCTTCATTCGTTTTCCGTATCCTCCGTCAGGATCGGTCTCGTGATGCTCTTGCTGCTGGGGTGGGGGGGGCACCATCCCTTCTTCCAAGTTAGCGCTCACCAGGTTTCTTCGGTCTCGCTGATCTCCTCCTTTGATACCAAGGAGGGGACGTACGAACTCGACGCTGCCATGGAAGTCATACCCAGCGAGGATGATGCGTTGAACGATGAAATTTCTCCCGAAGACGCGGCTCGCGAGTTTGCGACGGAGTATCTAACCATTCTCTTCGATGATGAGGAGGACGAGCCGGAGATGAAGATTCGGCGTGAGACGACGAGTGATGAGGCGACCCCCGCCGAACTGCAGAGAGAACAGGTCATCGTAACGCTCACCGGAACGATTCCGGAAGGCCGGGAGAACTTTCTCCTCTACCTCGACCCGAGTTGTCCCATGGCGGTCGTCATGGTGGTCGTAAAGGATGATCGACCTGCGAGAAGGATGCAGGTCGTCCTGGCGGGAGAGTACAGCCGCCCCGTGAACATTCTCCCGCTGGTGGAAGGTGATCCATTCTCCTTATCAGAAGCGAAACCTTCCGACCCGGCAGCGGCAAACAAGGGAAAGTCGACCGAGAAAGAGGGGGGGGCTTCCGACGATGCGGATTCAAAGTCTCATCCCTTCCTACTGGGGATGCGGGGATTCTTCCACTCTTCTCTCCTGCCTGTCTTTTTCGTGGTAAGCCTGTTTCTCCTGACGCCTCGACGCACGCCGGTGTTCCTTTCGATTGCGGGCTTCCTGGTCGGACTTTGTCTCGCGATTGCTCTTCGCGGTTGGGCGCTGCTTCCGCTTGTTTCCTGGGCTCCCTTTTTCTCGGGACTGCTCCTCGCCATCCTGGGGTTGGAGGCCCTGGTGCACGGTGCGTTCCGGTGGTGGCGAGTCGCACTTTTTGCGGTGGCAGGGTTTGGCTCCGGACTGATCATTGCCACGACGAAGCCGTTTCGACAGGTCTTTGCGGAAGCCTCCGACGCCGAGTCTTTTGTCGGAGTCATCGCATTCATTTTCGGGGCCGAGTTGGCTGCCGTTGCGGTTGGAATCATCGCGGGGCTGCTTCTTCGCCTCCTCTTTCGATTCGATTGGTATCAGAAATCCGTGGTCCAGCCGATCGCAGTGCTCCTGACTGCTTATGGCGTGTATCAGCTGATCAGCGGTCTATCGTGACCCGGTCTATCGTGACCCGGTCTATCGGGTTTCCCTCCAAAGAAAAAAGTTCGACAAGTTCTCTTTTTGGGGCCTGACTGTCCGCGCGTGCGCGAAACACCGATAGAGAATCTGAGAACGATTCGGCAGGGGATCCTTGTCGCTGGAGGTCTCGTCGCGATTTTCTTTCTCACCGGCTGCGTCCTGACCAATCAAGAAAAGTCGGAGCCTGCGGCCATGGTGGGAGACCTGCCCGGGACCTGGATGGGTCAGGGGCCTGCTGTTTCCGGCGAGGCGGCGGTGGGTTGGATTTCGGATTTCTCCAACGATCGTCTCGTCGAGTTGGTTCGAGAGGCGGTCGCTCAGAATTACGATCTGTCCGCGACACGCGAGAGGGTCTACCAGGCAAGAGAGAGGGCACGGATCGATGCCGCGGCTCGGATCCCGGAGGTCGACTATCGGCTGGGAACATCTCGGTCCCAGAATTTGCGAGGTGCGAATTTCCGGTCGGTTCGAGCGAACAACTTCAACCTGGCGCTCAATATGTCCTGGGAAGTGGATGTGTGGGGAAGAGTGAAGAACCTTCGCGATGCCGAACTCGACCAGGTCACTTCGCAAACCAACCTCTTCCAGGCGAGTCGACTTTCTCTCGCCGCCAATGTCGCCAAGACTGCTTTTGAAATCATCGAGTCCGAGAAGCAAATTGAGCTGACGGGGAGAACACTGAAGAGCCTGCAGACCAACCTCGAGATTCTCGATGCCAAGCTGGAGGCCGGCGATGCCGATGATCGAACGGCCTTGGAAATCAGCTTGAGCCGAGCAGACGTCGCCCGTGCGAAATCCAATCTTGCCCTGGAGCAACGCCAGCTCGATGGATCCAAGAGAACCCTGGAAACCCTGCTCGGCCGTTATCCAAAGGGAACAATCGATCGTCTCGGGGGCATTCCCACCATCAGCAAGTCGGTGCCGGCCGGATTGCCCAGCGACCTCCTCCTCCGCCGACCGGACCTTCTTGCCGCGGAAGCCCAGGTGGATGCGTCGATGAAGGAGTTGGCAGCAAGCCGCAAGGCGCTTCTCCCCACGTTTGCCATCACCAGCTCGATCGGAAATGCTTCGACGCAAGAGTTCGCCGAGATTTTCGATCTCCAGAATCTGGTATGGAATGTCGGGCAGAACCTGACCCAGCCGCTCTTGGCCGGAGGAAGAATACGGGCCAACATTCGACTCGATGAGCACGAGCGGAACGAGTTGATCCACTCCTACGCAGAAACAGCGATGACTGCCTTTCGCGAGGTTGAGACCGCCCTCGCTGCGGAGCGTTATCTCACGCAGCAGGCGGAGGCGTTGGCCGTTGCTGCCAGCGAATCACGTCGAGCCGAAGAACTCAGTCTCTCGCAATACGAAGAGGGATTAGTCGACATCATTACTTTGCTGGAAAGCCAGCGCAGATCTTTCGATTCGCAGAGCAACTATCTCGCCGTGAGGTTGCTGCTCCTGCAGAACCGGGTCGATCTTTATCTCGCTCTCGGCGGGGACTTCGATACTCCGCTGGAGCTTCCGGAGGGGGGACTTAAAGAGGGGCGCCAATCAATACCGGCTCCTGTTGAGGAAGGCTCGGCATCGGGGGAGTGAACGACCCCGGGAGACGGCTCGTGAGAGTGGATCGAGGATTGCCAGAATTGGGAAGAAAGAATACTTTGGCGATCCAAACTGCAACCTTTCTCGTTACGTGGGGTTGTAGTCATTTCACCTCATGAAACTGGTATTTCGGATTTTTGCTCCTCTCCTGATTGTGGCAGCTGCTTTGTGGCTCGCCGTGGTCATGATCCGGAGCCGGCCTGAGCCGAGGAAGTTCTCCATGCCTCCTCAGATTACCAAGGTGGAGGCGACCCGGCTTCAGCCGGAGAGTTTCCAGGTGTTTCTCGAGACTCAGGGAACGATTCGACCTCGGACGACGACAACGCTGGTGCCTGAAGTCAACGGTCGGATCATCGAAGTGGCACCCAACTTTCGGGACGGGCGCTTCTTCCGGAAGGACGAAGTCCTGGTGCGTCTCGACCCCATCAACTACGAGACCCAGTTGATCGTGGCAGAGAGCAACGTGGCGCAGGAGAAAGTGGCCCTCCAGGAAGAGATTGTGAGGGGGGAGCAGGCGGTGGCGAACTGGAAGAGGCTCGGAAAGTCAGGAACCCCGAGCGAGCTTGCCGCTCGAAAACCGCAGCTCGCGGAAGCGCAGGCCCGACTTCGAGCCGCGGAGGCAGAGGTCCGACAGGCCCAACGCGACCTGGAGAGAACCGAGATCAAGGCACCTTTCGACGGCCGAATCATCGAGCAGAATGTCGATGTCGGACAGTTTGTTTCTTCGAACACGCAACTGGCGCGCGCTTTCGCAACCGATGTGATGGAGGTTCGCCTGCCTCTCACCAATCGCCAGCTCTCCTTCGTGGATCTGCCCAATGGACGGGCTGCGGGGGATGCTGAGTCGGCGCCGGGGGCCGAGGTCCTCGTTGAGACGATAATTGGACGGGATCGGGGCCAATGGGCTGGGAGAATCGTCCGTGTGGATAGTGCAATCGATGAGAGTTCGCGGCAGCTCTTCGTGGTCGCGGAGATCGACGACCCTTATGGACGTCAATCGGCGAGTGATGCGCCGGAGCTGAAAATCGGGCTCTTTGTGGATGCACTGGTGAAAGGGGAAATGCTTTCCAACGTGTTCGTGTTGCCGCGTCAGGCCGTGCGTGTCGGGGGCGAGGTCATCGTGATCGATGAAGAGAATCGGATTCGTCGCCAGAAGGTTGAAGCAGTCTGGTCCGAGGACGACAAGGTCATCGTCCCTGCGGATGGCGGTGGTCTCTCTCCCGGAGATGTAGTCTGTCTGACCCCACTCGCCTATCCGGCCAATGGAGCGTTGGTTTTCCCCACGATTGACGGGATCACCCCGGAAATCGAGCAGCCAGTTGCCGGAGGCTTCCCGCGAGGAAAGGGGAAGGGGGGCAAAGGCGAGAAAGGCAAGGCCGGTGGAAAAAAGAGAGCCGAACCTGAGGGCGAGACTTCGAGTGCTACCGAGAAAGGCCGGCCCGAGACGGCGAGTCATCGGGGAGACTCCCCTGCAGGAGTGGGCTTGAGGGTGGTAGGATGATTGCTTTCTTTGCCAGAAATGGGGTTGCGTCCAATCTTCTCCTGCTGGGGATTGTCCTGGCGGGCATCTATGCCCTGACATCTCGGAAGATTCCCCTGGAGGTTTTTCCTGAGTTCGAAAGCCGCAACATTTCGATCTCGGTTCCCTACCGAGGCGCGACGCCGGAGGAGGTGGAAGAGACCGTGGTGATTCGAATCGAGGAAGCCATTTCCGACGTGGAAGGAATCGAGGAGATGTTTTCGACCGCGAGTTCAAGCAGCGGGACAGTCAATATCGAAGTCGATGAAGATTACGATATGCGTGAAGTCCGGGACATGCTGGAGGCCCGGGTCGATTCGATTGAGGATTTCCCACCGGGAGATGCGGAGAATGTGGTGATTCGTCAGGCGGAGAGCAGTCGATGGGTCATCAGCGTCGTGATCAGCGGAGAACTCAGTGAATACGATATGGTCGCACTGGGCGCCCAAGTACGGGACGACATCCTGGGGTTGCCGGAAGTGACGAATGCGGTCTTGCAGGGAACGAGGCCCTTCGAAGTTTCGATCGAAATCGACGAAGATGCTCTCCGCAAATACAACCTGACCTTTGCCCAGGTTGCTCAGGCACTTCGTCAGTCTTCGATCGATGTCCCTGCTGGGACGCTGAAAACAGCCTCGGGAGAAGTCGTCCTGCGCACCAAGGGGCGAGCCTACAATCAGGATCAATTCGAACAGATTACCCTGATCGCAAGAGAAGACGGGACGCGAGTCACCCTGGGAGACGTCACCGAAGTTCGGGATGGGTTTGACGAGAACGAATTCGTTGCCCGACTCAACGAAGAACGCTGTGTACTTGTCGCGGTATTCCGAGAGGGAAACCAGAGTGCGATCCGAATTGCAGACGAGGTGAAGGACTTCATGGTCGAGTATCAGGGTCGTTTGCCCCAGGGCGTCAACATTACCTATTGGAGCGATCAATCCCGAATTGTTCGTGGGCGACTCGACACGCTGCTCGACTCCGCGTGGAAGTCGATGCTGTTTGTTTTCATCCTCTTGACGCTCTTCCTGAGGCCCAGCCTGGCCTTCTGGGTGGTCCTGGGGATTCCCGTCTGTTTCATGGGGGCTTTTGCGCTGATGCCATGGGTGGATGTTTCCATCAATATCGTGAGCCTCTTCGGATTCATCCTCGTGTTGGGAGTCGTGGTGGATGATGCGATCGTTACGGGAGAGAACATCTACACCCGGCAAAAGGAAATGGATGATCCGGTCGAGGCCGCGATCGTTGGGACGAAAGAAGTCACGCTACCGGTGGTTTTCGGTGTTCTGACGACCATGCTGGCTTTCGTTCCTCTGTTTTTTCTGTCGGGATTCCACGGGGCCTGGATGCCGCAGATCGCTACGATCGTCATCCTCGTGCTCGCCTTTTCTCTGGTGGAATCGAAACTGATTCTCCCATCGCATCTGACTCATAGTCCTCGACGATGGGCGAAAGGGTTGTCTCGTTTTTTCCTCGGAGACCCGATCACGAGGGGACTGACTCGCCTCTACGGGGTGTTCTCTCGATTTCAGCAATCGGTCGCGGGTAGCGTTGAATGGTTTGTCAGGACGATTTATCAGCCATGTCTCAATTTTTCCCTTCGTAATCGCTACACGGTTTTGTCCCTGTTCATCGGAGCCCTGATCATACTGGTAGGGGCTTTCCAGGGCGGGAAGATCAAGCAGGTGAGTTTTCCGCGGGTGGAAAGCGAGCGGGCGACCTGTCGACTGACGATGCAGGAAGGAACCCCCTTCGAGGTCACTGAGAAATACATCCTCATGATGGAGGATATTGTCCAGGACATGAAGGAACGCCATGTCGGTGAGGATGGAGTTTCCGTCATTGAAGACGTCCTCGCGAGTATCGGTGGGCAGGGGATTTCCTCCTCTCGATCGACAACTCTTATCGGACAGAGTCATCGAGGAGAGGTGGTCTTCTTCATTACCCCTCCGGAGGAAAGAACCTACGAGATGGGAACCAGGGAACTGGCCGAAGAGTGGCGTCAGGAAATCCAGAAGCGGGGAGGCATTGTGGGTGCGAAAGAGTTGTATTTCCGCGCCGAGATCGGACGAGGAAGAGACCCCATCGAGGTGCAGCTTCGGGGTCAGAATGTCGACCATCTCACCGAGGCGGCGGCTGCTGTTCGGGACAAGTTGGAGACCTACGAGGGTTTGTTCGATGTTTCGGACAACCTCGATGAAAGTCGCGATGAGATTCAGCTCAAGATTCGTCCCGAAGCTGAGCAATTCGGTCTCACGATGTCGGATCTCGCGCGCCAGGTGCGACAGGCGTTTTTCGGAGAAGAGATCCAGACCATTCAGCGAAATCGCGACGAAGTCCGCGTGATGCTGCGATACCCCAGAGAGGATCGTGAGTCGATTGCTGCGCTCGAGTCCATGATGATCCGGACCGCAGACGGACGTTCGGTCCCATTCAGCTCGGTGGCGGAGGCTACGATTGGAACGAGTTTTCCCCGGATCGAGAGGATCAATCGGAATCGGGCAGTCGAGATTTCTGCAGATGCAGACAAGGAAGTCGTCGACCTGGCTTCGGTTCGGGCCGATCTGTCCGAGTGGATACCGACTATCCTCGCGCAATATCCGGGCTTGAGCTTCAGTTTCGAAGGAGAGGCGAAGGACGAGCGGGACAATTCAGGGAGTCTCTATATCGGAGCGATGATGATCGTTTTCGGCATTTATGCGATGCTGGCCATCCCATTCCGCTCCTACGTGCAGCCACTCATGGTCATGGCCGTGATTCCCTACGGCCTGATTGGTGCGGTGATTGGGCACTTGATCGAAGGCTGGATCAAGCAGGAGGGATCGGGGATGCCGTTGAGCTTCCTGAGCTATTTCGGGATGTTGGCTCTCTCCGGAGTGGTGGTGAATGACAGCCTGGTTCTCGTCGACTACATCAACCGCAGAAGGCGGGCGGGAGCGAAAGTGTTCGAGGCAGTGAGTATGGCTGGAGCAGCCCGTTTTCGGGCGATTATTCTGACCTCGGCGACCACGTTTGCCGGTCTGTTCCCACTGATCCGGATGGAGGCGACTCAGGCGCAATTTCTCATTCCCATGGCGGTCAGCCTCGGATATGGGATTCTCTTCGCGACCTTGATCACCCTCATCCTTGTCCCCATCAACTACCTGATCCTTCACGATATCCGAACCCTCTTCGATCGGGTCTACGATACCAGCCCGAATGACGAGGAGAACGCGGGGAGCCCTGCTTAGGTCAGTTAGCGAGCCCGAATTCTGAGAGGACCGCGCAGATTGGCTAGCGAGATTTGTCGGTTGCTGCGGGCAGGGTCACATCTTCGACGCGCAACTGGCACCGGAGAAACTGGACGTTTTCGATCGGTCCCGGGATGAGAACAGAAGCTGCATTCCAACGGAAATTGGAAACTTTGGAGGAAACCATCGATTCGAAGGGTTGCAGTGAGGCGCTCCATGTCCCCATCTGCTCGGAGAACTCTTCCGGCGTCGTGCTGTCAGCCCGCTGGGGAATGGCGGGGCCATATTCGCCGACGAGGCGACATTCGTTGATCGTGAAACCATAGGGATTTCCGATCTCGAGATCGAGCCGGGTACCGAGGTCGGTTTTCTCGGCCCCTTTGACCGTGATGAGAAAGGCACCGTATTCGGTTCGGAGAACGGATGCCGCCTGCGAGTCGATCGAGATATGAGCGTAGGGATTCTCCGATCCTCCAATCGCGGTCTGCCGCTTGAGGCGAGCGTTTTCGACTCGGAGGGAAAAACGGATCATTTCCAGTTCTTCCCGGGAATCGGCGGTCAGCTCGATGTCGAAGGGGGTCCACGAAAACGGCTCGAGTGTCTTGGTGACGCGATACTCGAAGGGCTTGAGGCTCTCCTGCCATTTCCGGATCTTGGGATTGTCGAGGCTGTAGGCTTCGCCCTCGGCGAGTTGCGGGGTTCCTCCTCCGTGATCCCCGACCAAGGTGAACTGTTCGATCGCGATGGCATGGGGATTGCCGATATTGAGATGAACGTTGTAGCCTCCGGTCTCGATATTCAGATCCATTCCTTCCATGCGAACGAGGAAGGTTCCGTGATCGGTATTCAGCGGTGCATGCCCACGAAGGTTGGGGCGCAGGTAGACCATGCCGTTGTTTCCCTGGCGCATCGATGCGTATTCGCTTACCGAGGCTTCGAGTTGACCGATCCGATCTTCGAACGAGCGCCCATCCGAAGAAATTCCAATGGTGGTTTCGGCGGAGATCACTCGGTTCTTCAACTCACTGACTTCATCGCGAGTGTCAGAGCGAACTCCACGGAGTTCGGCCTCAAGCCGGTCCACTCTCTCCTCGAGGTCCGAATTGCATCCAGACAGGAGCAGCGAGAGAGGCGTAAGGAGAAAAAGAATACGGACAGTGGGAAACTTCATGGGACGTCGGAAGATAGGGCGAGGGGAGAATCGATCAACTCCGAAGCAGGGCTATTGCTTTCGCAGGACGGTGTGAACCGAGAGAATACCGGTAGGGCTGACATGACGGATCGAGACCTCCGCCGGAGCCTTGTTGAGCCGATAAACCTCCTGCGATGCTGGAATGAGGCGCTGGGTGCTCCAACCGCGGCCTTCCTTGACCTGGATGACTCTCCATCGGGCGCTGGGGGCCGATTTGAAAGAAAGCGTCAGTCCTCCGTTCTCCTCGACGGGAGCGACATAGACTGGTTCGGGCTGGGTGCTGCCGAGCCAGGGCGATGCGGGTGGGATGGCAACCTCGGCATAGGTCGATCGGAGCTTCGCACGCAGCCCTCCTCGATCTTCCTTGATCGCCTTGATGCTCCAGTGAATATGTCCCGGGCCCATGGGAGAGGCATACTTGCGCGTCACATCGATCTGCCGGGTAGCTTCAGACGCGGGGCGTCCCCGATCCTCGGAGCTGAGGATTCGGTTCGAAGCCGTCCCGGGCCAGAGATGGCGTCGTTGCCGGTTTTCTCCCATCCACCAGCGATGCAGTGCGGTGAAACTCTGATCTGGCGGATCGATCCTCCAATAGAGCTGAGGAGAGAAGTAGTCGAGCCAGCCATTTTGAAGCCACTTTCGTGAGTCCGCAAAAATGTGATCGTAGGCATCGAGTCCCGCCTTGACGGTGCTGGGATGTCCCGGTCGCCAGATGCCGAAGGGGCTGGTCCCGACCTCGACCCAGGGCTTGGTCGATTTGACGGAGGAGTAGAGAGTGGAAACGAAGTTGTCGATGTTGCTTCTCCGCCAGTCGCGGAGATCGAGCTTTCCGCCCTTTCTCCGGTAGGACTGGTAGGCAGCGGAGTCGTCGAATTGATCGTAGACCTTTCCCCGAACGGTCTTGGGATAGGGATAGAAGTAGTCGTCGATGTGCACGGCATCGACGTCATATCGCTTTGTCACATCCACCATGACGGCGATGGCTCGTCGGCGAATGTAGTCCGACGCGGGGTTGCCCCACTTCATACTCCCGGCTGAGAGCATCAAGGAGGGATGGGTGCGTGAAATGTGCTTGGAACTCTTCGAGGATCTCTCGGTCGCACTGGAACGGAAGGGATTGAACCAGGCATGAAGTTCGATCCCGCGCCGATGAGCTTCGGCTACGGCAAACTCAAGGGGGTCGTAACCGTCCGAAGGGGCCTTTCCCATCTGGCCGGTGAGAAAGAAGGACCAGGGCTCGAGGTCTGACTTGTAGAGGGCGTCACACTCCGTGCGCACCTGAAGAATGACGGCATTGAGCCCGGTTTCTGCAGCCAAGTCGAGCAGGCCGATCAACTCCGCGCGTTGCTGGGAGGGCGTCAAGGTATAGGTCGAAGGCCAATCGATGTTGTGCACCGTGGCAATCCAGGCAGCTCGAAACTCTCGGCGTGGTTCGGGGACCTTGGACGGAACGGGACGATACTCCGCGTGTACCGAAAAGGTGAGAAGGAAACCCGCAAGCAGAACGAGCGAACGGGTGGGGAGCGCGTTCATAGGATATTCAAGGAAACTTAACTATATAGGGAACGCGCGCCCCCAGCAATCACAATTCTGACCCTGCCTGCGGACCTTCGTCTTCGAGCCTGGGCTACTCGGGAAGAGCCTCGTTGACGGCGGCTGTCCAGGCTTGATATCCAAATTTGCTGAGATGCAGCCCGTCTTCGACGAACCACTTGGCATCCGGAGCTCCCTCCGCATCCTTGAGCATGGGGGCGGCAATATCGACAAAGGTGAGTTTCTTTTCTTCGGCGCATTCCTGGGCGATGAGATCGTTTGCTTTCTTCATCTCTGGCCAGATTTCCCAACGAGATTGGCTTGGCTTGATGGCTATGTAGAGAACCTGTGCTCCTGGGAAGGTTTCTCGTATTTTTCCTGACAAGGTTTCAAAGTCTTTCAAGGTTTCTTCTGCGGAGAGGCCTTTCTTGATATCATTGTCTCCGGCATAAATGATGACGGCCTTGGGCTGATAGGGTGCGATGATCCGATCGAAGAAGTGGATCGAGTCGGCGAGCGTCGAACCACCGAATCCGTTGTTCACGACGGGTTGCCCCGGCCACGATTCCTCGAGGTCCCACATGCGTATGCTGGAGCTGCCGACGAATAGGAGGCAATCCTTGGGTGGTTTGATCTCTTTGTCGCGAGTCTCGAAGGCGGCGATGGATTTCTCCCATTTCGAGAAATCCTGGGAGAATCCGAGGTGAAAGGAAAGAAGGAGAAGGGGAAGCAGGGTGGGGGCGAGGAGTTTCTTCATGGATGGAGGGAGGGTAAGACAGATGACGAGTCGGTTTCAATCAGGAATCAGGAAGGTTACTTGCGTTTTCGACAACGGGATCGAGTATGGCAGCAATGCCGAAAACGGAATCCAGAAAGCAGAAACCTGTCGACGTAGACACGATTTTGTCTGCCCTGGAGAGCGATGATCCGGACCGGCTCCTGGCGATCGCCGAAGAGGCTCACCCCGGAGATATCGAGCAGGCATTTGAACGTCTCGATGATTCCGATCGAGAGGACGTTCTCGACCGGCTGCCGGCCGCAGTGCTTTCCGAGTGGGCTGACTATCTGCCGGCTGCGGATGTCGAGCACCGCCTCAATTCCCTCCCGAAGGGCGAACAGCGAGAAGTGCTCGATGCGCTTTCCGACGACGAGTTGGTCGACCTGCTCCAGGAGATGGAGGAAGAGGACCGGCCTCAATACATCGAGTTGCTTCCCGAGGAGAAGCGCCAGGTCTCCGAGGACCTGATGCAGTATCCCGAGGAGACGGCCGGCGGTCGGATGACCATGAGGATGGCGACTCTCGGGGCCGAGGTGACGGTCAAGGAGGCCCTTGAAGAGCTCCGTGGGGTGAAGGAGGAGGCCGAGTTGCTCAGTCGTATCTACGTGCTCGATGAGGAGCGTCGAATCCTCGGGAAGGTTCGACTTCGGGATCTCGCGTTCAGTACCTGGGATACTCCCATTCGGGAGCTCATGGACAGCGATCAGATCTCGGTTCAGGCGATGGAGGACCAGGAGGACGCTGCGCAGATGATCGCTCGGTACGATCTCATGGCACTTCCGGTGGTGGATGAAAAGGATCGACTTCTCGGGGTCATCACCCATGACGATGCCCTCGAAATTCTCGAGGCAGAGTCGACCGAGGATATGGAGAAAATCTCCGGTATCGGGGGAGATCGAGGGGACCAGGCCTATCTGCAGACTCCGGTATTGGCCCATTTTCGGAGACGCTTCGGCTGGGTTCTCGTCCTCGGATTTCTCGCCCTGACCTCGGGTCTGGTTCTCCTGAAATTCGAAGACGTTCTCAAGTCATTCTATCTTCTCGCACTCTACTTTCCCATGGTGGTCGCGGCAGGCGGGAACACGGGTGCCCAGTCCGCTACCATGGTCATCCGAGCCATGGCACTTGGGGAATTCGATACGAAGGAGTTCGGGCGTGTGATCTGGAAGGAAATGCGGATTGGAGTTCTCCTCGGTGCTTTGCTGGGGAGTTGTGTCGCGCTCCAGATCCAGTTTCTCCTGCCTGAGGCGTTTCACCCGGAAAATGTCGCCCTGCCCAAAGTGGCTTTCGTTGTCGGAATCGCCCTGACGGCCCAGATCTTCACCTCGACCTTGTTTGGTGCCTTGCTGCCCATTCTTGCTCGAGCCTTTCGACTGGACCCCGCTGTGGTTGCTTCACCCGCGATCACGACCATCGTTGATCTCAGCGGATCTCTCATCTACTTCGGCATCGCGAAGCTTCTCTTCTTCTAGTCTGCGTCCGCTGAGAAATGGGCAACGCTCTTTCGGAGTTGCAGCTCAGCGTCGTACAGGATTTGCTGCGGAGGCGGCTGCTTCTTCCCCTTTTCGAGAGCTTCGATTAGCAATTCGGTAGCCCGGGTCGCCATCTTCTCGATCGGCTGGGAGATCGTAGCGAGCGGGGGAGAGACAAGTCGCGACCAGGGCTGCTCATCGAAGGCCAGCAGCGACAGTTCCTCCGGGATTCGTATCTGTAGGTCGTTGGCCCGATTGAGAATGCCGAGGGTTCCCTGACCCGTCAGTGTCAGGATGGCGGTGGGGCGAGGGTTGCAGGAAAGAAGAGCCTGGGCTTCGGAGAGGCTTTTCTCTAGGGAGTAGCCGCTTCCCTTGACCGTCAGATGGGCCGGCGATTTCCATTCTCGAACGGCTTCCTCCACGCCGGCGAGGCGTCCCTGGTCGGCACTGGACTGGGGGGATCCCCGAAGGCAACCAAGATGCGAGTGGCCTGATTGCAGCAGCGTCGTAGCGGCCAGTTTTCCCGCAGCGAAATGATCGAGGCTTACCGAGGGCAGGGCGACTCCCGAGACGATGCGATCCATCAGGATGATCGGCATGGGTGATCCCTCAAGGCATCTCGCAAGCGACTCGGATTCCACTCCCACGGGGGCGAGAATCATCCCGTCGAGGCGTCTCTGCAGCAGGTTTTCGAGCAGTTCCATCTCGGTTTCTGGATCTTCTGCAGAGTCACAAAGTTGAACCGCGATCCGGGATTTTCTGAGGTGCAACTCGATGGCACGGGCGAGGTGGGCAAAAAACGGATTGGTGATATCGGGAACCAGCAATCCGATCATTCCGCTCTTCCCTTTGCGCAGGCTGGTTCCGAGCGGATCCGGGACCACCTGGTGGAGAACGGCCGCTTCTCGGATGCGATCTGCGGTCTGATTGCTGATCCGATACTTCTCCGCATTCCCGCTCAAAACTCGGGAAACCGTGCTGACGGCAAGCCCGAGGTGTTCGGCGAGTTGGGAAATATTCATTGGGAAAAGGATCTGCCGGGGAGACTCTACCCATGAACAAACGTTTGCGCGAATCGATTCTTCATCGTTTCCGGTTCCGAAAGAGAGCTTCGTTGACAGGAAACGAGGTGAGGAATAGGAAAGAACATCCTTTCCATGACCCGGCGGCTCCTCCTGTTTCTAGCGCTCTTTGTTTCCATCCTGGCGGCATTGGAGCTGTTCGTCCGTGCCAACGGAGCTTCCTTCGAGGCTTTGTCGGACCGACTCGCGTTTCAGATCCGGGTGTTCGAGCGTTCCCCCGAAGATACGGCCGCCCTGTTCCTGGGAACCTCGCGGTTTGCCGATGCGATCGACCAGACCGTCTTTTCCGATGCGGTTTCGGAGCGGGTCGAGGAAGACGTCCGGGCCGTGAACGGCGCGATGGGCGGCATCAACCTTGGTGAGATCATGGAGTTTGCCGAAGTAGTCGTCGATTCTCCGTCGCTGCCTCGCGTCATCGTCGAAGTTTCGGGCCCTTCCGTGACGATGGGAACGACGAAATCTCCCGATCCTTCCAGTGAGGATCTCGCGATGTCAGGGCCGGATGTCGAGCGGTTTCCGGATCGCTTCGAGAACCGGTTGCAGGGTTGGTTTCTCGATCACTCCAGTCTGGTTCGCTATCGCAAGGCACTGCGTCCTCGAACCTTTCTGCGTCTCGCGATTCTCTACTCGGCCAACTTTGTGGATCCCGGGAAATGGGCGAGGAAGGGAGTGATTCGAGAGTTGCTGACTTCTTCGGACTCTGAAATTCCAGAGGAGGCATTCGCAGCGCTGACTCCAGTGCGATTCAGCCCGGACTCACCTGTAGGCAAACATTCCTTCTCGGAGGAGGATCTCATCGAGGACCCGGTCTTTCAGGGGATGGTGGAAATTGCCGAGATCCTGAAAGAATCGTCGGCCGAGGTTACGTGGGTGGCTCCTCCTGTCAGTGAGGTGATGCAGCCGAGCGAAGGGGGCGCGAAACGCCGAGCCATCTATGAAAGAATCGCTCGGGACTACGAGGTCACGATTCTCGATTATTCGGGGATTTCCTTCGACCCGGCATGGTTTCGGGATCAATCCCACCTCAATGAAAAAGGCCGAACCCTGTTTTCCCGGCTCGTGGCTCGGGATCTTTCTTCCGACTGGTGATCCTGGGAATTGTCACGCCTCCGGCCTCTCGCATTCATGCTCTTCAACTCGATCACCTTCCTCCTTTTCCACTTCCTGTTCGTCGGGATCTACTGGATGGTGCCGCAACAGAAGGTGCGGCAGGTTGTCTTGTTGCTGAGTTCTGTCCTGTTCTACGGATGGTATTACTGGCCGGCGCTCATCCTTCTCGGGATTTCGATCCTGGTGAACTACGGGTTCTCCCGGTGGATCGACTCGGCGGAGCAAAAAAAGAAAATCGTGACTCTCGCGGTGGTCGTCAATCTCTGCAGCCTCGGCTGGTTCAAGTATTCCGCCTTCATCAGCGCCAATCTTGTCGCATTCTTCTCCTCGTTCGGGATCACCCTGTCGGACCCTCCCGCCAGTGCCTGGCTCCCTCTCGGTATTTCCTTCTACACCTTCCAGGTCATCGGTTATCTCGTCGACGTCGGGCGCGGAGAAATCCGGGCCGAGCGGAATCTTCTCGCCTTCGGTGTCTTCAAATGTTTCTACGGCCAACTCGTCGCGGGGCCGATTGTTCGAGCTCATACCTTGATTCCTCAACTCAAGGAAAAGCGAGTCTTCCGGGCCAGCGATTTTCTGCTCGGGATCTATCTGTTGATCGCAGGGTTGGCCATGAAAGTCTGCCTGGCCGACACCTTGGCCCAGTTCGTCGACTACGGATTTGCCAATCCGAACGAACTTGAGATCGCGACGGCATGGCTCACGCTCTACGCGTTCGCAGCCCAGATTCTAAGCGATTTCTGGGGATACTCGACGGTCGCGATTGGCTTGGGGCTCATGTATGGGATCAAACTTCCCATCAACTTCAATTTGCCCTACCTCGCGACCTCGATTCGGGAGTTCTGGCATCGTTGGCATATCACCCTTTCCGAATGGTTGCGAGACTATCTCTACATTCCCCTGGGTGGGAACCGAAAGCATCAGCATCGAAATCTCTTCCTTACCATGCTCCTGGGGGGAATCTGGCACGGAGCCTCGTGGAATTTCGTTTTCTGGGGGGCGGGTCACGGAATCTGGCTGGTCCTCGAGCGGGTTTGTCCCAAGATGCTGCCAGCGAACCGCTTTTTCCTCATCGTGAAATGGCTCCTCGTGTTCAACGGGGTCTGTCTCCTCTGGGTCTTTTTCCGCGCGCCTACGTTTCCCGTCGCGATGGATTTTTTCCAGGCGCTACTGATCCCTCCGTTCACGATGAAAGATTCTCCGCCGGATGCGCTCATCTTCATCCTTCTCGGGTTCACGGCCTACACTGCCATCTTGGGGAAATCGTTGACCGATCGACGGTTTCTCGACTGGGGGCTGGGACGTCAGGTTGGGTTGACCATCCTGTTGGTCCTCCTGATCCTGTCTTTCGCCGACGCGAGACTGGATTTCATCTATTTCGTCTTCTAGACCATCGCTCCTCGGTGGCGAGGAGAGAATTTGGAAAGTAGAAGAGGCTCTGGAAGAAGAGAACTACTTCTTCGCAAGAATTCGGACGTGGGCCCGATGATAGAAGTGGGAGCAGTGCAGGATCTCGCTGAATCCGGCCTTGGTCACAAACTTGGCGAAGGTTTGGGGTGACAGATACCACATGTGTCCCGGAGGGCCGAGATACTTCCATGACTGACCTGCGATCTTGGCTTTGAAGTGAGTCACGCTGGGAACAATCGCGAAGAGCATTCCGCCGGGACGAAGGATGCGATAGATCTCTCCGAGGGTTTGATTCAAATCATGAACGTGCTCGAGGACGTGAAGCGCGACGACGAGGTCGAAGGTGTCGTCCTCGATGCCCATGCTCTGGATGTCTCCTTTCTGGGCGTTGAGGCCTCGACTTTGGGCGTAGGCGAGAGGGGCTTCGGCGTAGTCCACGCCTCTTGCATCGAATCGAGGATTATCCTTCACCGAGCTCAGAAAATCACCCTGCCCGCATCCGATCTCGAAAGTCTTGATCGGCTTGTCCTTGGGGAACTTGCTTGCGATCCACTTGGAGAAAGCGAGATACTTGAGCTTTCGCAGGAATCCACCGGCCGGGATGAAGGTATCGCCCTCCGGCTGATACGTGGGAGCGTAGAACTTCCTCAGGTAGTCCGCGCTGGGATAGTCCTGGATGAAGATAAAGCTGCAGTCTTCACACTCGACTACGTGGTAGCCGTCCTTTTCACGCCAAGGCTTGTGTTTCGTTCCGTTGCAGAGCGGGCAATGTTCGAGGATCGTGTGTTCGGGAAGAGCCATGAGATTCCGTGGTTCGACGGGCAAAAAAATTGGCTCTTTTGCCCGTTGCTGCCGTTCATACGCGACAAGAACGGCTCCGTCAAAACCAATTCTTCTCGATCCCGAGGAAGATCGGCCCCTGTTTCCGCCGGGCCAGGAATGATGAATCTGCTGGACTCGACCTTTCGAGATGAGTTACTAGTCCAGTGATGGGCAGGTGTGAACGGTTGGAGACGATGGCTTTGGAGGAGGGGCAATGGAAGACTCGGGTCGCCTGCGCCTGGAATCCATTTCTCGGTTTTTCTATCCTTTGCCTGATCTTCGCTTTCGTGGGAGTGAATAGACTCTCTGGAAAGGAGGTGCGTGTCTGGACCAGTGCAGAGGGGCGGACTCTGGAGGCCTCTCTCGTAGAGGCGGGAGAGAGGGAAGTGACTTTGCGGCTTTCCTCGGGACAGGAGGCGATTCTCCCGCTCTCGAGGCTTTCTCCCTCGGATCGAGAGTATATCCAGCAAGTTTCGAAACGAGGCGGCGGTCGAAATCTGGAGCCACTTCCTCTGGAAACGGCACTCTCCGATTCGGTGGAGGTCAAAGGTGGGCCGAGGGTGTTTCGATCTCCCCATTTCGAATTCCGGAATGATCGCGATGTCTCTCCTGCTTTTGTCGCGGAAGCGGCCAGGATTTACGAGGGGACGCTGGCTGCACTCCATGCCATACCTCACGGTCTTGAACTCGCCCCACCCGAAGGACAAACCCATTTTCGTGGACGTTTTCTCGACGAGACGGACTTCGATATGATCGCGGAGGAGAGAATGGGGACGCTTCCGGGGCAGCGCGTTGTTGGGCTCTACCTGAGCGATAGCAAAGAATTGCTCGTTCCCTATTCTTCGCTCGGAGCCAAGCAACTTGGCTCGAGAATGACTCTGCGAAAGTCGAGTGACACCTCGACCCTGGTTCATGAAATCGTGCACCAGGTCATGCATGACTGGCTCCCGGTGTTTCCGACGTGGTTTTCCGAAGGTCTTGCCGAGTATCTTGCATCCATCCCGAATCAAAATGGTCGATTCATGTTCCGATACGCCGAACGGGGCTTGAAAACCCGGCTCGAGGATAGGCATGGGGTATCGGGTCGAGTTATCCAGGGGGTGACACGGCCCTCGCGTTATTTCGAAGGAATCGTCAGTGCTTCCCTGACCGATGCCGGGGCCGGCCTCGGCGGAGACCGGGAAGTTGCCGGATCCATCCAAACCGATTCCGTGGGGGGTGCCGGCGGGACGCAGGATATGCGATTCGATACCTGGAATGGTACTCTTGCCGAGTATCGGGATGCGATGCTCTACCTCTACTTCTTCATGCACCTGGCTGAGCCTGAGCAGGCAGGGGACCAGGTCGGTCGATATCTGCGAGCCGTCGACATCGCCCTGGGAGAGACCGACCAGATACGGAAAGAAGTCGGAGCGTTCGAGAAGCAGCGAGTCTTCTACAACAAGGCAGTTCGGGCCTACAACGAGGAACTGGGGGAATTTCGGAAAGCCGTGGAGGCCTACAACCGAAAGGTCGTCGAATACAACGATCAAGTGAAGTCCGGGGTCCCCTTGGAGAAACGAATTCGAGTGGGAGAAATTCCAAAACTTCCGGTGGCCCCGGAACGTCCTGAAATGGCCGAGTCGATTCGGCTCCTCGTTGACGACCGAAGAAGCATCAATCTCGTTCACTTCGTGCAAAGCCGCTCGCTGGAGGTTCTTCTCGATGGCAGGTCTCTCCGTCAACTCGATGACGCCTTCCGCCGAGCCTTCGCAGAGCTCGGATGGGATATTCAGTTTCGCTAGGAAACGCTAACTGCGATCGGACCTCTTTTCTCGTCAGGGCGATCGACTCCTCTTCGGGAGCGCGGTGTATCTCGAGTCGAGTTATCGACGGAGCCCCTGCCGATCCCGATCCCGATGAGAACTGGGATGGTCGAGGCGGAGCGATGGACAGCAACCGATATCCAGAATACGGATACCGATCCACTCGCGACCTCGTGCCCTAGCTCGCACGACTCGTATCCTGAATCTTCATTTGCAATCCTTCATATATCGCTGTATAGCGATATAGTGAAATAAATCCCAATCATGAAACTGTTATCCCTCCTCCTTGCCTCCCTGATTCTCTTTTCTTCCCTGGAAGCGCGTCCGCCCGGAAAGGGTCCGGCCCAAGGGGGGAGCGATTTTCGTGGAGTGATTCATTCACTTTTTGCGAACTACGAGGATTTCGAGCGCAAAGTGGAAATTCTTGAGAATGGCTATCGAGCTGTCACGACATCCAAGGACCCCAAGTCGGCGAAGTTGCTCCAGGAGCATGTCATCCAGATGAAAGAGCGACTCGATGGCGGTTTCGGTGTCCGGCACTGGGATCCTGCTTTCGCCGAACTCAGAGAGCACCACGAGGATATGACCATCGAGTTGGAGGAGATCACGGGAGGGGTGTCGGTCTCCGTCATGGGAAAGACACCCGAGGCGATCCAGGTGGCGAAGAACCACGCGAAAATCGTGAGCGGGTTTGTCGAGAAAGGGGGAGAGCAGATGCATGCGACTCACCCTGCCGTCGTTTCCGGCAAGGAGGGGGAGTCGACCGAGCTGGCGAAGGCCGCTTGTTCATGCGGTGGTGAGAAAGGGCAAGGCAAGGGCAAGAAGCAAACTGCAACGGAAGGGGAGTCGACCGAGCTGGCGAAGGCCGCTTGTTCATGCGGTGGTGAGAAAGGGC
>JARGNI010000016.1:94432-116541 GCA_029213195.1 Verrucomicrobiales bacterium
AAGGCAAGGGCAAGAAGCAAACTGCAACGGAGGGTGAGTCGGCCGTGCCTGCCAAACCGGCGAAGGCTGCTTGTCCCTGTGAAGGCAAGGGGAGGGGACAAGGCAAGGGGAAGGGACAAGGCAAGGGTAAGGGCAAGAAGCAATCTGGAAAAGGCCAAGGTCATGCGAAAAAGGAGGGGGCGTCGGCTGGCAAGGCTTCCTGTGGAGAATCCTGCAAAGGTTCTTGCAAGGGAGGATGCGAAGGGGCTTGCAAGAAGAGCCCTTCCGAGAAAGACTCCACTCCCGAAACAAAAGAATGAGACCGCGAGCCAATTTCCCCATCCTGTTGGGCTTCTCTCTGCTGAGCCTTTCTTTCTTCGCCAGCTGCGAGAGAGGCGAGAACGAGGCGACTCCAGAAGAGGTCAGTGAATACCGAGATCTCGGCGAGAAGGCTTCGGACGCGCTCATGAAAAGTCTCGGCGGGCAGCTGAAGTCTGCGCTCCAGGCCGGCGGCCCTGTCGAAGCCCTCAGAATTTGTCAGCAGGCGGCGATCCCGCTGACCGAAGCCGCGGGAGGGCAATGGGATGGCGTTCGCATCACTCGGAAAACTCTGCAGCCCCGCAACCCTGCCAATGCTCCCGATGAATCCGATCGAGCCGTCCTCGTTCGGATGGCGGATCAGGCAAAGGCAGGGGGGAATCCACCTGCCCCTGTGTTGGAATGGAAAGAGGGCAAAGCCATTTTCTATCGGCCGCTCATGATCCAGGAAGTGTGCCTGAACTGTCATGGAGCCGAGGAGCAGCTCTCCCCGGAATTGAACCAAGTGCTCGCCGAGAAGTATCCGAACGACCAGGCCACCGGGTATTCCCTTGGCGACTTTCGGGGAGTGATCCGGGTGGAAATGGATCAGACTCCGCGATAGATTTGCAGGTCCTCCAGAGATCCATTTTACATGAAAAACTATCTTCCTCTTCTCCTTCTCCTCTTCGTCGTCGGGCTCCCGGCTCAGGACGAAAGCGTAAACCCCGGGATCAACAAGAACTTCCTCGATCCTGATCCGAAGAGTTTCGTCGAACGATTCGAGAAAGAAGGGCGAGAGGTCTACGACAATCGAGAACTCATCGTCGAAAAACTGGAACTGAAACCCGGGATGTCCGTTGCGGATGTGGGAGCAGGGACCGGACTCTTCACTCGGCTCATTGCACCCGAGGTGGGAAAAGACGGCAAGGTCTATGCCGTGGATATCGCGCGAGCCTTCGTGACACACACCGTCATGAGCAGTCGGGCTCGCGGCTACAAGCAGGTCGAGGGAGTGGTCTGCGGCGAGGCGGATGTCAAACTCGCGGAGAACTCGGTCGATCTCGTCTTTCTCTGCGATACCTATCACCACTTCGAGTATCCGCTGAAATCGATGGCTTCGATTCATCGGGCCTTGAAACCCGAGGGTCGCCTTGTCGTGGTCGACTTCGAGCGGATCGAAGGGGTCGGTTCGGAGTGGATCCTGGGTCATGTCCGAGCCGGGAAAGAGGTCTTCCGCAGCGAGATCGAGGCCAGCGGTTTTCAGCTCGACGAAGAGCTCGACCTCTTCGAACAGAACTATTTCCTGGTTTTCTCGAAGAAGAAGTAGAACTTCTTTCCCATCGGAATTGAACCTCACCAAAACCCCCACTTTATGAAGAAGAAACCCTACCTGTTCGGAACCACTCTCTTTCTGGCCATGACTCTGTCCGCTTGCGGCCCGGAGGGTGACAGCGCGGCACCAACGGAAGAGCCGAAAGCGAAGGCCACGGAAACCAAAGCGGCCGAGCCAGCGGATAAGGAAGTCCGAAACGTGAGCGCCGAAGAAGCCAAGAAACTGATCGAGGAGACGGCGGATCTCGTTGTTCTCGATGTGCGAACTCCGGAAGAGTTTGCCGAAGGTCACATCAAGGGAGCTATCAATATCGACTTCAAAGCGGAGAGCTTCGAGACCGAGGTCGGCAAGTTGAATCCGGACGTTCCTTATGTCATCCACTGTCGAAGCGGTCGCCGCAGCGCCGAGGCACTGACTCAGATCAAACCGATGGCATTCCAGACCCTCTATCATCTCGATAGCGGTTTTAATGGATGGCAGGAAGCCGGGCTTCCCGTCGAAAAGTAAGATTCGTCAGCTGGTTTCGCCCTCCTCCGGGAGCGGCTGGATCAGCACGAAGGGGGAGACGACGAGGGCCTGAAACCGGGCCTTCGATTCTTCCCAGTAGAAGGCGTGAGGAGTGGAGGGGGTGACGAGATCCCCACGCTCCTTCCAGCGCTTCACCGACTCGGCATCATCCTCGGTCAGCGCCTTACCGACTTCGGTGAGCGAGAGTTCGGGATCGACGTAGAGGAGCGCCCCATTTTTGTAGTGGGGCTCGAGATAGGCCCAATCGACCGTACCCATGTATTTCTCGAGCTTTTCCTCGGTGGTGGCCTCGTCCCCCCCGAGCATCCCGTAGTTCATTTCCTCGGCGGGCTTTGTGGATTCTTCTTCCGACATCAGCGAAATCAATTCCGTTTCGATCGAGTGGCCGCAGAGGTCTACTGCATGCCCAATCCGTATTGGAGGAGGGCGTGAGACTCGGCCCACACATTGGGAGTCTTGCTTCCGATGATCACGGCGATCACATTTCGCCCATTGTAGGAGGCGGAGGAGACGAGACATCTTCCCGCGGCGTTGGTGTAGCCGGTTTTCAGACCGGTGCAATAGGGAAAGTGCTTCAGAACCTGGTTCGTATTGTTGATCGGCTTGGTGCGGCCATCGGGAAATCGGAAGACCATGGATTTCGTGCGCACCGCATCGCGAACGACCGGATTTCGCAGCGCAGCGGCTCCGAGAATGGCCAGATCCCGTGCCGTCGAATACTGCCCGGGAGGTTTGGGAAGACCGCTGGCATTGGTGAAGTAGGACTGGTGCATGCCCAGCTGGCGTGCCTTCCGGTTCATGGCTGCGGCAAAGGCAGAAACGCTCCCCGAATGATCACGAGCCAGCGCTCGGGCGATGTCGTTGCTGCTTCGCACGAGAACGGCTCGGAGCAGTTCCTGGCGCGTGTAGACTTCCCCAGGCTTGATTCCCATGATCGTCGGCTCGGCCCAGGTGTCTGGATCCGCGATCGTCACGGGCTTGCTGAGATTTCCATTCTCGGCGATGAGGATTCCGAGAAGCAGTTTCTGCGTGCTTGCCACCGGACGCTTCGTATCCGCGTTTTTCTCGTAGAGAACCCGTCCGTATTCGTCGACGAGGATCGCCGACTTTGCCGTGATCTGTGGCGGTGGCCCGGCGGGCAAGGCAGGGCGAGGGCGGAGGCTGAAAGAGGAGTTGGCCTGGGAAAGCGTGCCCGGCTGAACGTAGCCATCTCGCGGGGAGGGGGGGGGGGGCGTTCGCGTCGCGGACCCGGATCCGGCCGTCGCAAGCGCTTGCGCATCGGTGGAGGTGCAGCCGATCGATGCAAGAATCATCGTACCCGGAAACAACCATAGCCCAAGGACTCGTCGGGAGACGGAGCCTGGTTGGGAGGGGGCTGGGGAACCAGAATTCATTCGCATGTTGGGGCTGCCCATCGTAACCGAGAATTCCCAAATGTCTCGCCAGAAATCGCGTAGGATCCGTGTCTAGGGAGCCGGTACGGCCACGGGTTTGGCGATCGGTTTCTGGAAGACGGACTCCAACTCCGCCGATGGCTCGGCTCCCAGGTCGATCGCCGCATAGTAGTGACGACGGGCCAACTCGATGCGGGGAGGGGACTCGTCCAGATACGAGACGGCCAGGTTGTAATGAGCGTCCGCGAGCTCGGGATCGGTTTCGATTGCTCTTTCCAATTCGGTCACCGCCGCACCGTCCCAGCCATATTCCCGAATGACCGCAGCGAGGTAGAGTCGGGACCGGGCGTCAGATGGGTCTTCATGGATCGCCCGGGTCAGGTGAGAAATGGCGAGCTCGAGTTCTCTGCGCTTGTAGTGAATCAGGCCGAGAGTCTGCCAATTTTGCGCGATGGACGGATTCAGCTCGAGACTCTTGCGAAGGTTTCCGGCAGCCGCCAGCAGGTTCCCAAGTTGATGTTCGGAGACCCCGAGGTTGGCGTAGGCGAGGGCGTTGTCCGGAGCCTTCTGGACCATTTCGAGATAGATCTCGCGAGCCGCGGTCCAGTTCTGGCTGGCTACGGCCTCGGCGCCTTCGGTTGCCAATTCCCTCAGCTCGGGAGGGAGCTTGGAATTTCCGGTGACCACTCCCATCCGAAGTGGCTCACTCGTCTCACTGACCTCGACGTTGGGGCTGAGCGGTTGATTGGGCTCGGGACGCGGAGTCGAGGCTTCGGCCCGCTTCACCAGGGAAACGGCCCGGTCGACGGATTCACCCTGGGGCGTCTCGGCGGCACCATCTTCTCGTGGAGGGGTTCCTTCGCTTCGCTGGATGGGAGCTGCGGTCGTCTGATCGGAGCGGTTGGAATCCGATTTCGAGAGTTCGGTCGGCGTTTCACTGGACTTGGGCTCTTCTTCTCTCTTCTTGATAGGGAACAGGAAGATCAAGGCATGCACCAGGATCACCAGGGCGAGGACAACGAGAACAAACTTGGATTTCATCGAGGAGGGGGACAGATGAACACTAAAAATCCTTTTATTTGGTTGCGCATCCTGTATTTTTGATCATGTTCTTTGGAACACTGTTCATAATGAAACTGACTGCCCGCCAACAAGAAATTCTCGATTACCTGCACTCCGAGCATCGTCGCTCCGGAATTATGCCCTCCACTCGCGAGATTCAAAAGCATTTTGGATTCGCCAGCCAGACCGCCGCGGTCAGCCATTTGCGTGCCCTGGAGAAAAAAGGCGCGATCGTGAAGGAAGAGAGAAAGGCCCGGGCGGTCATGTTTGCCGATGCGGCAGATCGGGAGCCCATCGTCGATGTTCCGATCTACGGGGCCATTCCTGCGGGATACAGTGACGACACGGAGCCGACTCCGGACGGGACTCTCTCGGTCGATGTGTGTTCGATGGGATTGACCGAGCGGTCCAAGGCTTATGCCTTGAAGGTGCGGGGCGAGTCGATGATCGGGGCCCACATCATGGATGGGGATCATGTCGTTCTCGAATACCGCGAGCCTCGCGATCAGGATATCGTTGCCGCGTTGATCGATGGGGAAACCACTTTGAAGCGATTTGTGACCAGTGGGCGGAAGCCCTACCTCAAGGCGGAGAATCCGGACTATCCCGATCTCATTCCCGCCCAGGAACTCCTGATCCAGGGGGTCATGGTGGGGTTGGTGCGTGGTGCGTCCCGCCGTTGGTGATTGTCGTCGGCAGTCTCGACGGATTTTTCTCGGGCTTGGCCACTTGCGGTCCAAGAGTTGGAAGCCGGTGATCGGGCCGAGTTGGCCCAGAGTCTCCGTGTTTCCTGGTCTCGGACTTCCCGGGAGGCTTGTCGAGGGCTTGGGAGGGCGGGCGATTATCGACAAATTGTCGGCGGATCCGGGTTCAGAGCTGCGTTCAGGCGATCCGGGGAACTCCACTGCTCGTGGGAGGCTTGGGAAGATGGGGACGTCTTTACTCCTGATTTTTGGATGGCCAGACGGGAATTCTTTTCCGACTATTCACGCCATGCGTCTTTCTTCGAATTCCCTTTTTGGTTCCTTGGCTGTCCTCCTGTTCTTGTCGACGAATCTCCTTCGATCTGCCGAGGTCGAAACCGTGGCCGGCAATGGAGAAGCTGGTTACCAAGGGGACGGAGGAAAGGCGATCGCAGCCCAGCTCAACCAACCTTTCGGGGTGATCGTGGCACCGGATGGAGACATCGTTTTCTGTGATACGGTCAATCATGTGATCCGCCGAATTTCTCGGAAATCGGGGAAGATCGAGACCCTCGCGGGGACGGGCGAGGCAGGCTATTCCGGAGACGGGGGTGATCCCAAGGCGGCAAAGCTCTTCGAACCGTACGAGTTGCGATATCATCCCAACGGGGACCTCTACTGGGTGGAGATGAAGAACCATCTCGTACGGAAACTCGATGCGAGGTCTCACACCATTTCGACGGTCGCAGGCACGGGGAAGTCGGGTTTCTCCGGGGATGGAGGACCCGCCGTCGAGGCTACGATGAATCGTCCTCATTCCATCGTCTTCGATGATCCGGGAAAATCGCTTCTCATCTGCGACATCGGGAATCACCGGATTCGTCTCGTCGACCTTGCAAGCGGCACTATCGAGACCTGGTGTGGCAACGGGAAGCGAGAAGCCACGCCCGATGGTGCCAAGGTCAGCCCCAAGACGCCACTGAATGGGCCGAGAGCTTTTGACCGAGCTCCCAACGGCGATCTCTGGTTGGCTCTGCGAGAAGGGAACCAGGTCTTTCGAATTGATCAGGAAACGGAAACGCTGCACCACGTGGCGGGAACGGGGAAAAAGGGCTTTCACGCCGAGCCTCGAATCGCTGCCGATTCATTCCTGTCCGGTCCCAAGGGCGTTGCGATCTCTCCGGATGGCCAGCAGATCTACCTGGCCGACACCGAGTCCCATACTGTGCGGAGGATCGATCTGACCGAGGAACCTCCGATGCTCTACCTCGTCGCTGGCGATGGGAAAAAGGGGGACGGCCCGGATTCTCCCGATCCCTTGCAGTGTCGGATGGCACGGCTCCATGGCATCGGTACCGATCCGGTCACGGGTGATCTCTACATTGGCGACTCGGAGACCCACAAGGTTCGCAAAGTCACCGGGCTTCCCGGGGCGCCTGATGGAAAACGGCCAGGTTTGGGTGCCTACGAGACAGAGACCTTTCAGGTCGGCGGGCGAAATTGCCGGGTCACGAAACCGCAGAAACCAGCTCCGGGAAATCCCTGGATCTGGCGTTGTCGATTCTATGGGGCCTTTCCTGCGGTGGACGAGGAACTGCTTGCGAGGGGGTGGCACGTGGCCTGGATCGATGTCGCCAATCTTTTTGGCGGCCCCGAAGCGATGGAGGCTTTCGATGCGTTTCATGGCGAAGTGACGAAGAAGTTCGGGCTCCATCCCAAGCCGGTCATGGAAGGATTCAGCCGGGGAGGGCTGCCCGCGATCCGCTGGGCGATTCGTCGTCCGGAACAGGTCGCCGGGGTCTATCTCGACGCTCCAGTCTTATCCATCCATTCCTGGCCGAAGAATTCCTCCCAGAAACTCTACGAAACGGCGCTTGGCGCCTATGGGCTGACTCCCGATGCTGCCGATTCTTGGGTCGGGCCCCTCACACAGTTGAAGCCAATTCTGGAGAAGAAGGTTCCGCTGTTTCTCGTCGCAGGCGGGAATGACACGGTGGTGCCCTTTCCCGAGAATGGGGCGATCCTGGAGGATCGATTGAGGGAGGCGGGTCATCCCTTTCACTCCATTGTGAAAGCGGGCGCGGGACATCATCCTCACTCACTTCATGACCCGGCTCCGGTCGTTGCCTGGGCCATCGGACTCCACCAGGAAAAGTGAAACGACGAATGTTCGAGACGAGGGGGAAGGATTCCTGCTAGAAAGGGGAGCAGATGTGGACACCGTTTTTACTTGTTCTGGGGGCCGGCTCGGTGACGTGGATCGGCTCTCTGATCGTGCGATGGATCTGCAACCGTCCGGAAAAGCACTCCGCCTACACGGCGGAGGAGATAGTGGAGGAGCTGGAGACTGCCTTCGTCGAACGGGAGACTTTCGGAATTTGTACGACCCAGGAGTATCTTCCCATTCTGCTTGAGAAAATTCATGCCTCGGTGGATGCGGGGTTTCCCGAGACACAAGTCGCCGGCATTCTGCATCGCGTCGCCAATCAGCAGGCGATCCATCCGCGGAGTGCCATCTTCCCGATTCGGATTGGAAAGGTCTCGAGCGACCTCGAGTTGCAGTGGGTCAAGCCCGGAGGAGATGACATCCATCTCCTGGTCATCGCGGTTCCGGAAGTGATTCGGGAGCTGCGGAAGGAGGCGAAGCAGATCCCGGCGGCAACCACTTCGTAGGGGGGGCAGGTTGCCGGGATACGAGATCAGTTCAATTGGACTTCGAGATCTCGTCGAGCAGCTTCGCTTCGGAAAGCAGGGATCGGATCGAGGAGAGAGGCACGATGGACCGAACCACCATCTGCAGGTTCTTCTGCTCGGTCTTGGTGGCTTCGTAGTAGATCGATTTCGTCGATACGATCAGTCCGCTCAATTCTGCATTTGTGTTAAACACTCCTGCGCCGCTGGAGCCCTTGGCGAAGTTGAGGTTGACTTGTCCCAGCGGTGTCTTCCCGCGAGGAGAAAGATAGAAGCGCGTAATCGCTCCCGCGCCGAAGCTGAAGTAGTGCGAATCGGGGTGGGAGACGGAATAGACCGAGTCGCCGACCTGGCTGTCCGAAGCAAGTGTGGCGTAGGCGAGGTCGGATGCCTTTCCCAGTTGGACGAGGGCCAGGTCGTTCGCTTTCGAGGCGTGCACCACCTTGATGATGGGATAAAATTCCCCCTCCGACGAGAGGGCTCCGAAGATGCGCGGGTTCTTCGCATCGATGACATGGTAGTTGGTCAGGAGCAGGCCATCAGGAGAAAGGACCACGCCACCGGCGGTTCCCGTGTGCCACTTGTCGCATTTGTCACACTTGTAGATATTGCCCACGACCATGGTGGCGGAACGAAGTCGATCGTAGAGAGGACCGTCCGGCTTTGCCAGCGGCGAAGGGGCCTTGCCGAGAGCGAGTCCCTCTGCTTTCGGAGTCTGAGCGCGCAGCTGCTTGATGAGCGACGCTCCCGAAGGAATCGTGGTGTCCTCGAGAAGGTTTTCGAGATGCTTCTGGAGGGACTTCTTGATCTCCAGATCATCGACAAAGTCCTGGGAGTAGGACTCGTTGCTGGAGACGGCAAGGAGGAAAGCCAGTGCGGCGGCGAAAAGGGAAGGAAGAGAGGAGTGCATTACTTGAGAATGATACGTGCGTCGGGCAGTGCCTTTTCCAGGGACTTTGCTCCCGCCGGGGTCGCCTTGGATTGCCAGAGGTAGACCGCTTCGAGATTCTTGAGCGAATGCAGAACCTGCAGCCCATTGTCGGAAACCTGTGAGCCATAGAGGTTGAGATAGCGAAGTTCGGCCAGGCCTTTCAGGTTCCCCATGGCCTCATCGCCGATCGCAGTCTGACTGAGATTGAGACGAACCAGGTTCGGGCTTTGCTGGAGGACGGAAAGCCCTGCATCGGAGATCGAGGTCTGGGAAAGGTCGAGGTGGGCGATGTGAGGCGCAATCGACTGGAGGGGGACCAGGGACTTGTCGGTGGCATCGTCTTTGACAAGTCGATAGTCGACTGAGAGCAGTGGGCTTTGACTACTCAGTCGAGCGACTCGGCCTCCTGCGGCGGTGACCTCCTTCCAGGCATCCTCCTCGATTTTCGGGAGTTTGCTGGCGAGCTTTTCGTAGGTCAGCTGAACCTCCGATACCGGTGGCGCCTCGTCCTCTTTCTTCGTTACCTTGGGCTTCCCTTCGAGGTTTCCCTCCCAGTCGCCAAAGTCGGCTCCCTCGTTGATCCACTTCCGCAGGGATTTGATTTCCTGCTTGGTCAGGGGATCGGCCTTGCCGACAGGCGGCATGAAATCGTCATCATCTTCGGGCAGAGTGACTCGCGCGAAGAGGGAACTCTTGTCGGCGTCTTTGGGAACGAGGACGGCTCCATCCTCACTGCCTGCGAGGATCGCCCAGGCGGCATCCAGGCGAAGCCCGGCCTTCGGTTTCTTGGTCCGCCCGTTTTCCTCATAGGGAGCCTTGTGACACTCCACGCATTTCGCTTCGAGAACGGGTAGAATCTCCGATTCGAAATCGACGGCTTCTCCGAGGAACGGAGTGGAAAGCAGGAGGGCAAAGAGAAAAGAGCCAAGAGGTCGCATGGGCAGAGAATTGCGGTTTTCTATCGGACTGGCAATCTCTATTCCGAGTGCCAGAGAGGACGAATTCGCGCCAGCAGTCCGGGAGCGGGTTGTTGCTATGGGGAGGAAAAAGAACGAGAAACTGTTTCTCGGTAGTCCTGCTGCCATCGCGAAATGTCAGGGTCTTCGGGAGACGAAAGTTCCCGTCCATCGATCGTGGCGATGGGTTGGATCTCCCGCATCGACGAGGTCAGAAAGGCGGATTCGATCTCGTCGCTGAGATTCATCGGAATCTCCGATTCGACGATCTCGTCGGCCAGTTCCAGGACATGCTTTCGGGTGACTCCCGGCAGACAACCGGAAGAAAGAAACGGGGTCGTCCAGCCGCCGTCGATCTTGACGAAGAGATTGGTCCAGATTCCCTCGCAGAGGAGATCCTGGGTGTTGGCAAAGATGGCTTCATCTGCGCCGTGCTCTCGAGCCTCACAGAGGGCGACGGTGTTTTCCCCATAGTTGATGGATTTGATCCCGGTCAGCGCACCTTTCTCGTTTCGACGATAGGGCAGAAGAATAACGCGGGCGGTTTCCGGGTGAGAAGGAGGCGCACCGACTTCGATGACTTCGTGAACGGTCCCGGAGGATCCTGAGGTCGAGAGCAGGGTCACCCGGGCGCGGGCGAGTGGCCATTGCCGGGCGTCGTTGTGCTCTGCGAGCAGCGAAAGGCTCGATGCGAGGGATTCCAGAGAGGGACAGGGCAATCCGAAACGGGAGGCGCCCGTGGTCAGTCGCTCCCAGTGATCGGCGAGAGCAAAGGGGATTCCCTCGTAGAGCGGAATCGTTTCAAAGAGCCCGGTTCCGTTCAGTCTCCCGATTTCTGCTGCGGAAAGAACCCCATGATCTGCCTCCTGGAGTTCTCCGTTGTGGAGCCAGAGCGGAGAAGTGGGCAGATCGGATTTCATAGACTTTACAAACCATTCCGAATGAGGTTGCCTTTGCAACCCGGAACTGCACCCGCCAGGATCCGTCTTTCTCTTCCATGCTCGCTGCGATCCTGACCGCCTTTCTCTTCGCCCTCTCGGGGGTGACCGGTCAACACGTCGCGGTCAAGTTGGGGGGAGTGTGGGGCAATTTTGTTCGATTGTTGATCGCCTGTGTAGTGCTCGGGGCTCTGGTTGCGGTGTTCTGGCCCGGGTCCCTTCGGATGGAAGTTTTCACCTGGTTTTTTATCAGTGGGCTGATCGGGTTTGGGATCGGTGATGTGGCTCTGTTTCTAGGCTATGAGCGACTCGGATCACGACTGACCATCCTGCTCAACCTTTGTCTCGCACCCCTTTTTGCAATGATGCTGGAGTGGATCTGGTTGAGCAATGGGGTGACGTGGGAGGTGGTGCTTTGTGCGGTGTTGATTCTCACGGGAGTCGTCCTCGCGATTCGTCCGGGGGCCAAGTCTCGCCAGAAGATCGAGAGAAGAGGTCGCTTTTCAGTTGGAGTGGTTGCCGCAATCATCGCTGGCCTCGGCCAGGGAACGGGCGCCGTCGTCAGCCGCAAGGCGGAGGAGGTGGCGGTCGAGCTGGGTGTTGTCGCCAATGGGATCAGCGCTGCCTTTCAGCGAGTCTTTGCAGGTCTCGTTTTTGCGCTGGTTGCCGTGTTGATTGTCCGCTTTCTCTGTTCTCGAAAGATTTCCGCGCACTGGGGATCTCCTTTCGACAAGAAGCTTGCACCCTGGCTCCTCGGGGCCGCCCTCTTCGGGCCGGTGATCGGGGTGAGTTGTTTCCAGTGGGCTCTGCAGTCTTTGGAAAGCGGGATCGTCCTGGCGGTCGTCGCGACCACTCCCATCGTCATGATGCCGATGTCGGCAGTGACCGAAGGCGATCATCCGTCCAAACTTGCCATCGTGGGCGCTTTTCTCGCGGTCGGGGGAGTCGTGCTCCTCAATCTGTGGGCGGCGTGATCTTCTGGTCGGTCCAGCGGAAAACGGGAGTGGGTTCACCTTTTGGCGGGATCCGCACTTCGATCTCGCGACCTCTTTCCATCATCTGAAGGCGACTCGGAGGGACTGCTGTCACAAGAACATCGCTGCGAAACCACTGATCCTGAAACGGATATTCGATCTTGAGCTGGGCGCGGTAGAGGATGGCAGGATTGGTTTTCCGGTTCGACATGCGCTCGATGACCTCAGCATCGAGGATCGTGGCGCTGACGGTGGCCCAATTCTGGAACCGATTCATCTGCCACTGATCGAACCTGGCTTTCCCGAGGGTGAAGGCTCCGAGGACGAAGACGGTGACAAAGAAGGTCCGAACTTCCTTCTCATACTGAAAGAAAAAGAACCGGATGTCTCTTGTCATGGTCCCATCTTCCGGGAGAAAAGAGAAGGGGGCGATTGCAGTTCGTGCTCGATTTTATACTTGTCTCGGGATGGTGATGTTGGTTGGGTGCAGGCTTGGCTGCTTCCTTCTACCACTGGTTTGAATTCCGATAGGAGGGTGGTTGCGAACGAGGCAGTTGTTATCGCACAGAATCATGATCAAAATCGGACTACTGGGAGCTGGATGGTTTGGCAGAGAAGCCCATCTGCGGAATCTATTGCGAATTGAGGAGGTCGAGATCGTCGCGGTCAGCAGTCGGAGCGCAGAGAGTCGCGAAGCAGCTTCATCGCTGGTCGGGAGTGAACTCCAGACCTTTTCCGATTGGCGGGATGTCGTTGCGATGGACGAGATCGACGCCGTGGTCGTCGCCCTGACCAATGATCAGCATTTCGAGGCGACCCGGGCCTGTCTCGAGGCCGGGAAGCACGTGCTCTGCGAGAAGCCACTTGGGTTGACCGTGGAAGAGTGCGTTTCCCTGACCGATCAGGCGGAAGCCGCGAATCGTGTGCTCCAGATTGGGCACGAGATGCGATACCAGCGTCTCTACCAGGAGATGAAGCAGCGCATCGATCGAGGCGATCTCGGTGCCCTGCAGTTGCTTTGGTGCCGCGAATTTCGAGGGCCGATGCGTCCCGGATGGCGATCCAGCGAGGCTCGAACCGGAGGAACCATCCTGGAAAAGAATGTTCACCACATCGATCTCTTCAACTGGATGATGAATGCCGCGCCTCTCCGCGTTTCGGCGCATGGAGGAACCAATGTGCTGACTGATCGAGAGGTGCTCGACAACGCCCAGGTGCTGATCGAATACGAGAATCAACAACGCGCCAGTCTCGAGGTGTGTCTCTTTGCACCTTTCGGTGGCGAGTGTGAAATCGGTGCCTGTGGTGACCTCGGGCGCATCGACACTCGGAACCAGGCACTGGAATTGGTTCATCACCGATTCGACATCCCGGACCGGACCGTCATGCGAATCGGGGATGCCGGGGACGATGCGAATTTTGTCGACGGATCAGGTCGGGTCGATCGAGGGATCGGACCCGAGCTTCGTGCCTTTGTCGACTCTATGAACACAGGAACCCGTCCGCTCAACGATGGTGCTTCCGCTACGCAGGCAGTGGCTGTGTGTCTCGCCGCCCAGGAGTCGATTCGACGCAAGGAGAGTGTCGAGATCGCCGAGATGCTCTCCTGATTCTCCCTCTGTCAGGATCAGGGGCGTCAGCCGAAGTTCATATCCCGTCGCGCCGTCGAGACGGAGATGGTGAATCCCCCCCACGACATCGAGCAGTGCGATGAGCATGAGGATGACACAGGTCGAGTTGGCGGCCGGGGCAAAGACGATGAACTCGATGAGAAAGACCAGGAAGACGAGGAGCGAGAGGACGTGCTCGATGATGGCTCCGACGCTCGTGCGTGTTGCCTTGAAAAGTTCGAGGTAGAGGAGAATGACTCCTGCGATGATCAGGAGATCACTCACCGTCGGAAGCCATTCCACGCCGGAAGGCAGAGGAAGCGCGAATAGGGGAGAGGCATCGCCGCGGAGAGCCATGGGATCGTTGATGATGATCACGTTGAAGACCACCAGGATGATCGCGAGCAGAGGAAGTTGGAGAATGAATTTCATCACAGATCAGCAGTTCAAATCGGAGTCGGAGAGAAAGTCGGCGATGTAGTCGCGAATGATGTTTGCGAGAGATTTGGGTTGAGGAACTCCCACTCGGAGAGCCCGCGAGCCATCGGTGGCTGTGGGCCAGGAGTCAACAATAGCCTGGATGACGGGGTCAAAGTCGTCGAGGACCATGCCGAGCGAAATCTCTTTTTCTGCGGCAACCTGTTCGAGCACGGTTAGGGCCTCGTTGACCGAGACGCGATGACTGGGAAGACCGAAGCCCCGGTCTTCCGTGAGCAGATCGGGAGAGGCCTCGTGCAGGGCGATGAAGGAATCCACGACGTCGCGATAGCCGAGAACGGGGTGCAACTGGTCCCGGTGAACCGGCAGGTAGCAGGTCTCTCCATTGAGGGGTTCCCGAAACATCCCGCTTGCCCAGCTCGAAGCGGCGGCATTGGGTTTTCCCGGGCGGATGATGATGGTGGGGAGGCGAGCCGACCTCCCGTCGAGAAATCCCTTTCGTGAATAATCGTTGATCATCAGTTCCCCGATCACCTTGGTCATTCCATAGGTCGTCTGGGGAGTCTGCTTGGTTCGATCGGCGACCGGATCCGTCATCGCCTCTCCACCGAAGGCGGCCACGCTGCTGGCAAAGACGATGCGCGGGTATCCCGGACCCAGTCGCAGGGCTTCGAGCAAATGGCGGGTTCCGTCCAGGTTCACGGCGATGGCATCCTCGAACCGTTGTTCGCATTCACCTGAGACCATGGCGGCGAGATGAAAGACTGCCGGCGCGGAAGAGGATGCAACGTGTTCGACGGCAGCGAAGACCGCCTCCCGGTCGGCCAGGTCGCGATTCAACAGGGTCAGGTCGATGGCTTGACCCTGTTGCTTCGCCCACTCCTCGACGGCGGGTGAGAAATGGGAATCGAGCAGGCAGATCTCGTCGATGGGCTCGGGTTCGCCGGAAGATCCGATGAGCGTTTTCCGTTCGAGCAGTTGCCTGGCGAGCTGGCTCCCGAGGAATCCGCCGCCACCTGTGATGAGAACTTTCATTGGCCTTTTCTCCCCGATTCGGGAAGGATGAAAGCTGCGAAGATGAGCGAAACACTGGCAGGTTACAAGATCGGATTCATAGGATTGGGGAACATGGGCTGGCCCATGTCGAAACACCTCCTCGCCGCGGGTGCCTCGGTAATGGTTTGGAATCGAAGTGTCGCTCCCGCGAAACGGGCCGCCGAGGAGGGAATGCTGGTGGCAACGGATCCGGCGACCCTGGCGGAGTCGGTGGGCGATGGCATTCTCTGCCTGAACCTCACGCATACTCACGTCGTCGAGTCCCTTCTCGATACCTTCGAGGATCAGCTCGCGTCCGGTGCGCTGGTCATCGATTTCGGAACCACTGGATATGCCGAGACGAAGCGATTTGGCGAGCGGGTAAGAGAGAGCGGCGCGGACTGGCTCGATGCCCCGGTCTCCGGAGGGCAGGTCGGTGCGGAGGCGGGGAATCTTTCCATCTTTTGCGGGGGGAGTCCCGAGGGCTTCGCCCGAGCGAAGCCTCTGCTGGAAGTCGTCGGGGAAACGGTGACGCACATGGGCGAGACAGGAGCCGGCCAGGTGACCAAGTTGGCGAACCAACTCATCGTGGCGCAGACCATCGATGCGGTCGCCCAGGCGTTGCGAATGGCAGAGAAAGCGGGAGTCGATGCGGGGCAGGTAAGGGAAGCGCTGCGTGGCGGATTCGCCGAAAGCCGCATCCTCGATCTCCACGGGGACCGCATGGCGCGGCGAGATTTCGAACCGGGTGGAAGGAGCGAACTGCAGCTCAAGGATGTGCGCCTGATGTGCGAGTTGGCGGAGGAAGTGGGCTTTTCTTCTCCCACCCTGGAGAACTCACGAAAGCAGTGGGAAAACTTTGTCGACGAGCTCGGTCACGGCGATCTCGATCACTCGGGGCTTTTTCAAATCTATGACGAGACTTGACGGAAGCGTTGGAACCGCGATTCTTGGGGTATGAGCCAGATGCATCAAATGCAGCTATCCTACATGCCGACTGAGGATCGCATCCTCTTCCGCATGAATACGAAAGCACGGCAGGAGTTCCGCTTCTGGATGACGCGTCGGTATACTTCGATTCTCTGGAACACCCTTTCGAAGATGATCTCGGATCAGGAGAAAAAAGACGAGATCCAGGAGGAGCGCTCGGAAGGGCCACTGAAGGACGCCCTGGTCGAATCGGCGAAGAAAGAGATCGAGCATCAGGAGATCGTATCGAAGTCGGATTTCAAGACTCAATACCAGGAGAGCTCCTATCTTCCTCTCGGAGAAGAACCCGCCCTGCTTTTCAGTGTCGGGGTCAAGCCCAACGACAAAGCGCAACCGATGCTCTGCATGCATCCGGAGAAAGGGCAGGGGATCGAGATGGTGTTGAACGACCAGATTCTCCACTCGCTTTGCAAGCTCATCGTCGACACTTCGAAGAAGGCTGATTGGAAGCTGGATCTGCGATTTGCGCCTCCCCCTTCCGCAGAGGGTGAGCCTCCTGCGGGGTTGAACTAGGGCGCGGATTCGGTTGCCCGGTCCTGGGGCGATCCGAGGACCTCGGATTTGTCGTCGACATCGAGGAACGGGACCCCGTCCGGGAGTCCCGACACGATCCAGTCGTGGACAAGGATGGAAGACGAGTTGCGGATCGCGAGACCGCTTGAGGATTCGGTGAGAATGTTTCCTCCCGCAAGGATTCGCTGGCAGTCTCGAAGTTGAATCACCCCGTCTTCCGCGGCGAGCGCGCGAAAGGTGTTGTCCGACAGAATGCTGTCCTGACAGCGCTCCAAGACGAGACGCCCGGGGCGGACGAACTGTCTCGGGTTCCAGGTATTTCCCTGGATGACGAGGCGCTTGCTGTCGGAAGCATGAAGAAAATCCGGGTTGGGAGCAAAGAAGGTATTCCCGGAGAGGGTCACATCCGTCGCTTGGCGAATATCGAGAAGCACGGAGGTGTCACTGATGACATTCCCAGTAATCGCGATCGAATCGATCGGCCAGATGGATTTGCCGAGGATGCGAATGTTGGCCCCGCCCGGAGCGATCGAGTCGTAGTCTTTTCCCCCGTAGTTCGAACTGTGCTGGATCGTGCACCCGGTGATTGCGACTTCGGCGATGGATCGAGATTTGTCCTCCGCGCTCCCGGAAACATCGAGGAGGATGTTGGCCGTAGTCGTTTCCGTGTCATCTGCCGGCATGTTGGCCTCGAGGTCGCAGCCCGTGATGTGGAGATTTCGCACATTGCCATCTCGGACGACGATGCCGCCTCGACGATTGTAGGAGATATGCGAGTTGGAGATATTGATCTGGTGAAGATTGACGTCGTCGAGATGGATTCCGATCCCGGAGTTTTCGTAGACCTGGAGGTTGGAGAGAATGACGTTTCGGTTTCGGTCGTTCAGAATGATTCCGTCGCGGCACCATCGGATCGCGACCCGATCGACGATGGGCTGGACACATTGGGTGAGTTCGATCCCGCAGGCGTCGGGGTGATTGCCGATGATTTCGATTCCCTCGATCCGGGGCATCGCTTCGTTCCAGGTCGCAGGGGCAAAGCTCTTCGGACTGGCCGTGCCTTCATGCGAACCCTCGATGCGGATGGCTGGGCCGGGTCCATCCATGATCAGGGTCACGGGGCCACCGCTGGCCGAGACGAGAGCGGATCGTTCCTGGGAGAGAGAGAAGAGAAGGGGACGGGTGATTCGGTATCGTCCCGATGCCAGGAGCAGCCTTCCGCCGTCGGCGAGAATTCGCTGCTGCAAAGCGTCCGTCTGATCGGGCAACGAGGAAAGATCCGGGATCTGCTTCTTTGCCGAGGGGAGTTCCTGTGATTGCAGAAGAGGCTGGGAATTCCCGAGGAAAAGAAGTCCAAGTAGAAGCGAGAGACGAAACTGCATCTGGAGGTGTTACCAAAGCGTACCGCGCAAAGCAACGCAGCAATGCGGGCGGCTCAGGCACGGATTTCTCCGGTTCTAATCACTTGACGTAGTTAAGTTTTCTTTGTAATTTTGTAAAACTGATAATTTAGATAACACTGAGGTGTTGGTATCGAGTTTCGAGATGAAGTGTCCCAAATGTCAGCGTCCCGTAGATCACGAAGCCGAGAGCTGTTATTCCTGTGGATACAGTGAACTCGAGGCGGCGGAGAGATATGGTGCGAACCATGTCCAGCTCTCCCGGGTGCATGACGCGGCAGCCTGCCTGCGGAAGCAGGAGAGAGATGACCTCGCCGAGGCACTGGACCATCTTGAGATGAAGTTTCCGCAGATGCTTTTCTGCGCCTATCTCGGCTCGCTCCCTCCGGGTGTCAGCATGAGCGAGTTGGGATTCTGGCTTCTCAACCATGGCCAGGTCAAAGGGGCCGAGTATGCGAGACCCAATGAGAATGCGATCCTTCTCATTCTCGATATGAACTCCAAGCAGATCGGCGTCTCTCTCGGGTATTTCGCGGAGTCTTTGATTACAGAGGAAGACGCCTACCGAGCGCTCATGCATGCCCGTCCGAACCTCATCAACGCGGAATTTGGCGAGGCGTTGGAGCGAATCTTTCTCCGCCTGTCCCGGGTTCTCAGGAAGAAAGGACGCAAGTTGCAGAAAGTTTCCCACCAGGAGTTGCAGGATCAGAGCCGAGCCTTGAATCGGAACGTGCTCGACCTGCCACCTCATCTTCGCCCGGAGCTTCCGGAGAAGCAGCCCGAAATCGAACTGCGCAGCGCTTGAGCGTTTTCTCCGAATTTGGAACCCCTGTATGAAGACAACTTTCCTCATTCTCCTGATCGCGAGCCTGCCGATGGCGGGCTTGTGTTCGAAAGTGGAGATGCCGGAGTGGGAAGAGCCGAAAGCTGCGGCCTCTTACATTCTCGGTGGGGGACTCTGGCCCAATGATATTCTCGCCGACACCGATACGGGAGAAGGCGAGGGAGAAAGTGAAGGAGAAACCTCGGAAGAGGCGTCCGAGGGTGCCCTGGCAACTACCGAGGAGGGCAACGAGCTCGAAAAGAATCCGGTCGCCAAGAAAGAGAACCTGGAATTCTTCGGACCTGCAGAAGGAACCGAGGCCCTCGCCGTTCCGCCCCCCACCGAAGTCGCGCGGACTAAGGCAACCGAAACCAGTGTGGATGCTGTCGCCGAGGAACCCGTTGTCGAAGCTCTTCCTCCTCTCACTGGGGAACTGAAGGATCTCTATTTTGCCCACGCTCCTGTCGACTTTCTCGTTGATCGTCAGAGACTTCTTACTGAACAAAAGTCGAACGACATCAAGCGGTTTCTCGAGTTTCACTCCGACGAGTCGGACTACCACATCTATGTTTTTGTCGTCGGAGAAACCCAGAAGATCCCCGACGATATCAATCTGCAGCAGCTCCATCGCGAATGGTTTGCCGACAGTCCCACTGTCGTCATGTTCTACTATCGGGAAGCTCCCGACATGACCGAGTTCGTCTACAACGATGCAATTTCTTCGGCTCTCCCGAGCTCGGTCTTCGAGCGAATCCGTCAGAACTGTCTCCGGGAAGGGGCGGCGACCGACCTTGCTCCCGATCAGGTCGAGAAAATGGCAATCGAGCTGAGTATTCAGCTCTACTGGCTGAGCCGTCTCGAACAGCACGAATCCAAGGAAGCGCAGGCCCTGGCCGCGGAGACCCCGATTCATGAGCTGCCGGCCTCGGCGGATGCCCCAGAACTCCTGCGTGAGTATGCGCCAGGAATCTTCCTGGAAGAGTCGGGACGTCGATTCGTTTCAATGATCCTGACCGCCTTGCTGATCGTGCTCGTCGTGATCATCGTGGCTGCGATCGGATGGACCGCGATCTGGTGGCGGAATCGGGATCGATACTCTGGGAAGCCTTTGCTGTTCCCCACCTTTCAGGTCGTTCCCCGGCTTGGCGGTGAATTCTCTGGAGGCGGATTTGTCAGCATGTCCTTCGAGTTGCACGACCCGACTCGATAGGAGCGCTGCTAGGCCTCGTAGCGGCCCTCTAGGCAACGTCGCCGTCGTCGGCATGAGGAAAGTCAGGAATCGGGAACTTTTTCCGTTGCTCCCCAGCGACTGACGTGGTTTCAATCCTCCTATGGCATATCGAGTAGGAATCATCGGGTATGGGTGGGCCGCAACGGCTCACGCAGACGCAATCAACGGCACGGATCAGGGAACGGTATCGGCTGTCTTTTCATCGAGACCGCTCGACGATGCGGAGGTATCCAAGGCACATGGAAGCAGCATCCGGACATACACGAGCCTGGATGACATGCTCGCTGCCGACGATGTCGACGTCGTCTCGATCACAAGTTACCCCAATCAACACCGGGAGCAGGCCGTAGCTGCAGCCAATGCCGGAAAACACCTTATCCTGGAAAAGCCGATGGCGTTGAACTGGGAGGATTGCAAGGCGATCCATGACGCTGTCGTCGCCAACGGAGTCAAAGCCTGTGTCTGCTTCGAGTTGCGTCACATCTCCCAGTTTCTCACGACGACCCAGTTGCTCGAGGAAGGCATGATTGGCGAAGTGCACTACGGGGAGATCGATTACTACCACGGCATTGGTCCCTGGTATGGGCAGTATCGCTGGAATACGACCCGGGAAAACGGAGGAAGCAGCCTGCTCTCGGCCGGATGTCACGCACTCGACGCGCTGCTCCTTTGCATGGGAAGCAAGGTTGAAGAGGTGACCGCCTACGAGACAACCTCCAAGCACGAGATCTTTCAGAAATACGAGTATGCCACGACCACGGCATCGATTCTGAAGTTTGAAAACGGAGCGGTCGGAAAAGTCGCTTCGGTAATCGATTGTTTTCAGCCCTACTATTTTCACACGCACCTTGTCGGGAGCGAGGGGAGCCTGCTCGACAACCAGATCTATTCGAACAAGTTCGGGCTCCGCGACAAGAAGTGGGCTGAGCTACCCATGGCGATGGCCGATTCCGGTGATGTGGCCGACCATCCCTACCAGGCTCAATTCCAATCGTTCTTCGATGCGATCGATCGAGGAGAGGATATGCCGAGGACAAGCATGGCCGAAGCATTGGAGACCTTTCGGGTCCTTTTTGCCTGTGATAAATCGGCTGCTGAAGGGCGCCCCGTCAAGATCAGCGAGATCGAGTAGCCAGCTTTCGATCATTTGAGAGAATCGGCATTCGTCCGAGGGCCACTGGGCGTCTTCGAGGGTGAAGCAAAAAGAGCGTGCAAGCCCTGCCCGTGGGGCTTGCGTATTCCCCAACATGGGCAAAGGTTTCGCAAGAGGCTATGGCAATCACCTACTTAGAGGCAATTCGAGAAGCTCAGGACAAGGTCCTGGGTGAGAACGATGCGGTCTACATCTACGGTCAGGATGTGGCCCACTTTGGGGGAGCTTTCAAAGCCACAAAAAACCTCTCCGAGAAATACCCGGGACGAGTGATCGATTCTCCGATCAGCGAAGACGCCATGATCGGTTCTGCGATCGGTGCCGCGATCGAAGGGATGAGGCCGATTGTCGAGATGCAGTTTGCGGATTTCTCCTCGGTGGCCTTCAACCAGATCGTGAACCAGGCTGCCACGTTGTACTACCGGACCGGGGTTCCTTGTCCGCTGGTGGTGCGTTTGCCATCTGGGGGAACAGAGGGCAGCGGTCCGTTTCACAGTCAGAACCTCGAGTCGATCTATGCGCACTATCCGGGATTGATCGTCATGACTCCGGCCACGGTCGAAGACGCCTACACCATGCTGCTGGAAGCCGTGGAACTCGACGATCCGGTGATCTTCTGCGAACACAAATTTCTCTACTACCACCTCAAAGCCGAGAGTCTCCCTACCGAGAATCTTCCTCTCGGAACCGCTCGCATTGCGCGCCCGGGGCGCCATGCTACGATCGTGACCTACAGCGCGATGGTCCACGAGAGTCTCCGCGTCGCTACCGAGTTGGCTGAGGAAGGCTGGGACGTGGAGGTGGTCGATTTGCGAACCGTCAAACCGATCGACACAGACACCATTCTTGGTTCGATCGCTCGAACAGGTCGTCTTCTTTGCGTGGGCGAAGGTTTTCCCTGGGGCGGAGTCACTGCCGAAGTCGTTTCGCGAGTGGTTTCCGAAGGGTTTCATCTGCTTGATGCCCCACCGCAGCGACACAACTGCCGAGATACTCCGATTCCGTATCACCCGAATCTCTGGAAGGCCCACCGACCGACGGCTCAGAGCATCAAGGATGCCGCGCGTGCTCTCCTTCATTTGTGATCGTTCCAGCGTGTTGCGCCACAAATAAATGACACCGGGTTGTAATTTCTAGAGTGCTTCGT
>JARGNI010000109.1 GCA_029213195.1 Verrucomicrobiales bacterium
CAGAAACTACAGTTAAAGCCCGGAGTTAACCGTGAAAACACGCGATACACTTCTGAGGGCGGTTGGTACGAGGCGGATAAAATACGCTTTAGGCAAGGCACGCCTGAAAAAATAGGTGGCTGGGAGCGTATATCTTCTAGTACTTTCCTTGGCGTGTGCCGTTCGCTTTGGAACTGGGTAACACTCGGGGGGCAAAACCTCATTGGTGTCGGCACTAACCTCAAGTTCTACATAGAGCGTGGCGGCGCGTACAACGACATTACTCCTATCCGACTAACTACAGCGGCGGGGGATGTTACCTTTACTGCTTCTAGCGGCATCCCCCTTTTATTAGTAGCTGACGTAGGTCATGGCGCGCTAGTTAATGATTTTGTTACGTTTTCCGGTGCAGTTTCTTTAGGCGGTAATATTACTGCTGACGTGCTTAACCAAGAGTATCAAATCTTTAGCGTCGTAAACGAAGATAGCTACACCATACAAGCGGGTGTTTCTGCTAACGCATCTGACACGGGTAACGGCGGGGCTAGCACCGTAGGAACTTACCAACTAAACACCGGTTCTGATATTGGTGTGGCTGTTACTGGTTGGTCTGCGGGGGCTTGGGGTCTTGGCACTTGGGGCTTCAGTGGAGTAACCAATTCTCCTATTCGCTTGTGGAGCCAGTCTAACTTCGGTGAGGACTTGGTCTTTGCGTACCGTGGTGGGCCTATATGCTACTGGGATGCAAGTAATGGTGTGATTACCCGTGGCTTGGTGGTTAACGCAACAAATTTCCCTGACCAGTCTGACTGTCCTACTATTGTTAACAGCGTAACCGTGTCGGACATCTTCCGGTTTGTAGTAGCGTTTGGTGCTAACGATCTGGGTACTGCGGTTCAAGACCCGATGCTCATCCGTTGGTCTGACCAAGAAAACTTTGAAGACTGGACTCCTTCGGCTGTGAACCAAGCGGGTAGTTTACGCCTGTCCCACGGCAGCGAGATCGTAGCGTCTACACAAGCACGACAAGAGATTCTAGTTTGTACTGATACCGCTCTTTACTCTATGCAGTATCTTGGCGCTCCTGAAGTATGGGGTGCGCAGCTCATGGGTACTAACATCTCCATCGCTAGCCAGAACTCTCTGATCTACGCGCAGGCGGTTGCTTATTGGATGGGTCGGGATAAGTTCTACATGTACGATGGTACGGTTCGCCCTCTGCCTTGTAACGTGCGCAAGTATGTTTTTAACGACATTAACACCGCGCAGTACGATCAAGTATTTGCAGGAACTAACGAGGGTTTCCACGAGGTGTGGTGGTTCTACTGCTCTGCGGCATCTAACACGGTGGATCGCTACGTCATCTATAACTACCTTGAAAACATTTGGTACTATGGCACTCTAGGCCGCACAGCTTGGTTGGATTCTTCTTTGCGTGGTGAGCCTATAGCGGCTACTTACAGCAACAACCTTGTGGACCACGAAGTGGGTACTGACGACAAAGAAACTGCGACTACTACGGCTATTTACGCGTATGTTACTTCGGCTGAGTTTGACTTGGATGACGGCGATAAATTTATGTTTATTAACCGTATGTTACCTGACGTAACGTTTGATGGGTCTACCGCTGACGCCCCCGCTGCTGTAATGACTTTACTGCCTATGAAGAACTCAGGTTCGGGGTACAATAACCCGCTGTCAGAAGGTGGGGTTAATAATTCTACGGTAACTCGTACAGCTACTGTGCCTATTGAGCAGTTTACCGGTCAGGTGTTTGTGCGTGTACGGGGTAGGCAGATGGCGTTTAAGGTGGAGTCCACTGAGATTGGTGTTTCTTGGCAGCTCGGTACGCCCCGTATAGATATGCGCCCTGATGGACGTAGGTAAGCTTAATGGCTACTAAAAACCAACAAGGCACAGGTGTTAGTATAGTTGCTCCGGCTCTACCTACTGCACCGCCTGAGTATAACAAAGGCTACTTAGACAAGTTTAACAATATACTTAGACTGTACTTTAACCAGATAGATAACGCATTGAGGAACGCCGTGGCTACCGCAGTCCCATATACTCTAAGAGTTTCCCAAGGCAGCGTCGTTGGCGCTACGGCTTTATATAAGTTCGGCACTAACCCAGATATTAACGGGACTGAAGAGACTATATGGACTCAAGGCGGGAACTATCCGTGGCCTATCAGTGCGGCTCTTGTTTACGTTTCTAGCACTAGTGCAGACGACGCTTTCCCTAGTGGTACTGGAGCGCGCACTATACGGGTACTGGGTCTTGATACCGACTATAACGAGATTGAAGAAGACATAGAGCTTAACGGGCAAACCCAAGTAGCTACTACTAAACAGTACTTGCGAGTCTATCGAGCGTTTGTGCTTACTTCAGGCTCTGGCGGGACTGCGGCGGGCATTATATATATCGGGACAAGTGGCGCTACAGCCGGTGTCCCTGCTGTTGTCTATGCAAACCTCTCGGAAGGCAACCAGACGCAGATTGCTCTTTACACTGTACCGGCAGGCAAGACTCTGTACCTAGACGACATTATTTTTACTGCGGCTATTTCACAAGCTAACAACTTTGCAACGGTTAAGTTCAACATCCGTGAGTTTGGTAGCAACACATTTAGGACGTTAGTAATTCAAAATATTCAGAGTAACGCTAACTTGATTCCTTTTGAGTACCCACTGCGGATACCCGAGAAGACAGACATAGAGTGCAGAGCCGTTACCACTAGCACAAACAACGCA
>JARGNI010000063.1 GCA_029213195.1 Verrucomicrobiales bacterium
TCTATAAGGTCCCAGACTATCATTCAAGATGGATCAGATTTCCGAGGCTCAACCAGGGACCTTATAGAAAGGATCCAGAAAATGAAAGGCGGACCAGATTCCCGAGGCTCAACCACACGGCCAAAGTCACCATCAATCGCACCGGACTCCAGGTGCACGATCACCTCTCCTTCGAGGAGTGGTCGTCGCTCGCCCCCATGCTCAACGAGGCGGCTCGCGGTGTGGCCTTCGTGATCGGCGATTGGCTCCTCTACGGCAAGAACCGCTTCGGCGCAGAAAACGATGAGGCCCGCAACTCTGCCGCCCGGGTCCGGACCGAAGACTACGAGGCGGCGGTGGCCCTCACCGGCCTCGACCGCGCCACCCTGCACAACTACGCCTGGGTCGCCCGGCGCACCCCGTCTTCGTTGCGCAACGAACTGCTCTCCTGGGAACACCACCGGGTCGTGGCCAAGTTGCCGGAGCCCGACCAGAAACGCTGGCTCAGGATCGCCGCCGAGAACCAGGAGAACGGCAGGCCGGTTTCCACGCGCCGCCTGCGCCGGTCCATTTCAGCGGGACGCCTCCTCGAAACCGACGAGGTGAACCTGCCTGAGAACGATCGCGGCATCGACAACCACATCCCCTTCGTGAACCGGCTCGTCGCCTGGTGGGGCCGGATGAAGGAGAAGGGCTGGCAGGAGCACGCCACTCCGGAACAAAGGGCCGCCCTCAAGCGCGACCTCGAGCCGATCGTCTCGATCTACGACGAACTCGACAGCCTCCCATGAAACTCCGCCCCTGGTTCGAGTGGAAGGCCAAGACCCGTGACTGGCTTGGTGGATGATCCCGGCCAGTCCACGCTGCTTTGACCGGATTGACGCGGCCACCGGGACATGCCGCGCCTCCGCTACCGATCCAAGACACCCGGCTCCCGCCTCGAAGAACGTTTCCTGATTCTCTGGAACGAAATCGACGGGCCGGAACTGGAGCGTGAATTCCGCTTCCACGACAAGCGCCGGTGGCGGGCCGACTTCGCCCACCTCGAAAGCCACAGCCTCATCGAGATCGAGGGCGGGATCTGGATCAACGGACGCCACAACCGCGCCGCCGGGTTCAACGCCGACCTCGAGAAATACCTCGAGGCGAGCCTGAGCGGCTGGCGCGTCTTCCGCCTCGGTCCCGACCAGATCACCCTGCCCGCAGTGCAACGGTTGGCGGGCATTCTGAGGCATGGTTCGTGACGCAACGAAATCCCGATCGCGCCGGGACGGAATATTCATTGCGTTACGAAATCCCCGTTTTCCCGGCTTCCCGATTTCCTTTTTGCCGGAAACTGCGGGTTTTCGCCACACTCCCATGACGGGAGCGATCTCCGCTTGGAAATCGCCTCAGCGATGCGCAGGAGAGTTTTTCTCCCGGTTTCCACTCAACTTTCCACTTTGCTTTCCACTTTGGCACTGCGGCTTCCTTCCGGAAGCTGCACTCCGGTGCAGCCTCGCACAGGCCGTTGCCGGAGACTCCCGGCTTCATCGGTGCAAAAAAGTGGAAAGCGGAAAAACAGACCTCTCATAAAATTGGCCAATGGGTGTGACCCCTTGTGTGACGATGCACTCGCGTAAATAGATTTCCTGTCCTTGCCGGAATTTTCCGGAACCTGCCCCGCCCGGGCGATCACGAATCCCCTCACGGGAGGCTCGAGAATTGCGTGGGGAACACGTTCCGGGCGGCTCAGTGTATCCGGAGGGCCTCGCGGACGACACCTAGGTGTATGGCCCGAAGAACACCGAAGAGTTCCGCAGGCTCCTTTTGACATCCCGGCCGGGGCATGTCCCGTCTCGACCTTTCCTCGCTTTCCGTCGCGGACGCGCGTCTCGTCCAGCACGGACTCAAATCTCTCGGCTTCTACTCAGGCACGACGCGGGGGCTTCCCGGACCAAAAACGAATGCCTCCTATGATCGCTACCTCGCTGGGTTCGATCGGCCTTCCGGATCGTCCGATCTCGCGCGCCGGATCGTGGAGCTCGCGGCCGCCGAGATCGGTGTGCGCGAAGTCCCCCGGAACTCCAACCGCGGTTGCCGCGTCGAGGAATACCAGCGCGCCACCTGGCTCAACGGAACCGGCTGGCCCTGGTGCGCGGCTTTCCTCTGCTGGCTCGTGCGGGAGCTGGAGAAGGATTTCGACCTGCCCTTCGCGCGTCCTCTGACCGCCGGTGCGTGGGACTTCGAGCGGTGGGCTCGTGACGAGGGTGTGAATCTCTTCAAGCCCCGTTCCGAAATTCGAGCGGGGGACATCGTCGTCTTCACCTTCTCCCACATCGGCCTCGCCGCCGAAGACGAGTCGGCCGGCCGGGTCATCACCATCGAAGGCAACACGGATTCCAGCGGCTCCCGCGAAGGCGGCGGGGTCTATCGGAAGACCCGGGCCACGTCCCTGGTGCGGTCCCACATCCGGCTGGAACTGGGCTGAGCAACCTGCGCCTTCAATATTCGTTCCGCAAGAGCACAGTGGTCGTCGACCGGTCCCGTTCGGTGATGACGTAGAGCGGTCCGGCCTCCGTGTCGTAGCGGCTGAGCAGGCGTTCGCCGCATTTCAGATCGCGGTCGTTCGCCTGCTTGTCCTCGTCGCCGAGATCGCCCCAGTCGCCGCATTGATGGCGGTGCAGGAGCCGGGCGATGTTCTCTGGGTCAAGTTCCAGCGCGGCCACGCCGGCGGTCAGGTAGACGTTCCCCAAGGGGAAGAGCGGTTTCAGGATGCGGTAGCCCATGGTGATTTTCCTCGATAGCGTTTAGGCGTTGAATCCGATCCTCCGTCGATTCCCAGCCTTCCCACCGTGCTTCTCCTTCGCTGCCTTGGCGCGCCGGATCTCCCGCATCAGCAGCTTCTCCGTAACCATCCACTTCGCCGGGTCGGGATCGCGGCTGCCGGCATGGATGGCGTTGAGGCAGATGTTGAGGATGTCCCCGCCGCTCAAGCCCCGGCTTTGGGCCGCGAGAGTGCGCAGGTTGGCCTTCACCCGCTCCGGGTTGGGTAGATGGAGGGCGAAGAGCTCCCGCCGCATGGAGAGGTTGGGGAGACGGAACTGGATATGCCGCTGCACCCGCCGGAGCAGGGCGTCGTCGTAGTTCCCGAACAGGTTCGTGGTCAGGATCACCACGCCCTCGAAGCGGTCGAGTTCCTGCATCAGGGTGTTGCGGTTCTGGTTGATCGACGTGGCACAGGATTCACCGAGGCTGACCCGCTTCGAGAGCAGGCTGTCAGCCTCGTCGAGGAACAAGGCGGCGCCGTGATGGGTGGCGCGTTCGAAGGCCAGCTTGATATGCTTGGCGGTATCGCCGAGGTATTTCGAGATCACCGTGCTGTAATCGACCTGGTAGAGCGGTTGGCCGATCTTGTGGGCGGTGGCCAGGGCGGCGCGAGTCTTGCCCGTGCCCGGCGGGCCGTAGAAGTTGAGGATGCAGCGGCCCTGCTGCGGCTGGAGACGGCTGATGCTCCAGACTTCCTCGAGCTGGTCGCGGATCCGGATGGCCCGCAGGCCGTCGAGGATCTGCTGCTTCACCCCGCGATGGAGGATCAGACTGGCGAGTTCGTGCCGGGATTCCGCGTGGACGAGCGTGCCCACTTCGGGTTCCTCCTCGCGCTGCATCTGCCGGTTGCGGCGGCGTGGGTTGCGGTGGTCGGCGGCGATAGCCGCATCGGGCGGCAGTTCTTCGAGTTCTTGGACTGGTGATTCAGGCATGGCTTGGTGGGGGATGGGTTCTCGGGTTCGGGTTCAGGATGCGCCCCCGGATTTCCGGGGAGCCTTCCTGCCTCGTCACCGTGCCCTCCGTTGTCGCGCCGAAAGTGGCGCCATTTTAAGTGCCCAAAATCAGCACTGCAGCCTACCCGGTGATTTTCCGCGAGGCTGTTTGCACGGGTGCTGTGTAGTCCCCTTTTCTCCGAATATTACGATCTCGTAATCCGGTCGTAACCGTTCCGACACAATTGCGAGGTTTCATGCCCTTGAATCACAGACCTTCAAACATCATGAAATCGTTTCCCTTCCTTATTCTAATGATTGGCCTTGGAACTCTCGGCCTGCTCTACCAGGCGAGCCAAGCGCAGTCTCAAGACGATCGCAAACCACGAGCCGATGAACGGGGCAATGGCCCTGCTGAAAGAGGCAAGAAAGGCGGAGGGCCGAAAATCGCCAAGCCGCGAATCACAGACACGGTGAAGGCCAACATCTACGCCGACAACTGGTTCAAGCTCTACATCAACGGTAACCTCGTGGCGGTAGACTCGATCTCATTCATCCCTCACAACGTGGTCTCGGTAGATATCCTGCCGGAATATCCCATGACAATCGCGGTGATGGCGAAAGACAACGCGGACAAGGACACCGGGCTCGAATACGACAACACGAACCTGGGTGACGGGGGATTCGTCCTAAAGTTCGGGGACGGCACGGTGACAAATGCATCATGGAAGGCGAAGAGCTTCTTTCACGGACCGATCGATGGCGATTTGAAGAATCCGAAGACTCGGCACGATCCGATTCCCGCGAATTGGTCCGAACCGGACTTCGACGACAGCGGCTGGGACAACGCGGTCGAACACAGCGAGGAAGCCGTCGGACCGAAGGAGCCCTTCTATGCGCATGATTTCGCCGGAGCCAAATGGATCTGGACCGAAGATCTGGCCCTCGACAACACGGTGATCTTCCGCACGACGATTGCCAGTCCTCCGAACGGAAGCCCAATCCCTAGAGCCTGGCCTCGTGGCAAAATCGATGAATCGAATCGTGCCGACAATGCCAAGTGAGCAGAACTCCAAACCTTTGCTATTGATGAAGACAAAACACTCTCACTCGGAGCAGAAAACCTCAGCCGGTGAAACTCGCCGCACCCTACTTGGCTTTGTCGCTGTGGTCCTCCTCTGCCCCATCGTGATTCCGCTCGCGATTGCTGCGGTAGCCCCGAAACTCGCTCCTTACTCGGCAAAGTTTCCGGGAGAACACACGTTGGAGAATCCAGGAGGCGAAATCCCGAAGCTGGCAAATGCCTTCGCTCCCTTCAAGGATACCCTGGGCATCTCCTGGGACAACGAGTTTCTCTACATAGAAGGCAATGGATTGCCGGATCACCCGATGATGAAAGGCATCACGGCTTGGCAGCAACAGGTTCCGCTACCGCACGATTTCACCGGCGAAAACCGCTTCAAGCTTCCTCTCGAACCGGAATTCCTCGAGGAGCCCGGTGACTTGACCCTGATCGGTCCTATCGCCGTCGCGGTCAACGGCATCCCGATTTTCCACGCCCTCACCCAGAGCGGAAAGGATGCGTATGCCGGTGGAGAGCTCGACGAATGGGGCGGTCACTGCGGGCGGGCGGACGACTACCACTACCACATCGCGCCGAAGCACCTCGAAGCCGTTGTCGGCGAGGGAAATCCCATTGCGTTCGGACTCGATGGTTATCCTATCTACGCAGCGGATCCGTCCAAAGATAAACCACTCGACGAATGCCACGGCTACTTCGACGACGAAGGAAACTATCGCTATGTTGGCGAATTGAAGCCGCCCTATGTGATGTCCTATTTCCGGGGAAAGGCAGATCTCGAAGATCGACCACCGACCCGGGGAGTGCGGCCGTTTTTGCCTCCGTTGCGCGGAGCCGAAATCACTGGGTTTGAAGGATCCCTGCTGGACGGATTCAAGCTGAGTTACGAAATTGCCGGTAAGGAGGGAAATGTGGAATACCAGGTTACCGAGTCAGGTGGTGCTGATTTCACCTTCCATGATACGGATGGCAGCGTTCGCGAAGAATCTCACGAACGACGTGCTGGCGGCGGCGGTGGTGACAACCGACGACCACCCGGAGGGAGTGGGAACCCCGAAATGAGAACGCCCGATGGAAAAGGAAAAGGTCGCCCTCCTGAGCCTGCCCGTGGTGGTGGTGGTCAGCCGCGACCTGATCCCCTCGCAGAGGCACTGGATGTGAATCGCGACGGAGTGATCGATACAGAAGAACTCGCTGGAGCGGAAAAGCTGCTCCGAAAACTCGACCGCGACGGTGACGGCAAGCTGAGTCGTGAAGAGGCTACCGGACGAAAAGGTGGTGGAAAGGGTGGCGAGCGAAGACAAAAGTAAGCTCGCTATGCGTATCCTCGTCGTCGAAGACCAATCCCAAATCGCCGGCTTCATCCAGTCCGGACTCGAAGAGGCAGGCTTCGTCGTCGAGTTGTGTCGAACGGGAGAAGAAGGTTTCGAGTTGGCGACGAACGAATCTTTCGACGCGATGTTGCTCGACATCATGTTGCCGGGACGCGATGGGCTCAGCATTCTTCGCAGCCTTCGCGAACGGAATATCACGCTTCCCATCATTCTACTGACTGCCCGCAATGAGCTGAACGAACGGATCGAGGGGCTCAACCTCGGGGCCGACGACTACCTGACAAAACCATTTTTTGTCGAAGAACTTGTCGCCCGCTTGCAAGCGCTCCTGCGCCGCTCTTCGGGTACCCCGCAGACCGTCCTCCAGGTGGATGATCTGAAGCTCGATCTCATCAAGCACGAAGCGAGGCGGGGTGACCGGGAGATCGAGCTAAGCCAGCGAGAATTCGCTCTTCTCGAATATCTGATGCGCTCCCCCGGCCGAGTCTTTTCCCGTTCTCAGATCTGTGAACATGTCTGGAACACCCACTTCGATACCGGCACCAACATGGTCGATGTCGCGGTGACGAGACTCCGGAAGAAAATCGAAGCTCCGGGCGAAGCAAAACTGATCGATACCGTTCGTGGCGTGGGCTACCGGATGAAGGAGGTTCCATAGAACGATGAAGCGTCGATCCTTTCGCTTCCGACTCGCCCTGATTTCGATGGGGCTTTCAGGGCTCGTCCTTCTGGTATTCGGCCTCGTCGCGTGGTGGGCTTTGTCACAATCCCAGGTTCGCTCTCTCGACAATGAGCTGACGACCTTCGGCTATCGGTTTGCGAGCCGTTCTGGTCCGAATGTCAGCGGAGAAAGACAGGAGGAAACGCTCGTCAGCATGGTGGGCGGAGAAGTGGCGACACATCGCTTTTTCGCGATCCTGAATCGGCGGGAGGTTCCACTCTTCCGTTCTTCGCAATGGCCGGAAACTCTCGATCCCGTCGAGTTCCCTTCGGGAGACTCCCCTCTCGACCCGCAACCCGAAGTAGTTTTCCCCAGCCCAAAACCGGGTGAGGAACGCCCCGAGCGCGATCCGCGACCTGTCTACGAGCCTCGTTTCTACACGGTGGATGCAGGAGGCCATCGCTACCGAGTTGCCGTCTATCGCAACGATGATGTAATTCTGGTAGCCGGAGCGGACCTCGATCAATTCTCCCAGACGTTGATCCAGTTGCGTAACTCCTTCCTCATCGCTCTTCCTGCCGCGCTTGCCATGATCGCCCTCGGTGCCTGGTGGTTGGGGCGAAAAGCTCTCCGCCCGATTAGAGTCCTTGGGGAGGAAATGGCAAACGTCTCTGCCCGCGATCTCGATCAGCGTCTGGAAGCAGGAAGAGCAGACATCGAGTTTGCCCGAATCATTGCTACTTACAATGACATGCTGGAGCGGCTCGAGCGCAGCTTTCATCAAGCCAACCGCTTTAGCGCCGATGCCTCGCACGAGTTAAAAACCCCGCTCGCTATTATGCGCGGCACCCTCGAGCGAGGTCTTGAAAAATGTCGGAATTCCCCCGAAGCGCAGGAGGTTTTCTCCCAACTCCTTGAGCAGACCGGTCGCCAGGGTGCTATTCTGGAAAGTCTGCTTCTTCTCTCGCGGGCCGATGCCGGGAAACTCGAAATCAGCGCGGAGCGGATCGACCTGAGCATGCTGCTGGAAACCTGGTTGGAGGACGCCGGTCTGCTAGCGGAATCCCGTGACATCACGATCCGTAGCGAAATCGAGCCCGGCATCGAACTTGACGGTGATCCCGTTCTTCTCCAGCAGGTTGCTCACAATCTTTTTTCCAATGCAGTCCGCTACAACAACGAAAACGGAGTCATCGAAGTTCGACTTTCCAGAAACGAATCCGGCATTGAGTGGGCGATTGCCAACACCGGGGACCCGATTTCCGAAGAGGACAGGGAGAGAATCTTCGAGCGGTACGAGCGGACGCAGACTGGGAGCGTCCACAGCTCGAACGGGGCCGGCCTCGGCCTGAGTCTGGTGAAAGAGATCGTAGTCGCGCACGGAGGCCGGGTGACTGCGGGAGAGAATTCCGGGGGCATGGCGGAGTTTCAGGTTTGGTTCCCGTCGTGAACATTACAAGCCGGTAATCAGCCGGTAACCGAATTGAAATTCTCCGCTGCTTGAATGCCGGTGAATGGTTTTCGGTTCTTCAGAGTCCTTGTTCCGCATCGCTGCAATCGCAAGCGTTTCGGGATGTTTGACGGGATGTAAGATTCACATTGTCGAGCAGTCACCAGCGCCTGCTGTGACAGGGCCTGGGCAGTTCTCAGTCGTGGAGAGAGAGCAGCGGGTGGAACACGCCCCTCACCGGGTTTGGTGGAGCGAATTCCAAAATCAAGAGTTGGGCGTCTTTATCAATCAGTCGCTGGAGAACAACTGGTCGATCGCGCAAGCGGCTGCCCGAATGCGGGAAGCTCAATCAGAACAACAAAGGGCCAAGGCGGCCCCACTCCCGGCCATCGATCTGAGGGGAGGATTCAAAGGAGACATCAAGGGGATTGGCACCGAAGTGGAAAGTTCGTGGGAACTTCGGCGTGGTGTCTCGCTGACCTGGGAGATCGATCTTTGGAATCGTCTCGGTTCAGCGATTGATGCAACAGAATTTGAGGCGCAGGCTCGTGCTGCCGATCATGAAGCCGTTCGCCTATTGGTCTCTGCCGAGGTCGCCAGATCCTACTACGATGCTGTCGAACAACAGCACCTGCTGAAGATCCTCTCCAACCAGTTGGAAACCAACCGGACGCTGCGGGAGCTGACGGAGCTACGATTTGACCAGGCTGGCGCGTCGGCCGTCGATGTATTTCAACAGCGACAACAACTGGAGGCCACTCATGAACAAGTCACCATTGCCAAAGGCTTTATCCGCGTGGCTGAGAACCGGCTCGACGTGCTGCGTGGGAACGCTTCCGATGGAGCCGACTCGGTCACGCAGTCTTCCTTTCCAAAACTTTCCGCTGCTCCGACCGTCGGCGTGCCGGCGAATCTCCTGGTGCGGCGACCTGACTTACGAGCACTACAGCTGCAACTGGTTTCAGAAGACTACCGTATCGCGGAGGCGATCGCGGATCGCCTCCCCCGGGTCGGTATCGGCGCCAGTCTCGAGTATGCCGAATCGGCATTGACCGGGGATCTCATTCGGACTGCGGTAGCCGACGCGGTGCAGCCGCTAATCGATTGGGGCGAACGGAAGGCGGAAGTAGAACGGCGCCGGGCCGTCTTCGACGAACAGCTCGCTCGTTTCACCGAAGCCTACCTGGTGGCCATCGAGGAAGTGGAAAATCTAATCTACCTCGGTCGGCGCCAACAGGATCGGCTCTCCTCCCTGATTCATCAGCGCGATCTCAGCAGCCGCACGCTCGAGGAAGCGCGGAACCGCTACAGCAATGGATTGACCGACTATCTCCCGGTTCTCGATTCGGTTCAGACTTTGCAACGGATCGAACGACAGGTGATCGCGCAACAGCGAGGCCTGATCGAAAACCGCATCGCACTGCACCTTGCCATCGGGGGCAGCCTGAAAGACTCATGAAGATCCTACGTCAACGCCTCGGAAAACTCTTACTCACCCTGGCCGGCATCGGCGTTCTGGCAGGAGCGGCGTGGATTTCATGGGGACTTTTGAAAACCCCTCCCAAAGCCCAGCGCGAGCGAGCCAAAGCGCAGGCGCCTCTGGTCTCAGTGGCTCCGCTTCGACGGACCGACGAACCGGTGTCAATCACGGCCCACGGAACGGTGATGGCGGCGCGGGAACTCACGCTGCGCTCCGAGGTTCGCGGCAGAGTCATCGAGGCGCACCCCCAGCTTGTTCCCGGCGGCCTGATCCGAAAAGGAGAAGTGGTCGTGAGGATCGATCCCTCCGACTTCGAGATCGCGGAGCGACGGGCCAAAGCCGCTGCCGCCGAGGCCGAAGTGGAATGGCAAATCGAGCAGGGCCGGCAGATCGTTGCTCAACGCGAATGGGAATTGCTCAAGGGAGAAGATAGCGACCCAGGGGAAAGCAGCCTGGCCCTGCGAAAGCCGCAGCTGCAAAAGGTCGAGGCGGCACGGGAGAAGGCCAAAGCGGACCTTGACGATGCCAAACTTGCCTTGAGCCGCACCGTAGTTCGCGCCCCTTTCGATACCGTGGTGATCCGCGAATCGGTCGAGACGGGACAGTTGATCGAAACGCAAACGGCAATCGCGGAGCTGGCGGGAACGGATGAGTTTTGGGTGGAGGCACTCGTCCCTGTCGGTCGCCTCGAGCGTATCGCCATTCCAGGTCCCGAAGCAGAACAGCAGGGTGCCGCGGTGGAACTGCAACTGGATACCGGAGCAACTCCGGTGGTTCGCTCCGGCACAGTGTGTCGCCAGTTGGCCGGCCTCGACCCGAATGGGCGCATGGCCCGCGTCGTCATCTCCGTCGACGACCCGCTGAACCTTCAAGGCAACGCCCGGCTGTCGAGGTTGCCCCTGGGCAGTTACGTCAGCCTTGAGATAGAGGCTGGTATATTCGAGGAGATCATCGCAGTGCCCCGATTCGCGCTGCGCGAGAATAACCAAGTGTGGACCGTCGATCAGGAGAAGAGGCTTCACATCCGACCGGTGGAAGTGGTCTGGCGGCGAAACGATGACGTTCTCGTCCGCACGGCATTTCCGACCGGCGAGCAAGCCATAACCTCGCACCTGTCGAGCGTGATTCCCGGCATGCCGGTAAGGATCGCGCCGAGCCAGCCCATTCTGACGGACCGAGAATCCGAAGAACGGAAGCAAGTATCGGCAAAAACCCTGCAAGAAAGAGGCAAGCCATGAAAGCGAATCCGACCAATCCTGCCAGGTCGAACCAGCCTCGCGGAATCGTTGCCTACATGGCGAGCAACCATGTCGCGGCGAACTTGCTCATGGCTGCACTTCTGATCGGTGGCGTCTGGACGATGTCACATATCAAGCAGGAAGTCTTCCCCGCCTTTGCCGAAGATGTCGTGGAATTCTCGATGCGCTATCCGGGAGCGACCCCCGAGGAAGTCGAGGAAGGCATCCTCTTTCCGGCGGAGGAATCAGTCCGCGGCCTCGATTTCGTCGATCGAATCGAATCGAGCGCCTCCGAGGGAAGTGCTCGCATGACGGTGGAATTGGGCAAAGGCGTCGATCAAAACAGGGCCTTACAAGAGGTCAAAAACGCCATCGACCGCATCAGTTCCTTTCCCGATGAAGCCGAGCGTCCCGATGTCGGCCTCGGGTTGAAAAAGAAATCTACGCTCGATCTTAGTATCTCCGGTGATCTCGACGAGTGGTCACTTTTTCAACTTTCTGAACGTGTCAGGGACGATCTGCTGGCGTTCCCGGAGATCACCCAGATCGAAGTGCGGGGCGGGCGACGTCCCGAAATCTCGATTGAAATTCCCCGTGCGACACTGCGCGCTCTTGGCCTGACTCTTGATGACGTGGCCGCTACCATCCGCCGAGCCGCTCGTGACGTGCCGGGCGGTGACGTGCGCACGGATGCGGGGGAAATTCTTTTACGAAGCACCGGACGGCGGACTTTCGCCAGCGAGTTCGCCGACATCGAGATTGTCAGCGAAGCGAGCGGTGCCCGCCTGTCGCTCTCGGACATCGCCACCATCGAGGATGGATTCGTCGATTCGGAGCAACTCCAGCGATCCAACGGATTTCCCAGTGTCCGCCTTTCCATTTTCCAGACCGAAGAACAGAAGCCGCTGGAGATCTCGGCCATCGTTCGTGAGTATGTGGCGGAACGCTCCGCGACACTGCCGGAAAACGTCACCCTGGAGGTATTTGGCGACCGCTCGAAACAGTACGGCGACCGGATTGATCTGCTGTTCCGGAACGGGATGCTGGGACTGATTCTTGTGCTTGTCGTCCTCGGTTTGTTCCTCGACCCGAAGCTTGCTTTCTGGGTGTCGATGGGAATTCCCGTCTCCATCATCGGCTGCCTGATTCTGTTGCCCGCGCTCGATGTCACGATCAACATGATCTCGCTTTTCGCCTTCATGATCACCTTGGGGATGGTAGTCGATGACGCGGTCATCGTAGGTGAGAACGTCTATCAGAAAATCAACGAGGGACTCCCGCCGATCCGCGCTGCCATAGAGGGCAGCCGGGAAATGGTAGTTCCAGTGCTGTTCGCAGTCAGCACCAACATCATTGCCTTCGCACCCATGCTGTTCGTGCCGGGAGAGACCGGCAGATTTTTTGCGGCGATTCCATTCGTCGTCATCGCCGTCTTTCTCGTTTCTCTGGTCGAGTGCCTCTTTGTGCTCCCGGCGCATTTGGCTCATGCGGTTGATGGCAAGAAAAGATCGGGCGGCCTGCTCGCGCCTCTCTGCTGGTTGCAGGGCAAGTCGTCTTCCGCCTTCGATGCGTTGACCGTCCGAATCTATCGGCCGCTCCTCGCCGCTTGCCTCACCCACCGCTACTTTGCGGCGGCTCTATTTCTCGCAGCGCTCACAGTGATGGCGGCTTGGTATGAAAGTGGGCGTATCAAGTTTCGCTTCACCCCGAGTGTGCAGAGCAACCGCGTTGATGCCGAGGTGACCGTGCCCTTTGGGGCTCCTTTCGCTGAAACCGTGCGTGTCGCCGAGCATATCGAAAAGGCGGGACTGCGTGCGGCCCACCGGCTCGGTGGTGCCGAAGTCGTGCAGGGATGGACCACCAGTTCCGGCCGCGGGGGTTCCAACAGCGCCGAGATCACCCTGGATCTGGTCGGACAGGAGCAGCGCGATTTCATCGCTGCTGACCTCGCCACTGCGTGGCGCGAAGAGATCGGGAATCTCCCCGGTCTGGAGAGTTTGTTTTTCGATTACGAGATCGGCCCTGCCGGATCGAAAGGGTTGACGCTCGAGTTATCTCATCCTGATCGAACCACGCTCGAACTCGCAGCGGCGGATCTGGCCTCTGCGCTCGAATCCTTTCGCGGCATCACTGATGTGGACGATGGCTTCGCTGCCGGAAAACCACAAATCGATCTCGAACTCACTCCCGAAGGTCGATCACTCGGATTGTCCGTTGACTTGCTCGGTCAGCAGATTCGTCACGCCTACTACGGCGCGGAAGCACTCCGTCAACAGCGAGGCCGCGATGAACTCAAGGTGATGGTCCGCCTGCCCAAGGCAGAGCGTCGTTCACTGAATGATTTCGAGTCGATGATTACTCTGACTCCGAGGGGAGGAGAAGTTCCCTTGAGCCAAGCTGCGGAACTCCATCGCACCCGTGCCTATACGTCGATCAACCGCATCGATGGCCAACGCGTCCTGCGAATCACGGCCAACGTCGAACCGAAACTAGCCAACGCCAACCAGGTTCAGGCTGATCTCGTCGCGGATGTTCTACCGGAACTACAGGCGAACTATCCCGGCCTGAGCTTTCAATTCGGAGGTCGCCAGCGCGAAGAAAACGAGGCCATGGCCAACCTCATGAGCGGATTGCTGATCTCGATGGTCGTGATCTTCGCAATGCTCGCGGCATTGTTCCGAAGTTACCTTCAAGGGTTGATCGTGATGACCTGTGTGCCTTTTTCCGTGGCCGCGGCACTCTTTGGGCATGTCGTCATGGGCTACGACCTGTCAGTTGTGAGCGTCTTCGGAATCATCGCGACAGGTGGAGTCGTGGTGAATGGCGGATTGGTTCTCACAGTGGCGATGAACCAACTAATTCGGTCCGAAGGATTGACGCTCCGGGATGCCGCGCTCGAAGCAGGGCGTCGTCGATTTCGTCCCATCATGTTGACTTCCCTGACCACGTTTTTCGGGCTTGCTCCGATGATTTTCGAGACATCCACCCAGGCCCGCTTTCTCGTGCCGATGGCGATCGCTCTGGGCTTCGGAATACTGATTTCGAGTGTCGTGGTCCTGCTGTTCGTGCCGGCCGTTCATCTTATTGCAGGCGATGTGAAACTCCTGATTCGGCGCCGGGGAGCAAACGAAACGGAAGAAAAGTTTGTGATCGGAGAGACGAACATTTCAACGACGTAATCTGGATGACACGTTTCTGAAACCTTTCGGTGGTTACTATATCTGACACACTACGAATGCCTTTATGAAATCGCACCTCTACTTAATTGCCCTTCTATCAATTTCCTTCCCGTGGGTATTAAACGCCTCGGAGCAACCCAATTTCCTTTTTCTGCTATCCGATGATCAGGCATGGACAGGCTTGTCCTGCCAAATGCATCCCGACATGCCCGACTCAAAAAGCAGGGTCATTGAGACGCCGAACATTGCCCGGCTTGCGGGTGAAGGCATGCGATTCAGCGCGGCGTATTCCCCAGCTTCCGTGTGTGCACCGACCAGGATCAGCCTGCAAACCGGCAAAAGCCCCGCGCAATGTCAATGGACCAAAGCTGCCGGGTCAGTGACCGAGGCGGACGGGTTCAAACTGATTGGTCCGCAGAACCGACGCAGCATCGAAGCGAGCGAAACGACCATCGGCGAGCTGCTTCAATCGGCCGGCTACACCACCGCGCACTTTGGGAAGTGGCACATCTCCGGGGGCGGCCCTGAGCAGCACGGCTATGACGAGAGCGATGGCGATACCGCCAACGAAGCGGCGGCACCCTTCCTGCCCCCCAATCCGGTGGACATTTTTGGGATGGGCGAACGAGCCATGAACGTGATGACGAAATCAGCTCAGGCGAAGAAGCCGTTCTTCATCCAGATGTCCTATCATGCGCTGCACTATCCGCAGAACGCGCCCCCTGAGTTGGTGAAGAAGTACCAGAAGTTGATTCCGGGAGGGAATGAGAAAGAAGTCGGCCGCTCCGCCATGAGCGAAGCTCTCGATCAAGGTGTCGGGCAGTTGCTGGAAAAGATCGAATCGCTCGGTATCGCGGACAACACCTATGTCATCTACATGTCCGACAACGGCTCCTCGACCAAGCAAACGCTACGCGGAGGAAAAGGTGGCGTCTGGGAAGGCGGCGTCCGGGTGCCCCTGATCGTGCGCGGCCCCGGGATCGCGGCGAACTCTTGGAGCCACCAGCGGGTAGTCGGTTACGATTTCTACCCCACCTTTTGCGAACTCGCGGGTGTTCAAAAAGATCTGCCCGACACAATCGAGGGAGGCTCGATCACCCATCTATTTCGGGGAGAAAACAAACCGGTAGAGCGCCCGAGAGAGGAATTGGTCTTTCACTTTCCCCACTACCAGGGCGACACACCACACTCGGCGCTGCTTCTCGACAACTGGAAGATCATGCACTTCTACGAAACCGGCGAAACGCATCTCTTCGATCTCGCTGACGACATCGCAGAACGCCGGGACCTCGCGGAGCAGAAACCGGAGATCGCCGACGCGATGAAGCAAAAACTCTTCGCCTACCTCAGCGAAGTCGATGCCCAGATGCCGTTGAAGAATCCGAGCTACGATCCTGACAATCCTCCATCGGCCGACAAGATGCGCGGAGGAAAGAACGGCGGTGGCGGAAAGAAAGGACAAGGCGGTGGCGGAAAGAAAAAGAGAATGTCCGAGGAATCAGACACACCGGAAAACACCGAGTCCGATGCCGACGATTCCGACTCCCCGGACAATCCCGGAACAGCCGAAATGGAAAAGAAGAAAGGCAAAGGTGGCGGAAAAGGCGGCAAGCGCACGACAGAGGAGTCTGAAGAACCAGCCACACCTTCCAAGACTCCCAACTCTGCTCCGGTTTCGGGAGGCAGTGCCATTGATCTGAACCCAGCGGCTTTCCAACGAATTGCTGTCGGCGGAACAGGTGGGTTGGCGAAAAAAGGCAATGCGCCCGGCGACACTGGATCATGGGTGACAAACCACGCTGGCGAACTGGATACCAACGGTGATGGGTCAGTAAGTCAGAACGAATTAATGAGCCAGGCTCGCATGGCATTCCATGCCTTCGATGCCGATCAGAACGGCGTTCTCAGTTCGGCAGAATATGAGGGCAAGAATCCGAAGATGGCCGTGGCCGGGTTTCTCACCTCCAACACCACGGCAGTCGACGCAAACTCCGATTCCATCATTACCGCGCAAGAGTTTGCCAGCGCTCTGCGGAGTGCCTTCGAAGAGGCAGACTCCGACAAAGACGGATCCATTGCCACCGAGTAGCCCTCAATCAAACCTGAAAAAATCATGAAATCGACCGTCACAACTATCGACTCAACAGGGTTGACTCGACGACCCAACCCTCCTGCGCCGAGGCTACGAAGGGCGTGCAGGGTTGGTTGGTTCTTTCTCACACTTGCTCTGCTTTCATTCTTTGCGGCCCCGGTTTTCTCACAGGATGAAGAAAGGAAAGGAGGTGGCGGAAAGAAGGGCGGCAAACCTGACAGCAAAGACACCGATACCTGGAGCGCCGAAGAATATAGCGGATTGCGCGGGGAGAAAGACCTGCAGGCAGCATTGGCGTCGAAAGGGTTTGCCTGGATCTCCGGCTCACCCGCCGACAATGAAAAGCTCTCCGTTGGAAAGAACGCCCAGTTTTTTGGCTTTGTGGCACTCCGCTACCAAAGCGGACGGGCCGCGAACCGCGGAATGCTCGGTCGAGCCATGTTCGCGATTGCCGACGAGGCGCAACGCGCGCGAATGGCAGAAGCGGTCAACGCCGAAAAGGCAGCTCTGCAGGAGTGGTGGGCCGTCCGGGAAGAGATCCTGACATTGCTCGAAGACCATCTCTACACCGGCCAACCGATCAACCGGGAAGAACTCGCTCCTCTCGGAGAACGCTTTTCGCTGCTCAACTCCATGGTCGCGACCCACGAGGCAGCGGCGTTTGCCGCCTTTGAGGATTCCATGACAAGTGCCCAGAGGGACATCATGGCCGGATGGCGCGCCGATGCCGAGAGTGCCGGGGACTATGGCGGGGACGTTCGGGTCGAAGCTGAAAACGTTAATCGCGAAGACCAGAAGCAACTCGAAGATCTCTACGCAAAAGCGTTTTCCTGGCTCACCGGAAAGCCGGAGGATAACGAGATCATTCCGATCGGACAGCCGGCCCAGTTCTTCGGGTTCGTTTCCATTCGTCATAAGAGCGGTCATGCTGCCAGTCGCGGCACGATCGCAAAAGACTTCTTCGCCATGCTGAACGACGAGCAGCAAGGCATCATCGAACATGCCGTCGAAGTTCAGATTCCCGTCGTCCGGGAGTTCCTCGAAAACCGTCATGAGTTTCTCAATCAGCTGGCATCCCTGCGAACTGATCCGTCCGCTTTCGATGGCGAACGTGTTCATCATCTCTCCACCGAATTGGGGCGTCTCGAAATGGAGGCTGCGGTAATCGAAGCCGAAGCCTACCGAAACATCCGGGCGTCGATGAATGAGGACCAAGTGGCAGCTCTCATGAAAATGCGTGGCGAGTACGTCATCGACGAGGCACAGGTCGCAGCGATGGATATGGAGCAGCGGGGCGCGACTCTCGCCATTCTGTGCTCGGGATGCCATGGAGCACCAGGCCAGCACCGGGTGGGGTTCCCGGCTCCCTCCCTCGATGGATTCTGGGATCGCAAGATCGCCTCGGGACCGAATTTCGAGTACTCCGCCGCACTCACCAATGTGCGCCGTGGCGGCAATGAAACGTGGACGCCTGAACTACTCGACCAGTTTCTGGCTAATCCCAAAAAGTTCGCCCCCGGTACCAAAATGGAATTCCAGGGACTGCTCAACGAAGAAGACCGCAAGGCCCTAATCGAACACCTCAAAACCTCACGCCAATGAAATCAATTCTCTTCATCCTGCTATTCCTTGCTCTGACTTTCGAGGCAGACGCGCAGCAAGCGAATCCACGTCAACCCCGTGACGAATCCAGACAGCGTGGAGGCGGTGGCGATCCGAGCCCGATCCTGACGGTTCTTGATTCAAATGGAGACCGGGAGTTGTCGAAAGAAGAATTGGCGAACGCCACCAGCGCATTGAAGAAACTGGATCGGAATGAGGATGGGCGGTTGGACGAAGCTGAATTCAAGGCTTCCGCTTCCCACCGATCGGACAGTGACGGAAGCACACGTCCCCCGGCAAGCGGAGGCGACCGGCCACGAACGCCATGGATCCTCGTCCATGCGCTCGAGATCGATGCCAACGAAGACGGAGTCGTCGAATTCGAGTCGGAAATGATGGCCGAAGCAAACCGCGTCTTTGCCGCCTACGATCGAAACAACGACGAGAAAATCACGCCGGATGAATCCGGATCGAAGCAAGGCATCCCAAAGTCCGCACTGGGTGGCTTTGTCAGGGAACATGCCGCCGAACTGGATCGCGACCAGGACGGAGGAATTTCCAAAGCAGAGATGACCGCTCAATTCGCCAAGTTTTTCGCCCAGGCGGACAAGAACGGTGACCAGAAGCTCACCAAAGACGAGTATGAAGTCGAAGGTGGCGTCGTCCCTCGTTTTCCTGACCGGGCACGCGATCCGAATCGACCGGGTACTCGAAACGAGCCACCAGCGATTCGTATGCGCCCGGCTCCTCCGGAGGCCAGCAACCCGGCGAATCGTCCCGTGAGGTCACCGCGAGCGCCCGATACTGATCTGCCGGATCGCCCGAACATCGTTCTCTTTCTCATCGACGACATGGGCTGGAACGCGATGGGTTTCACCGGCAACCCGTGGATCGAAACCCCGCGCACCGATGCAATGGCCAACCAGGGCATGATCTTCACCAATGCCTATGCCAGTGCTCCCAACTGCGCGCCCACCCGCGCCTGTCTGATGAGCGGACAATACACGCCACGCCACGGTGTTTACACCGTCGTGGACGATCGCCATAAGCCGGGCCTCCCCCATCACAAGGTTCTCGCTGCCGACAGCAACGCGGAACTCGCCACCGAGTCGGTCACCATCGCGGAATCCCTGAAAGCGGAGGGATACGCAACCGGCATGTTCGGGATGTGGAATCTCGGTCGCGGTAGAAGCGGCCCTACCACGCCGCTTGGCCAGGGATTCGAGATTTTCAAGCAACCGCGCGACCTCGGTTTCGAGAAGGATCGCTACTTCAACGATCGGGGTGAATACCTGACCGATGCCTTCACCGAGGAAGGCATTCGCTGGATCGAGGCGAACCACGAAGAGAAGCCTTTCTTCCTCTATCTCGCCTACCATGGCGTTCATTCCCCCTTCGAGCCGAAGCCCGACCTGCTGAAGAAGTATCGGGAGAAGCCCGGGGGAACCGGTGCCCGCGAGGAGGCGGAATACGCCGCCACCGTCGAAGCCGTGGATCAGAATGTTGGCCGAATTGTCGACGCACTGGAGCGGCTCGGGCTCGACGACGACACCATTGTCATCTTTCATTCGGACAACGGCGGCAACCGTCAGTATATCGAACCACTCGCCGGCGGAAAGGGAACCCTATACGAAGGCGGGATTCGAGTTCCCACGGCAATCTGGGGGCCGGGAGTCGCGGTCGGCGAAGCTACTGCCCCGATGCTTTCGATGGATCTCTACCCGACCATTCTCGATCTCACCGGCACACCTACTCCTGAGCGTCACCGCCTTGATGGCGAAACCCTGAGACCGATCCTGACCGGCGAATCCGATCGCCTGAAGCGTGACAGCGTTTTCTGGCATTTCCCCAGCTACATCGGCGGCGGTGGTCCCAGCAGCGCCATGCGTCAGGAAGACTGGAAAGTGATCGAGCATTTCGACGGCCAGCGATTCGAGGTCTTCGACCTAAGTCGCGACCCGCAGGAACATCGAAACCTATTGGAAGAGGAACCCGAAAAGGCGCGGGAACTCATCTCCCATCTTCGCCGTTGGCAGGAGCAGACCAACGCGCCACGTCCCACCGAAGCCAATCCTGTCTACGACCCCAATGCCCGACCGGAGCGCGGACGAGATCAGCGAGGAAAAGGTCAAGGTCGCCGATAACAGACTATCAGGAGGTTGAAGTTCTATGTCTGGCAATCCAGCCATGATTCGAGATCGGCGAGGGCGGCGCGGACGCACCCTCCGCTGCCTTCGGCGATCTGGAGGGCGGTCTGCTTCGGCACGGACCAGCGGGCGGCGAGGAATGCGGCCAGTTCCTCCGTATCCGGCGGCAGGAGCTTCACGGCCTGGAACCGGGTCTGGAACCGCTCGGTGAGCAGGTCGAGCTGAAGGTTGCTGGTGCCGAGCAGCGCCCGGCCCGGCGGCAGACGGTCGAGGTAGGTCAGCAGGAGATCCTGCGCTTCCTTCGAGCAGCGGTCGAGCTCGTTCACGATCCGCACGCTCCACCGGCTGAACAGGCTCCCGTAGGCGAGGCCGCGCATCCATTCGCGCACCACTTCCACGGTGACCTCACGCCCGTTGAAATCTTCGATCGCGAGGGGCGATCCGGTCAGTTGGCGGGCCACCATCTCCACGACGCTGGTCTTGCCCACGCCGGGTGGGCCGTAGAGCAGCAGCTTCATGGAGCCGTTGGGCGGATCCGCACCGGCGAGACGTTGTGCTTTGGTGACCTGGGCCTCCGCCACCCGCCTGGCCTGGCCGATCAGGTCGTCCGGTGAGGCGGGTTTCCAGTTCATGGGAGAGGCGGACGTGGAGGACACGAGAAGATCAGGGTCGGCGGGCATGGGTGTCGGGGTGGTCGGGGTTGGCGTGCGGCGTGGTGAGCCGCGTGAGAGCGTGGGCAACGGCCGTGGCGCCTTTCTTGTAGACCGTGACCGCGAGCAGATCGCCGTCGAGCCAGACGGCCCAGTTGCGGCTGCCGTAGCGGGTGATCTCGACGCGCTTTGAGGCGATGGGATTGGAGGCGGTGGTCGCGTTCATGAGTTCGCCCAGCCCTCCTTCCTGGCGCGCGC
>JARGNI010000064.1 GCA_029213195.1 Verrucomicrobiales bacterium
TAGGCGTTCCGCCCTGCCATATTTCCGAAGCCAGAGAGCAGATTGAAGAGCATAGCGGGTGCGCTCGCTTCCGTGTAAGGGAGGATCTTCCCGACGATCTCGCCAGCGATACCAGCGAGGGCGGCGTCTTCCAATTTGGGAGGGCCTCCGGTCGTGACTTCCACGGGTTCCGGCTTCGGTTCGATGAGATTGATAACTCCGCTCACGCCAGGATTCCTTCCAGTTTGTGTTCATCGTCAGGGTGAATCACGGTGCAATCGTTCAGGTCTTTCACCGGCATTCCATCAATCCGGGTGAGTCCCGAGAAATCGAAAGCGGTAACGGATAACGCGCCCGCTTCCTCGATCTGTTTCGCCCACCTTCTTGCGGCTTCCATTCCTCCTCCGTCCGCGTCCGCGTCCGGCGTAATACGAACGTCTCGCCCTCGAAATAGCTTGAGGGCTTCCGGGTGAATCTCTCGGCATTCCTTCCCGAGCATCGCTACGGGTAGCGAGTCCATCTTCCCGGTCGTGTAATTGAAGTGATAGGCGGCGATCAGGTCCGCGCTTCCTTCCACTACAACAATCTTGCGGAAGAGTTCCGGGCGGCTGTGGCGGATTTTGATTCCTACCGGCCAACTCTTTTTCCCGTTCTTGAGCGTGTTGGGTTTCTTGCCGGAATGAGGAAATGGCTTCCCGTCCATCCTTCGGGCTTCGGCTACAATCCTCGATTCGTCCATCACGATCCAACAAGGGAAACCGCGATGAGTCCCGAAGCGGAGAATGCCACAACAGGCGGCAAGATAGACGGCGTGAACGTCCAGCCTTCGTAGCTCTGCCAGTTGCTTCAATTCCGCTTCCGTTCCGACTCGTAGGTCTTCCGGGAAAACGATGGGTTCCGGCTTCTCGTGAACGGGAATCGTCTTCACGGGTGGTCTGGCCTTCCTGGGTGCGGTGAAGGTTCCGCCCTCTATGATCCCACCGATACCGGCAACGATCTTTGTTGCCTCGGCTGTGTCCACTCCTTCCCGACGTTCTACGAAATCGAACTGGTCGCCACGCTCGCCGCAAGAGAAGCAGTGGTAGCGCGGAAATCCGTCCTTCCCTGTGTCGAAGTTACAAGAGGGCCTCTGATCGCCTCTGGCGTGGTTTTCAGGAAATGGACAAGGGAAGTGCTTGCCGTTCCTTTCCGGCAAGTCTGTGTGTCCGTAGTGAGCGAAAACGGTTCGCAAAGGAACGCGCTCTTTGAGTTCTTGGATTAATAATTTCATTGTGCTTGGGGTATTGCCAAGCACGGGAAACGGCGGTAAGATCAGTCTGCTAAGAATGCCCTCCGTAATCCGCGCTTGTCGGGTTCGGTGGGTTTCTTAGTTTCTGGCGGCGGCGTCTTCTTCTCCTCCAGTGGCGCGAGACTCAATCAGCCCCATTAGACTTGAGTAGGAAATCAATCGAGTTCCTTTCTTTTGCCCTTCTTCGGCAAAGGAAGAATTGCGAAGACGACCGGCCTTCATGAGTTCGTAGATTTTGGATCGAGATAATCCAGAGACACAAACGGCCTGTGGAATTCTGAGCCATGAGGGTTTCAGAGCGGGGGCGCTCTCTGTCTTTGTTTTGGCATGCTTGTTAGACATGCCTGACTTTACTGACGAATCTCCCTTCTGTCCTAGAAAACTCCGGTTCGCTACCCTAACATAGTGACTATTTGGCGTCGATTCCGTTGATGCTCGGAACCGCGCTCACTGCTCTCTTGAGTGTCTCAATCTCCAGATGGGTGTAAATGTCATTCGCAGAGTTCGTGCTGTGTCCTGTCAGCTTCTTTCGGATCTCTTGCGGAATCTCGGCGTTGGCCATTGCTGAATTGAAACTGTGTCGCAGTGAACCGAATCCGATCGATTTTCTTCTCCTTCCTCTACCATCCTCTTTGGTCGGCTCGTAAACCTCGCCAGAGACCTTTGCAGCTTTGAGAATCGCTGTGAATTGAGCCGATAGGCCGATGTTTGCAGCTCCAACCGAGACACCGTGAAGAGAGGGGAATACCGGGGCTTTCAGGTCATCTGGTGCAGGTCGGGAAATCAGCCAGTTGAGAAGGTCGGGATGAATAGGAGCTTTGACGGGCTTTCCTGTTTTCGTTCTCTTGTATTCGATCTCTTCTTTTGTCAGGTCCACTTGTCCCCACGTAAGCAGCGAGGCGTCCCCGATGTGCATTCCGACAAAGTATCCAACGAGGATCATTCCCTTCCATTCGTCCGAAGCTGTAGCGAGGATTCTTTGCAAATCCCTGGTAGGAATAACTGTCTTGATCGATTCGCCCTCCCGCATCTTTTTGACTGATACGGCAGGATCATGATTTATGAGTTTCTCTTTGTGGGCCTGCTCGCAAGCCTGCCTGACTGCTGACAGCTTTGTATTGATGGCGCTTCCGGTCATCCCTGCATCGATCTCATGCTGTTTGAAGTCGCGGATGTCATCACTTGTAAGCATCGATACATTTCCAGTTCGGACTTCGTCGGGTAGAAATTTCAGAAAGGCTCGAATATTGGATTGGTATCGAGTGAATGTTCCTTTGGAAACATCAGACTTTCGATCCTCAAGCCATCGATTGAACCATTCCTCAACAGTCGCAAACTTGAGTGGCTTACCAGACACCACTTCGAGCATCTCCGAGAGGTATTCGGCTGCTCTCACCTGATTGAGTTCAAGCTTCGTCGCATCGGCGCAGGATCTCTTGAGGATCTCATAAAGGGCGGCATTGATCTCCGAAGAGGCTCCGGCCTGTGCTCGGGTGGCTTTCTCAATCTCTATCGCTTTCTTCTCTGCTGCCGTTTTCGTCTTCTCCTTTGTCGATTTGGAAACCTGAACTAGCTCCCCGGTAGTGGGGGAGGGGTAGCGGAAGTGAACGTAAAAATAAGGTGATCCCGGTTTTTTGTGGAGAGTGTAGCCCATGATTGGTAACATACTGGTAACTTTCAGTAATGTCCAGCTATGTTAGAGATGTGAATCTTTGTTTCCCCGAAATGCCGTGAAGCCTTGAATAACAAGGGGGATCGCCTCCAGCCCTTATTTCTCGGGGGGCGGTGAAATCGGCGATTTACTTTCAGCAGGATCACACTAGGGTTTCGCCTTGCCAGATAGCCCCGCGATTCTTGTTGCCTGACGATGTCCATCTCCCTGACACGAAATTTTTCGATCATTGCCCATATTGACCACGGAAAGACGACTCTTTCCGACCGTCTCCTCGAGTCGACACAGACCATTTCCCAGAGGGATGCTCAGGATCAATTGCTCGACTCCATGGACTTGGAGCGTGAGCGGGGGATCACGATCAAATCTCATCCGGTGACCATGTTCTATCCCGCCAAGGACGGGAAGACTTATCAGCTGAACCTGCTCGACACCCCGGGGCACGTCGATTTTTCCTACGAAGTGAGCCGCAGTCTCGCCGCCTGCGAGGGGGCTCTTTTGCTGGTCGATGCGGCCCAGGGAGTCGAGGCACAAACAGTAGCGAATGTGCATCTCGCTCACGAGGCGAATCTCTATGTCATCCCTGTGATCAACAAGATCGATCTCCCCAATGCGGATCTTCCAGCCGTGAAGAAGCAGCTCGAAGATATCCTCGCGATCCCTGCAGAGGAGGCGATCGAGGCCAGTGCCAAGATGGGGCTCGGGATCGAGGATATCCTCGAAGCGGTCGTAGAACGAATTCCTCCCCCCAGTGAGCCGGAAGACGAAATCCTCCGGGCCTCGGTCTTTGACTCCGTCTTCGATGCGTATCGTGGGGTCGTGAGTTACGTCCGGGTGATGAGCGGAGAGGTGAAGCGCGGCACCGGGATTCGCATGATGCAGACCGGGAAGACCTACGAGGTCAAGGAAGTCGGTGTTTTCACCCCGAAGCAGACCAAGCGCGACTCCCTCCAGGCTGGCGATGTGGGTTATCTCATCGCGAACATGAAAACTTCGAGCGAGGTGAAGATCGGAGACACGATCACCGAATCTCGCAATCCTTCGGCGAAGCCCTTGCCTGGTTTCAAGGATATCCAACCGATGGTCTTCAGCGGGATTTACCCGGTGACGACCGATGATTTCGAGCAGCTCAAGCTGGCCATGGGCAAGCTGCAGATCAACGACGCCGCATTCAGCTACCAGGCAGAAAGCTCGATGGCCCTGGGCTTCGGATTCCGTTGCGGATTTCTCGGGCTTCTCCACATGGAAATCGTCCAGGAGAGATTGCGCCGCGAGTTCAACATGGATGTCATCTCGACCTATCCCGGAGTGGTCTACAAGGTTCACATGACGGACGGGGAGGAAATTGAGGTCGATAACCCCAGCTATCTTCCGGAGCCCCAGCTCATCGAGGAAATTCTCGAACCGACGGTGAAAGCCTACATCATGACTCCCAACGACTACATCGGGGAAATCATGAAGCTGGTGGCCGAAAAGCGCGGTGAGCTTCTCAATACCGAGACCCTCGACTCCACACGAGTGCTCATCACCGCGATCCTTCCGCTGAACGAAATTCTCGTCGATTTCAACGATCGTCTCAAGAGCATGACCCGGGGCTACGGCAGTATGGACTACGAGCACGGCGAATACAAAGCAGGCAAGCTGGTCAAGATGGACATGATGATTGCCGGAGAGTCGGTCGATGCTTTCTCGGTGATTGTGCATCGCGACAAAGCCGAGTATCGCGGTCGACACCTCGCCGCGAAGCTCAAGGAGGTCATCCCGCAGCAACTCTTCACCGTGGCGATTCAGGCCACGATCGGCGGGAAGATCATCGCCCGGGAGACCATTTCGGCAATGCGAAAAAACGTCACCGCAAAGTGTTATGGCGGTGACATTTCTCGAAAGCGAAAACTCCTCGAGAAGCAGAAAGAGGGAAAGAAGAAGATGAAAGCGATCGGCAAGGTCAACATCCCTCAGGATGCTTTCATCAAGGTTCTCAAAACGGATTAATCATTCATCGCGGTATCATGTTTGCTTTCAAGAAACGTTCCAAAGAGGAGCTGGCGGAACTCCCCCTCGACAAGCGAGGGATCAAGGAAGGGCAATCGCTGATCAAGGGAGTGCGGAAATTTCTCCGCTATAATGACGACCTGATCAGCGAGGATCGGAAGGAGATGATTTCCGAGAAGAAGGAGGCCTTCTCGGTCGCTCTCGAAGATCGCAGTTCCAAGAGAAAGGAACTGGAGACCCTCGCCGAGGATCTGACGGAAACCTGCAAGAAGTCGGTCCGGGATTACAAGCCCTCGGCCTGGAAGGAGAATATCGAGGTCATCTTTGTCGCGGTCGTCATCGCCATGGGAATCCGCGCCTACTTCATCCAGCAGTTCAAGATTCCGACAGGATCAATGCAACCGACTCTGAATGGGATCATTGCCTATCCGACCAAGGAGATGAATCCGCAGGCCGAGAGAAATGCGCCCGAGGGGTATGAGCGGCCCGGACTCCCGTTTCGGATCTGGGACAAGATCTGGTATGGTCGCAGCCACGTCGACTGGGTGGCCAAGGAGGACGATGCGTTGATCCTCGATCGGGATCATTTCTACGGAAAGACTCATTTCATTTTCTTTCCCCGGACCTACCTCAAGACCAAGAACGGCCATGTCTACAGCGCGCCCGGAACCGAGTCCCGGGTGCTCAACCTTCTCAATCGACAACTCGTCTCCAATCCGAACTATGTGAAGACCGTTCCGATCCAGGCAGGGCAAACCATTGCCAAGGGCTTTGTCGATACCGGGGATCAGTTGGTCGTGAACAAGTTCGTCTATCACTGGAAAAAGCCGGAACGAGGAGAGGTCTTTGTCTTCAATACCCGGAATATCGGCTATATCCAACGCGGTCTCGATCCTCGCCAGGGATCCCAGCATTACATCAAGCGACTCACCGGGGTGCCGGGGGATCATCTCGCGGTGATGCCACCGCAACTCCTCGTGAATGGCAAACCAGCCGACGAACCGGGGATTGCCCGCGTGGCCTCCCAGGAGGGCTATTATACGGGATACACTCGTCAGGGTGGAAATCTCGATGTCACCCTGGAGGATGGCGAATACTGGGCTCTCGGAGACAACAGTGCGAACAGCTCCGATTCTCGAACGTGGGGCGTCGTCCCCGAAGAGAATATCGTGGGACGAGCCGCCTTCGTGTATTACCCCTTCGGTCACCATTTTGGGGGCGTAGACTAAGCGAGGAAGCGATTGTGGAAGAGCGCATCGAAACGTCGGGTGCAGGGATATCGACGATCGAATCATCGAACGAGATTGTTCGCCGTAGCGGATCCAATCTCGCCTTTGCGCTGGCCGTCCTCCCTCGGCACAAGCGAGCCGACATGGGAGTATTCTACGCCTTTTGCCGGGTCGTCGATGATCTCGCCGATGACCCCGATCTTCCCATGGAGACGCGCCGCGCGGGGCTGAGCCGATGGCGTTCTTTGATCCGGGAAGAAATCGAGGACCCCGCTCCGGGCATCGAGAGCGAATGGTGTGATCTGCAGGAACGATACCGTTTCAAGAAAGACGAGGTGGAAGCGATCATCGATGGGGTCGAGATGGATCTGGAACCGCTTCGCTTTGAGACCGCTGACGAGCTCCGAGAATACTGCTTTCGCGTTGCCAGCGCCGTGGGGTTGGTCAGTATCGAAATTTTTGGTTACACGGATCCCGGTTGTCGCGAATATGCCCGGCAGTTGGGATATGCCCTGCAGTGGACCAATATTCTTCGAGATGTCGGAGAGGACGCCGCCGAGGGGCGCGTCTTTTTACCGAGGGAAGACCTCAAGCGATTTGGAATTAGCGAGGAAGAGATTCTCGCGGCGCAGCCCGATCCCGCCTCTTTCGGTCGTCTCATGAAGGATCAAACCCGGGTCGCAAGGCGGTTTTATGCGGCGGCAGAGGAGGCTCTCCCGGACTGCGATCGCAAATCGATGCGTTCCGCCGAACTAATGCGCCGTATCTATTCGGGGATTCTCGACGCGATGGAAGGGGATGGATACCGGGTCTTCGAAAAGCGGTATCGACTCTCGAAACCCCGGATGATCGGAGAGTTTCTCCGAACCAAGTTTTTTTATTCATGAAATACGTTCGTTTCAAACACGCCCGTTTTTCGGCGCGCCTGCCGGCGGAGTATCGGTACTCGCTCAGTCATTACTGGATGAGCCCGGATCCCGATGAGGAAGGTTTCTGGAGAGTCGGGTTTACGAAGTTCGCAACTCGGATGCTGGGCGAACTGGTCGAGGCGCGTTACGAGGTCGAGAAGGGTTCTCCCGTCACCTCCGGACAGCAGATCGGGTATGTCGAGGGATTCAAGGCGGCGAGCGATCTGTTTTGCGTCATGGAAGGCCGTTTCGGGGCAGGGAATCCGATTCTCGAAGAAGACGCCTGCATCGTGAAGAGTTCGCCCTATATCGATGGTTGGCTCTACTCCGTTCAGGGCGAGCCCGAGGCAACCAGCGTCGATGTCGATGGATATGTTGAGCACCTGGGCAAGCTGATCGAGAAAATGCAGGAAGAAGGATATTGATCGGCATTCCGGTGACCCGTGATCCGTGACCGGCACGCGCCCTTGAAACTTCTCACTTCCCACCTGACACTTCCTTTATGGCTTCACGATATATCATGATTGGCGGCTTTCTCGGCGCGGGGAAGACGACCTTGATCCAGCGGTTCGCGAGTTATCTCGACGAGCGAAAGCATCGGGTTGGGCTGATCACCAATGATCAGGGTGCAGGATTGGTCGACTCCGCGATCGGACGTTCCAATCGCTTTCCGGTCGAGGAGATTTCAGGAGGGTGTTTCTGCTGTCGGTTCAATTCTCTTATCGACGCAGCCGTTTCCCTTACCGATGAAACCCGTCCCGATGTCTTCCTTGCGGAGCCGGTCGGGAGTTGCACCGACCTCGTCGCGACGGTGAGCCTTCCCCTGCAGAAGATCTATGGCGATGACTACCAGGTCGCTCCCCTCAGTGTGCTCGTAGATCCCATCCGTGCCGCGCAGATTCTTGGGGTCATCGAGGGAAAGAAATTCTCCGAGAACGTGACTTACATCTACGAGAAACAACTCGAAGAGGCCGAATGCATCGTGGTGAACAAGCTCGATCTCCTCGACGAGGAGATGCAGGAGAAACTTCGCACCGCTCTTCAGGAAAACTATCCCGAGGCGCGAGTCTTCGAAGTCTCCGCTCGAGAGGGTACAGGCTGCGAAGAGTGGTTCGACTACATTCTCGACGCGAAGATGAACGTCGGACGCTTTCTCGAAATCGACTACGATCGCTACGGAGAAGGAGAAGCCCTCCTCGGATGGCTCAACGCCACTGTGGAGATGGAATGCCCAGAGGATGGGGAGGTCGACGAGTTCGATGGGAATGAGATTCTGAAGTCTCTTGCCAGCTCCCTTCGATCGACTCTTCAAGAGGCAGGAGCCGAGGTCGCGCATCTCAAGATGACGCTCAACCCGATCGGAGACGCGTATGAAATATCAGCCATCAACCTTGTACGCGGCGATTCTGATCCGGAACTCTCCCATCGCCTCTATGAGCCCATCGATGATGGAGAGCTCCTGCTCAATATTCGAGCCGAAGTCGATCCGGATACGCTGGAGCGGGCGGCCAAAGAAGCGCTCGAGAAGGTCATCGCAGGAGGGGCGAAATTGACCTATCGGATTGCCCATCTTGAGCACTTCCGCCCCGGTATGCCCACCCCCACGCACCGCCTCACTGCGGAAACCCTTTGATCGCGCAGTGAAGCTCTTTCTCAGCGTCTTTGTTTCGGTCGTTCTCGGGACGACCTTCGCGTTTATATTCTGGGTCGTCGTCTCTCACGAATACCAGTGGGAAGCCATCGCTCCGTACTGGAAGAATTTTGTCTCGGGTTGGGGAATGACCCTGGCGATCTCGGCCGGAGCCCTGGTACTCAGCATCGTGGCGGGAGTTGTCCTCACGATGGGGCAGCTCTCCCCCCATCGCATCCCCCGATGGCTTTCCCGAGCCTTTGTCGAACTCATACGGGGAACCCCGTTGCTGACACAGATCTTGATCGGTTACTACCTCATCGCAGATTCGATCGGATGGGACAGTCGGTTTGGGGTGGGGTTGGTCATCCTTTCCTGTTTCTCGGGCGCCTACCTGACGGAAATTTTTCGTGGAGGTGTGGAGTCGATTCCTCGATCGCAATGGATTTCCGCTCGAGCGATCGGGTTCACCGAAGCACAGACCTACCGATTCGTGATCATTCCCCAGGCGATTCGTCGGGTGCTTCCGGCATCGGCTGGACAATTTGCGAATCTCATCAAGGACTCCTCGCTGCTCTTCGTCATCAGCGTGCACGAGTTTACGATGCAGGCGCGGGAAGCCAATGCGAACACCTATGCCACTTTCGAGGCCTATCTCCCGCTGGTGCTCGGATATTTTCTTCTCACCTTTCCCATTTCGCTCTGGAGTCGTCACCTCGAGAAACGTTTTGCCTATGAGCATTGAGACCGTTCAGCTCACTCGTGTTTATGGATCGACTCGTGCGGTCGATGGGGTCGACCTTTCCCTGTCCGACGAGCTGCGAGTTCTCGCCTTGATCGGTCCGTCCGGCGGGGGAAAATCGACTTTCCTTCGCCTCATCGGCGGACTGGAGCCTCCTACGAGTGGTTCTGTCAGGATTGATGGAGAGGAGCTGCCGGTATCGGAGGAAGGGCTTCTTGCCTTTCGGAAGAAGAACGGATTCCTCTTCCAGTCCTTCAATCTTTTCCCCCATATGGATGCGAGGGAGAATATCGTCCTCCCGTTGGTGGAAGTGCACAGTTGGGAACGGGCAGAAGCTACGCGGAGGGCTGAGGAAGTGGCCGAACGCTTTGGTCTCGTCGAGCATCTCGGAAAGTTGCCTCATCAGTTGTCAGGAGGGCAGCAACAGCGAATCGCCCTGGCGCGAGCGATGGCACACGAGCCGGAACTGCTTCTTCTCGATGAGCCGACCTCTGCCCTCGATCCGGAGATGAAGGCAGAGGTTCTCGATCTGATCGGAGATCTTTGCCAAGAGGGGCAGCGAATCGTGCTTTCGACTCACGAGATGGGCTTTGCGCGGGAGGCTTCGGATCACATCGGGTTCCTGTCGGATGGCCGGCTGATCGAAAGCGGTCCGGCTTCTTCGCTGTTTGATGCTCCCGAGACCGAACAGGTCCGTGGTTTCCTCAACAAGGTGATGAAGTGGTAGGATGTCGAGGCCTGGCCCACCAGGTGACAGGATCGATGCTCGACATGACGCACTTGGTTTGAGACGCTCTTCGCATGACGGGATGGCTAGTCACAATTGCAGTCGGGTTTGTCGCAGGCGCATTGGGCAAATTCTTGATCCCCGGAAAGGATCCCGGAGGTTGCCTCATTACGACCTTGTTGGGAATCGCCGGAGCCGTGGTCGGAAAATATCTTGCCGGGCTACTCGGAATCGCGGCACCGGATGCGGGAAACGCCTTTGATATCCGAAGCCTCGCGGTATCCGTTGCCGGTGTCATCGTCCTTCTCCTGGTCTATCGATTGATTTCAGGAAAGAAGAAGGACAAGGAGTGATCCGACTCCGCTCGTCTCACGGAATCGCCCAGGGAATCCATCCGGCTCGCAGGATGGCGAGAAGTGCCGTCACTACCAGGGAGGCCGCCAGCGTCGAGTAGAAAACCGCGGCAGCGGCGAACTGGCTGTCGGCTTTGAATTCGTGAGCCAGCAGTGCCGTATTGACCGCGGTCGGAGCAGCGGCTCCTACGATGAGGATGGCCGCGATTTCTCCCTGGAATCCGAACAGCCAGGTCAGTCCCATGGCTGCAGCTGGCCCACCGAGGAGACGGATGACGAGAGCGTAGCTGAGGCTTCCTCGAGGATGCGGGGGCTTCGTCTTGGAAAGTTGAACTCCGAGGGTGATCAGCGCAAAGGCGACCAGTGCGTTGGCCAGGTAGTTCATCGGGGTCCAGAGAAAGGTGACCTCCTCGAGAGGATTTCCGTTTGCCCGAAGAATCAGCGCGAGAACGATTGCCCAGGGTGAGGGCTGTTTCAAAATGGGAACGATCCAGCCATTTCGCTCCCTGCTTCCGGCATTGGCGAGGAAGATGCCGAGCGAGAAACTGGTCAGGTTCATCGTCGCGAGAACAAAGACCTGGATGACTCCTCCCAGTTCGGAGAAGGCGAGTGCCATCAGCGGGATCCCCCAGTTCCCGCTGTTGTAGATCATCGTGCTCAGCTTGATGGAGTATCGCTCCTCCCGTTCGACGCCACGCAGCCTCGACGTGATCCAGCTCAGGATTCCCATCGTCAGGATGATACAGAGCGTGAAGCCGACCACGGCAGCGCCGGTTTCGCCTTTGAGGTCGGAGCTGGAGAGGCGAACGAGAATGAACGAGGGAACAAAGAGATAGAGGTTGAGCTTGATCAGCGTTTTCAGATCCAGTGAGAAAATGCGATCCAGCCCCCATCCCAATCCTGCCAGAAGCAGAATCGGGAGACAGACGGTGGTAAAGATTTCGAAAAATACGAGCATCGCGCGACGAGGGCAGTCTTCGCCCTTCGTTTCGGAAGCGCAAACCCGAATCGCTTCAGTGGGAAGGGGATTCAGCTTCGAGAAAGCCGATGAGGTCGGCCATGTCCTGATGGGACAAGGCCGCTTCGAGACCTTCCGGCATGAGTGATCTCCCAAGGCCTTTCATCGAGGTCACCTGCTTTCGAGGAAAGGTCTGGGTAGCGCCGCCAGGCAAGAGCAGATTTACCGAGGTTGGAGTTTCGGAGTCGATGATTCCACTGAACGAATCCCCATTCTGGAGCGTGAAGAGATAGGCCTGGTATTGCGGTGCGACTTCGCGATTCGGGTCGAGGATTCGGGTGAGCAGAGCCTCCGGCCCGATCGCTGAAAAAGTGGTGGTGTCAGGACCGACTCGGACGCCACTGCCATCCGTCGCTCGATGACAGATGGCACAGTGCTTGCCAAACAAAGCTTTTCCCTTGTCGAGAGAAGCACGCAACGCGAGGGCGGGTTGGAAGGCTTCGATGACTTCCGTGCGAGTGGCCAGACCGGGAAAGGTCGCGGCGGCAACGGTCCTGATTTGCGAATCGGTGTGATTGCGTAGCCCTTCGACGAGGGATCGAGGCAGGTTCTGGGTAGAAATGGCTCCGGCCTCTACCTCATCGAGAAGAAACTGCGCCATTTCGGGCCGCTTCAATATGGCTTGAGAAAGGGAGGCGGAATAGTGATCCGGAAGCTTGTCGAAATGGCGGATCTTGAAAGTAGTGTCGGAGATCTGAGGGGCCAGCTTGGAACGAAGGGCTTTGGAATCCGTTTGCAGAAAGAGCGCCTCCAGTTTCTTCTGATCGTCTTTGTCGCCGAGGAGGGAGACCAGAAGGATCGCGGCTTCCTGTTGGGATGGTTCCGCGGGGAGTTGTTTCAAGGCGCTTCGTGCTTCGGAAAGAAGCCGCTCTGGCGGATTCTGAGTGACTTTCCTCCGAATGCTGGCTTCGGTTTGATCCGGGGCAGGGCGGAGAAGGATTTCCCAGTCCTTCGCGTTGGGAAGAGTGAGGTCCTGATCTGACAAATCCCGCACGATGGTCTCAATCAGGTCGAAGTCTCCGGTTTTCCGAATGCGGGAAAGTAAGTCCTGGGAGAGGGCTTTGTCCGGCTGCCCTTGCTCTTGTTCCCAAGCGGCAAGCAGATCGTCCTGGGTTCGGAGAGAATGCAGGTACGCGGTTCGAATCCACGGATCCTCCACCGCTTGGTCTCTCCATTCGTGAAGGGCGGATTCGGCCGAAAGAAGAGCAGGGAAAGGCTCGACGGGCGGTTTCGGTTTTGCCGGGGCCCCTCGTTCGTAGAGGAGGCGACGGGCAGTAGTCTGGTGCCAATCGTTGGGGTGGTTGACGAGGGATCTCAGTTCCGTGATCGACAAGGCGTCGAGGTTTTCCGGGGCCATGAGTTTCCCCTTTTTGGGTGCGATACGATAAATCCGTCCCCGTTCGAACCCGCTGTTCAGATCCAGTTGTTTCTTGATGGGTTCGGGAAGAGACCAGGGATGCTCGATAATCTCCCGATACATGTCGGTGAGGTAGAGACACCCGTCCGGCCCAGTTGCAAAGCTGGTCGGCCGAAACCAGTTGTCGCGGCTGCGGAGAAACTCCGTTTCCGATTCCGGATCGGCGCGGCGAGCTAGAAGCCCGACCTGTCCTGGCTTGGTTTCGATGATCTTTCGGTGTACGAGATTGCTCCCCACATCTCCAATGAAAGCGTTGTTCTGAAACTCGGGACCGAATTCGGATCCCCAGTAGATATGGACCCCGGTAGCCGAGGTGAAATATCCCGAGACCCGTCCGCCTCCTTCGACCATTCCGCGAACCACGCCGGAGACTCGCCATCGAGTCCTGACAATGCGCCAGGGCTCGTCGGGGCTGATGCGATAAACCGGAGCGGCCGAGCCATCGACCGGGATGTCTTCCAATGCGGGTCGCAGGGAAGAGATTGGATTGGCGCGAACGTGCTGTCGCTCGTAGGCGACATGGATGAGATGGCGAGAGTTGCTGCAGACAAAGCGACGCCCCAGCGAGTCAAAGCTCATTCCATACTGGGCCGTTCCGTTCTCGGGACGGAGATCGAGTTTCTCCGGATCGAAAGAAAAGTCGGCACCACGAATAGAAACGGGTCCGAAGGTGGGGTCGTCGGGGCGAGTGACGTTTCCACCATTGGCTGCGGTGGCACCCCAGATCCGATGGTCGGGGCCCCAGCGAAGACTGTTGAAGAGTGCCTGCATGTTGAGCCTGGGGTTTCCTCCCCCGAATCCCGTGAAGATCAATCGTTCTTCGTCGGCGATGTCGTCCCCGTCGTGGTCTTTGAAGTAGAAGAGGTCCGGAGTCGCACCGACGAAGACTCCGCCTTTGTAGCAGGTGATCGCGGTCGGCCAGCGAAGCCCGTCTTTGAACACCACCGATCGATCGAACTTTCCGTCCCCATCTTCATCCGTGAGGAGTCGGACCCGACCCAGGGCCTCTTCGCGACGTTCAGAGTAGCCACGCATCTCGAGGACGTAGGCACGACCTCGCGCGTCAAAGGCCATTGCAATGGGGTCGCAGATGTTCGGCTCATGGGCGGCAAGCTCGATTCGAAAGTCGGGATGGAGTTCAAAGGTTGCCAGTGCTTCCTCCGGCTCTGTCGGAGCGATGCGGGGGAGTTCTTCTTTCGATACGGAGAGTGCATCGGACTGCGCGCAACAATCGGACGACCCGATGGAGAGAAAGAAAAAAGGCAGGGCGTAAAAAAGGAAGGGTTTCATCTCGTCCACAGGGGGGTCGTTCTGATACTCGTGGGAAGAATCGTGACAAGGACATGAAACGAAGACAATTCACAAAAGCAGCGGGATTGAGTCTCCTCGCACCCACTTTCCTTCGCTCCGAGGAGAAGGAAGGGGAGGTGATCGATATTCATCAGCACGTCAATTTCAGTGGCCGGAGCAATGAAGACCTTCTGGCTCACCAGGAGAAAATGGGGGTGAGCCATACCGTCCTGCTTCCTTCGGCATCGGCCTATGCGCGCAAGTCCACCCACAACGGGAAATCGAATGGGCTCGCTGCACGCATTTTCGGGACGATGGCGGCGGCGCGAATTGTCCAGGCGCATCCGGATCGCTTTTCTTTCTTCTGCAATGAAATTCCCGATCTCGAGGAAGCACCTGCCGAAATCTCCAAGTGGCTCGAGCGGGGAGCCATCGGCATCGGAGAGTCGAAGTTTCATCTCGAGTGTGACTCGGCCCCCATGCTTCGAATGTTTGAGGTGGCACAGGAATACCAGGTTCCCGTCCTACTCCATTTCGAGCATGGTCGTTATAACATGGGTTTCGAGCGGTTTCACAAAGTGCTCGAAAAGTTCCCCAAGGTGAATTTCATCGGACATGCCCAGACTTGGTGGGGCAACATCGATGCGGATCACGTCCAGACGGAGATGTATCCCAAGAAAGCGGTGAAGGAAGGGGGGCTCACGGACCGCTATCTTTCCGACTACCCGAACATGTATGGAGATCTCTCGGCCGGCTCGGGGAGGAATGCCCTCATGCGGGACGAAGATCACGCCCGGGGGTTCCTTGAACGTCACCAGGACAAACTCCTGCTCGGGACCGATTGTTCCGACTCGGTCGGAGAGGGGGCGAAGTGTTCCGGCTCCCAACAGATTGCCAACGTTCGGAGACTACTCGATGATGAAAATGCGAAAAAGAAAATCCTTTCTGGGAACGCTCGGACGCTCCTGCGCCTTGCGTAAGAATCTTGCTCTTCTCCTGATCGCGATGTCCACGGTGAATGGTCTCGCCGATCCGCTGGTGATCGCCCATCGAGGCGCATCCAAGGCGGCGCCTGAGAATACGCGTAGCGCGCTCGTCGCCGCAGTGGAACAGAAGGCCCCGATCATCGAGTTCGATGTTCGCGAGACGAAGGACGGGAAACTGGTTCTCTTTCATGATGACTCCCTGGAGCGGGTCGCGGGAAAGAAAGGATCCATCGAATCCGGCACGTGGAAAGAAGTGGCCGATCTCGATGTCGGGAAATGGTTTGGTGATGGAAAGTTCGCGGGCGAAAAACCCATGCTGCTGGAGGAAGCCCTGGAGTTTTGTGTCGATCACGACATCGTTGCCCTGGTCGAGCACAAATCAGGTTCTCCACAAAACTATGCCAAGGTGATTCGGGCGCTGAATAGCCCTCAGCATGTCATCGTGCAGAGCTTCCAGTGGGGGTTCTTGAAGGGCTTTCAAGAGGAAGTCCCAGGCATTCCGATCGGTGCCCTGGGGAGCAAGGAACTCTCAAGCGAGAAGTTGGGCCAGATCGAAGCGTTTCGTCCGACCTGGGTGGGATGGAAGCACAGCGACCTCTCGCAATCCAATCTCGAGAAATTGCAGGAGGCAGGTTTTCGTGTGGCCCTCTGGACGGTGAACAAGACTTCCGATGCCCGGCCGTGGATCGCACGAGGCGTCGATGCGATCATCACCGACGTCCCTGCTGTGATGTTGGGGCTTCTGGAGGAAGGCGCCCCGAAGCCCTGAGGTTTGCTACAGCTTCTCGATCGCCTCCTCGATGTCTCCGGCGGTGATGATTCCATCCCCCAACGAGATGGCTTCCTTGGAGGTGTCGGCAGGATAAAGAAGGTAGAACGGAACCCCGGCACGACCGTGTTCGGCGAGGATCTCGGTGATGATCGCATCCTTGTTGGTCCAATCGGCAATGACAAACTCCACGTTGTTCTCCTTGAACAAGGTCTGCACCTTCTCCGTTTTGATGGTGGTCCGCTCGTTGACCTTGCAGGTCACACACCATTCGGCGGTGAAGTCGACGAAGACGTGTTTTCCCTCTTCACGGTGATCCGCAATCAATTCGCGAAGATTGACGTTGGAGGAGGGAGCACGGTTCCCGGACGCTTTCCAGGCAATGAATCCGCTGCAAAGGAAGACAAGCAGAGCAGCGACGCGTGCCTTGTTCCGAGCGGCGGGCATACGGTCGAATCCTCCAAACCTTCCGAGAATCCAGATGGCGAGAGCGAGGAAGAGCACTGCCGCGAGAGACCACTGCAGACCCTCGACGCTCAGTTGCTTGGAAAGCACTCCGATGAGCCAGACGGCGACGGCGAGCATGGGGAATCCCATGAACTGCTTGAACGTCTCCATCCAGGGGCCCGGCGCCGGAATGACATCGAGAAGCTTCGGGAACGCGGCAAACACGAAATAAGGTGCGGCGAGCCCGAGGCCCAGCGCGGTAAAGACGGCAAACATGATGGGAGCACTCTGGGAGAGCGCGAATCCGATTGCCGGGGCCATCAACGGAGCCGTGCAGGGGGTGGCCAGCAGCACGGCGAGTGCTCCGCTCCAGAACGATCCGGCGTAGCCGGATTTGTTGGCCAGGTCACCTCCGACGGCAGTCATCGAAGTTCCGAACTCGACGAGGCCGAAAAGGCTTAGCGCCACCGCGACCATGACGTAGATCAGGATGACGATGAAAATGGGCTCCTGCAGTTGCGCTCCCCAACCGACTTCGCCGCCCCCGGCGTTTCGGAGGATCAGCATCATCACGGTGAGGATCCAGAAGAAGATCAGGATACCGAGGGCGAAGACAATGGAGTGGGCGAGCACCTTCTTTCGATCTTCTCCCGCCTGGCCGACAAAGGACATGACCTTGAGCGAGATGACAGGAAAGACACAGGGCATCACGTTGAGGATCATTCCTCCGAGAAATGCCGCGAAAAGGATTCCGATGAGACCGCCTCCAAAGGGGAGGGCGGGAGGTTCACTGGAGACTGCAGGGGTCGATTCGGTCAACTCGAGACCAGGCTTCGCCGTTCCTTCATCCTTCATGAAATCGGTCCAGTCCGTGGTGACTTCGTATCCGGTCTTGGTGTCACCGGATTGTGCGATGAGAATTCCAGCGAGAGGATCGGGGAGCTCTGTCAGGTCTTGGTGCTTGAGCACGGAAAAGGACAGGGTGTTGTCCTCGAGGGTGAAATCCACATCGGCGAGTTGATCGAAAATCCGGGGTTTCAGGGGGAAGAATTTCCACTCGATACCGTTGGTTTCGAATTCCTCCGGCAGTTGAATCACCGCGTTGATCTTGTCTCCGGCAAGTTCGGCAGAGAATGCCCAGACCTTGAACTCGGGCACTTTCTTCTGAAATTTCTCGATCTCCGCTGCTTCCGGAGAAGCGACCGATTCCCCCCCGACCTTGAGGGTGAGCGAGAGTTCCGCCATGCCAGGGACGCAGCTGGAGGGGTCACACATGAGCCAGTTGGCCGTGCCATCGAGAGTGATTGTGCTGCCTGGCTCCAGATCGTCTGGTGCCTGGATGATCATAGGGTGAATCACCGAGTCCTCGTAGCCGAATCCAGCCTCGAAGATTGGGGTTCCCGGGATGCTGTAGTCGACGACGAACCGTTTCGGAGTTGGGAAAAGCAGTTTGGTCGCCCGAAAGCCCTCGGGAAGTTTCAGGTCCAACTCGGTCGGAGTTCCGGTTTCTCCCGGATTGATCCAATAGGTGTGCCAGGTCGGATCGATCGTGAACTTCAGTCCGATCGTGAATTTACCACCGGGGGTGATGGTGGATTGGTTGGCAACCAGTTGGGCGACGACATTCTGATCGCGCACCGCACCGGGAGCCTCGGCGGAGAACTGGGCTGCCGGAGCAGATTCGGATTCGAATTGACCGTAGGCGGGGAGGAGGAGGGAGAGCGCGGCAACCAGCCAGAGGGGAAACAAGGAAGTCTTTCGGTGCATGGAACAATTAGGCGACGGGGGTTGGGAAAACTTACGGTTCTCTATTCTGAGGCGGTTGCAAGGAAGGACGAGCGTGATTTCAAGACAGGCTCTTTCATTGGGTGATCCGTTTTCTGGTGTGTTCGACCTCGTGGGATTCGAATTTGATCAAAATTACTTTTTCTTTCCAGTTCAAGAAGTGGGAAAGGAGATTTCATCGCCCGCCGGACGCATGCGGGTCGAATCGCTTGGGGCGATCGGTGACGGAAATGTTTCTCGTCGACGGGGCGAGCGAGTGAGAGTAGGAAGACTCGAAACCATGAAATCCATTCTCGAAGTTTTCCGCGAATTTTTGCTCCTGGGGCTGACCTCTTTCGGAGGGCCAACCGCGCATATCGCCTTTTTCCGAGATCGCTTTGTCGGGGTGAAAGAGTGGCTTTCGGAGAAGGAATTTGCCGACATTCTCGCGCTTTGCCAGTTTCTGCCCGGACCGGCGAGCAGCCAGGTCGGTCTCTCGATCGGGTGGCATCGCGCCGGTCTCGGGGGGGCTCTCGCCGCCTGGTTTGCCTTCACGATGCCCTCGGCAATTGCCCTGGCCATCTTTGGGGTAGCGGTGCTTTCTTTTGGGGCGGAGTTGGAAGAAGGCGCAGGATGGCTTCGCGGACTGCAGGTCGCGGTGGTCGTTGTCATTGCCCAGGCCGTCATCGCAATGTGGAAAGCCCTTTGCCAGGACCGATCGACTCGCTTGATCGCGCTGGGCGCTGCGGCCGTGATTCTCGCGACGAGTCCGGCCTGGATGCAGCTGGTCGTCATTGCTGCCGGAGCCGTCCTCGGCCTTGTTTTTCTGCGGTCGCGAGGGGATGCGTCAACAGGGCACCGCCCTGTTGAGTCGTCCAAGTCCTCCGGAAAAGCCCTCGGCGTGGCTTGCCTCGTGGCATTTTTCGCCCTGCTCCTCGGTCTTCCGCTTTTGAATTCTCTCGCCCCGGGTTCTGCGATTCTCGAAACCTTTTCCGCGATGTATCGAAGTGGTTCTCTCGTCTTCGGCGGAGGGCATGTCGTTCTGCCCCTTCTCAGCGAAGAGGTGGTCGATCCGGGGTGGGTCACTCCGGAGCAATTTCTTGCGGGGTATGGCGCGGCCCAGGCGGTTCCCGGTCCGCTCTTTACGTTTTCTTCCTACCTCGGAACTCTCATCGACGGGCCGATCGGGCCTTGGGGGATGGCGGCAGTCGCCCTGATCGGTATCTTTCTCCCGGCCTGGCTGCTTGTTCTCGGTGTGATGCCATTCTGGAAAGGGCTTGTCGCTCGCCCGGGAGTGGGGGCTGCGCTTGCGGGGACCAACGCAGCGGTCGTCGGACTGCTCATCGCGGCGCTCTACACACCCGTCTGGACCTCCGCGATTGCTTCGGCAGATGATGTCGTCTTTCTCATCGGAGTGGCGGCGACCCTGTTGATTCTTCGGGTCCCGGTCTGGGCGGTCGTGATCGCAGCCGGCATGGCGGGATGGGCTTTTCTTTAGCCTTGTTTCGTGAGATCGCGGGTGGCAGGCTCGGGCCGGTATGTTGATTTCGAGAAGTGCTTTTCCCGTTCTTTTGTTTCTTGCCTGTGCCGTCCTGTCGGGTTCCCCTTCGTTTGCTTCTCCTTTCGATAAGGCACTCGAAGCGACCGTGCGACTGACCGGGAATGGGATCTCAGGTACCGGTTTCGTGGTGGCGGAAGAGAAAAAGACTTACCTCGTCACTGCCGGGCATGTCTTCACGGATTTGAAAGGAGAGAAGTGCGATTTGATTTATCGAAAGAAAAACCCCAAAGGGAATCCGGTCCGCTCCGTCGCGCCCCTCGAGATCCGGAAAGGAGAAGAGCCTCTCTGGAAAAAGCACGAGAAATTCGATCTCGCGGTGATCGAAATGAAGCTACCCGAAGACTCGGTGATTGTTCCTTTCAATTTCGATCGTCTCGCCACCGCAGATGAGATGGAGAAAGATCTCTGCGGGGTCGGAGCAGAGGTCTGTATTCCGTGCTACCCGATCGGAACGGAAGCGAATCCGGCAGGTTGGCCCATCCTGCGTCGGGGCACGATCGCTACCCATCCCCTCGCCCCGGTCACGGAAGCGGAGAACTTTTTCATCGACTCCTCCAGTTTTGGAGGAGAAAGCGGCGCGCCGGTCGTGTTCTGGAAAGGGGATGAATGGCACGTCATCGGTGTGGTCACCAGCATGCAGCGTCAGACCGATCGCACCGTGACGCCTCTCGAAGAACGAGTCTCTCACTTGCCGCTCGGGCTGGGGATCGCCGTGCAGTCGGCGTTTCTTGTCGATTTGATTTCCGAAGAGAATTGATAACTGCTAGATGGCATGGGGTTGTCAGGCGGGGGTGAAACCCGCCAACCTGACAACC
>JARGNI010000110.1 GCA_029213195.1 Verrucomicrobiales bacterium
CCGCCCCACAAATCTATGACCTACCACAACTTCATCGCCAGATGATCGAGGTCTTGGGTATCAAGAACGCCGACAAGCTCGTCCCAGTAGAGGACGATATGAAACCTACCGATCCGGTAAGCGAGAACATGAATGCGCTGGTGGGAGACCCTATCAAAGCCTTTATGTACCAAGATCATCAGGCGCACATTGCTACTCACCAAGCCTTCATGCAAGACCCAATGATTATGCAAACTATCGGTCAAAACCCAATGGCGAACCAAATCATGGCGTCCCTGCAAGCACACATAGCAGAACATACGGCCTTTATGTATCGCCAACAGATCGAAGAGCGTATTGGTGCGCCTTTACCTGCTCCGAGCGAAGAAATGCCAAGAGAAATGGAAGTACAGCTAGCCCAGCTACAATCAACGGCGGCTATCCAGCTTACTCAGGCACACCAGCAACAGGCAGCCCAACAGCAAGCACAGCAACAGGCCCAAGACCCGATCGTCCAGATGCAGCAAGCTGAACTTCAGCTCAAGCAAGGCGAGCTACAGCGTAAGGCAGCTAAAGATCAGGCAGACTCGCAGCTTGATGCAGCTAGGCTACAGCTCGATGCTAAGAAGGCCGAAACTACCGCTACTATTGAAGCAAGCCGCATAGCAGCACAAAACGAACAGGCTCAAGCCAAGAACGATCTGGACGAAGCTAAAGCTATTTTGGACATGGCGAAAGCCAATAGAGAGGGGCAGATGCCCCAGTAAGGAGGTGATCCATTGTCTACTACCGTCTTTGACGTGCTGAACAAAAAATTAACGGAGCTTCAAGGCTCCAGCGAAGATTTCCTGAAAAGCGGCGGAGCTAAAGACTTTGCTGAATATCGGGAGGTATGTGGCGTGATTCGGGGTCTAAACGCTGCATTAAGAGAAGTAGGTGACCTTTCGCGTAACTATATGGAAGACGACGATGACTGAAACTATAACAGTTAGTGGGGTTAGCGCTGACGCGTCTGTATCCCCAGCAATGACTGCATTAGAACTAAAGCGCAAAGAACGTATAGAAGAGGAAGCTATAGAAGAGGCAGAGTTAGAAGCCTCTATCCCTAAGCCTGTTGGATATAGGGTACTTATTGCCCTTCCTAACGTGGAGGAGACCTTTGGGGACAGTGGTCTTATTAAGGCAGACCAGACGCGGCGGGAAGAGTACATCCTGTCTACTGTTGGGTGTGTACTTGACATGGGTGCAGAAGCCTATAGCGACAAAGAAAGGTTTCCTACGGGGCCTTGGTGTGAAGTAGGTGATTACGTGATGTTCCGTGCCAATACTGGTACGCGCTTTAAAGTTGGAAAGCAGGAATATCGTTTAATGAATGACGACTCTATTGAGGCCGTCGTCGATGATCCGCGAGCAGTCTCGCGCGCATAAGGAATAGACCATGCCTAGACAACAAGTAGAATTTGAATTTCCCGATCCCGATAAAGAGGCTAATACCCAAGAAGTAGAAGTGGATATTGTCGAAGAAGACGCGCCTTTAGAAGTAGAGGGTGCCGTTGGTCGGGAAGATATGAAGTCCGCTAAAGATACCATCAAAGCGGGTGAAGTAGAGATTGAGGTAGAGGACGACACCCCAGAAGCTGATCGTGGGCGAACGGCATCTCCACCACCAGAAGAGGTTACTAACGAGGAGTTAGAAAACTACTCCGAGAAAGTTAAGAACCGGATTAAGCATTTCAGCAAAGGCTATCACGACGAACGTAGAGCTAAAGAAGAGGCCCAACGTGAGCGAGAAGCTTTAGAGGCGTACGCCAAAAACCTTATAGCTGAGAACAATAAGCTAAAAGGTTCAGTAGACCAGAGCCACAACAGTCTTCTTGAATCTGCCAAAAAGCAGGTGCAGGGTGAGATGACTTTGGCCCAACGTCAGTACAGAGAAGCGTATGAGTCAGGCGAACCAGATAAGGTTTTAGAAGCTCAAACTGCGCTTAACGCTGCTCAAATACGTTTAGATAAAGTTAACGGGTTGAAACCTAAGCAAATTCAGGCTTTACAACCTAAAGAAACTCCTGTACAAACGCAGGTAGATGCACCCCAACCTCAAGTGCAGCGAGACGAAAAAGCAGATTCATGGCGCGATGATAACCCATGGTTCGGCTCAGACGACGAGATGACTGCCTTTGCATTAGGGTTGCATAACAAGTTAACGAAAGACGGGGTAGACCCCCAATCAGATACTTACTACGAGAAAATTAACTCTCGTATGCGACAAGTATTTCCCGATCAGTTTGATGATGGGATTGAAGATGAACCAGCTAGTACTCAGAGAAAATCTAGCAATGTGGTTGCCCCCGCTACGCGGAGCACTGGACCTAAGAAAATTAGGTTAACTCAATCACAAATAGCTATTGCGAAAAAACTTGGGGTACCACTGGAAACTTACGCCAAACAGGCTGCTGAACTAATGAGGAAAGGATAATGGCTCAAAATAGACTAGATAGAGACCTTGAAGCCCGTACTAAGACGGTTCGTAAAACGGCGTGGACCCGGCCTACAGTATTGCCTGATCCCACCCCCGAAGACGGATACACTTACCACTGGGTTCGCATCTCGACCAACGGTCAATCTGATGCCACTAATATTTCCTCGAAAATACGTGAAGGCTGGGAAC
>JARGNI010000065.1 GCA_029213195.1 Verrucomicrobiales bacterium
TAAAAAAGAAGTCATGAACGATTCCAATTCTTCCAACCGTGGCTGCCTGACCGCCGCCCTCATTGTCGCGGCCCTCCTCGCCATCGGAGGAATCGTCATCGCAGCTTCGCTGTTTTGGTTCAAAGCAAAGGCGATGGATGCGGAGAAGCACCATTATGAGGAAGCGCAAAAGGCCCACGCAGCTCACGAAATGGCGATGCGGAGCGCCTCCGGCGAGGCAAGCCATGGACCTGCCGTCGTGCTGGATCGATCCACCGTCGAGAAGTATTCGGCGACCGAGCTGGGAGAAATGCTGGACGCGAAACACTATGTGGCCATCACCTCTGCCTCGAACCTGACGAACCTGGCAGAACAGAGGTTCATCGAAGCGGCAGACGGGATGCCCATCGAATGGCAGGTTCAGGTCGAGGACATCAGGGCAGACCCTGCGAACGAGGGACAAATCACTGGACAGTTTTCCATGCCCTACGAAATTCGGGAGGGACATTCGAGTTTCGGTTCCTCCATCTCGATCACCACTACGTTCTCCCCGGAAAAGGCGGACGAACTGATCTCGCTCCGAAGCGGGGAATCCGTACGAATCCGGGGAAGACTGAAGATCCTGAAGAACCGCACGAATTCGATCAAAATCATCGAACCGGAAATCTTGAGAGAAGACGAACCGAAACAGTAAATTAGAAAACTCAGTTCCAGAAACCACCCATGGCATCCAGCAAAAGTAAGAACAAAGCAGGAGGGTTCGTCGTCGGCCCCATCCTCGTCGTCCTCTCCCTCGGCGCTCTCTGGAAAAATGAGACCCGCTTCGACTATCACAAGGCGGCCAAGAAGACCGGACATGTCGCCACCCTCGAGCAGGCCGTGGAAGGGCAGAATTTCTCCTACTCTGGCGAGATGGACACCTCCCGAACGCTCTCGGGAAAATACATCGAGACCTTTACCGGCTATCTCGAGATCCGGCGAAGTGCGGAAATCTATTGCTGGGATCGCGATGAAGACAGCGATGGCGACGTGACCTGGCGAAAGACCTGGATGAGCTCCGTGGAGAGCAATTCTCGCAATTCGGGCCTGCGACAGGAGTTATCATCGGGCCGTATGTTGCCGTCCTCCTACCAAGTCGGAGACCTCGAGATCACGGCGAAGCAAATCGAATTCGTCGATGCCCGGGTGGACATCGATCCCGCTCCCCTGACCCGAACCGCAGAGGGCGAACGCCTCACCGTCGAGGGAGACTACCTGATGCTCCGCAAAGGCAAGTCCGACAACCTCGGGGACGAACGCATCGGCTACCGGGCCATTCCGATTCCTCCGAGAGCCACCTACTTCGGGCGACTCGCTGGCGGAAGAGGCGTCGCCGACACTTCGGAGGCGCAATCGGGAATGATCAACTCGATCATCCAGAATACCGGGATCCTGCATCACCTTGTCGCTGGCGAACGCGAGACCGCTCTCTCCACGATGAAACTCCATATCCAAAGATTGAAATGGCTCGTCCGAGGGATTGGCTCAGCGGTCACCGTCTTCGGGATGATCTTCTTTTTCTCCTCGCTGGTGCGCTTCCTCTATGGCATCCCTGTGATCGGCCGCATCGCGGAGACCGGAGCCTTCGTCCTCGCTCTCTTGCTGGGCCTGCCTCTTGCCGGCATCACGATCGTGGCCGGCTGGCTCGTGGGGAATCCTATCGCCCTGGTGGCGATCGCACTGCTTCTAATTGCCGGGATCGTTTATGCGGTTCGCCTTTCGAAACGACAGCGAAAAGTCGGAGAACAGTTCAAGCAGGAACTCGAGACCGAATACGGTCACTCGCTCTCCCCCACCGAACTCAGGCAAAACGAAGTCCGCGAAATGGCAGGCATGCTCGCCGCCGGAGAAAACCAACTCGGAGCCACCGAATCAAAGGCGCTCGATCGCTTCGCCCGCCAAAGTGGGCTGAAGCGCGAGGAGCGTGAAGAAGTGATGCGAGAGGTGCAGGAAAGTCCTCCACCTCTTCATTCCCCCGAAATCCACCTGCGCAACCTCATCCGCATGGCCCTCGCCGATGGACGGCTCACTCCGCAGGAGGTGCGCTCGATTCGCGATGCCGCGACCCTCGCAGGATACGACCGGGATCAGTTTCGACAATTGATGAACGAGGTCCAACAGAGAGCCCAGGCTGCGTAGCAGGATCGTCGGAGAAATCGAAGGATCGCTCTTGCCTACACCACCCGCGTTCCCACGGTCGCCGTGACCTGCCCATAGAGTTGGCTGAGTCGCTGTGTCACAGGCCCGGGTTTTCCGTTCCCGATCTGGGTCTCGGCGATCCGGGTAACCGCCGCGATCTCTCCCATCGTCCCGGTGCAGAACACCTCGTCCGACTCGTGGATCTCGGCTTCAGGAATATCTCGCACTTCACTCGGGATCTCGTGTTGCTCGCAAAGGGACAACACGGTCATCCTCGTAATTCCTTCGGGACAGGCGCGGGTGGTGGGAGTGATGACAACGCCATCCTTCACGAAAAAGAGGTGGGTTGCGTTGGTTTCGGCGACATTGCCCTCCGTATCAAGCAGAAGCGCATCATCGGCACCGACCGCATTGGCCTCCAACTTCGCAAGGATGGAAGTCAGCTGATTGCAGCTGTGAATGTGTTGATCGAGAACATTGGCAAATGGACGCCGAACCGTCGCGGTGTGAAGCACGAGGCCAGCCTTGTCATAGACCGGCGCCTTGTGTTCCGCGAGGATGAAGAAGGAGCACCCCTGAGTATTGATGCGTGGGTCCAACCCCGAAGTGTATTTGATCCCTCGCGAGATCGTAAGGCGCACGTGTACCGAGTCGAACATGTCATTCGCAACGAGAGTTCTCTTCAACTGCTCGACGATGACTTCCTCCTCGGGGTATCCCTGATACTCCAACAACTCGGCACTTCGCCGAAGCCGTTCGAGATGCTCCTCAAGCTTGAAGATCCGTCCCTCGTAGAGCCGGAGCCCTTCCCAAACCGCATCACCATTCTGGACCGAAGAATCGAAAGGACTGACTCCCGCCTCGTCCCGGTGCACGAGAGTGCCGTTGATATTCACGAGGAGATCGGTGTTGGCGGGATGGAATTGCTGCAACATGGGAGAGTCAGCCGATAGGGTTCGGGAAAGATATCGGTTCAATTCACAAGAATATCAATTCAGCAGGGAATGAGCTGCGAAGGTGATGCAGTAGGGATTTTCGAACCGCTGAGTTCGACTCCTACAGAGAATCTGATCTCCCCCCTCCTCGCATGCTATTTCGCGCCCTTCCCACCATGACACTACCCAACCCTGCCCTACTCCTCCTTCCGAAACAGGTAGTGGGCGGCTGCCGTATGCAGGTCAGCTTCCGAGTGGTGAAAACGTGGATGCAAGATTTTCGGTGACAAGCCTGACACTCCTTCTTCGATCGCTTCCTTCTCGCGATCCACGTATCGAGAGTCGGGGAGAATCAGTCGGCGGACTCCGATCTCCGTCAAGCCGACTTGAGCCATCCTGGATCGAATCTCGGCTGAATCGAGGCGGTTATGATAGCAGAGAGGATGCCCGAAAAGAAATCGGTAGGTCGCTTCGGAAAACCGCAAGTGGTTGAGAAACGGTATCTGCTTGTCGGCATGATAGAGGTGATCTCGATGATCGAAGATGTGGGACGAGATTCCGCCGTCTCTCAGGATGCCGACAAGTTGGCTGAGGAAGGTTTCGAGAACAGCGGGTGGGTAGTGTTCCAACACGCCTCCCGAGTGAGCGAGATCCATCGACCCCAGTTCGAGAGGCAGTGAATCCGAGCTCACGTTCGCATGGTAGGTGCCGCCAACGGCCTCGACCCACTCGAGAGCTTTTCTTGGGGAGAGACTCAACTCGCGAAGCTGTGCCTGACGTTTTCGCATTGGTTCCGACTCGCCCACATCGAAGGCGAGAGCCGCCTCGATGGACTTGTCGACATACTGCTCGAGCAACTCCCCTTCCCCATTGGTCACCACCGGACCGCGACCGGTCACGAGGAAGCCCACCAGGAATGGAAACACCGTATAGCCTCCTTCATGAATCCAGAGTCGTTTGCCTTCGATTTCAAACCCACACTGCTCCCGCCAGACTCGCAAGTAGCCAGGCCAGACGCGCGCCAGCTTGTCGATATGAGTCGACTGGGTACCCATGACCTTTCGGGTCAAAGAGCGATACAGTCGTGAGCCCCCCGGAAGACGTCCGAAACCGAATTGAATGACTCCCTTGGCGAGCGCGCGTTTCATAGATTCAAACCGACTCGGGATCGTAGAGGCAACGCCCCTGGTTGTGGGCGACCTCGGTCTCGTCGAGGATGGACCCATCCTCCGAGCGACGAATCCGCACGATTCGATTTTCACGAAACCAGGCACTGTCCTCCTTTTGAAATCGGTGGTCGCGTTCTTCGATCTCGAAGGAGAATCCAGGATTGGTGGCGACCCGAACCCGCCCCTTCAATCGACCGCCTCGAAGGACCGTTTCGATAAGGACGGGAAAAGAGTGAGGATTGGTAAATTTCAGATCCGCGTAGGGGAAGAAAACCGTCGCACCACATCCAAAAGGGATAGTGCGCCCATGATCCGGAAAGAGATCCAGACCGTGTCGATGCCGCTCCGCGATTTCCATTCCCGATTGCAAGGCGATGAGATAGAGCAGATTTGAAAGCGCGCAGCATCCTCCTCCGATCCCACTGCCGAGCTCCCCGTTCTGGAGTTCCAATCCCTTTCGGAAACCTCGAAGTTTCGTCGGCCAGCCGACAAGAGCATGATAGGAAAAGGTTTCGCCCGGCTCGATGACAATGGCGTTGGTCCTGCTCGCGGCAATGGCGAGATTCTTCTCCTTGCCTTCCTGGAGCACCGCATCAGTTTCATTTCCCCGCCGAAGCGGGGTCCCGTGCTCCGCAAAGACGATCGGGTATTCTTCGGCGTCTCCCCGCCGTTTCGAAGAAGCGCTCCACTTCCGAGCACAACCAAGCCACCGAGCCACCCGAACGAGGGCGACCTTGATACGGTAGGGAATCCATGCTCGAATCGAAGTCATTGATTCCCACCCTACGACAGATACGCAAAGTTTCTTTCAATGATGATTCGCAACCCCATCCGGACCCTGCCTAAAATATCAATCTGAGCACGGAACCGATCTTCTTTGCCGCCTTCGCTCCATCGGCCGCGTCGTCCGCGACATCGGCTGCCCGACCTGCGGATCTCAATTTCAGGTCGGCATCAATCTCCTTGGATCGAGCTGCGATGGAAGCGGACAACTTTTCCACATCGCCGACTTCCGGAACCGCTTCCAGCCAGGCAGCGGAAAGGCGCTCTGCCCTTGTGTTTCGGTAGCGCTTCGCAAAGTCCTCCACCATCTCAGTATCGGATGCCACACTCCGTCTCGGGCTCGTTCGACTGCAGATTTCTGCAACCGATTCCGACAGGGATGAGAAGAAGGTACCGACCGCGCTCTTTGTCGCCGCGTTCCAGGAACTTCCCAATTGGTCTGCAAACTCCAGGCTGATCTTGTCCAGGCTGACGAGCATGGACTCCCGTGAAGCCTTTCGAAGCAAATCTGCCCTCTTTGCCTGATTCGAAAGGGCAGCTTTTCGTTCGTTCAGAGTCGGCCAGTCCTCCACCTCATCCAACGCCGAAGCGGATGTCGATCGCCTGACCTTCTCAGACTCCGGAGTTCCTGGCACCTCTTTCAATTTCTCTCCCGCCTCCTTACCAAGACTCTCCGAGATCTGTCTCGCGTTCTCGAAGGCGACGACCGTTCGCACCACCATCGCCAGGTTTCGAATTTCTTCCGGCGACATTTCATCGATCGAATCCTTTACGATTTTGTAGGCAGCCGATTCGGAGTTGAAGCCGTGGATTTCATCCTCGATCCGCAGAGCGTCCGATTTCAGTTGAGCGGTTACGATCGTACGATTCGTATTGATATTATTCGATGATACGAAGGTAAACACGCTGATCGTGGTCAGGAAAATGAGGACACTCCGAATGCGGACCCGCAACTTGGGGACCTCTTCAAACAGCTTGATGTTGGGCCAGATCAAGTTGATGACCAACAAGGTCAGCGCCATCGCGAGGAAAGAATGAACGAGCGTGTCGCTCTTCAACCACTCGGTCAGGACATACACCTTGCTTTCGATACTGCCGACTCGCAAAGCTGCTTCCGACTCCCGGTCGCCGAGGACTCCACCAACCGTCAATGGTTTGAGAAGGAGTGAGAGCAAGAGCACGGTAAACAGCGCGAGTGCCACACAGAGAACCGGTTGGTAGAGAGAAAACTTCCACTGCCTCCAAAACCTCAGGGGAAACGCCCGCCGATCAGGAAGCCCCATGTGCTGGTATCGATACCGGTTCAATCGACAGGCGTAGAGCCCCAACACCAGTGCTCCACAGCCGGCGACACCGAAGAAGATCAGTCCAACTACGGCAAGCACCAGGTATAGGAATAACATGCCTGAATTCCTATCAACCCACGCTACTGGGTCAATTCCAAAAATTCAAAGTTGGCAAGCGATGAGTTCTTTGGTACGAACCCAAAAGAATGATCGATGACTCTACCACCCTGGATGAGATTCCCTACCCATTGAATGTCGATACGGAACGTCTCAGGGAACTTTGCCTCGAGTGGATCGAGACCCGGGATTTCATGGATCACTTCTGGGATATGCACCCCAGGATCATTTTTCGGAGCCTCGTTGCCGTCATCGGGATATTCAACAGCGAGATTCGAGGGTATAGCAGGAAGCGTGGAAAGTCGTCACCCGAGTTGATGGCTCGCTATCGAAAAGCCGTGCGATCCGCTCCCCTGATTTTCTCCCGTGTCGTCATGGCGAACACGGCCTTGCTCTACGACGGTACCAGCTCTCCCGCGCTCGTTGTGGTATCGTCAGGGGAAGACTCCGACGATGTGATGGACCGGGCTTCCGCGGTGCTCTCTCGAGTTCATTTTGGCGGAGCGACCACTCCCGAAGAAGAGGCTCTCGCAATCACGATCGAGGATGAAGACTACCATTTCGGCAAGCGCCGACTTCTACCCCAGTGGCTGGTCGGTGATGTCGAAGCCTACGCAGCCGACCTCTGGGTTCCGGGAACGGCGGCATATCCAGAGGGGCTGAGATCAAACCTCCTGCCATGCTTTGCGGAGCCTGGGATCGATGGTCTCACCTTCGCAATTCCTACGGCGTTTGTTGAAGCCTCGATCAGGAGAAAGACTCCGCCTCCCATCCCCCAGCGAACGTCTCTAGCGTGAAAGCCGCTCGTGTGGTTACATCGCCGATTCCTGACCGATAGAGAATCGATTGGCGAAGCTCGACTGGAAGCTCACTGAGACCTACAGCTGGATCACGATGTCGACTCGTCGATTGGCATTGGGATTTCCTTTTGCGGGCTTCTTGTCTCCGTGTGCCTGGGTCTTGATTCGATCCATCGAAATCCCGGAGACCTGTTGCAGGTAGGCGGCGAGAAAGCGGGCTCGATTGTGACTCACTTCCAGATTGGCCTGGGGATACTGAGAATCATCGGCGTGACCAGTGAGGATCACCCGGGCCTTGGGAAATTTCCTCAGTGCGGAGCGAATCTGATTCACGGCACGATCGCGATCTTCGAAGTTCACGGCGTACGCTTTCTCGTAATAGATCGGCGCGATCTGAGGAGGTTTCGGAGCGGGCCTTTTTTGCTGCTGAGCGGCTTGCTTGGGCGTCGGCTTTTTCTGAGCCTGCGTCTGCGACTGTGTCGCTTTCTTGGATTCAGAAACTGCCTTGGCCGCTTGCGCGTGGAGGCGCACCATGACGCTCTCGAGGGCGGCCACCTGGGCAGCCTTCTGCTTGATCTCGTTCGCGTGATTTCGGTTCATCTCCTGCATTCTCGCATTCGCTGCCGCGAGTGCTTCCGAGTGCTGCTTCTCGGTCTCGGCCAGTTTCTTTTTCAAATCTGCCATGGCCTTGGCTGCGGCCTGCTTTTCCGCCTCGCTCCGAGCGGACTGCTGGGTGGCTGCTTTGCGGGTCTCGGCAAGAGCTTTCGCAGATTCTTCCTCGAGCTGTTTCAGCTTGGCCTGCAGCGAGGCGACTTCAGCGGTCTTCTGCTTGATGGCCTGTTTCGCCTCTTGCGCCATTTTCTGGGTTTCCGCTTTGACCTTGGCCAGGGACCCGGACAACTCTTTCTGGCTCGCCTCCAGACCAGCCTTCAGCTCCGCCATCACCTTATCGCGTTGACTGATCGCCTTCTTGGATTCGGCGCTGACCTGGGCCAACTTCTCCTCGGCTCTTTTCATTGCTTCCGCCTTCTCCTTCTCGACTTGCGCGAGATCTCTCCCGAGTGCTGCCACGGCTTCAGCCCATTTTTTCTTTTCCTTCTCCATTGCCGCGACTCGCTTCCTGGCCTCGGCTTGGGAATTTCCGCGCTCTTCGGCAGAGCGTTTCTGCAGATCGGACAATTGCTTCTCGAGGGATTCGGATCGCTTCTTCGCTTCCTCCAGTGCGCCAATCGTCTCGGCCATCTGTTTCTTTGCTTTTGCGGAAGCCTCTTCCCACTCCTTGTTTCGTTTCCCCAGGATGGTCTCGAGAGCGGCCACAGCTTCCTTCTGAGCCATCAGCTCCGTCTTCGCCTCACGAAGGCGATCGCGCTCTCCTTTGAGTTCCTGAGAAACCTTGGCCAATTGTTCGCGCAGTTCTTTCTCTTCGGCGGAACCCCTGCTCGGCTTGGAATCTGGCTTCCGCTTGTTCGATTTGTTCCGGTTCTTTTGAGGTGCTGCAGCAGCGAGAAGCGGCAGGGCGGAGGATTCGAGAGTGCCTCCGGCGGCATCGGAATCCGCCGGCATGAGGACTAGAGTAACCACGAGGGTTCCCAGGGTAACGACTTTGAGAGAGGGGCAGGTTTTCACAGCCCGAATTCTGGAAAGGCCTGCGGGGAAACGACCAGGGAAATCCTCACCTTTTTCTTATCGAAATGTTGGAAAACCAAGTAGTTCCAAGATTTCGAAACGACGAGAGCGGATTCCGAGAATAGGAAGATTCGACCAGCGGCTCTCCTGCCATCGGTGCGCACCCAGCCGAGTTCGTTGGCAAAGGAAATCGGGAGAGTCGATCTCATTCGATCGAGCGATCTTGATGAAGTCTTGTTCCTTCGGTATCGTTCCTACCACTGCACGTCGATGAATAAGTCTGGTTGGATCGTTCTCTTGCTGCTGCTGGCATTTGCCCCGGGCTTTTCCCAGATGGGTCGCTATTTCGTTTCGATCGAGGCCTTCGTGGGTTTCGCGAGGGTCGTCCATGTCGGGAAGATCGTCGAACTGCAACCCGTTGAAGAGGGAATCGAGGAGAACCTGACCGCCGCACAAGAGATCGGCAACCCCTACGAATTGATCTTCGAAGTTTCGGAAACGATTCGGGGGAAAGATCGAAAACGCCTGAAGATTCTGCTTTCATTACAGAGCACCCACCTCCTCGAGTTCATGCGGGATCACTCGACCGAGATCCTGCTCATCGCGGGGCCCAATCGATTCAGCGGAAGTCCCGGACCCAAGGTCGGAATCTCGGAAATGGGAAAGCGAGTCGACGGGGACTACTATCACTTCCGGCTGCTGGATCCCATTCCCGTCCCTGCTGCCAACGCTTCCGAAACGGCGGCGAGCCTCGCCTCACAGATCAACCAACGAAACGATTCCGGTCGCATGTTCACTCACGAGTTGGACGTGGTCTCCGGTCGCGAATCCATTCTCGAACGAGCGCGAGCGTTTGCGAAGAAACATCCCGAGGTTCTCCCCACCACAACCCTGCCTGTTCCGAATGAGTTCGGCGCCCTCGTCGGCAATCCCAACGCCTACTGCGAGGTCGTGCTCCCCGTCTGTCCCGTGAGTAAAAAGACCCTGGAAAAAGTGAGCGCGGACCCAGGTCTGTTTCTCCGTCGCGCGGCAACGCACCGTGTCCCCGTCGATTCAGATTCGCACCGAGAGCGACTGAGAAAGAGCGCTGAAAAAGCGTTGGCAGAAATCACTGCCAATCTTCAGCCGGATTGATGGGTTCTCCACCCCAGCCACTGCTTGCGCTCGACCGGATCCATTTTCTCAATCGCGTAGCGCAGCATGACACGAGGCATCACGGCAGCATGCTCGGTGAGAAAAACCCGCAGAACCTCGAGATCGCGCTTTCCGGTTTCGCGCAACATCCAGCCCACCGCTTTCTGGATCAGGTCGTGAGGATGCGCAACGAAGCTTTCCGCGAGCCAGAGAATCTCGGAGAACTCCGAGCGCTTGATCAGCGGGAAACAAGCGACCACCGCAACTCTTTGCCGTGACCACGCCTCGGAATCGGCGAGAGGTTCGAGAAAAGCGCGACGCTCCTCGAGGGTCCGACCGACAAGCGATTCCCCGAGAATCTTGTGGGCCGAGGTATCGACCAGATCCCAGGTGTTCACCGCATCGAGATTCGCAAGATAAAAATCCAGCAACCGGGACCTTTCGGTCTCACTTCGTGACTTGGTGAACTGGGTGACGAGAATGATGAGAGCCGTGAGCCGAAACTCGTGGGTCGTATCCGCGAGGAGCTTTGCTATCTCCTCCAGCGGAAGATCGCGGAAGGTCTTCGCGACGCCGCGCTGCTCGGGAACGGTGACGCCGAGAAACAAATCCCCTTCGGCTCGGTTCTCGGGGTCGGTTTTGAAGAAACGAGGAAAGAACTCGGCTTTCTCCCGATTCGAAAATCGGCGCAACGCACGACGCACTTCCGCGGCCGAGAGTCGGGTCTTCGTTTCCTCGTTTCCTGACTTCATCTGAAGCAGAGGATGAAGGGATTCTGCACAGGAGGCAACCCGGTTCGGTGTGTTGTTTGGAAAAGAAGCCGATTCGGTTTTCGGGGACAGCTTGGGCTGTGGTCGGAACGTCGGCACGTTCCGCTACTTGGCACGAGGCAGCAGAACAAATTCTCCCCAACGATCAAACACGCCTCTGCGGAATTGACACGTGGCGGCGCGAAGAAAAGACTTCTTCATGCCCATTCTTCTCTTTTCTCGCCTCGCAAGACGGATTCCTCTTCTCCTGCTGGCATTCATTCTTCCCTCCGAGGCCGCTACCCCGCACGGTCTCTTCACGGACCATATGGTTCTGCAACGAAATCAACCGATCCAGGTCTACGGCACAGGCGAGAACGAGGAAGAGGTGACCGTGACCCTCGAGGGAAAGACAAGTTCTACCACCGTTTCCGATGGACAGTGGAAAGTCACGCTCCCCGCAATGAAGGCAGGTGGCCCCTACACCCTCACGGTCGAGGGAACGGAGAAACACCAGTTTGAGAATGTCATGATCGGGGATGTCTGGCTCTGCACCGGTCAGTCCAACATGGCGGGAACGCTCTCGTCCTACATCAAGAAGGCTCCCGAACTCTACCCCGGTCTCCCCAAAGCGAATTCGCAAATCCGTCTCTTCAAGCTCAAGCAGGACGGAGCCGATGAGCGTCAGCGCGATGTCGTCACCGACGAGCAGTTCGGCCCGAGCTGGCGTCTCTGCGATGAAGAGTCGGCGATGCTGTTCTCGGCAACCGGATATCTCTTCGGTCATGCCCTGCAACCCGAGATCGACATCCCGATCGGTCTGATCTACGCCACGCTTGGTGGCACCAAAGCAGAGTCCTGGGTGTCCCCAGAAGTCCTCCAGAGCCGTCCCGAGTTTCAGATCATTCTCGACGATTACGAGGTCGCAGTCGCGAGCTTTCCCGCAAACCAAAAGGCCTATGAAGAGCGGCTCGCCAACTGGCGCGCCCTGGCTCCCGAGAAGCGCCAAGGCGTTCGCATGCCCCGAGAACCCATGGGGCCGCAGCATCCGAAACGGCCCTCGGGACTCTTTCACTACATGATCTCTCCCCTGCAGCAGTTTCCGGTCGCCGGAGCGATCTGGTATCAGGGCGAAGGCAACTCCGGTCGCCCCGAGCAATATCAGAAACTCTTCCCTGACCTCATCACCTCCTGGCGCGAGCAATGGGGGATCGGTGATTTCCCTTTTCTCTTCGTCCAGCTCGCCGCTTATCGGAAATACAACCCGGAGACCGAAGACACCGACTGGGCGCGGCTGCGAGAAGCCCAGACGATGACCCTCTCGCTACCCAACACGGGAATGGCCACTATCATCGATGCGGGTCACCAGACCGACATCCACCCGCCTGACAAAGCCACCGTCGGGAAGCGACTCGCCACACAAGCACTCAAGATCGCCTACGATCGAGACCTCGTGGCATCGGGGCCGACATTTCGGGAGATGGCGATCCAGGGGAATGAGGTGACCCTGACCTTCGACGAGGTCGGAAGCGGACTGACAACACGACGAGTGGAGACGGATGGCTTGACTGTATCGGCCGACGAACTGGTAGGCTTCGCGGTTTGCGGATCGGATCGGGAGTTCCACTGGGCCAAGGCACGCATCGAAGGAAAAGACCGTATCATCCTCTCCTCACCCAAAGTCGAATCCCCCGTCGCGGTGCGCTACGCCTGGGCGAACTTCCCCCGTTGCAATCTCTACAACGAGGAAGGCTTCCCCGCTGTCCCCTTTCGGACGGACAGCTTTCCACGCATGGGCACCGGAACGGTCAGCGGAATCGGAGTCGGCAAACCTCACGTCTGCAATCAGCCCATCCAGAATGGCAAGTGGGGCGGTCTCACCGACGGTAGACTCCGGGACGACCACCAGAACGCCTGGGCGACCAACGGGGCCATGAATTTCCCCAAGCACGTCACCGTCAACCTGGAAGGACTCCATCGCCTCGAAACCCTCCGAGTACACAATTCAGCGAACGGAGGAACGAAGACCGTCGAGGTACAACTCTCCACAGATGGGGAAACCTTCGCCCCTGTCGGGAAGACGGAATTCGAGAACTACAAGATGGATGTCTTCGAGGTCGATGAGAAGAAGCTCTCTCCTGCGAGTCACGTCCGCCTCGTCTTTCCCGACATCCATGAGACCTCTTTTCAAAAAAAGGTGAACGGTTTCGTTTTTCTGCGGGAATTGGAAATCCACGGCACTCCCGTCGAGAAATGATGCGAAGCCCCCTGCTTCATCTCGAGGACGCAGGAGGAAATGGTCGTTTTATCAGGAAGCCACCGCTTCCTCTTCAGTGAGACTTTCCACGGATTCGCCGCGCCCCGCACGCAGGAAAGACACGGCCCACTCCTTCGTCGCGCTGAAGCCCCGGAGGATGGGAGTTTCCCGAAACTCCACTCCCAGCATTTCGGCGACCTCTTCCCCGTGGGATCGATATCGCGGGAGAAGATGAAGGAGGGTCTGCGTCCTGCCGGAGTCATCACAGACCGTCTGAAGGGTCGGAAAAAGCAGGCCGTTTGTGAGGTAGAGAGCCCCGTTGGAAGGCAGTCGCACCGACCTCCAGGGACCGAAGAAAAAGCGACGACTTCGGAAAACGATGTGATCATCCGACCCTGGTCGAACCCGCCCCAGGGTGCGCACTTTCAGCCCCTCATTGCCGCGTTTCGCGAGAAAGCAGCGAATCTTTTCCGGGTCAGGACTCTTCTTGAAAAAGACCGAACGCACGGCATCGGCAGAGATTACCGTCCCGTAGAATCCCAAGCGAAAAGCGGAAGGCGCGAGGTAGGCGCAAACGGCAACAATGACCAGAGCAAGGACTGCAGCGATGACCGGGTTGATGAGATAGAGGAGCCCCATCAGCGAAAGCAGACACAGCTTTCCGAGTTTGAGAACCGCATCGAAAATACCGAAGGGAGAAAGCAGGATGAGGACATTGATCGTGTGACTCACGATCCAGACGACGGCGAACCCGATCAGGGCGACCGGCATGAGAATCCAGAGAGACCCGATCTGAGCGAGGACCGGGATCGTTGCCGCCTGATCCGTAATCGGCTCTGCCGGCAGGATCGGGGCAAGCTGTTCCGACACCTGCCCCACGAGGAACGGCACAAAAGCGGTCCCGGCAATGATCGCGCTGAACTTGTCTTCGAACAGTTCGATCAGATCGAGTGGCTTCTTGGCAAACGCCGGAAGAATCGTTCCGAGAGTATCTTTGAAAAACACGAGGGCGAGCACCCCGAATCCGATGCCCCAGAAAAGAGGGTGGCAGACCCAAGGGAGCAGGTGCCGATCTTCCGGCTCGGTTCGAAAGTAGTTCCACGATCCGAGAGCAGCGACGCCGAGTAGCGGGGAGATGGCAACTCCGGTCACTTGCGTCACCCCTTCCGCCAATCCCACACCAGGTAATCGAGTCTCTCCGTCTTCAATTCCCAGGGCATCGGCAACCAGGGACTCGAGCACCTCGGGAGTATCCGGCGACTCTGCTTGGGAGAAACCCGTATTGGGCACGAGTAGAAACAGAAGGACAATGACAGGGAAAGCGCTGCGAAAGGTCATCAGGGGGACATTGTGAACCAAAGCTGCCTCGGAAGAAACACTCATCTGGCAAAACCTTGCGTCATCGTCGGCACTTTCCTCCCGCAACCGCGGGAGTGACAACGCCGACCGGGCCGATTTCAGCGAAGCCTGGCGATTCCACTGGATCACGGGGCATGCTCCCCCTACAGTCCCCCCTCGAATGAATCACCGACTCATCCCCATGATCGCCGGCCTTTTCTTCCTGGCTGCCTGCACGGAATCACCGGACAATGCGATGACCGTCTCGTCGGGTGATGAGCAATCTGCCACCCCAACCGAGGCCACCGCCCCCGAGGGAATGGTCCTCATCCCCGGCGGAGTTTTTCTTCGTGGAGGAGATGCCGGAGAGATGGGAGGAGACTCGGCATCCCATCAATCCGCCTACCCGATTCACGAAGTGGAAGTCGACGCCTTCTGGATCGATGAAACCGAGATCACCAATCGACAGTTCCAGGAATTCGTCGAGGCCACGGGTTTCGTGACCTATGCCGAGAAACCCCTTTCGAACGAACAGCAGAAGGAAATTCGAGAGGAGACGAAGAGAACCCTGACGACCCTGGAACTCCTCCTCGACCAGGCAACCGGCGAAGAACGGGAGCTGATTCTCTCAGCGATCGAGCAAACCCGGAAAGACTTGAACACCGAGCTTTTCGAAGGCGCCATGGTCTTCGCCATTCCCGAAGGCAATGTAGAAAACCTGGACGATCTCTCCCAGTGGTGGACCTGGGTCCCGGGGGCCAATTGGCGAACGCCGGCAGGCCCTGGCACCTCGATCGGAGGACTTGAGGATCATCCGGTCGTGAACGTCACCTACGAGGATGCCGCGGCCTATGCAAAGTGGGCAGGGAAACGACTCCCCACCGAAGCGGAGTGGGAGAAGGCGGCTCGGGGTGGTTTGCAGAGTCAGCCCTATTCCTGGGGCGGGGAAATGTTTCCGCAGGGAGAAGGGAGTTGGATGGCCAACCTCTGGCAGGGAGAGTGGCCTCGCGAGAACCTGGAATCGGATGGCTACTTTGCGACGGCGCCAGTGAAGTCATTCCCAGCAAACGCCTACGGCCTCTATGATATCGCCGGAAATGTCTGGGAGATCGTCTCCGATTGGTATCATCCTCGCGCCTACGAACTCCCGTCGGCCACAGCACCAAATTCGACCGGCCCTTCGCTTGAGGAAGCAAGGAACTCCGGTTTGCGGGTGATGTCTCGCGTCACCAAGGGCGGATCCTTTCTCTGCTCGGACACCTGGTGCAAGGGCTATCAGCCGGGATCCAGAGACCAGATGGACAGCGAGTATCCATCGAACCACACCGGATTTCGCTGCGTGAAAGATCTTCCAACCGTGTCGCAGGACTGAACCGCACAAAAGTATTCCCGGTCAGCACCGGTTCCGATGAGCAAACCTGCATTTCACGAGTAGCGCAAGTCTCGCAGGCTTGCGATCCATAGGAGTCATCAAAGTGGCACAAAATGTCCGACGAGAAGGGAAACGACTCCTTTCTCGAGCAGAGGAACGAGAATCCCCCAACCCAAGTCCGATTCCGTTTCCATTCTGCTTGCCGCGATCCGCAGGTATCGGTATCACCTCATGCGACGCCACTCGATTCCCGCCATGAAACGCCATCTTCTCCCTCTTTTCTTTGCTGTCGCCACCCTTGCGAACCTACCCCAGCTATGCCTGGGATGGGGACAGGACGGCCATCGCATCACCGCCGAAATCGCAGAACGAAACCTCACGCCCACCGCGCTGGCCGAGACCCGAAAGATCCTGGGAAATGAATCTCTCGCCGAGATCGCCACCTGGGCCGACGAGATCAGATCCGACCCCACCTGGGACTTTGCCAAGGCCTATCATTTCATATCCATCAATGATGAAGAAACCTGGGAGAACGTCGAGCGGGTTGACGAAGAGGAAGGAGACCTCCTCTACATTCTCGAAACCCTGGAACGATACCTCCGCGATCCTGATTCGGAGACCTTCCTGCTGAAGGGAGTCAGCCCGGGCAAGAGTTCTCGCCTCAAAGCGAAAGTTGAAAGGGAGATCACTCGGCGCGATGTCCTAGCTTTCTATGTTCATTTCGTGGGAGACCTTCATCAGCCTCTTCACGTCGGACGTCGAGAAGACCAAGGTGGCAATCGCATCAAGGTGCTCTGGTTCGATGCCGAGGAGAATCTCCATAGCGTCTGGGATGAAGACCTCATCGAGTCGACGAATCTCAGCTACACCGAGTTCGCCACTTTTCTCAATCGCCTGACGAAAGAAGATCGCAAAAAAGCAGCCGCAGGGTCCTATCTCGACTGGGCCAAAGAGTCCAAGGAAGTTCGCGAGCAAGTTTACGACTTCGGCCCCCAGAGAAGTAACTACTACCTGAACGTAGTTGATCCTCCCAAGCTCGGGTATGACTACAAATCCAAGAACCTGCCACTGGTTCGCGATCGCTTGCAGAAAGGAGGGATTCGACTCGCAGCCCTTCTCAACGAAATCTTTTCAGAAGAAACCGAGAAGTAGGAATCGGGTCATGCCTCCCTCTATCCGCCCCTGGTACTGGCCCGAAAAAGGCCAACCGGAACGCACCGAGCCCTTCACCTGGATCGTCGAGGATGTCATCGCAGCCTCCTGGTGGCCGGATCCCTATGTCTTCGATCTCTACCGCGAGAATGGAGTCCGGGCCATCGTCAACTGTTGCGAGTTCGACAATCGAAAGGATGTGCCGGGAGAATTCTCCTATCATCACATCAATGTCCCGGACTACGGCGTTCCTACCGAAGAGCAGATTCAACGATTTCTCGACATCATGGACGAGCACCACGGGGCGAGCGAACCCGTCGTCATTCACTGTGTCGCGGGCTGCGGTCGAACCGGCCAGTTCATCATCGCCTGGTGCGCCAAGGCCGGATTCATTCCGAAAGGAATCGACGCGGTCGACTGGATTCGTGCTCGGAGGAAGTGCTGCCTCGAAACGGGTGCCCAGATCGAGTGCGCCCGCCGCCTCACTCGGAAGTATCGGGAGTAGCGCCCATCGTTATAACTTCCCCGCCCGACTGTAATCGCATTTCTCCCCAACGGAGGGAGAATGACGCATCATGTGGGACATCGTTTCATCTCCGTATACCTGGCTTCTCTTCGTTCTCTGCGTGGCGGGAATCACGTATGCGAAACGATGCTTCCTCGATGGGCTGATTCTCGGGTGGTTCGCCCCCATCATCCTTTCCGCCTTCTGGTACCTGGCTCTTTTCGTCTTTGCGCTGGGGATCAGCCTTCTCGAACTCATTGTTCCGAAGGCGGTCGTGTTGCTCGAGTCATTCCTCAGCAGCCTACCGCCCGAGGTCGTGTTCCTGATTCACCCTTCGACGGCTATCACGACCTTTCTCTTTGTCCTCTACTGCAGGATCGAGCGGAACAATTCCTTCTCCTCCTCCTCCTATGGATCCTCACGCCCCACAGGCTACGCTCGACTGCCCACGGTTCGCCATTTTCGTGGGAGCTAAGAACCAGGCTTTCCTCTCTTTCCGGAACCGACTCGGTCGAGCCGGAGAGAAGAATTGACGCCCACTACTCCGAGGCATAGAACAGGACATGTCCCGGAAAACGCAAGAAAGACTCTCCGTGCTCTCGATCCTCCTGATCGCTGGTCTGCTCCCACTGGCCGCGAACGAACCGGCAGGGAGCGAAGGACCCAAGTTTCTCTTTGAAACCGGTTCTCCCCCATGGCGTGGAGAGCGCATCCCCCTGCCTCCGAGCTTTGCTCGCGACCTCGGTTGGACGGGCGTGGAAGAGATTCGATTCGCTCCCGGAATGTTCCAGCCGACCAAGCCGGATTTCTTTTCCTACATCCTGGTTTTCGCCCTCGAACCGGGCTCAGACCTTTCCGAGAAAGGCCTCAAGCAGGAGCTCCTGACCTACTATCGCGGCCTTTCGAAATCCGTGATGGAGAGTGCAGAAATGGAAGTCGACACCGAGAGCTTTACCATCTCTCTCGAGAAGACGGATCTGGCCAATGCTGGAGCCCCCGATGCCGCCCCGAAAGCAAGGGCCTGGACCGCCACCCTGGACTGGGTGGAACCTTTCGCGACGAGGAAAAAGCAAACGCTTCACTTCGAACTTCACACCTGGGTGCAGGGTGAAACGCCCGTCGTCCTCTCCTGCGTGTCCCCTCTCGATCCAAAGGCTGATGCTGCCCCCTGGGAAAGTTTGCGTGCGATTCGAAAGACCTTTCGGCTGGAGTAGCCATCCTCCATGGTTCTCCCCTCCGATCACGACGCAAGGTCAGCATGCGTCACATCCTGAAGCAGAAGATCTCTCACCTCCCATGAAACTGCTGGCATGCACGCTCTGTCTTCTCTTGCATTCGATCGAGACGGTAGACGCGCAAATCGGATATACCCTCCACAATCTCGAGTCGCTGATCTCGGGAGCCGATCTCGTTGTCTGCGCTACGGTCATCAAAACAGATCTGCACGAAGCGATCGATGATCAGAGAGCCTGGATCGACGTGACACTGGCGGCTGAAGATACCCTCAAAGGCCCAAGCCAGAAATCAGTCACCATCGCCTATGAAGTATTCAAAGGGGATGAGCGCTGGGAGCAGTTTATCAAGAGCAAGCAACAGCAACTCTGGTTCCTCACCGCAAGCCAGAAAGTAATTTCAGGGCAGTCGGATGAAGAAATCGAAGTTCGAACGCGTCATCCCTACCAGACGGAAAGAGCCTGGCCATGGATCCGACTCAGCGAGGAAGTACCTGGAGAGAAATCCTACACCCGGCCACCTCCGCCTCTTTTCACGATGAACTTTGACCTGCTCCTCGAGCGAGAGCCGATACTCGCTGCGGCTCGTTCCGCCATCAAGAACGCCCCTGAAAAATTCTCAGGATATCACAGCCTACGGATCCCTCGCCAGCTCGCTCAACGAACCGGACGGAGTGGTGATGCCAACGTTTTCATCGTTCCGGCGGACCATCGCCTCGAGGCGCTCGCAATCCGAATGATCCAGTCACCCGAAATCATCCTGCAAGAGGATGGCGAAACAGAGACCACCTTCTCCGAAAACAAAGAAGCGAAGCAGGCCTGGGACGAGTTCTCGGCGAATCTTCTTCGCGCAGAAGGGGTCGAGGCTCTCGCTCCATTCGAGTCGGAAGAAAATATCGAACTGCTCAAGGGCCTGCTGGATCATCCGGCGACAGTCGGTCGTCACGGAACCGAAGCTCGAGAATACTAGACCGTTTCTCAGAAGTATTTTCGTTTATTCGCTGTGAGTATTGCAGACAGA
>JARGNI010000111.1 GCA_029213195.1 Verrucomicrobiales bacterium
TTCTACTGAGTTCAGCCTCTGGTGCATCTCTTGCTGTATCCAGTCTTCGTTCATTGGCCTAACAAATTCTCAATAAGTTCTCGCTGTTTAGTCGCAGCCTCTTTCCACTTAGCAAGATCATTAGTCCTCTCCGCTTCGGCGAGATAGCTTTTCGCTTCTTCACGAAGGGCCTCCAAATTTCTTTGCTTCTGCCTTTCGGGTTCAGCCCCTAGACCAATTGTGATCTTATCTTGAGATGGCCTAGCCGGTGGGATAGGGATGTTAGAAGCATTAACTTGGGACTCTCTAGGAAAATTAGAAGGACTCTCCAAATACTGGTTAACGGACCCATCTTGAGAAGGCCGAGGCTGGGGGATAGGAGGTTGCTGAGTAAGGCTCTTATAGTAGTCTCTCTTCTTGTCCCACTGGTTACGGTCACCACCGATTGCTTTTAACGTACTCTCAATATCAGCCGGACTATTTTTTTCTTCAAGGTAAGCCTTAGCTACTTTTAAAGAAACATCCTTGTCTTCTATAATCAGGTCAGGATTAGACACAAGGTCTACACCGATCCTATCACCCATTCTTTTGTAGTTGTCGCGGCCAGTCAGATTAAAGTAACCTCGCCCTCTAAACTTCCAACCATCCCCTGGCTGAGTATTTCCAAGAACCTTGCCCTGCTTTGAACCTGAACCATACACAAACTCTGCAAACTTAACGGGGTCTTTCTTTATAGCATTAAGCTCTTGATCTGATTTCCCTTTAGAACTTGAGACAAAGATCTTCCTGATCCGGCTATTGGATGTTCCACCATACCTCAGAACTTCTTCAGAATCCCATTTACCACCGCCTTCTCCAAGCGCAACAGCAGCAGCGGCAGCAGGATCCCCGGAGTAAGCCTCTTTTTCTAGAAAATCAGCAAGCTCATAAGCTTGGCTAAAGTCAGCAGCAGCAGCAGGGGAAATAGGATTTAGGTAATTTAGCGCGCTAGAAATCCATCCAATAATATCGTCCTTACCTGTAAGGCTCTCTAAAGGAACAGTCTCTACACTAAACTCAACATTATCCAGAATGCCTGCTTGGTTTCTTTCTATAGTTGGGGTATCAAACTGTGTGGATCTAGCTGGATCTTCCATGGAAGGCTGCATGCCCTGTCGAACTTGAGTAAACCTAGTTCTAACCGCATTGATAGACTTCAGAGAGTCCAGGTGCTGAGCAAAGGAACTACCCTCACTCATAATTGTCTTAGCGTCAGAGGACTGTACAAAGAACTTAATTGAAGGGTTAAGACCTCCTTGGTACCTAGCGCCTTTGTCCCGGATAAGAGCAGCTACATCACCATTATACTCTTCAAGAGCTTTGGTAAGTTCTCCAGGCACAGCACCAACAAACCCTTCACGACCACCATATCTGCTTTCCCAACGCTCAGGATTGACAGTAACCATACCGTTCTCATCCATAGAGAACAGCCCTTGATACATTCTATTCAGCTTACTTTGGCCAGTGGCGTACTGGGTATCCAGTGCTTCAATATGTTTGTTAAGCAAGGTCTGAGCAGCATCCGGGTTTACCTTAGCTACTTGCTGAATGCCGCCTAGTAGGGTTCCATCGTAGATCTTACGAATATCCCCGCCGCTAGCATAGTCATCAAAGTCAAAAGACATCTTCTGTAGAGCTACAGCAGAGCGGTACGTTTCATTAACGAAACCTTTGACTTGCTCAGGAGAGGCCATGTCAGAAAGCATATTCAAAGTTCCGCCTAGAGATACCGCAGTACTCAAGAGTTCTTTAGCATCACTCCCTTTAACACCTTCCTCCAGTTGCTGTAGCTGAGGAGTTGCCTGAGGAAATTGGACAGGGTTTCCAATGGTGTTGATGTCTACATAAGGTGTAGGGGACATGGCTTTAAGCTGGGGTACCACATCAATCTGTCGCCCGGCAGATACAAGAAGCTCATCAGGTGCGTTAGTGATTAGGAACTTAGCCTGCTCAGTTAGACCAGGATCAGAAGATACAGACTGTAGGAAAGACGAAGCAGTAGCAGCTTTAATCTTAGCTCCTCGATTAATCATTGCTTCAAAGAGATCGTTGACACCCTTTACCTTACTAGTCCAAGACTCCCACTGGTCATCCGTGATGTTCTGCGGGCGAGGCAGAGCACTGACTGTACTCTGGAACTGAAGCTGCGCTTGTACTACAGACTGAGGGTCTACATTAATACCTTGTTTAGCAGCTAACTGTAACTTACCAAGAATAGGATTTACTTGGCTTACAAAGATCTGATCGTAAGCAGCTCTACCCTGGGTGTCCCAGTTGTTCTGACTAATCAAACCTCTCCGTTCAATAGCAATCTTAGCCTGCTCTGTCCTCGCTTTGTTGAGCTTAGCAATCTCGAATCGTTCTGTCTCAGTAAGATCTGCATCATAAGCGTAAGTAGCTAGGTAGTCGCTCTCCATAAACTTTTGGTTACTAAGTAATCTCTTATTAAGGTACTCTTCCTGTGTCAGACCAACAGCTTCAAAAGGACGACCTAAGCTAGTTTCGATAATAGCTTTACTCTCGG
>JARGNI010000066.1 GCA_029213195.1 Verrucomicrobiales bacterium
AATCATTATACACCTCATACAGAGTACAAGTGGTATTTATGAGATGGCTTCTAGGCTTTGCCAAACCGGACCGATACTCCCGGATGCTCTGCGACGAGAAAACGCCAGAGGTGATGCACATCACGAGAAATGCCGACTCGTCGATCGGCAAGGATGGCCGGTTCCGTCTCACGAGAATGGAGAGAAAGTTCCTGATCGCTCGTGAAGTCGAGCCCATGTTGGGCTCCGGTCACTCCCAGCGCCTGGGTGAGTTTTCCGGGGCCGGAGCAGAGTTGATGGATCCGGTCGGTATTGCGTCGACGCTTCATATCGTCTTGAGCTTCGAGTGGAGCGAGAGCACGGAAGAGTACAAATCCCTTCTCCCCGGTCTTCTCGTCGCAGCAGAGCACGTTGAGCAGCCAGTGCACGCCGTAGTTCAGGTAGACATAGGCAGTTCCGGGTGGGGATGTTTCCGCAAAGGCTCTTGCGGAGGGACGCGTAAAAAGATGACAGGCGCGGTCGCCTTCTTCCCGATAAGCCTCGGTCTCCAGGATGGTGCCGGAGCCATCCCGAAAGCGCAATTCACACCCGATCAGCTTCCGGGCGCATTCGATCGCATCGCAACGGAAGTCATCCGTGGTGAGACGCATCCGACTGGATCTCAAGGCTTGAGGATCACCTTCATGAGGCCTTCCTCATTCTTGTGCAGCTTGGCAAACCATTCTCCTCCATCGGCAAGATCGGCGGTCGCGGAGATCAGGGGTTCGACCTGGATGGCACCGGAGGCAACGGCTTCGACGGCGTCTCCATATTCGCCAGCCGAAGCACAGCTGCCATATACGCTGAGCTCCCGGGTGACGACGGCCTGCAGAGGGAAGGGGACTTCAGCCTTGAGATTCCCGACACATCCGATGCTGCCCCCTTTGCGCACCGAATCGATGGCAAGTTGGATCGTGGGGCCGAAACCAACCACTTCGAGAGACACGTCAGCTCCATCGGGGTTTCCCACGATCTCACGAACCCGCTGCGGGACATCATCTCCGGAAACGAGCGCGGCATCGGCCCCGAGTTCGAGAGCGAGGGCGAGACGTTTCTCATCGAGGTCCACGGCAATCACGGTGCCGGCTCCTTTTGCCTTGAGTGCCTGCACGACGAGCAGACCAATCAGGCCCGCACCGATGACCACGGCTGAATCCCCTTCTTTCAGCGGGACACGATTGACGCCGTGGAGTGCAATCGAGACCGGTTCGGCAAAGGCGGCGTGCTCGTAGGAAACAGAGTCAGGAATCGCACAGAGAATGTGTTCGGGCACTTTGACGTATTCAGCGAAAGCCCCGTGGCGGCGGTAGTCGTCACAGGAAACCCCGAGCACATTTCTTTCGGGGCAGAGGTTGATCTGGCCACTCTGGCAGGACTCGCACTTGCCACAATAAACGGTGGAATCGAAAGTGACGCGGTCGCCTTCGGCCCACCCCTCGACGGCACTTCCGGTTTGCGCAATTTCTCCTGCCGCCTCGTGTCCCATGATGATGGGAGGGATGCGGCGACCTGAGCTCCCGTCCATTCCGTGAATGTCGGATCCACAGATTCCGCAGGCCTTGACTCGGATCAGCACTTCGTTGTCTTCCAACACGGGGTCGGGGGCGTCCTGAAATTCGAATTGGTTGTAGGCCGTAAGGGTGAGTGCTTTCATCGGAAATTGGAGCTTGAAGCGAAGATCTAACCGCAAGATGATGGTGCTTCAATCCGAAACCTCCTTTTCCTCGTTCGAATGAATTCCATCCTTCGCTCTTTTCTCATCGTCGTGTTTGCCGCGGCGTTGACTCAGTGTGAGACGATGGAGGGCAATGCGGCGGGGACTACCAAGACCATCACGGTCGAGGGAACTCTTTTCTATCCCGACGAGGCGAACACGACGTTCATCGTTCCGGAAGGCGCTCAAGTAATCGGGGCGGGAGGAAAGAATTGTCACTACATCGTCCACAAAGGGGCCTCCCTTACCGCTCATGCGGGCGAGTCGAATACTTTTCGAATCAAGTCCGGAGGGCACTTTCGTGGGTTTGCGCATCCTGCTACGAAATGCACCGTCGTTTATGAATCCGGGGCCATCATCGAGCGGGAGCAGATGGGGCCCGGGACCCGTTTCGAGGGGACCTGAACAAGAGATTGGCACTGAGAAAGAGTCCCGCGAATCCTCGTTCTCGGGATTTTCGATGGGAGAGGGCTCGATCAGGAGCGGAAGATCGCTTCGACCTTGGCGACCTCGGGAAAGCGAACCTCGTTCCCGCGTAGGGGAATCTTTTTTCTCTTCTTCGCCGAATCCATTACGGCGCAGAAAAAGCGGGCGAGCCCGGGAAATCGGTCTTCTCAGCCAGGAATTTGTTTGAGGAGAACGACCTGTTCGAGTTCTTCCCGGCCCGAGTAGCTTTTTTCCGGCACGTAGCTTTCGAGGATCTTGAACTTTCCGCTCGATACGAAGCGTTTCTCGATTTCCTCGAGGCTGCTACCGTGTGGAGGTCCTCCTCCCGGTTGGTGTTCGTCGTCGTAGGGGTCGAGATAAAAAACGGCGAGGAGATGACCGCCGGGCGAGAGCGCAGAATGAACAGCCGCCACGTAGTCCTCCCGAAGTCCGGGGTCGATCGCGCAGAAGCAGGTGTGCTCCCAGATCCAATCATAGGATCCGAGTTCATCTTCTGGCAGATCAAAGAGATCTTCCCGAGCAAATCGGAGACGATCATCGCAGTAGAGCTCTTTCGCCAATTTGAGTGCGGTGGACGAGATATCAATTGCGACGGCTTCCCTGGCCTCTGTTTCCGCGACAATGGCTGCGGCGTCGTGACCGCGACCGGCACCGGGAACGAGAACCCGCCCCTGAATCTTTCCAGGATGGACCGAGAGCCACTCGAGAAGAGGTGGGGCGGCCTCTCCTTTGTCCCATGGGGTGTGTTCGTCGAGGTAGTGTTGATCCCAGTCCATATCTTTTCCTACGTCACGAACTCATTTCATGCTGGAACTTTCTGGCGGACGTGACAGCTTTCCTTCACATGAGCACTGCCAAATCTCTCTCGGAAGAACAAATTGCAACAATCCGCTCCTGGGCGGAGGACGGTGCGGATCTTTCCGATATCCAGAAACGCCTGGGCGAGGAGTTGGAAGTTCGCGTCACCTACCTGGAAACGCGGTTTCTTCTCGAGGATTTGAAGATCGAGCTGCTTCCCGAGCCTGAGCCCGAAGAGCCGGAGGAGGATGAGGCTCCGGAAGCCGAGGGTGATGCTGGTGTGGATGCGGAGTCCGAAGGAACCGGCGGCGAAGGTGGCGATGGCCAGGTCTCGGTCTCGGTCTCGATCGACAAGGTGCAGCGTCCGGGGGCGATTGTGAGCGGACGAGTTACTTTTTCCGGAGGGCAGGGAGCCTCGTGGTGGTTGGACCAGATGGGGCGCCTCGGAATGGATTCCGACAACCCGGACTACAAGCCGAGTGAAGACGAACTCATGTCCTTCCAGCGGGAGTTGCAGGCTGCGATTCAGAGCAGTGGTCTTTAGTGGAGGGGGAACTGAGGAGGCTCGCGAGCTGGAGAATCTCATCCGGGCCGGGCTCCGGAGTGATCCGGAGACAAGGAGTCGCTTGCCAATCGCCGGGAAACGGGCACTGTAGGGGAAATTTCCCGTATTCGATCGTGCCCGACGCTCTCACCATAGCCAAAACCTGCGCAAAGTATGCAGACGAAATCCAGGCCGAGGATATTGTTGTCCTCGACCTTCGTGGGATCTCTTCGCTGGCAGACTATTTCGTCGTTTGTACCGCCACTTCGTTGCCTCACCTGAAGGCTGTCGGTCGCGATATTCGTCACAAGACGGAGGAAGAGATCGGCGAGGCACCCCGCTCCTCGGAGGGAGAGGCAAGCAGTCTCTGGCTCGTGATCGACTACGTCGACGTCGTCGTTCACGTTTTTCACGAGGAGAAAAGAGATCTCTACGCGATTGAGGATCTGTGGTCCGATGCGCCTCATGTACCTCTCGATTTTCTCCCTGAGCGCGCCGAAGCCTCGAGTGAAGAGAACGCTTCCTGAGTTCGCCGAGACCCTGTATCATGCGTATCGAAGTCGTGAACACCGGCACGGAGTTGTTGCTGGGAAAAGTGGTCAACACCCATGCCGGCTATATTGGGCAGGAGCTTTTCAAGCTGGGGTTGCGGATCCAGAGGCAGACGACGATCCCGGATGGAGACGAGATTCGGGACGTCCTGCAGGAAGCTTTTCCGAGAACGGATGTCATTCTGATCACGGGTGGTTTGGGGCCGACCAGCGATGACATTACCCGAGAGGTCGTTGCCGAGATGCTGGGGCGCGAGCTTCATCTCGATGAGGAAATCCTCGAAACCATCAATGAGATGTTCCGCTCCCGAGGACTGAAGCGAAACGCCTCGAACGATCGACAGGCGATGGTTCCCGATGGAGCCATCGTTCTCGAAAATCCCAACGGGACCGCTCCTGGGCTCTATATACCGGAGGATAAAGAGCATGACGCTCCTCATCTTTTTCTCCTCCCAGGACCTCCCCGCGAGCTCAAGCCGATGTTTCAGAACCTGGTGTATCCCCGTCTCGCTGAAATGCAGCAGGAGGATCTGGAATCCCATATCTGGCACAATTTTCGCATCTACGGGGTGGGGGAATCGGGGCTCGCGTCTCAACTTGAGCCCAAGTTCGAACCCTTTGAATCTCTTGAACTCGGCTACTGTGCACGACTCGGAGAAGTGGATCTTCGTCTCATCGGACCTCGTCAGATCGTGGAACAAGCTTCGGAAATTGTTCGAGCCGATTTCAAGGAGGACATTATTACGGAATCCGAGGATCCCATTGAACAGGTCATTCTTGACCTGTTGCGGGAGCAGGGGGCTACCGTTTCCACTGCCGAGAGCTGCACCGGCGGCTTGATTGCGAGTACGATCACCAACGTGTCGGGATCTAGTGCGATCATGAAGGTGGGATATGTCACCTACGCCAACGAAGCGAAAGAGGAGATTCTTGGAGTTCCGAGAGACCTCCTCGAGGCTCATGGTGCCGTGAGTGAGCCAGTCGTCCGTGCCATGGCCGAGGGCTGTTTGCGGGCAAGCGGAGCGGACTATGCGGTCGCGATCAGCGGGATTGCCGGACCGACCGGAGGAAGCGAGGAGAAACCGGTAGGAACGGTTTACATCGGAATCGCGAAGAAAAACGAGCCTACCTTTGCCAAGCGATACTTCAGCCCGGCCGATCGAGTCAGTTTCAAGATGCGCGTGACGCGGTTAGCCCTCGATTTGCTGCGACGCCGGATCCAGGGCTTCCTGCTCGATTAGTTGGCGAATTCGGGTTACACTACTTCGTGCGATAGGATTCTCCTCTCGTCGTGAACCTTTGTGCGTTGGATGAAACTTCTTTTCTCCCACCCGATCGCGAGACTCGGGATCTTTGCTGCGATCGGAGCTTCGAGCTTCGTCGCAGCTTCGAAGTCCCATGGGCAGCTTTTCGGAGACCGAGGACTCTTCGGCGGCAGAGAGGCCCCGATCCGGAGTCTCACCGAAGAGGAGATCGGCGTGCCTTTTCCCAAGACCGGGCGGGTCCAGGCGGTGAAGGGGCAGGAGGTGCGTTTCGAAATCCAGGCGATATCCAAGGCCCCGGGAGCTGCGGTCGAGTTCCTGATCCGTACGATGCCGACAGCAGGAAAGATTGTTTCGCTGGTCGAGAATCCCAATGCCCGAAATCGAGCCATCGTCACTTACTACGCGGATCCTTCGACCTCGGCGGAGTCGGATGTCTTCGGGTTTGCAGTTCGCTACAGGGGAGGCCGTTACTCGTCGGAAATGCGGTTCGATATCGATCTTGTCGATGTGAAAGCCGAGATCCAGGCCGAACCCGAGATCGATTTTGGCGAAACCATGGTTGGCGAAGAGGTGGTTCGCGAGATCCCGGTTCGAAATCTCGGAACGGGGGAGTTTCGCCGGCAAATTTACCTGACAGCTCCCTGGCGTATTGTCGAACCAGCCAACGGGATGCTCCTGATCCAACCCAAGCAGACCAAGATGGTGAAGGTCGGGTTTCGCCCGACTGCGGTGGGGGATACCAGTTATTTTCTGAGCTTCAGCCGCACGAAAGGTGCGATGACCAAGATGATTGGTTCAGGCTCGGCACCGTTTGCGCTGGCGACGGAAGAGGTTCGATTGACGCATGATCCCAAGACCGGGATCAGGTCTGGAGAAGTTGTGGTCAAGAATTCCACTGGGAAGCCCTTGCGTTTGGCGCTGCGAGGGAGCAGTCGCATCCAGAAGAGTTTGCCCGAGATGGTCCTGCTGCCTCCCGACGAGCCATATTCGATCGGGGTCGAGATTCCCGAGACCGACGTCAATCCATTTGACGGAATGCTGCAGATGTACCAGGAGGCCGGCTACGGCGTTTCGGCTCGATTGGTGGCTGCCGTGGTCCCCGGAAAACTCGAGATCGCGATGCCCGGCACGAAGGCGGTGGATGTGATCAACTATGGGCGAGTCTCCGCCGGGAAGACGACCGAGAGAGGATTTCGGCTGACCAATACGGGTGGTGTCGCGGTACCGCTCGAGTTTCACATTCCGGATCCCTTTCGACTCCTGACGGATCCAGGTCCACAGCTGGCGCCTCAGGCCTCGGTCAATCTTGCGGTCGGGGTGTTTCCTGCCGCGTCCAAGAAAGGCCCCATCGATGTCACCATGAATGTTTTCGGAGCCGATCAGAGTCTTCCCATCCGGCTTCTCGCCAATGTGGTTTCACCGGAAAACGGGGTGGCGCCTGCGAACCCTCCTCGGAAAGGAATTCTCGATCGTCTCGGTGGGCTCCGAATGAGTTCCGGAAAGCCGAAGCCGGGGGAAGTGTCGACCTTCGTTCCCCCGGAGATCGGAAACGGAGAGGCGAACTCGGGCGGGTTTACGATTGGGAACAAGCCGGAATCGGCTGAGATTCTTCCCGGGATTGATATTTATCCCCTGGTGGAAAGGCAACAGAATCCCGAACTGCGATCCCCGGAAGATCTGGCGGTGGTCGAGGCGGGTTCCTCGAGCTTGACGCTTGGGTGGACAGCTCCTCCCAATTCCCAGCTAAACGATTTCGAGATCGAATTACTCGGTATGGTTCAGGATGGAGGCGATGGATTTCCGAGGAGCGTCTGGCTTCCCATGAGGGAGGTGGAATTCGAGAGAGTGGATCGATTGGTCAAGGCTCGGATGACCGGGCTCCAACCTAACTCGGCTTACTACATCCGGGTCTTTACCCTCGATGAAAACGGGCGAGCTTCGAACCCGTCGGAAGCGATGGAAGTGCTGACGGAGCTGCCCATGGATTGGACCTACATTTACTTGTCCTTCCTGATTGCTTTTGTTGCGCTTCTCGGTTTTGGCGTCTGGAAGGTGATCCAGGGGCGGCGTCCCGAAGTCTACCGGTCGAAGTATGTCGATGCCTGATTCTCTGGACTTTCTTCGATCCGGAAATCGGAGATTGGCTCGCTAAGAGCGGCATTCGCTGCAAATTTCGGTCCCCTCAGCCGTGACCCGGAACGATCGATTCGGGTGAGTTTCATCGGTAGCTCCACACTCCTCGCAGACATGAAAGGGCTCGTTGGCTCCCTTGGCGGCCTGCTCGAATTTGTGTCTGCGCACCGCATTTTCACTGTTTCGTTTCGCGTTGCTGATCATGGTGGGAACAAACACGAGGAGGTAGGGAAGGAGGCCGGCGAGAACAACGATCGCCATGAGGACAGGAGCTGAACTTCCGAGGATCATCGCGAGGAGAATCGCGATATTCGCAAAGCCGAGCCACTTCGCTTTGATCGGAATGATCGCGAAGAGATGAATGACCTGGTTGGGAAATAGAGTCGCGAAGGCGAGGAAAGCGGCCGAGTAGAAAATGCTTCCGAAAGCACCGCCAGCCCCCGAGAAAATCGGGATCAACCCGACCAGCGAAAGCGAGATGATCGAGGCAAAGACATAGACATTGAGACGGAAGGATCCCCAGGCTCCCTCGATACTGTCGTTGATGAAAAACATGAAGAGCAGCCCGATGAGCACGAAGAGCACATTGGAGCTGATCGGGAAAAACACCCAGCTCACGATCCTCCAGACCTGACCCGCGAAGATGGCTTGGGCATCGAAGTAGATCCACTCCAGGAATTCCGGAGAAAACAGGGATAAGGCCCATGAGAGTACCTGGAAGCCGGCGATCCATCGGAGGATCTGGGGAAGCGCGAGATGCCCCATTTTCTTCTCCATTCCATTGAGAAGGTTGTTTCCGGTTTCGTGAATCATGGGGAAAGGTCGAGAGGAATGAGGGGATTTCAAACAACAAGTTTCCTTTGGATACGTTCCGACCAGCCGAACAAGTCTTGATTCCCCTCGCGCCGGTGTATGACACCCTCGTTTCGTTGACTTCGGATTGAGCCGGGCGAAAGTCCGAAATGAAGCAATCTCCGCTGCATCAACGTCATCTCGAAGAGGGAGGGAAATTGGTTCCCTTTGCGGGCTGGGAGATGCCGATCCAGTATGCGGGCATCGTCGCCGAGCACAATGCGGTACGAGACGCGGTGGGAGTTTTTGATATTTCTCACATGGGAGAGATCCTGGTTTCCGGGGAGGGAGCGGAAGAGGGATTGAATCGTGTTCTCACCAACCAGGTGTCCCGCTTGTCCGATGGAGAGGGACAATACACGCTGATGCTCCAGGAGAACGGAGGGGTCATCGATGACCTAATCCTCTATCGACTCGCGGAGGATTCTTTTTTTCTGGTCGTCAATGCCTCCCGGGTCGAGGAGGATTACGAGTGGCTCACGAAGCATCTTGGTGGAGACATCGAGGTGAGGAATGAGAGCGATGCGTGGGGAGCTCTCGCAGTCCAGGGGCCTGGCACGGGCGATCTATGGGAGAAGATATCACCAAGCGTGTCGCTACCGGAGCGGAATGGGATTCTGCGTCCGAGGGAAGACCTGATTCTCTGTCGCACCGGGTATACCGGGGAAGATGGTTTCGAATTGTTTGCTCCCGCCGCCCAGATCGAATCCTGGTGGGATCGGATTCGCGAGGCAGGCGCGACCGCTTGTGGGTTGGGAGCACGAGACACCTTGAGGCTGGAGAAAGGCTATCCTCTCAACGGAAATGATCTCGACCGGATCCACACTCCCCTCGAAGCGGGCTTGGGATTCTTCGTGGACCTGGAGAAGGACGGGGGCTTCATCGGTTCCGAAAAATTGATCGAGCAAAAAGCCAGTGGACCGACTCACCGGCTCGTTGCGTTGCGAATGACGAAGAAAGGGCCGCCTCCCCGACACGGCTACGAGGTCCGGGATGAGACCGGAGAGATCTCGATCGGCACGCTCTCCAGTGGTTCCCTCTCGCCGATCCTGGGACAGGGAATTGGAATGGCCTATCTCGAGACTCGATACGCGAAGGTCGGGACCTCGCTCTCTCTGATGATTCGAGATCGTCGCTATCCTATTGAAGTGATAAAAAAACCCTTCTGCTGAGAATCCTGTTTGTCTCTTGCCGAGATCCTGCTTTTCTATTCTGATCCTGCGACCATGAATGTTCCCGACGACCTACGATATTCCGAATCTCATGAATGGCTTCGACTCTCCGATGACGGAACCGGAGTGATGGGAATCAGTGACCACGCTCAGGCAGAGTTGACCGACGTGGTCTACCTCGAACTTCCCGAGATCGGGCGCAGCGTCGCCAAGGGGGAGGCCATCGCGGTGATCGAGTCGGTCAAGGCGGCAAACGATATCTTTTCTCCTGTCAGCGGCGAGGTTGTGGAGGTCAACGAGGGGCTCGCCGAAGCGCCCGAGCCCGTCAATGAAGACCCCTATGGAGCAGGGTGGATGATCAAGATCAAGCTCTCCGATCCCGCCGAAGTCGATTCCTTGCTCAACGCGGAAAGCTATCGTGAACGCCTCGCCTGAGCCTATCGAGTCCTTCTCCGATCGGCATATCGGACCGAGTGAGAAGGAGATTTCCTCCATGCTGGAGTCTCTCGGGGTTTCCTCGATGGATGCGCTGGTGGACGAGGTCGTGCCGACGGATTTGATCTCCCATCGCGAGCTGGCTCTTCCCGATGCAAAGGGAGAGGTCGAGGCTCTTCAGGTTCTTCGCGAGACGATGTCGCAGAATGATCTGCGAACGTCCTTCATCGGGCGTGGCTACTACGACTCTGTCACGCCTCCCGTGGTTCAGCGTTGTGTCCTCGAGAACCCGGGATGGTATACCGCCTACACTCCCTACCAGGCGGAGATTTCGCAAGGGCGTCTCGAAGCCCTGCTGAATTTCCAGACCCTCATTTGTGAACTTACGGGCCTCCCGGTTGCCAATGCTTCGTTGCTCGATGAGGCCACCGCGGCGGCGGAAGCGCTCGCGATGGCGGCCACCGGTCGTCCTCGAGCAAAACGGTTCCATGTCGATCGAGCGACGCTTCCCCAGACCATTGATGTGCTTCAGACACGGGCGGAGCCTCTCGGGATCGAAATCGAGGTGACTTCCTTTGAGGATTTCGATCCTGGAGCCGCGAAGGAGGACTCGATTGGGATTCTCCTGCAATACCCCGGTGAGACGGGAGAAATTCGCGATTTCCAGGTCCTTTGCGAAGAGGCAAAAAGCGTGGGGCTGACCGTGATCGTCGCCGCGGATCCTCTTGCCCTGACGCTCCTGAGTCCTCCGGGAGAATGGGGTGCCGATATCGTGGTGGGAAGTGCGCAGCGATTTGGCGTCCCTCTCGGATTTGGCGGACCCCACGCCGCCTACATGGCCTGCAGTGACAAGTGGAAGCGCCGATTGCCGGGACGTCTTGTCGGAGTCTCTCGGGATGCCGATGGGAGACCGGCTCTGCGACTTTCCCTGCAGACTCGCGAGCAGCACATTCGACGGGAGAAGGCCACCTCCAATATCTGCACCGCCCAGGTCCTCCTTGCCGTCATGGCGGGATTCTACGCGGTTTGTCACGGGCGAGAAGGGCTCTGCCGGATCGCGTCACGGGTTCACGAAGCGGCTGCTCGATTCGCCGCGGCCATCGAGGAAAAGGGAATGGAGATCGTCCATGGGGCCTTTTTCGATACCGTTCTCGTTCGTGTCGATGATTCCCAGCGGGAGGCCGTTCTTTCTCGTTGCCGCGAACTGGGAGTGAACCTTCGGATGGAGCTCCCCAGTGTCCTGGGAGTCTCTTTCGACCAGAAGGTGATCGAGAATGGAAAATGGATTGAGGCTTTCTCGGTTTTCAATCTCCCCGTTCCACCCATGATCGAAGGGGCTGAGCATCGACTTCCCGGTTCCCTGGCCCGCACCGATTCCTTCCTCGAGCAACCTGTCTTCTCCCGCTTTCGGACGGAGACGGAACTGCTTCGCTACATCCGACGTCTCGAGGGGAAAGACATTGCCCTGAACCAGAGCATGATTCCTCTCGGTTCCTGCACCATGAAGCTCAATGCCGCTTCGGAGATGTTTCCGCTGAGCTGGGATACCGTTGGTGGCATGCATCCCTTTGTCCCACCCGATCAAGCCAGGGGCTATCTCGCAATGATCGAGGAGTTGGAGACATGGCTCGCTGAAATCACTGATTTCGATGCTGTCAGCCTTCAACCCAACGCGGGATCGCAGGGCGAGTATGCCGGGCTTCTCGCGATTCGACGGTATCACGAATCGCGCGGGGAACCGGATCGCAAAGCCTGCCTCATCCCGATGTCTGCTCATGGGACAAATCCCGCCAGTGCGGTGATGGCGGGATTCGATGTCGTCGCGGTTTCCTGCGATTCCGAAGGCAATATCGATGTGGCCGATCTTCGGCAGAAGGCGGAGGACCTGGGAGAGGCTCTTGGTGCGCTCATGATCACCTATCCGTCCACCCATGGGGTCTTCGAGGAGAGTGTCGTCGAAATTTGCGAGACGATCCATCGCTGTGGTGGCCAGGTCTACATGGACGGAGCCAATCTCAATGCCCAGGTGGGACTCTGTTCTCCCGGTGGGATCGGTGCCGATGTCTGTCACCTCAATCTGCACAAGACGTTTTGCATTCCCCACGGTGGGGGAGGACCCGGCGTCGGTCCGATCGGAGTGGCCGCTCACCTGACTCCCTTTCTTCCGGGGCACGGGGAATGGGCCGAGAATTCGAGTCACGCGGTTTCGGCTGCGCCCTATGGCAGCGCCAGTATTCTGACCATCTCATGGATGTATATCGCGATGATGGGGCCCGGGCTTCGCAAAGCGACCGAGGTGGCGATTCTCAATGCGAACTACATCGCCTCTCGGCTCGAATCTTATTTTCCCGTGCTCTATCGGGGCCATCGAGGACGGGTTGCGCACGAGTGCATCATTGATGTGCGAGGGTGCAAGGAGACGGCCGGGATCGATGTCGAGGATATCGCCAAGCGATTGATCGATTTTGGGTTTCATGCTCCGACCATGTCGTGGCCGGTCGCAGGAACCCTGATGATCGAGCCTACCGAGAGCGAGTCGCTGGAGGAGCTCGATCGCTTCTGCGATGCCATGATCGCAATCCATGGCGAGATCGAGGCGATCATTGCGGGAACATCCGATGCCGAGAGCAATGCGCTGAAACTTTCCCCGCATCCTGCGGAGACCCTCCTCCGAGAGACCTGGGACCGTTCCTACACGAGGGAGTCGGCTGCCTATCCTCTCGACTGGGTCCGCGATCGCAAATTTTGGGCGCCGGTCGGTCGGATTGACAATGTCTTTGGCGACCGAAATCTCGTCTGCACGTGCGAGGGGATGGAAAATTATACGGATGAGTCCTGATTCTCTTTTGTTTCCCGAGATCGAAGATGGTCTTCCCGAGGCTGCATTCCCTGCCGAATGGAAGCCTAACATGATTGCCAATCTCGTCTTTCTGACAGAAGAAGAGGAGGTTCTCCTGATCCACAAGAAAACCGGCCTTGGGGCTGGAAAAATCAACGGTCCCGGCGGAAAGCTGGAACCGGGAGAGACCGCGATCGAGGCTGCGGTTCGCGAGGTCCAGGAGGAACTGGAGATCACCCCTCATCACCTCGAGGAAGCCGGGGTCCTGCATTTCGACTTTGTCGACGGGCTCCGGCTGCATTGCACCGTCTTCCGGGGAACGGGTTTCACGGGAACCCCAACTGAAACAAGAGAGGCGAAGCCGGAGTGGTTCCGAATCGACGAGATCCCGTTTCACCGGATGTGGGCCGATGACCGGTATTGGCTGCCTCAGATGCTGGCGGGTCAGAATTTTGAAGCCTGGTTTCAGTTTGATGGCGAAACCATGTTGTCTCGGACGGTCACCTTTCAGGGCTAGCGGTGAAAGGAGGGTTCGAGCTCGTTGATGAAGACAAATCCTGATAAGGTAACTCCGATGAAGACCTCAAGAAAACAGAATCCAATTCTCCCTGTCAGTGGAATTTTCCTCTGTATGACCCTGCTCGTCGGCTGTCTGGATCGGGAGGAAAATCCTGACGAAAAAGATTCGGGTAACTCGTCCGTGACCGATGCCGCCCTGTCCGATTCAGAAATCCGAGTCGTCGAAGGAGTGCTCAAGCATCACCCGACAGATGTGAAGAGCGTGCAGGCCTGGCTCGGACACGAGTTCCAGATTGGAGAGACCCCGATCCGTGCGACCGAGGCGGTCTCTGCCGAGACCCTGAAATCGCTGGTCGGGAAGACTGTTCGTGTCGAGGGGGAATGGAATCCGGGAGAGAAATGGTCGCCTGCGGAGGGAGAGCAGGTGATATCCCACCCTCTGCTTCCCGAAGGAGGTGAGGCCACTCGAGGCCAGGGGATCGAAGCCAGCTCGGTCAGCGAACTCAGGTAACGGAATCAGGTGCCGCGGATCACTCGTCCGCAAGCTCCGCAACACGTTTCCGACCTTCCTCACTGAGGCGAGAAAGGGGCGCCGTAGAAAGGCATAGCAAAAGCGAAAGAATTCTCATGCGAGTGGGGAATCCAACTTCGGACGGAGTCTCAAGTCACAAATGCCAGCGGGTTCGTTCTATTTCAAGGTTTCCAACCAACTCACGAGATCGACGAGTCCCTCGGCTCCGATCACGGCTCCGAGACCGGGAGGCATCAGGCTCTGTTCCAGCTCGGATTGAGCTTCGATCTCATTTCGGGGAATGGATTGGTTTCCCCCTCCCGGAATCCGAAGCGCAATTTCGTGATCCGTCTCTCCGGTGACATAGCCAAGCACTTGCGAGCCATCTTTCCTGGTAAGGTTGACACCATGGAATCCGTGACTGATTGCTGCATTGGGATAGAGAATGGCTTCGAAAAGACCGACCCGGCTCAGCTTGTTCCCGATCTCGGAGAGGTCCGGACCAAATGCGATTCCCTTTCCGTCGATCTGATGACAGGTCGCACAGGTGGCTTTCTCATAGAGTTGTGGGCCTTTCGAGGGGTCTCCCTTTTGCTGGGCCAGCTCCTGCAGCGAAGGGAAATCGTCCGCGCCAAGCGCGACAGGGAGGGGGAGAATCTGGGCGGCCTCGTTGCGGAGTCTCGAGTCGGCGCTGCGAGCCAGGGCGAGAGCGGCGGTCGAGACAAGGGCGGGATCCAACTTCTTCTCCTGCGCTCGTTTCAGCAACTCCCTTCCACTGTGCCCATTCATTGCCATCGCGTTGACAATCTCGATTTTCAGAACCGCGGGAGTTTCGGCTCGATCGAGAAAAGCTCCGAGCAGAGAAGCAACCGAACGATCACCGGTTTTCCCGAGGGCACGGACGAGGAGGCTGCTGCGTGCCATGGGGCTGCTCTCCAATCGTTTCTGCAGAGCGTTTTTGTCGTGGAGAAGAAGTCGAGCGGCGGTGACGGAATCTCCCGCCTCAGGATTCGCCTGGATGAAGTCTGCGAGATCGTCATCGAGACCACGGAGGTCAAGCCTCTCCGCGAGTTTGACCAACTCAGCGGTTCCACGAATCGGGGCGAGCAACTCGTCGAGACGCTCCGGGCCGCCCGGAAGATTGGCGATCGTGTCAGGCCCGAGTTGCGAGGCCGCGATCAGCGCGATCTCCGATGCCGCCTCGGTGTAGAGAGCGCGGTAGGCTTCTTCTTTCTCCTCCTCGAAGGGAAGCAATTCGAGAGCGCGGAGGTAGGCGAGCGGGCTGGGCTCGTACTCCGTTCTCTTCTTGGGATCCTTGAGAAACTCTTTCGTGATTCGAGTAGCGGTGTCCGGACTCCGGGATCGCCAGAGGTAGCCGGTGTATTGATGGTAGGGCATCAAATACTCGAAAAAGGCATCTGTCCGCTCTTTCCAGAAACGTTCCGCCCCGATTCCCGCGGCTTCGAGCATCCATCGGTCCTCCGGAGAGTGATCTCGAGCCAGGTCCGACCAGAGACGATGACTCTCATTCCCTTCGAGGAAGCGAAGAGAAAGAAAAATTTCTCGGGCTACCGCCTGGTATTCGAGGCTGCTTTCATAGGCTTCCCGGAGAAAGCCCAGGAATGATTCCGCGTCCATCTGCTTTCGAGTATGAATTTGTCGAGCCGCGCGGATCGCAGTGATCCGCAGATCCTCGACCGGACTTTTCAAGGCCGCCTCGAGGGTTTCCTCGCCGGCGGAAGTTCGAGCGAGGAACCACAGCGCCCGCGCCTGGATTCTCGGATTCTTCGACTTCTCGAAGAGTTCCCGTAGGCCGGGGATCGCTTCGTCTCCCTTTTCTGCGAGCGCTGTCCACCCCAGGAATCGAGTGGCTGCGTTCGGGGATTGCAACTGATCAATGGGATCGGCGGATTCCGCTACCTTGTAGTCTCGAGTCGTGGGATGGTCTTTCGGAATCACCCGAAAAATTCTCCCTCTTTCGATGTCACCCATGCCATGGCCACCGACTCCCGGATCATACCAGTCGGCGACGAAGAGTGATCCATCAGGGGCGACGCTGACATCGCTGGGCCGAAACCATCGGTCGCGAGTGCTTTGGATAAGGTTCTCCATCCTCGCGCTGTAGCCCGCTCCTTCCGGTTCAACGGGATAGGCGCGCACAACGTTCGGGCCGGCATCGCAGTGGATGATCTGATTGTGAAAAACGGAGGGGAGGAGATCGCCTTCGTAGACACAGATCCCCGTTGGAGAACCCGCACCGGTTTGCAGAAGGTTGGGAACCACGCCGGGGTCATTGAGATACCAGTGACGGAGAGGGATCTCGTCGGACATTCCGGGACGAGGAGATCTCCAGCCGGCGCCGGTTCGCTCGTCTTTGTAACCGTAGTTGCCGAACTCCATCACGAAATTGATCCGGACCGCCTTGTTGCCATCGTCGTCGTTGTCGCTCTGCCAGAGGCTCCCGAAGGAGTCGACGCAGACTTCCCAGTTGTTTCGGAAATTCCAGGCGAGGACTTCGACCTGCGAACCGTCGGGCTCACAGCGGAAAATCATTCCTTCCTGGTAGGGGCGATTGTTTTCCGTGGTGCATCGGACACCGTGGATGTCGGTGATGAGTTCTCCCTTCGGATCGCAGAGGCGTTTACCAGTGTTTCCAAAATTGAAATAGAGCCGACCATCGGGACCGAAGTGAACTGCGTGAATGCCATGATCGTGCTGGGCTCCGCCAATGTTGGTGAAGAGGAGTTCCTTGCTTTCCGGGTCGGCGACGTCGTCCCCGTCTCGGTCGTAAAGCGAGAAGATTTCGTTCCCGGCACTGACAATGACACGATCGCCGAGCACGCAGATGCCGTGAGCGGAGTTCACGTCCTGACCTTGATAGAATACTTTTACTTCGTCGGCGGCGCCGTCCTGATCACGATCCTCGAGGATGAGAATCCGATCGCCATCAGGGCGCTTTCCCTGGTTGCGACGGTAGTTGACGACATCGCAGAGCCAGACGCGCCCCCGGGAATCGATATCCATGGAGGAGGGGGAGGTGATCATCGGCTCGCTCGCGAACAGCTGCACCTCGACCTCGTCGTGAAGGTCGAGACTGGAAACCGCATTGGAAGGGTCGCGGCTCTCGCCTTGGGAAGCGGGTTGCGGTGTCTTTACCGAGCTGGCCGCATTCGCATCGTTCCAGACCGAAAACTGCACACTCGTGGGGGTCTTCTGCGTTCCGTCCCGAACCGTTCCTCCATCATCAAGGGCTCCTTCGCTGAGGAACCGCTTGGCTCCGTTGGGGAGAGCGAAGACAATCTTCGAGGTGGCGTGAACGCCAATCCCGTTTTCGATCGGCTTCCCTCGGACGAGAAGTCGACCGCCCATGCAGTTCGCATTCTTTTGCGCTTTCCCGTAGCCGCTTGTTGCCGACTTCCACTCGAGGTCGGTAAGCTGCTTTTCCTTCCCGTCGGCGAGGACGATGCGAGGACGAATCCATGTCGCCCAGTCGTGGGAAAATCCGTCCCCTGCATCGGAGACGACGAGCACGAGTTCCTTGCAACCCTTCGGCAAAGCCACATCAATCGCGACCCGATGGGAGACCGGGTCCGAGTGACGGAGTGTGGCAGATTGAAAGAGCGGTTTCCCGGAAGGGGTTACCGGACCAGGGCTGTTTTTTTTTCTGCCTGTTTCTTCCGATCCTGAGGTCCGGCATACTCGAGAATGTTCTCTTCGAGAAACTCGCGGGTCGGGGTGTCGGTTACGATGCCGTTTTCAGGAATCTCCAGTCCTGCCGTCCAGGCGACACCGTTCAGGACCGCCTTGCGGAAGTTGTCGTTCTCGAAATTCCAGTGGTAGTGGAGTCCGGTGAAACCAAATCCGCGTCCCTTGTGGTAGTCTTCGCCTCTCTCATAGACCCAGGCGACATGCTGAGGCTTTCCGGCTGCGACGGCCTTGCGGACGGCGGGGTTGCCAGAGTGAGGACCGTCTTTTCGCTTCATGGTCTCCTTGGGAGCCACGGCGGAGAGGATGGGGGTGACGCCTTTCATGTCTCCGACAAAACGCATGTGGAAATACCACTCGTCATCCATCTCGAAAGGCTCGACGCCGTTGGCTGCTTGGTGATCGGAAAAGCTTTCGAAATTGGCGACCCAGTGAGGGTTGACCGACCAGTTCGTTTCAAAATAGCCCCCCATCCAGGCGAGCATACCCTTGGCACTGGGGCCGATCGGAACTTCGACGCCGTAGTGAAGACAGGCGATTCCCGCTCCGGTTCGCATCACCTTGTCGAACTCTGCGACATGATTGTTGACGAGATGGCGCCCGCCACCCGTGCAGAAAAAGATCACGGTATCGGCATCCTTGAAAAACTCGTCAGGATTTTCGGGCCACTCGACGGAATACCGAGCCTCGATCTTTTCATCTGGGTAGGCTTTCTCGATCCATTCACCGATGAGACGACTGCCGGGGTAGTATTCATGCTTTCCAAATCCGTGGGAAGTCTTGTGGCAGACGAAGCAGAGCACCGTCTTGTCGTCATCCAGCGGTGAACTCTGGGTGGGGTGCAAAAGGCAAAAACCAAGGGTGAAGAACAGGAAAGTGGCCATCCAAGGTGCCCGAACAGGGTTGGGTCGAGGAGTCAACAGGGTTGAAAGGAATGTCATGGGGAGAAGTGTTTCCAAAATTGCATTTTTCGTCAAGAGAACCCTGGGCACGGGATGAGGGGCGAATTGAGCCAAAATAAATGACACCCGAGCCGAAAAGCTGAGAGAAGGCTTG
>JARGNI010000067.1 GCA_029213195.1 Verrucomicrobiales bacterium
TTGCATTGCGCTCATATGTGCCAGCCGTTGCAGCCGCCGCATATGTCAGGAAGCCGCGAGGCTTGCCAACGCCATCGCCCAGAACGAAAGCGGTGTTCTGAGTGCGTGCAAACTTGTCAGCAACCTTGCCAGCAAGCCATGCCTCGACGTCGAGGTAGCTGTCCTCAATCATCTCGGTTGTCATGCGGGGGTCAGCTTCAATCTTGTGCGCTGCGATGACCTTCTGCGCCAGTTGAGGCGTGTCAGTCTGTCCGCCAGATGCGCCTTCACCGACCCAGCGAGCAGCCGCTTCCTGATCGTCAATCAGGATGTCGATTGACTTCGCGCCTGTGCGCTCCACGTTTGCCACTTGGCGAAGCGGGGATGTCTCAAACACGCGAGTGATGATGGTGTTTGACAGCTCAGGACGTACCAGATAGCCGCCGTCAGGGTTCACGTCGGTGGACATGGCCTTGACTTCGATGCCCTCGGAACCAGCCTTGAAGCCGTCCGGCAGGGTGCCGTTTGCCATATACTGACGGAATGCGTCCTTGTGCTTCTGCTCAAGTTCGCCATCCATGCCCTTGCCTTCGCCAGCGCCGGGACGGTTCATTGCCGCTTCCAGCTTGGCTTGCTTGGTCTGCATCTCAGCCAGCTTGGCCGTGATGTCGTCAGCCATGCGCTGATGCTTTTCTTCGGTCACTACGTCAGTCGGTGCCGCAGCCTTGAGCGCGTCAATCTCGCCGCGCAGTTCGGTCAGGGTCGGGTTGATTTTCTCAACAAGCCCTTTGATTTCTGCAAAATCAGACATTAACGTCCTCCAATCGTTTGCAGGGTTTCGGTCAAAAGTGCTTTGAGTTCGTCAACGTCCCGTTGAACCTGCTCAGGAACGCCCGTGTCTGCGTCCCGCAGAACCTCGGCCCGTGCCTTCCATGCGCCACCCGCCATAGCCTTCGCCATGCGGTTCGAGTGGCCCATATTCTTGAACGCGCGTTCTAAGTCGCGCTGTGTAATCTCGTCAGCCTTCATCGCGTAGATGCCAGCCAATTCATTCATCGGAAATGTCACGACGCTGGTCTCCCACAGGTCCAGCTTGGTCAGCTTGCGTGACCCTTCGTCCATGTCCATTTCGTATTCTTGTGTGCGGTAGCCAATGCTCAGACCCTCAATACCGCCCATCTCAATCAATTCGGCAATCTCGCCCGCTTTGCCGCGACGGCTGACGCGGCCCTTCACCAGCAGGCCGTTTTCGTCCTCGGACATTTCATCCCAAGCGCCGATGGGCTGTGACGGGTCGTGGTTCCAAAGCATCTTGGGTCTGCGACCGGATGCGATGCACTCTTTGAACGCGCCCGGCATAACAATGTCACCGCCGTTATCCTTGTTTCCAAAGACCGACCCATAGCCTGAGATTGTCAGATAATCGTCGCTCTTGCCCTCAACCTTGAGTTCAAGGGAGGCAAGCTTTGTTTCGAGCGGTTCGCCACCGTCTTTGCGTGCGTAATTGAGCAGCATGCAAGGCTCCATCTAAGGGCTTCGGACGTTTCACAACGGCCTTTGCAAAGTTATAACACGAAACTGCAAAGTTGCAAAGTCATGGCTCAGGCACAAAAAAAGACCGCCCGAAGGCGGTCTAGTTTGTGAAATGGGAGGTCAGTGAATGTAGGTTAGGCGGTGTTCGCCCTAGTCGTCAAGACCGACCACGCGATGTATGCTACTACACCTGCAATTTATAGTCGCCGCCCCCGGCTTGCCTGCCTCGCCGGGATACATAATCAACAGGTCCGGCCCGCCAATCCAAGGCATAGAAAACGGCTCATCCATCGCCCGCTTCTGCCCGTGCATGGCGATGTGGTCATATTCATCTGGGTCTTCTTTGTCGAATGTCCGCGTCCGCATATCCTCGGTCGCCACCCATTCCTTTTCCAACTCAAGCCCGGTGGACTTGGCCGTTTCGTGCATGGCGTAGTTGGCCGCGTTATGCGTTTCGGTTCGAGCGATAAGAGCGCCTCTAGCCCGTGAGATGGACGGCACGCGCTTGTTGATACCCTTGGCAATCTCTGCAACGCCAAGCCCGTCCTGCTGTCCTCGCGCAACCTCCGAGACAATCCGCGCCCGCGTTGTCTCAGTCACGCGGGTGATGCGCTTTCGTATTGGCTCTAGGTTAATCCACGCCAATGCTAGTGAGCGGAACAGCGCCGCAAATCCGCCCTCCTGCTTGCACTCAAGGTCATAGCCTAGCGCCTTGCCCTGACTGACAACACGCGCCCCAAACGTGCGCACGGTCTGTAGGCCCATCTCTTTATACAGGTCTCGGAACGCCTGCACGTCATCGTCGCTTGGCGCAGGGACGTATCCCAGTTCCTGATACGCTTCGAGATACTGCTTGCTCTCATCGGCCACCACGCCCGCAATCTTGCGACGAAAACGCGCCTCCATCACGTCCAATAGACGCGACTGGATAGCGGCCTCACGCTCAGGGCTGTGGCTGATGAATGCGGGCTTGCGTGCCATTAGGCGTGCGAGACAAATACGTCCGCTGCAACCTTTGACCATGCGAAAACGCGGTTCGGGCTTGTCACGCCCGGTGCGAGTTCTGCAAGACTGCGTGCAGCTTCGCCCTGCTTTGGCCCATAACGCAAAGCATCGTCAAAGCTCGTCGGCGCTGTCGTTCCGTTCTGCACGGTCACGAATACGTCGTACCCGCTCCGGTTCTGGAATGTGATTGAGGAAATGTCAGCATCCGTGAGTTGCGTCCATGTTCCGGCAGTGAGTGTGATTGTTGCGTTCTGAGCCATCAGTCGGCCTCCATTTGCTTAACGATTTTCGCGGCCCATGACTTGCCAGCATCACCGCCCCATAGCGCCCACGCTATACGTCCGGCGCTTGGGTATCCCGGTTCTCCCGGTGACCATCCTTCGCCCTGCTTGTCCACTTCATGCCGCGCAAAGTAGCTGCTCATCCGCTTGACGGTATCGGCGCTTAGGTTCTTGCCGTTTGATATGTCACGCGCTCTCGCAACACCAACCTCGGTCCCGCCTCGGTTAAACTCACGCCGCCATTCAAGTCCGCGCTTGGCTTCCTCTTTCATTCCATCGTTCGGAGCGTAGCTGTCGGCCTTGGTCTCAATATCCAGCCCATAGGCGAGTGCTTTTATGTCTTCGGCAGGCAGGTCAAACGACGCGCCAGGTGCTGGCTTAAACTCGCCATCGGCTTCCGGCTGATAGCCCATGAGCATCCGCGCCTCTTGCAATGTCAGAACGCCTTCGCGGTATGCTGTGACCGCACGTTGAAACATCCGCTCCCGCAGCGCCTCAAGGGCGGGGATGGTGTCAAGGTCTAGACGCAGTTCCAACCCGTCGCCATAGCGCGGCAGGAGCCATGTGTTCAGGCTTGCCAGAACATCACGCATCAGCGGAATAACGGTGTCCGTGTAGAGCCGCTCCTTGGCTTGCTCCAAGTTGTTGAACGTGCTGGCGTCGTTGTCGATGAGCGGCAGGGGAACGCCTAGCGCCGCAGCGACGTATTTCGCCGTCTCGCGCATGGTGTTGGAAAAATCCATATCCCGTGCCGACTGCGATAGCTGCTGCCATTCTGCATCGTCAGCCAACATCGGTATCTCGCCCGCGTTCTCTGCGCCCTGCATCCGCGCTTTGAAATACTCGCGCATCCGGTTAATCATCTCGCCGGACGGATAGCCTGTCTTGAAACGGATAAGACCAGATGGGCGTGCGCTGTTCTTCAACAGCGAATAATTCCACCGCATCCCAGCGTTATGCGTATCGCCAGCGATTGCCGCAGCCATAAGCGGGGACTGACCGCGCCAATAGTCCGACGGATTGTATGTCTTGACGAATAGCAGGTCAGACTGCCCGGTGATTTGGTCCACCTCGAAGATCGTCTTCTTGCGGTTCACTTCGTAAATGTATTGCCGCGCAAGGCCAGATGCGCCGGGAACGACTGCGATATTCATCGGCATCAGCGGCCATATCTCGGTCGGCTGTCGCGGGTTATCCGATGCTGCGGCCATCTCGCCTAGGAGCATCCGGTTGACCAGCATTTCGGTCAGCCACGTTTGCCATGTGCCACCCGGCGTCGGCTGTTTGAGCAAGTCTAGAACCGGGTGCTGCTCGATAGCATCTTCGCCGTTGTAGAGTTCAAGGTTGATAGACGTTGCTGCTCTGACAATCTCGTTGACCGCGCGATAGACGATGACGTTAAGCTGATAGCCTTCGGTGATGTATTGCTGGCTCTTATCCTTACGCGCCCAAGCTGGCCCGCCACCAATCATCAATGCGCCGCCTGCTGGGTGCGCCTTTTCTTCAATCTTGCGTGTGAATGGCCAGACCATCAAAGCACTCCGAATACTTGGTCCGAGCCGCCCCGGATCATGGGTTGAACGGCATAGCGCACAGCATCCCAGCCGTGGTTGTGAGCGTCGATAATCTTTGTTGTCACGTCGCCGTTCTCGTTTGTCTTGTAGCTATACAGCCGCGCCTCGCGCTGCATATTAGCACATTCTGGGTGTATTATGATAGACCCCCATGACCTAAGCCATGCAATGCCGTCCTCAACGCTGCCAGGCCACTTGGTCACGGCCCTCGCCATCGGTAGCCCGTGACGGTTTAGGTGGCTGATGCTTTCCGGCCTCGCGCTGTCCCATCGGCTTACTTCCCGCTCAAAGCCCGGCATCGCGCCAACAACAAACGGCGCGGTGTCATCCAATTCCAAGCCCGTGCGGAACGCTTCCCTGCGAATATAGAAGTTATCGCCTCGTATCCAGCATTCCACCGCTGCTGTCGGGTCTTGTGAGAAGCCAAAGTCACCTCCATAAAATGGCCCCTGCCACTCAGGCAGGCGCGGGTTAGGTTCAAACGGTTCCACCTTTGCCTTGCTGCCGAACACCTGCGCATCGCTGTTTTCGAGATATGCGCCTTCCCAGACGTGGGCATATGTTGCAGGGTCGAGTAGCCGCTGCTGGCGCTCGCGCAATGCCTTGAGGCCGTCAGGGAAATAGGGATTGTCGTTCCAATTCACCTCGGCAATCAACGCGCTCTCTGGTGGCTCTTTGCGGAACCTGCGGTCAACCGGACTGCCATCGGTGCGGGGGTTCCATATAGCCCATAGTTCTGACTTTGGCTGTCGGAACACGGTCGCCTCAAGTGCAAGCCATGACGTTTCCGGCACGTCCTCGGCTTCCTCCACGATCGTCAGGTCCACTTTGGCAAGCGACTTGATGCTTTGCTCATTCCTGCGAAGGCCGCGAAAGATAAACTCTGACCCGTTGGCCCCGCGTAGGTAATCCCGACCCACGTCATAATGCGCCTCAAGCCAAGGCTGTGACGCAATCGCCGCCTTGAGTTCGGCGTGAAAACTCTCAGGGATAGACGCCTGAAACTCTCGGACGCATAGAACGCGCATCGGGGCGGCATAGCCCCAGATTGCCGCCATGAGTGCGGCTGTGAATGACTTGGCGCTGCCACGACCGCCGTAGGTTGCCCTGTATTTGACGGACCCGCGTGGCGGGCTGTAAACATCTGCCAGCTTGGGCGGTAGGTCAATCGTCGCTTGGGACATCTGCTGCGCGAATGATGATTTCCTTGGGGGACATGCTGCCGTCGCTGCTGGTGTGGTCAACCTTTGTCGTCTCGCGCCATCCGCCTTGGGTCTTTAGGAAGAATATGCGAGACGTGGTGTCGCCATCTAGCGCGTCTTGAATGAGGCTCTGAGCGACTTTGCCGATTGTTTCGGCTCGGCCCCTTTTATAGGCCACATCAACCTCAGGCTGCCGCTCTCGGATATTGTCAAACGTGTTGATGTGCATCCCAAAAAAGTCTGCAATTTGTTCGCGCGTAAGCATGGGCGCAAGTTTTTCGACTTGGCCTATCTCATCTTTTGACAATACGCGGGGTTTAGGTGGCATGGCTTACCTCAGAACGGCGTATCTGCCTGTCCAGCATTGAACGCTGCGGTGCGTGCTGCTGATGCGCGGCGTGCTGCGGCTGTCTGGCGCGTCATGCGTCCGGTATTGTTCTCACTCATTGGTCGTGTCTCCAATCAAGTCCCAAAGGTTTGAGGCGCGTCGCTCTTTGCGTGTGACCGCGTAGTCCTCCAATATCATATCATGCCATGATTTGTGGAAATCGTATAGGTCAGGGTTTGCCTCGATGGTAATGGCCTCAATCGTGCGCGATGACCGCATGTTGGCTGACCCGTGAATGACCAGCTTTGACTTGTCAGTTTCAATCATGGCGATTTTGGTGTGAATGCCTGCGACTGCAAGCCGTGTGCCGAATGGGTCGCAAAGGGTTTCGTAGATGAATGCAGCGTTGTGTCGGTTGTGTGACCAAAAGTAGCTTGAGACAATCAAGTCCAAGTGTCCCAGTAGGCCGCTTGCGAGTAGGTTTTCCAGACTGATTACGTTCTCGTCTGACATTGCCAGCGTTGAAAGCGTCATGCCCTTAAACTTGACGCAGTTCTCTACCGCCAATGCTTCGAGAAAGTCGCCAAAAATGAAATTGCCAGACAATAGCGCGTGTATCGTGTCGCCATCCTTGAGGGCTTGCGCTGTCCTGACCGCCAATTCTGCCGCGCGGTTGTATTTCACCCGCACGGCTTTAACGTCTTTCCACTTTTTGACGCGCAGTTCTTTTGGTTCAATCTTCACACTTCACCTTATCACGTTTCTGATTGACCGTCTAACATCAGGCTGATGCAGTATGCCGCGATAGGGTTCAGCGGTGTGTCGCCCTGCTCCCAGCGCCGTATGGTGCGCTCTCCGTTCTTGCCCATAGACCAAACCTCAGCCAAATCGCGTTGGCTGAGGCAAAGAGCGTTACGAGCTGCTTTGAATTGGCGTGGGGTCATGCGGCTACGTCCGACCTTGGGTAGCCCATGCTGTAACCTTCCGAGCAAGTGAAGAAAATGTAATTTGCTGTTGGCCCTTCGATGTGGCGGTATTCATAAATATCGTACATCGAATTAAAGCTGCCAGCGCGCCACTTATCCGCCTCCTGATATATCTTCGCGTATTCTTCCGATGTGAGCTCTTGCGCAAACCGAACCCGAACCGAGTTGCCTCCGCTGTAATTGCTTGACCGCACCGAACCCTTGATGTTGTGCGCCTTTAGGATTTTGCGAATTTCTTTTGCGACCTGCGCTGATTCTGTGAGTTGCTTGCTCATGCCCCCATCTCCTTCAGCAGGTCTTCCGCTGCCCATACAGTCCAGCCGGAACGGCGTGCAATCTCCATTGCCGTGAGGTGCGGGTATGTCTTCACCATCGTGATGACCTGCGCCTTTGTCCATTCTATGCTCATGTCGTGGCCTCCTATGCCGTTGTGGGCGCCATTGCCCGTGTGGGTTGGGGCTTATGCCCCAAGCGCCTTGTTGATTGCTGCGAGCGCGTAGTCCGCAGTGTTCATCTCGTTGCTGCTGCCGTGGCCTTCAAGCAATTCTGCAAGCAGCGGCAAGTCGCTAATGTTCAATTTGCCGAAGATGATTTCCTCAACGTCGATGTCGCCGTTCTTGTTGTCGGCGATGATTGCGTTTGCGAGGGTGCCGATGTTGTCCATGTGGACCTCCGAGGTTGTGGGCTTCATTGCCCTATGACTTATATATAGGACATGATGTCCGCCTTGTAAACACCTTTTTTTAAAAAGATGCACCGTCACCTCGGCAAGGTCAAGGTCGCCTGTGGGGACCGTGGCCGGTGCTGCGGGTGTTTGAGGCAACCATGAGAACCATGACGTGTTGCGACCACCTCGGCACCGCCCGCTGACCTGTTTGTTACGCGAACATGCCCGCCAATCCTGCGTTTAGTATCACGATCAAGGCAAGGTAAGTTCTCGTGTGTCCATCGCAAAAGATAGACGCCACAAGGCAAACGAAGCCAGTCGCCTTGAGCATCACGTCAATGGTTGCCTCGTCTATCATCTCCGCCCCCTCACCAGCGCGTAGAAGCTGCCTGCCTTGCGGATGTATCCCGCAGCCCCAAGGGCCAATACGTCTTTCAGAACCTCGCCTGCGTCAAGGCCCGTGGCCTTTGCAATGTCGCCTTGAGTTAAGGCTCGATTGGCTCGGCGCATGGCTATGACGATCTGCGCTTGTGTGTCGGTCATCATGTCTTAACCTTCTTCGGATCGTTGTGATGCGTCCTGACATACGCGCCAAGTTCGCGGGCTTGCTTCCATGCCTCGTCCTTTGTTGTCGGCTGTTCCCACGGTGCTAGCGGCATTGTGACCAGCGCGACGTATCCGTAATTTCCGCTGCTTTCGCCAGGAATAGAGCTGCGGATGATGCGGGTTGTCCTGCTCATTCGACGATCCAGTATTTCGCTGGAATGTGATTGCCCCGGCCAGCCGCGCGTTCTGTCCTGACCTTGCCGACTTTGCGAACCTCGGAGACATGCGCCGATGCGGCTTTGACAGTGCAGCCCATGTGCGCAGCAAGATCGCGAGATGTGCATCCTGGGTTTGCTTTGATAAAGGCCATCACCTTATCACGCACTGGCGACGATCTCGATTTGTACGGCCTACCGTTTTTGGCCTTGGGCGGGTTACTGACAGGATAAAACGTGCGCAGCCATGTCTTGCCGACCTTTACCATTTGCACCTTGCACTGGCCTCGCGCTTCCATCGCTGTCAGTCTCGTTCTGATGTTTGGGCTGGTTCGGTAAACCGCATGTGCGATGTGCTTAACCGTGCATCCGGGGTTTGCCTCGATAACTTCAAGGATAGCCTCTTCTGGCACCTCGGCTTGCGTTGTGTCGCGCATATTGAGCGATGCGGTCTTGATCCTAATCTGTGCCGCATCCGCCTTCATCGCGGCGATAAGATCGTCCAGCGTTGCGAATTGGGGCTTCGGCTTGCTCTCTGCGATGAGAGATAGGCGTGGATTGGCGCTGTATGCTGTAATCATGGCTTTACTCCGCCGCGAAAAGGTCTGCGCCGTGCTGTTCGGCGTCTTTCAAGTTCTTGTTGGCTTGGGCGGCATATTCCGGCTTGAGTTCAAAGCCGATATACTTGCGCCTTGCCTTGACCGCCTCGTATCCGGTCGAGCCTATGCCGTTGAATGGGTCCATCACAACATCGCCGGGACGGGTGTAGAGACGCAAGCACTTGCGGATTACGTCGAGCTGTAGCGGGCAAACGTGCTTCTCGTCGTTGGCCCCTTTGGCATCGCGGTAATTGCGCAGAACGTTGCCTTGCTGGATATCCATCCATACTGGGCTTGCGACACGCTGCCATTCCATCACGTCAAACTCTGCGTCTCGGATGAGTTCGGCCAGCACTTCATCTGGCGGGGTTCCTGCGCAAAGCCCTTGGCGTGTCAGGTCATCAAGCCATTCCTTGGCAATCTTTACGGCTTCCTTGTCGCTCGGTGCCGCGTGTTGAATGGGCCGCTCGTTCGGCGCATCCTTGCGAAAGAATAGCATGTAATCAGGCATCCCGACGCGGTTCATGGCGCTGTCTTTTCGGATCTGCTTGTAGAGCAAGCCGATCGCCTTAGTGCGCTGCATTTCCACTACGGGGTCTTTCCAGATTGTTGCGCGGCCATGATAAACCAAACCCGCATCGCTATGCGCTCTGATTAGGTCGCCTGAGAAGTCTTGAAGACCGATAGCGCCGTGCTTACCCTTCCGCATCGGAAGGTCAGTGCAGTGAACACATGCAATCCGGCCAGGACGAAGAACGCGCGTCAATGCCTCTGCAAAAAATGCGTATTGCTCCATGAACGCATCGCCTTCCCCAGCGTTGCCAAGGTCGCGATCGCTGTCTGAGTAAACGAAAAGGTCTCCAAACGGAGGTGAAAAGATGGCGCAATCAACGCTGTTCTGCGGCATCGCGTGCATACCTTCGATGCAATCGCTGTTGTGGATGGCCCATCCATTGCCCTGATATTCTGGCTGCTTAGTCATTGGTTTCTTCCTTAATCCAGTGCGGAAATGCGAGGTCCAGAGGACGGTCATACTTCACGCGGGTTTGTGTTTCAGATTGTGCGCGGCGCATAGCGTCTGACATGCGGCGCTTCATTTCTTCGTGCTTCTCGGCCTTGCCGTGAATCGCTCGCCAAATAGCGGCTTCTGTGTCTGCGATAACTATATCGTTCCTGACTTGCTCCTTTTGCCCAAAGCGATGCGACCGCCGCACCGCTTGATAGTGTTGCTCGTATGAAAAGCTGATACTGGCGAATACGGCATGTGCGCAATGTTGCCAGTTCACACCAAAGCCTGCAAGCTTTGGTTTGGTCACGATTGACCGATATTGCCCATCGGCAAAGCCCAATAGCCGCGCCTCTTTTTCTTCTGGCTTTTGGTCTCCCCTGACTTCAACAGCGCCTTCAATCATCTTTGCGAGCAAGGCGCTTTCCTCGTTTGTTTCGCACCAGACCGTCACAGGCTTATCGTGGTTCGCCAGTTCTGCCGCTCGTTCGCAACGGTCCTGCATGGTCAGGCGCTTTTCTTGGTGGAAGCTGGTTGCGCTGAGTTCTGGGATGCGAAACAGCATACCTTGCTCTGCGTCTGCCATTCGGTCGGCTGCGACTTGATGCAAGCGGCGGTCAATATCAGGCAATACATATCCTGTATCGTCGCCACCTAGATCCGATGGCAGGGTTGCGCAACGCGACCATGACGCCACCCACGACCAGAAGTCCTCTTGCGCGTGACCCTTCAACCGCCATTCCTGCGATGCCGTGCTGGTGTCGTTGATAAACCATTTTGACAGCATCTCCTGCTGTCGCATCACGCCAAGAAACTCCGCATGGTTGCCAAGTTCCATGTGGTCATTCGGTGAAGGCGTAGCGGTCGCGGCCAGTTTGTAATTCAGACCATCAAACGCCTCCATCAACAGGTTGCGCGTGCGGCCGGCAAACGATTTCAGGATACTGCTTTCATCCAGAACGACGCCGCCAAACGATGCCGGATCTAGCTTTGGCAAACGCTCATAGTTCGCCACCATAACGCCTGCGCCGACTTCGTGCTGCTCGCGGATCTGGCGGGCTTCAATGCCAAACTTAACGCCTTCTCGGACCATCTGACCAGCAACGGCCAGCGGCGTAAGGATTAGCACAGGCTTGCTGGTTTCCTCGGATACCTGCCGCGCCCATTCCAGTTCAATAAATGACTTGCCAAGCCCGGTGTCGAGAAACGCCGCGCTCTTGCCGCGATTAAGCGCAAAGTCCAGCGCGGCAATCTGGTGTTGCTTTGCCATGTCGTTGATTGGCTTCGGCGCAAAGCCCTGCATCGTCTGCGCTACCGCTCGTGATGCGATGAATTGACGGTATTCCTGAAGGCTCATTTCGTAACCTCCAAGTCATACTCCTCAAACTCAACTTCCATCTCTTGATAATTTTCACCAGAAACCTCGTCGAGATGGCACAAAAAAACAGCATCGCTAAACATTCTTCCATGCGGAAAAACTTCTTTAACCATGCCGTCTTTGTGAAGATTCTTCATGACATACCTGAACCACTCGCCCCTTTCGTCAAAAGCGCCTTCATAATGAGCCGCAATCGCCCGCGCTGTCAGCTCAACCTCTTTGCAGAGATATTTACTTATAAACATTTTGCTAAACATAGTGCGACCTCCTATCGCCCTCCCTGAGTGATGCACGGCCAGCCGGGAGGAGGACCGGTTTTCGGTAGCTAACCTAGACCGTGCGTTCTGATGCTATCATTCACAGGTCAGAGTGCAATCTGCAAAACTGCAAACTGGCCTGCAAACTTGCAAAGCCTCAAAAAGGTATATAATCCAGATTGTCGTCAAACCCCTTCTGCGCAGTCTGTTGCGGCGCTTGGTAATTGTCCTGACGTCGCTCGCCGCCACCCATCAACGTCACGTCGCTTGCGTTGACCTCAAGATAGGTTTTGCCGTTATGTTCGCGCGTTGTCAGTTCGCCTGAAACGCAAACGCGTGTTCCCTTGGTCAAATAGTTCGCCAGCTTCTCACCGCGCTGGCCCCAGAGTGAGCAATTTACCCACTGCGTTTTCTTTCCATCGCGCCCGCGCTGCTCTACGGCAACGGCGAATGATGTGACCGTGCTTTGACCTGCGTTTCGTGTTTCGGCGTTCCTGCCAATATTTCCAGCTATGACTGCGTTAAGCATCATCTTGCTCCATTGTGATTTTGGTATAGTCCATTCGGTCAATATCAAACGCGGCGTCTGATTTGCCTTTTTCGATTTGGTAAAGCTGCGTGTCCCGCACTTTCCATGTGTAAATCTGGGTGTATCGTCCTCCTGTTTCCGTCTTGTTTTCGTGAACCGTAAACCCAAGCGCTGGCTTGTTTGCGAACGCCGCGCTGTCTGCCACGTCATAGCCCATCGGTGGCCGTGGCTCTCTGCCCAAGTCCATTTTCTTCGGGTGCGCGATGACGCAAATGTGGGTTTCCAGCTTTTCCGCCCATTGCCGAATTTGCTGCAAAGCGAAGTTGATATAGTTTGTCAGGCTCTCGCCGGGTTCCGGCAGGTGTTCAAGTTCGTTCCATGGGTCAATAATAATCATCTTGCACTGGTCCCGCATCGCCAGCGTGTGAACCATCGACTTGAGCCAACCCAGCGCGTGTGATGTGTCGTCATCGTAGGTCCGATGCACAATGCGAAAACGCTCATCCAATACCTCAAGCGCCCTGACCTGCTCATGACTTGCCAGAGCATCAAACGGCCTTCCCGTTATCAAGCGACATAGATGGTCCCGCGTCCTGTACGGGTGCGTCTCGAATGACATCATCCCGACCCTGATGCTTTCGTGTGCCGCGATGTGATGCGCTACCCATGTCGTGAATGTGGACTTACCCGCGCCCGGTGTACCTGTGCCGACCGACATCGCGCCAAGTTCAAACGCCAGCCGCTCGTCAATCAACTCATGACCGCCACGAAGAACACGCCTGTCTGATAACGGCGGAAGGTCTGACAGCGCCGTGATAAATCCGCCAGGCGGGTCGATGCGCTTCGCCGCGTTCAGACACGCCGCAACTTCACCTTCTCCGAACGCCATCAAAACGTCGTTGGCGTCCTTGCATCCGTTCGGCCATTCAACGTAGCGCACGTCTTGGCCTGACAACAGATTAGCGACAGTTCTAGGCAGGCTCTCTCCGCTCGCGTCGTTGTCACCCGCCACGATGACGAAAGGCGCGTCTAGCAGGCCGTCCAGCGCCTCTATGAGCGCGTCTGTCTTGTTTCCCTTCTCCGTCCAGCCGTCCGGCAGCGATACCGCCCTGATGAAACCGCTCTGCATCACAGTCAGGCAATCAATCTCGCCCTCAGTGATGACGATTGGAAGCCCTTTGTCTTTGGTCAGCGCGTCAGCGTTGTATAGGCCGCGCGTGATACCCTTACTTGAGCGCCATTGCTTTTCGACCGTGCGAAACTTGGCCGCGTATGCCTCGCCGTTGCGCCGATACGGAAACGCCAGAACCTCGCCCAAGTCCGGGTGCTGCGTTACCTTCACGCCCATGTGAGACAGCAAGGCACCGTCTAGCCGTCGGTGTTCCTGTAGCCATTTTATCGCCGTCATAAAATCCGCCTCCCTGAAAGTCACAATGCCAGCAATTCCAAACCACGCCGTCCGATGTAAACGAAACGCTCAGGCATGGCTCAGTTTTCTTTTTGCGGTGCTGGCTGCACTGTGGGCATGTTGTTCTTTGGTTGCCGTGCATCCGCCTGACGCTGATGCCCGCTTGCTGTAGTATCTCCGATGCGGTTCGCATTCTTGACCTCGTGTCGTTTCAATCCCTGCCGCCGTGCGGCCTCGGTCTCTGCTTCAAAGCGGCTCATACCGTCGCAGTATTCAAGCCATGCTGCTGTCTGTTCGTAGCGGTCGAAGTCAATCATAGCCACTTTTCCCACGGCTCTTTTTTCTTGCCCTTGGGTTTCTCCACCTTGTCTGGGAAAATGCCCTGCCATCCGTTTTCTATGCTCTGGTCCAGAACGCCGTCAGGGTCGTGATGGTCTTTCAGCTTCGCAACAATCCGATGTGCCGCGCCTTCGGTCAACGGCTTTTTGATTGCCTTCCGATGAGCCGCAAAATCTCTAGCTGTTTCCGGCCTCACCGCTTTGCACAAAATATCAATCGGGCAAGTTTTGCTTACTGACGGTTCTTTGACGGTTCTTGACGGTTCGGCGGAACCACCGTTCCGGGTTTCTTGCATCGCTGTTCCGGGTTTCTGCATCGCTGTTCCGGGGGGAACGTCGTTCCGGGGGGAACCTTGTTCCGGGTTTACGGTGTATCTGTTGCACCCGTGCCGACCGCCTCCAGTGTCAATATAAAGCCACCCAAGAGCCTCTAGTTCTCGAACAATCTTGCGAGCGCCGCGCTCTGTTATTCGCGCCTTGTGAGCGATTGATGCCATTGACGGCCAGCAAGTTCCTTCGTCGTTTGCATAGTCCGCAAGCGCCAGCATAACGAGCAAATGGCTTTGCTTTGACGGTCCTGTTTCCCAAACCTGTGACATGATTTTGATGCTCATCTGCCTGCCTCCATCTCTATCAGTTTGGCGTGATATGCCTCGGCAAGTTCAAACTGACCATCGTTCATGCACTCAAGGCAGCGGCGTTTCAGGCGTGCAAGTTCGTATTGGCGAAACGCCTCAACAGCGGCTTCGCGTATATGTATCCAATTTTCAGGCATATTGCCCCTTTCGTTTTGGGGCCGGGTCTTGAACGCATCACCACAATGCGCTACAAATTACCCAGCAAGCCATGCTCATTTTCTACCGCCTAACCAGCGGAAAATCAAGCGGCCCTGCCTTACGGTTGGGCCGCTTGTTATTTAATCCACCCGTCAAACGGCACCTCAGCGGCCAGCGGCATGTCGGATATTCTGACGATGACGTAGCCCAGCTTCGCGGCGTCTGGCGGCTGTATCGGCGCGTATGAAACATGAAACAAGCTGTCATCTACGCCCAGCGCATCGGACAGCGCGTCCTGGCCCGCCTTGAACGCGGCAATGAGATTGTCCCGATCGCGGCGTCGGTTGTTTGGCGGATGAAACTCGATGTGCAGGTGTATCTGGTCCGCTTTGAACCTGTTGACGCCCCAGGCTTTGCACTCCCATCCGCAATGCTGGCGATACTTCTTTTTCTCAGCCGCCAAGCGCAGGTGATGCGGTCGCGCGTTGGGGTTCAGGATTGCCGAGGGAAACGGCAGCTTAATTGTCAGGCACTTCATGGCTTCACCAGCGTATAGGACGCTACCCGCTTGCCGCTGTCGGTCTCAACCATCTCCCTGTAGATGTTGTGGCCGTCTTGCTTGAGGTCATAGATACGCGCCCCAAGTCGGAAACAGCCGTATTTGTTGAGCGCGTCGATCGGCGTGATGCTGCGGCCTGTCTTAAGGTGCGCCAATATCTGCGCCGTCTGTGTTTCGGTCATATTGTGTTCGCCTTCCTTGCTTCAATCATGTCTTGGGTGATTGCGATGTAGGTGTGATCTGGCCCGTAAAGCCGTTTCCACTTGGCAGGTTCCCGATGCACCGCGACCTTAGACGTGTCAAAGTCGCCCTGATGGCAGCCGTTGCACAAAGGTATAGCCATCTCGTCAGGCACCTTGCGCGTAGCGAAACGATCGTGGATCGGGTGATGTGCGGTTGTCTGTGATAGCTGCGGCAAACCAAACGACTGGCAGATGATGCACGGCAGTTCTCGGACCTTGGCAAGATAGGCCGGGTTCGGCTTGGCCCTCTGCGGCTTCTGTGATGGCTGTTGTCCGGTTAAGTTCATCCTGTGCATTCCCCATAATTGGCTTGGCAAAGAGCGCCATCTGTGTCGAAGATCCAATCTCCTTGCCGCTCTACCATTTCGCGCGTTTGTTTCATCGGTTGGCGATCTCTAAATGTCGCGCCTTGACGATCCTCCATGCGCTCCCACCATTGTGCGCGGTCTGGGTATGCGCGAACAAGCATTGCCTTGCTTTCCTCGCTCTTCAAAAAGCATCCGTCGCAATTTCCAAACGGGTTGCCGCGCTCAAGGTATGGCAAGCGAAGATTGAACGACTGCTTGCGCCAAAACTCTTTGATGTCATTTTTTGTCACCTTAGCATCAACAAGCGGATGCCAATTAGTAATGCGCTTGTCTTGGCTGGCATTTGCGCGATGTCCCTCATCTACTCGAATGCCGCGCGAGTTTGTCCAGTTCGCCCATCCAAGACTGCGGCAATAGCGTCTTGCAGTTAGTATTTTAAGTTCCTGAGTACAAAACCTCATTGCTTGATTTGGAAGCATCTTTCGCTTGCGAATCAGCGCGTCAAATGGTTCACCGTTATAGCTGGCTCTATTGTGGCTCACTATTTCAAACAACGGCTTCGTTGGTCTGTATTCAAGCCAAACAATTCGAACACCCCATCTCTCACCGCACTCCTGCACAAAGTCCAAAGTCTCAGGCATTTCGCGTCCGGTGTTCTGGAAACTGACAATCGCCCGATCTGGCAGGCCACCGCTGGCCTCAAGGATGTGATACAACATATATGCGGAAGTGCGCCCGCCGCTAAAGGCAATGGCAACATTTCCATCTGGCAAAGTGTAAGGGTTCATCGCGGCACCTCGTTCTCATACTTCAGTATCTCTGGGTCGGTCAGCGGCACGCCCTGCGCCCGGTAGTGGCCCTGCACCGCATCCATGTATTCGGTCAGTTCCTTGACGCTCATTTCGCGCGTCATCGCCAGAATGCCACGCTCGAATAGGAAGCACTGCTGTTCGTATGTTAATCCGTCAAACATTTGCTCCCATACCCGCGACCATATCAAGTCACGCCTGCGGATAGGCACGCCGTAGGCAACGTGACATTGGCCTTTGACCTGTGCCGCTGTCATGTCGCCAAGGTGCTTGGCTATTTCGCCATACCATTTGTGCAAAAGGCTGTTCTGAGACAGCGTGCGCTTGTCTCCATCGCCAATGGTGATGGTGAAGGGCAGGGGGAGGCCAGTAATCATACCAGCCACCTTCTGCGCCTCGTGTTCGGTTAGGACGCGGATGGTCTTCATGCCCGCGCCTCTAACTCGTACAACTTGCCTTGAACCTGCTGCACGAAGTCTGACACTTTTTCGCGCAACTCGGCTTGCAGCTTCGGGTCGGCGTCAACGCGCGTCACCTGCATTTTCAGATGCTCAGGAAATGACGGGTTGAAAGAGACGAAGTCGCACCACGTCCGCCCGGTGCATTCCATCTGCCACTGCATTTGCAAAAGGTAGCCCTTGTCTATGCTGCCGCCTGTTAGGTTTTTGATGTGCTTGGCGGGTTGGGGACATTTTATCTCCACCAGCCCGTCATCGCCAATCAGGCCGTCGGGTGATGCGCCAGACCATTCGATGACCGGGTGCGGGATAAAGCCCACCTCTGTCACCTCGTTGCCTGTCTCTAGTTCATAGAACGCCCGCGCCTGCGGTTCGGTTTCATTGCCGTGTTCCATCGCGGCGCTTTTGAAGGTCTCAACGGGCTGGCCTGTCAGACGCTCGCATACAAGCTGCGCCATATAGTTCTGATACCCGGCTGCTGTCTTCGCCATCATCACATTGGACAGTGCCGAGGCGGTTACCCGCCCCGCACGCTCGGCCAGCCATTCTTGGCTTCCCTGCTCACTCATTGCCCAATGCCTCCGCGAGAACGTCACCAAGTGCAGGCTGGTTCTGCTCCGCGTTTGCCGCGATGGTCGCGCTGAGTTTCTTCATCGCACGGTCAAAAGCGTCCACCGGGAATTGCTCAAGCGTCGGTGCGCCGTATGCCGCGCATATCTTTGCTGCGGGAACGCCCGCTTCCTCGGCGGTGTCGCGCAGCGCAATGAATTGGTCTGCGCTGATGGTGCGAGGTGCTGCCTTCGCTGCGGCATTTCCGTCATCGTCATCAGCGGCTATCCCTGTGACGCTCTCAAGTCCAACGCGCTTGGCGTAGGTTGTTGCTGACTTCATCCCCTGCATATCGTTTTTTGAGACAATCAGCGGAACGTCACATTCAATGCTGGTTTCGCTTTCGCCGTGCATTAAGACGGTGCGCATATCTTGACCGGCTTCGGTGCGAACAATGCAGTGAAAGAAGGCAATGCCGTTGTTGTTGAGCGGGCCACGAACTGCCGTCACAAGATCAGCAAGGTCAGCATATTTACTTTTGAAATGGGGATTGTTGGAACCTTTAACGAGTGGACCCATTTCGGACTGCGCTGCCGCCAGCGCGATGTAGATGTTCTTATGTTGAGGTTTGGTCATGGTCTTTCCCTTTGGTTTGAGTTTGCTTTTCGACACGCGATGCAAGTCGGTCTAAGGCGGCACGGCATACCTCTGACACCGTGCGGCCATCCTTTTTGAGCGCAGCCTGCCAGCGGGTGATTTCGCCTGCCGTCGCTCGAAAGTTTATGATGGTTCGTTTCTGCATGGGGCGAGCATAAGCGCAAAATGTAAAGACGTAAAGCGCATTTTTGTCTTTACATCGCACCCGGCAATGCGTAATCTCTACCCATCAACAACGGCCACCGCGCCACCAGATAGGGAAACGACCATGACC
>JARGNI010000017.1 GCA_029213195.1 Verrucomicrobiales bacterium
TCAAGCCTTCTCTCAGCTTTTCGGCTCGGGTGTCATTTATTTTGGCTCAATTCGGAGTTGCGAGCCTGATTCATTTTGTCATCGTCAGGGCGATCTTCTTGCTTCACAATGAAGGCAACGTTCAGCCATGCATGTTACGATGATCGCCGCGATGGCCCGGAACCGGGTCATCGGAACCGGACAGGGGAAAATCCCGTGGAGCCTTCCTCGGGATCGAGAACACTTTCGAAATTTCACGAAAGGAAAACACCTTCTTCTCGGACGGGTGACCTATGAGGAAATGTCCGGGTGGTTCAGCGATCACACCCCCATCGTCCTTACCCGAAGAGTAGACTACCAACCGGAAGGCGGAAAGGCAGCGCACAGTGTCGAAGAAAGTCTCACTCTCGCCGCCGAAGACGGGGCGAGGGAATTGTGCATCTGCGGGGGTGCCCATATCTACCAGGCGGCCCTCCCCTACACGGACGAGCTGCATCTCACCCTTGTCGACACGGAAGCAGAAGGGCGCGTGTTGTTTCCAGACTACGAGGGCGGGATCAGCTGGGAAAAGGTGTCCGAAGAATCGTTCCCCGCAGACGAGGAGAACCCCCATACGATGACGTTTCTTCACCTCCAGAGAAAGAGCCCGTCCTCGCTCCGGCCTTCGCGGATGCATTGGGGCTGACTGGCGCCGCATCAGGGAAGAGCTTGGCGCGGTCGGAACTCTTGCGAGTTCCGCTACATCGCGAGTTCGAAAACGATTGCGCGGATGCGTGACGGCAGCAAAATGCCGGTCTTCCGATTGTCCGTCAGGAATTGACCGACCATCTTCAAGCAACTCCATTCGGAGTGGCTCCGTAAGAGCACCTCCGATTCAGCAGCACACCTGCTACCCGGCCTGCCAGGGCAGATCGGTATGGGTCCGGATCAGTTCCGCTACCGAGGTGACACCCGACTCCACCTTGGCCCGCGCATCCGACAACAAGCTGGTGTAGTCTTCCTTGTCGACTTCCTCGCGGAGATAGCGCTCGTCCTTTCCTTTCAGGATGGCGTCGTATTCCGGTTCCTGGAGATTCCAGACTTCAAAAATACCGGTCCGACCATGGTATCCGACCCCGTCGCAGGCATCGCATCCTGGCGCCGTTCCCGCCCGTTCCGGGGCCGACAAACCCCGCCGTTCGAAAAAGCTCCGCTCCTTCTCGGTCGCATCGCCCATCTCGACACACTCCCAGCATAGCTTGCGAACGAGCCGCTGATTGACGAGCACGCCAAGGGCAGCGGAGATCTGGTGATCGTGGAGACCAAAATTGCGGAGCCGTGTGATGGCACTCGCCGCATCCCGACTGTGCATCGTCGCAAGGACGACATGCCCCTGGACCGCAGCGTTCACCGACTGCTTCGCCGCTTCGGCTTCTCGAATCTCACCGACCATGAGACAATCGGGATCGAGCCGGAGCGATGCCCGGATTCCCTCGGCGAAGTCGACCCCGTGTCGCTCGTCGACCTGGATCTGGTTGATGCCATTGATCTCGTATTCCACCGGATCTTCAACTGTGATGACATGACGGGACTCGTTCGCGAGATCGTGGAGCAAGGCATACACGGTCGAGGTCTTACCGCTCGCGGTCGGCCCCGTGACGAGGATCATCCCATTGAGCTCGGAGGCCCAACGCTCGAGACACTCTCGATCCTGGTCCTGGAGCCCCAGGTGAGAAAGGCGTCGTTCGATCCGGTTGAGATCGAGAACCCGGATCGCAATCTTGGGACCACTCACGCAGGGAACCAAGGTAACACGGAAGTCGATGGACTCTCCTCGCAGGTTCCATTTCTCGCGCATCCCGACGGGATGAAAGACTGTCCCAGGATCGATGCCGGCATTCGCCTTGATCTGGTTCACCAGTTTCTCCCCCTCGTCCCGTGACAGAGTCCGTCGAACCCGAAGAATCCCATCGATTCGAAATCGCACGCAATAGGCTTCGGTAAGCGGATCGATGTGAATATCCGTGGCCCGTGCCTCGATGGCTTCGAGGAGGAGCCGTTCTTCGTCTGAATGGTCGAACTCGGGTTCCATAACGGAAAGAGAGAAGAATGAGAATCCTTCCCATCTTCTGCCAAATCCCCAATGCGACACAATTCGAAATTTCCCGGAACGAAGGTGAAAACAAGTGAATCAAATGAGCAAGGTGGATTTTATTGCTGGAGAATGCCGGGTCGTTCGCGAAGGAACGCTTCCTTGAATCCGGATTCGGGTTGAGTTTCGGCGGCAGCGAGAGCTCTTTCCATGAAAAAGGGACTGCTCGATCTCGTTGTCTCGTTCTGCACTGCATGGCGGGCTACGAGCCAGAGAGCGGCATCGTGTTCATTCGGTTTTCCGTCCGTCGTAGATTCGAGATCCTGCAGAGTTTTCAAACGCTCCTCGGCAGTAGGAAGATCGTTCCGCAGGAAGGCGAAAACCGTTGCCGCCACCAGGGTAGGAAGATCGTCCGGATTCGCTTCCGACAGGCGAGCCAGTTCTTCGTCGAGCTCCGCTATCGCTTCCGGAGACCCGCCTGCTTTCCCTTTCACGGCCAACTTCAGGATATCAATGACCGGACTGAAAACCGTCGATTGCCCCCCTGCCCCACCGACGGACAGTCTCAAATCGATGGGGGCATTTGATTCCCCTGAGCCATCCGCGAAACCTTTTGAACTCGCAAGAACGCCGACCTTCAGCGCGCCAATGACGGACTCTGGTGTCACCGCAGCCTCGGTTTTCCCTTTCGCGGCGAGAAAGTCTTCCTTATCCGATTGGTAATTTTTGGGTTCAAGCTCCGGAAGAATCCGTTTCGACCATTCAGGATCTCCACTCAGGACGTTGTGAAAGCTGGCATCGATCCGTGCCAGTGACATCACAGCGTCAACGGGAAATCCAAAATCCGTGAGACGTTCCGACATCAGGGTGTAATCCGTAACGCTCTGTTCCTGACGATGGCAGAGCACGCAACTCATGCCCGAGTGCTCCCTGAAGCCGGCTCCGCAATAGTTGCTTTGGTTCTCTCCGAGGCGCAAAAGGAGCTGGCGCGCTTCGGCTTTGCGCCCGTAGTCAGCGTAAAATTGAGCCAGATCTGGCAGTGGGGATTCACGCAACAGCTCGTCGTAGGGGTAGTTTGCCAGGCTCAACTCGAACAATCGAATCACGAAGTCATCAAGCCTCCTGTCTCTGCCTTGGAGGGCACCGCCCAGGGTTTCAGCCAACTCATACGAAATAGGTCGAATTTTCGCAGTTTCGAGGACTTGCTCGAACAGTTTCGCTGATTGCTCGTAGTTGCCGAGATCGGCCTCGAGAAAGCCCAGGGTAGCAACACCCGCATTCCACCGGGGATGCTCTTCCATCGCCGCGCGGACTTCGTCTGCAAATTCTCGGACGATCTTCTTGTCCTGCAACAAGGGCTCGATGTGAAGAATCTGCCCGCGGCTGAAGAACTCCCATCCAGAGCCTTCCTGGCCGATCTCTTCGGGCAGGAGCAATGAGCGAAGATAGAACATAGGGTCGGGCACACCGCTCCAGTATTCGAGGGGCATATCCTCCAGCAAATCACCCCGCTCTCCGTAGAAAAACCTCCGGGCAAGCCACAGGCGTTTCAACAAGTCATAGCTGCTTGCCCGAGTCATCTCGTCTTTCGCCAGCTCTTCGAAGAGGCGGATAGGAACAAGGGTATAGGAGCTCAGCTCTTTCAGTCTTGATTCAGTGAGGAGATCGCCGAGTTCCGCCCCCCTCTGCAAGCTTTGGAAAAACTCAATGTCTGAGTAACTCAAGAGATTTGGGTCAAGGCGAAACGCGTCCAGGTAGGAGTCTGCGGCAGCAGGAAGACTGCCGATTTCCTCCAGTAGCTCAGCCAGCTTGAACGCGACAGCAGCATCCGAGTCAGAACTCGGGTGGGATCTCATAAATGCAGGTTGCGAGGATCCGACTCCGGGAACGGTTTTGAGAAGCTCCTTCGCTTTCTTCAAATCACCAGCGATCGCAGCGGTCCGGGCCCGCGCCTGCCGGTCCTCCTTCAGCAGTTCTCCGCGTTCTCGAAGAAGAGCCTGCTTCAACCCTGGATCGTCGTAACTGTCAACGGCCTGAACCGCAAACTCGGCAAGAGCCTTTCCGGCAGCAACGGTTTCTTCCGATTTCAATGCGACCCGCGCCGCCAGCCAGAGAGACAAGTCAGACGGTTCGTAGTAGATATGACCACTCACGTTCTCGCGCGAACCAGGGAGCTGTTCCAACAGGCGCGAGGCTGTTTCCGTGTCACCTCTCTCGAAGGCAAGCAACGCCCGGGCGACCTTCGCCTCGATGCGATAGGGTCCTGTGTCCTGGCGACCCAGTTCGATAAACCGGTCATCCAGGGTATCGAGCGTTGTCTGTTCGGCAGGATCGGCTGACCTGACGACATGCGTCAGGATGTCGATCACCGGGCTGAACAATGTCGGTTTACCCGAGAAGTCACGGACCGAGGGCCTGAGGTCGATGGTTCCCCCCCGACTCATCGGCTTCATCGATTCGGAGCCCTCTTCGTCGAATCGGTGCGCGAAGAACCCTTCGTCCAGGGCCTCGAGCATGGATTGTGGCGTCACGGGCCCTTCGAAACCGAGAACCTCTATGGCTCCCGCGAGATCGATTCTCGTAGGGGCCAGCCCACTCAACGTTGGCGTCAACCCAGCCAACGACGGCATCGACGCGAGGGCATTCCTGGAGAGAGCCACCTCCCTGCTTCCGAAAGGCTGCCCATCTTTGTGCACCACTACATTGCCGTCGAGCAGGTTGATTTTGAAGACGACCTCATCGTTGCGCTCTATCGTGAAGGAGTCCGTCACCATCTCGAATCCCGAATCGTCATGTCTGACGATGAGCACCTTCTCGCCCGGTCCGATCGTCAGTTCCCTCTTGCCATCCGCCATATGAATCGTCTGGTCGCCAAATCTCACGGACAACGATTCGTCCAATACCTCGACGAGCGCGGTGCTGTTACCAGTGGTGATGAAGAAGACACCGGCGGCGAGGATCGCCACGATTACCAGGACCGCGGCAGCTGCCGATCGTGAGAAAAGTCTGCGCGACGTTTTCGGTGAGACCGGTTCCTGGGTGGATTCCCGGGGAGCGTTCCGAGTGTCGGAAGAGTAGGCAGCAAGCGCTTCGGCAACTTCCGCCGAGGTTTGAAACCTCTCGGTCGGATCCTTCGCCATGATCTTCCTTACGATAGTGGCAAGACCTGCAGGAATGTCATCTCGGATCGTTTCCAATGGTTCGGCGACTAATTTCGCATGGCTCTCCAGCTTCTCGGTTACACTGCCGGTGTTGAAAGGCGCGCGCCCGGAAAGCAAAAAGTAGAGTGTCGCGCCGAGGCTGTAGATATCGCTCCGGAGATCAGCCCCCCGAAAATCGTCTGCCTGCTCCGGCGATATGAAATCGGGAGTCCCCATGACGGAACCAACCGCAGTCAGGTCGCTGCGGGTTTCGGTGGAATCGTCGACTGAAAGCGTCTCAGTTGCGATGGAAGCGAGACCGAAATCAAGAATCTTGACAATGCCTTCACTGGTGACGATCACGTTGTGAGGCTTGATATCGCGATGAACCATTCCGCAATCGTGCGCGTGCTGCAACCCGAGAGCGGCCTGCCGGATGTAGTCGCATGCCTCCGAGATCGGCAAGGCACCCCGATCCTTGACCACTTGAGAAAGGTCAATGCCATCGACATATTCCATGACGAGAAAGTGAACATCGCCCGCCTGCTCGGCATCGTAGGAGGTGACGATGTTCGGATGGGACAGTTTGGCAGCGGTCGTCATTTCGCGATGAAATCGCCCTACGGCATCCGGCTTCCGCATCAGGCTGGGTTTGATGATCTTGAGTGCGACGGTTCGTTGCATCATTCGATGCCTCGCTTCGTAGACGGTCCCCATTCCTCCCCTGCCAATCAACCCGACGATCTCATAGCGAGGATGATCGATGAGGGGTTCCGGGACCTTGTCACAAGAGGAATCGAAACCCTCTTGAGAATCGTCCCGGTCAGACGTCTCCGCCATCGGCGCCGTGCGAGCTCCCTGGAGCAGGTCTACAAACGTGTCATCTGCGAGCTGATCCGCTACGGCCTCGCAGCAGGTTTCGCATTCGTTGATGTGCTCCTCGATCGATTTCGCCTTATCCGGGGGAAGTTGACCGAGACCGTAGGCGGTCAGATCGGCAGAGTCAGGGTGTTGTTTCGGTTCGTTCATGCGTATCGCTCCAGGGTAGTTTTGGCAGGCACGGCATCTGCCCAATCCTACTCTGATGAGCAGGAGAGCGACGAGCCTCTATCCCGTAAAGAGCCGCTCGCGCCAAAATATTTCACCTTTCGGGAAAAAAACTCGAAGTGGAAGCTACGAGACCATCCGCCTCCTGCCGTAACCTGCTCAACACCCGTGACTTAGCGACAACGACGGCATTCAGAGAAAGATTCAGGTCCGATGCGACATCGCGTGGCCGCTCGCCCTCCAATGCGACTCGATGAAAAGCGGTCCACGTATTGGCGGCAAAATGTGGCCTGACCATCGCGAGAAGTTGCTGAAGCACGTACTCATCGTGCTCGCGGTTCCAAACCAGACTCAGTTCACTGTTCGGGTCTTCGAGTTCAGCAAGCTTCTGCTCGACGGAGGATTCCCCGGCCGCCTGTGGTCGACGATCTCGGGCACGCCAGAAGTTGCGCAATCGATTGATCAGGATCGCTTTGAGCCACGCACGAAAAGCACCTGTCCGGCCATTGTGATCGAACTCTTCAAGATCTTTCGCTACTGCCATCAGCACTTCCTGAAGAAGGTCGTCCGCGTCACTTGCTCTCACCTCGTAATTCCGAAGCCATGACCGGATCAGAGGCGAATACAACTGAGCCAGCCGATCCCAGTTCTCCGAGTCGGGCGATCGCCGAATGCGGTTCAGCAAACTGAGCGACGTTTCATCCATTGGTCTTGAAGGTAGCACGATGTTGCAGAACGAAGAAGCACGTAAAGATTTGTGACGTTCCCCACCACCCCTCTCCTATTTCGCCGTTTAAAAACCAAAAAGCCGCCCTGCTTTCGCAGGACGGCTTTCTCGAAATTCAACAGGGTCGAGTGATCGACTCAACCCTGTTTAAGTAGAGTTTGGACTCGGCCTAGTAGCGGTAAAGCTCGGGCTTGTAGGGGCCCTCGACAGGCACGCTGATGTAGTCCGCCTGCTCGGGAGTGAGAGCGGTCAGCTTGGCGCCGATCTTTTCGAGATGAAGACGAGCGACCTCTTCGTCGAGATGCTTCGGAAGCACGTAGACACCAGGAGCGTAGACGTCCTTGTTCTTCCAGAGATCGATCTGAGCGAGCGTCTGGTTGGTGAACGAGCAGGACATCACGAAGCTGGGGTGACCGGTCGCGCAACCAAGGTTGCTGAGACGGCCTTCCGCGAGCATGAAGATCTGGTTTCCACCGGGGACCGTGTAGCGATCGACCTGGGGCTTGATGTTTTCCTTGGTCACGCCCTCAGCCGTGTTGAGCTTGGCGACCTGGATCTCGTTGTCGAAGTGACCGATGTTACAAACGATGGCCTGGTCCTTCATGTTGAGCATGTGCTCGAGACGGATGATGTCCTTGTTCCCGGTCGTGGTCACGTAGATGTCAGCCCAGCCAAGAGTGTCTTCGACAGGGAGCACGCGGTAGCCTTCCATGGCTGCCTGGAGCGCGCAGATGGGATCGATCTCGGTCACGACGACCTGGGCGCCAAAACCACGGAGGGTCTGGGCACAGCCTTTACCGACATCACCGTATCCGCAGACGACGGCGACTTTTCCGGCGATCATCACGTCGGTGGCACGCTTGATGCCGTCGACGAGCGACTCGCGGCAACCGTAGAGGTTGTCGAACTTGGACTTGGTCACGGAGTCGTTCACGTTGATCGCGGGAACACGAAGCTTCTCAGCCTCAGCCATCTGGTAGAGACGATGGACACCGGTGGTGGTTTCCTCGGAAACGCCCTTCCAGTCCTTCATGTAGTTCGTCCACTTGATGGGATCCTGACCGTGGATGCGACGAAGCAGGTTCTTGATCACCTCTTCCTCTTCGCTCTCGCTTTCGGAATCGATGAAGGACGTGTCGCCCTCTTCGAGCTCAGCGCCTTTGTGAATGAGAAGAGTCGCGTCACCACCGTCGTCGACGATCATCTGCGGCCCTTTGCCATCCGGCCAGGTCAGAGCGGCCTCGGTGCAGTCCCAGTATTCTTCCAGAGTCTCGCCCTTCCAGGCAAAGACAGGCACTCCGGCAGCGGCGATCGCAGCGGCAGCGTGGTCCTGGGTCGAGAAGATGTTGCAGGAGCACCAGCGAACATCGGCTCCGAGTTCGACGAGGGTCTCGATGAGAACCGCCGTCTGAATCGTCATGTGGAGCGATCCCATGACGCGGACACCGTCGAGGGGCTTGTCCGCCGCATACTTGGCGCGTGTCTGCATGAGACCCGGCATTTCCTCCTGGGCCACTTCAATTTCTTTCCGTCCGAAGTCGGCCAGACTCATGTCGGCGACTTTGTAGTCTTCTTTGATCGCTGTTTCTACGCTCATGTTGTTCTCTTTTTTGAAAGGTTTCGTTTAGGTTCCGGAGGGCTTACGAACAAGCGCTCTTGAGGTCTTCAACTTTATCCGTTTTCTCCCAGGTGAGGGCATCGGATGCGTCCTCGCGACCGAAGTGACCGTAGTTGGTGGTCTGCGTGTAGATCGGACGCAAGAGGTCAAGATCGCGGATGAAGTCAGCCGGCTTGAAAGAAAAGACGTCCTGCACGGCAGAAACGATCTTCGCTTCATCGACGTTGTTGGTGCCGAAGGTGTCGACGTGGACGGAAACGGGATCAGGGAATCCGATGGCATAAGCGAGCTGGAGTTCGCAACGGTCAGCAAGTCCGGCAGCGACGACGTTCTTGGCGACGTAGCGACACATGTAAGCTGCAGAGCGGTCGACCTTGCTGGGGTCCTTTCCGGAGAAAGCACCACCACCATGACGTCCCATTCCCCCGTAGGTATCGACGATAATCTTTCGACCGGTCAATCCGCAGTCCCCTTCCGGTCCACCAATGATGAAGAGTCCGGTGGGATTGATGTGATACTTGGTGTCCTCAGTGAGAAGATCCGTAGGAAGCGTCTTCTCGATGAGTTCCGCCTTGAGAATGTCACGAATCTCGGAAGTCGTGATCTCGGCGGCGTGCATCGTGGAGACGACGACCGCGGTGATGCGATGAGGCTTGCCATCGACATACTCGACGGAAACCTGGGTCTTGGAATCCGGACGAAGCCAGGTCTGGGAGCGATCCTTGCGAAGCTTGGTGATATTCTCACCGAGGCGGTGACTGTAGGCGATCGGCACCGGCATGAGCTCGGGCGTCTCGTTGCAGGCGTAGCCAAACATGATGCCCTGGTCGCCGGCCCCCTGCTCTTCGGTCTCCTTGTCGGCCGCGGCGGCGGCATCGACTCCCTGCGCGATATCCGGGCTCTGCTGACCGAGCAGATTCATGAAGAAGAAATTCTGCGCATCGAACTTACAGGTGTAGCTGTAGTCGGTGCCCTTGGCGTAATCGCTGTCGTAGTTGATCTCGATCAGCGCATCCTTAACCACTTTTTCGTAGTCGAAGTCTGCCGCGGTGGTGATTTCGCCGCCCAGAATGACCGCGTTGTCCTTCACCATAGTCTCGCAAGCGACACGGCTACCGGTATCCTGCTGAAAACAGGCGTCGAGGACGGAATCGGAGATGGTGTCGCACACTTTATCGGGGTGACCTTCAGTGACGGACTCGGATGAGAAGATGAATGAGTTTGCCATGTCGTATTTACAAATCTTGATAGGTTGATAGAATAAGTCACTTCCTTATGTCGTCAACGTTGAAAACGCTCCGTCTCATCGCCGATCCCACTCGAGTGCGGATTCTCAATCTATTGAGGCGCGAGGATCTCTCCGTAGTCGAACTCCAGGAGGTACTCGGGATGGGGCAGTCGAGGATTTCGACTCACCTTTCCCAGCTCCGCCAGGCCAGCCTGGTCAGTGATCGGCGCTCCGGGAAGCACATCATCTATGCGTTCGGGCCGGAAAAGGGATCTCTCGATGAGCGTCTCCTCCAGACCCTCGATCTCGCCCTGAGCGATATCGAAGAGAAGGAAGAAGACGAAGCGGCTCTCGATCTCGCGATCCGGAAACGTCGGGACAAAGCCCGGGCCTACTTCGATGCCCTCGCGGGAAAGTTTGGAAAGACCTATTGCCCGGGAAGGTCGTGGAAAGCGCTGGGAGAAACCCTCCTCAAGCTGATGCCACCGATGGTCATCGCCGACCTCGGAGCTGGAGAAGGGACGTTTTCGCAACTCCTTGCCCAGCGAGCCGAAAAGGTCATCGCGATCGACAACTCCGAGAAAATGGTGGAATTCGGAACCCGCGTGGCCCAGGAAAACGGCTACGAGAACCTCGAGTATCGTTTCGGCGAAATCGAGGATCCGCCCATCGAGGACAATTCGATCGACCTGGCCTTTTTCAGCCAGGCCCTCCACCACGCCGAGAAACCGGAAGAAGCGATCCAAGCGGCCGCTCGGATTCTCAAACCTGGCGGAACGATCGTGATTCTCGATCTCCTCAAACACCAGTTTGAAGACGCCCGCGAACTCTACGCGGATCGCTGGCTTGGCTTTTCAGAGCTCGATATCCTCCGATTTCTCGAAGGAGCCGACTTTTCCGAGATCGCGATCTCGACGGTGGATCGAGAGCCAGAACCTCCTCACTTCCAGACACTCCTCGCGACGGGAGTGAAGTAGGGTTGGTCCCTCTCCCTGAGGAGCATTGCTTTCGCGACAGAGAAATGAATCGGCTCGCCTTCATTTCCGTTTACCACCCGACCCGGGAAGACTACTGTATCGCATCTCCCCGATGCGCTTCTTTCTCACCCTAGGAATCCTCTTTTTCGCCAACCTGGCTTCCGCAGACTGGACGATCAGCGACAACTCGCCCGCACAGGATCCGAAGTCGCCTTTGATCTACGAAAGAAAACAGGTTTCGAAGAATGGGCAGAGTGGGTTCTTTTCTGCAAAGCGGATCGACCTTATCTGGTTTCATTCTTCGACCCATACCTTCCGGGTGATCGACAATGGACCTGCCAACGCTCCGAAATACTCGGACATCGTAACGGCGATGAAGCGAAACGAGTGCATCGCAGGCACGAACGGCGGCTTTTTCCTGAAGAATCATGCCCCCTCGGGGCTCATGATTGCGAATGGAACTTCGACAGGGAGATTTGGACAAGGGAGCCTGCTGAGCGGTGTCGTGCTTTCCAGTGGAAACCGGAACCCCTATCTCCTGCGAAGATCGGAATACGGAGAAAAGTTCAAGCCAACCGACCTCCTCCAGACCGGGCCCTTTCTCGTGGATCAGGGAACGACGGTCCGCGGCCTCTCGGGTGAGAACTCACGACGGAGGAGCTTCATCCTGCATGATGGGGACGACTGGTTCGGTCTCGGACTTTCTGACTCGTTCACTCTCGCAGAGCTGGGAGAAATCCTCGCTCACAAAGACTTCTCGCCCAGTCGATCCATCCACCGAGCGCTCAACCTCGACGGAGGAACCTCCAGCGGATTCTATGTCGAGCGAGGCGGTCGGGCCGAGCCAGTTCATGTCGAACCTTTCAAAACCGTTCGCAATTTCCTGGGAATCACGACGCGCGATCCCGAATAGAAACCGAGCCATTTGGACCCGGATGCCTCATCGGAAAAACCGGTGTCACAAAATGGACCACAGCTGATATACTCAGACTGTAGTGAAGAGCGAACTCACAGAAAAGGATTTGGTAGAGCAGGTGCAGGACGGAGACCTCAGTGCCTTCGAAGAACTCCTCCGTGCCCACAGCTCTCGCCTGCGCGCTTTCATCGCGATGAAACTCCCGATCCCACACCTGATCGATGAGATAGCCCATGAAACCTTCGTTTTTGCTCATCACCACATCATGGACTTCGAGGCAGGCACCGACTTCGGGAAATGGCTCCGGGCGATCGCTTTCAATCTGATTCGGAAGGAGACCCTTCGCTTCAAGCGATCCAGCAAGAACCGGGAGAAATTTCTCGAGCACTTTCTCGTCGAACAAGCGACACGCAGCGCCGAATCACCCGAGTCCCCGATCATTGCGCATCTTGAAGAATGTCTCGACCGACTGCCCGAGCAGCAACGAGAACTCCTCGAGCACAAATACAAGCTCGCGGAGTCCTCTCGCGAGATGGCTCGGTTTTTCGGGCAGAGCGAGGCGTGGGTAAGAACCACCCTCTGCCGTGTCCGAACCGGCCTCCGGAAATGCATCCAGGCGAAGATGGAGCAGGCACAACCCACGTAATTTTCCGTTTTGAATTCTGAACACATAGAATCCTATCTTGCTGGCGAGTTGTCCGATGCGGCAAGCCGTCAGGTCGAGCATGCTCTCGAACGCGATGCGGAATTGCGCGACCGGTTTCTCGAACAGTTGCAGGTGGATACGGCCCTGCAGTTCCTCATCCGCGAGGAAAGCGGAGTCGACTTCGACCAGGCTGTCATGGCACGCCTGGAAGCGGAAGGCGCCGGGGAGCGCGAGTTTGCCAAGTCGGTGCTCACCGAGATCGTCGAAGAGAGGGAGGGCGTCATCCCATTGCAGTGGCCCGACCTGATCAAGGCAGGTTTGATTTCGGCGGCGGCCTCCATCGCCCTGATGTTTGTTCTCCAGGGCGTGATCTTTCGGGAGGCCCCGAACACCGGTCAGGCTGATGCAGCGGTGGCCAACGCTCCTCGATTCGTCGCCCGTCTCGAAAAATCTCGAGATCTTCAACTCGCCGCCTCGACGGAGGAGAAAACTCGCGAAGACGGCTGGCTCAAGACAGGCCTTTTCGAAATTGAGTCGGGGGAGGCGCTGCTTGCCTTCAACTCCGGAGCGACAGCCACCGTGGAGGGTCCTGCGTCCCTTCGGATCGAAACCAACAACCGGGTCTTTCTCTACCGTGGAAAACTGACCGCCGATGTTCCCTCCGCCGCGAGCGGTTTCACGGTGAACACGGAGAGAATGAATATTGTCGACATTGGAACTCGATTCGGAATTTCCGTACTCGCCAACGGGGATTCCGAAGTCCACGTCATGGAGGGCGAAGTGGAAGCCAGCCGCGCCAGCGGGAATTCGGTGGCCCAAAGACTCCGAGAGGGGCTCTCTCTTCGCGCCGACAGTCGCACTCGGAGTGAATTGGAGCCGATTCCCTACGCGGGAGACCAATTCGTGATGCGACTGGGCGAGCGATCCGTCCCCCAACCAGCCTTGCGCTACACCTTCGATGGAGCTGGCGGAAATCCCGTGGAAGACACCGGAATCGAACGCCGCTTCGATGTCCCACTCGTCGCCTCGGGTGAGCTCGAAACGTCGCCCAAACGAGGGGCCGGGAAATTTGGAGGAGGCCTCAGTCTGCAGAAGCATCGATCACTGACGGTCCCTCTTTCGAAAGAATTTCGTCTCGATTCGCCCTACACGATCGCGTTCTGGGTCAAAGTGCCGCCCAAGCCGGAAGAAGAGAAAAGAGAAATTCTCCTCTCTTACGGTCGGAAAGAACTGGGCTGGCAGGTCTCGTGTGACACGGGAGCGGAGTCGGGATCGCGAGGAGTTCTCTCCATCGACATCGCCGGTGGGCGAGTCACCGGAACAACGGATATCGCGGACGGCCACTGGCATCATGTGACCTGTCGCTTCCTCGGTTCGGAGGACCCCTCTCTCGAAAGTCACCTCCATCTCTTCATCGATGGGAGGCAGGAAACCGTCCGAACCGTCCCGGCAGAGGCCCTGCCCGAAGGACGTGCCGGGGTTCTCACGGTCGGAGACAACAGCGACCGAGGTCTCGAGGGCTGGATTGACGAGCTCTACATGTATCGTGAAGCGGTCTCCACTACGACCATCCAAAACCTTTCGAAAGAATAGATTGCCTTAATTTATAATTTTTATAAACTACGTCCTCTTTTTTGTAACAAATCTCGGAATCCCCGATATCCCCTTTAGAGAAGATCAACTCACTCCTGATAAAGTTCCTACCATGATAAAACATCCCATCGTGAACAAGTTGGCCGCTGTGACCCTGGCTCTCGTTTTCGCCTCTGTCTCCTATGTGCAGGCAGAGATGAGAACCTGGACCTCCGCAGACGGAAAAACCCTCGAAGCTGAATTCGCCGGATCCTCTGGCGCGGGCGCCGCCGCCGTGGTGAAGCTGAAACTCGCCGATGGCAGCATCGTGAATTACCCGGTTGCCAAGCTGAGCGAAGCAGATCGACTCTTTGTGAAGGGGAACCTCCCGACCGATCCCGCCGCCCTCGCTGCCGAGATCGACAAGCTTGTCCTCAACAAGCTCAAAGAGAGCTACTACGGGCTCCGCGACGAGTTGGCCGCACTTCCTCAGAACACCGCCCTTTCCAATGCGGAAAAGCTGAAGCGGAAAGAAGAAATCGAGCGCGAGATGCAAATGTGCATTCCCAACGAAGCCAGCTCGGACAACCAGTTTCTCCGCCGGATCTACCTCGACATCGCAGGTCGGATTCCCACTTTCGAGGAGGCCGAGTCCTTCCTCAACAACCGCAGCGCTTCGAAGCGGGCCGATCTCATCAACGAGCTTCTCGACTCCCCTGCTTTTGCGATGCGGATGTACAACTACTACTCCGACCTCTTTCGGATTCGCGATGGAGTGACGATGATGGGCAACGGCGACCTCAAGGCCGACCCATACATCGAGTATATCAAGGAATCGATCCAGAAAGACAAGCCCTACGACGAGATGGTCCGAGAGCTTCTCAACGCGAATGGCCAGATTTGGGAAAATCCTGCTGCTGGCTACATCCTGGCCGATTCAGGAATGCGTCTTTGCAACCTCTCCAATACCTTCACCATCTTCATGGGCACGGAGATCACCTGTGCGCAGTGTCACGATCACCCCTTCGAGGAAGTCTACCAGATGGACTTCTATAAGATGGCCTCCTTTATGGGAGAAACCGAAACGCGTGCTCGTGGTGGCAACTCCATGATGATGATGGGTGGAAATAACAATTACCGCCAAGAGGTCTCCCGGATGTCCAAGATTCTCAAGGACGCTGGAAAGCTTCGCGAAAACGAAAACGAGGATCGCAACCTTCGCCAGTGGCTCGGAACGAAGAGCATCGCCGTCCACGACGATGGCTCCAACGCAGTGACTCTCCCCCACGACTACAAGTACGACGACGGCGAGCCCAACATGAAGGTGCAGCCTGCCACCTACTTTGGAGACAAGATGAACGTGAGCGAATTTGATTCCCCACGTCATGCTTTCGCCGAGTGGGTCGTCTCTCCCGGAAATCCTCGTTTCACCATCAACGCCGTGAACCGGTTCTGGAAGATCGCCTTCGGACTCGCCCAGATCGAGCCCGTCTACAACATCCCCGGTCACCTCGATGGCCAGGCACAGAACTACGAGCTCCTGACCTTTCTCGAGGAAATGTTCAAGGACCTCGACTACAGCGTGAAAGACTTCTTCCGCGTCGTCTACAACACGAGAGCCTATCAGAGAGAAGCCGAGACCATGTCTCCCTCCCTCACCCAAGTCGACAAGGGAACCTACCACTTCCCCGGTCCCGTTCTTCGCCGGATGTCTGCAGAGCAGCTCTGGGATTCCTTCGTCACCCTGACGACCCCGGATCCGGAAGGCGTCACCCGCAGCGGAGCCGACGTCTACAAGGAGTGGATGAATACCGACACCTCCCAGTTCAAGACCGCCGATGAGATCATGGCCTACAAGGCACAGTGGAACAAGATCGGTCAGCTCACGAAATACGACGGAGGTCCGGTCTCAAGAGCGGATTCGATCGACGGCGTGCAAATGTTCCGCGCTTCCGAGCTTCGCCAGCCCATGCCCCCATCCCACTTCCTGCGGATGTTCGGTCAGTCTGACAAGCAACTCATCGAGAACCAGTTCACCACGGGATCTTCTCCCCAGGTAATGGCTCTCCTCAACGGAACGATCACCAACAAGGTTCTCACCAGCCCCCAAGCTTATCTCATCAAGGAGATTGCCCAGGGTGAAGGGTCCAAGCGCGACAACATCGACAAGATCTTTCTCAGCGTCCTTTCTCGCTACCCGACGTCCTCGGAGAAATCCGCGGCCCAGTCCGGTATGCGGGCCAAGACCGACCGCGACATGAGCGAGAAAGAAAAACTTGCCGCTGAAGCAAAAGCCATCGGCAACGTGATCTGGGCACTCGTCAACACCAGAGAATTCATGTTCGTCCAGTAATATACCAAACGTAACCAAACTTTACCTCCCCACCATCCTAATGAAAGACCAACTAAAGAACCTCGACCAGCTGAGCCGCCGTCAGTTTGTGGCTCGTACGGCCAAGACTGCACTTGGCGTCAGCATCGTTCCTCTCGCCAACGGACTGCAAACCGTCCGTGCCGCCGGAGGAGGAAAAGCCGAACATTGTATTTTCTTCTACATGTCCGGTGGAATGACTCACATCGACACCTTCGACCCCAAGCCAGGGACCGAAACAGGTGGAACAACCAAAGGGATCTCCACTGGCGTTCCCGGTGTCGAGCTCGCCGAGTTCATGCCGAAACTGGCTCAGCGTTTCAAGGATATCGCCGTGGTTCGCTCGATGACCCAGAAAACGGGAGACCACCGAGGTGGATCTTACTGGATGCGCACCAGCTATCAGCCCCGCGCCACCATCATCCACCCCTCGATGGGCCCCTGGGCACAGACTCTTCTCGGAAAGATGCACCCCACGCTTCCGGATTCGGTAGTCATCGGTGGCGGCGGAAACCACCCTGGTGCCGGATTCTTCGGACCGGCCCTCGCTCCGCTTCCCATCGGCGACCCTGACAAGGGAGTCCAGAACTCGAAGCCTTACTCCGGTGTCGATGACAATCTCTTCGAGAAACGAATCGACCTGATGAACACTTTCGACGAATCCTTCCGTCGCAAGTTCAAGACCGACGAGGTCTCCGCTTACACCCAATTCTACGATGAGACGCTCAATCTCATGAAGAGTGAGGATCTCGATACCTTCGACCTTTCCAAGGAAGAAGGCTATCAGGAGAAAGTCGCTCGCTACGGGAACACGCGTGTCGGAAAAGGCGCGATGCTCGCGAAGCGTCTTGTCAGTTCCGGTGTTCGTTTTGTCGAAGTTTCCTCGGGAGGCTGGGACATGCACAACGATCTCTGGAACGCGATCCCCAATACCGGTGGATCGCTCGACATGGCACTTGCCTCTCTCATCGACGACCTGAAAGCCGAAGGGCTCTTCGAGAAGACTCTCATCGTCCTCGGAACCGAGTTCGGCCGTACTCCGCGGATCAATGCCAATGGCGGACGTGACCACCACCCACGGGTCTTCTCGACCATGTTCGCAGGTGGCGGTATCTCCGGCGGACAAGCCTACGGAGAATCCGACAAGCTGGGTATCGCGGTCAAAGAGAACCCTGTCACACCGGGTGAATTCAACGCCACGATCGCTCACGCAATGGGCCTCGATCTCAACAAGATCGTCTACGCACCTTCGGGTCGTCCATTCCTCGTTGCCGGTCACACTCGCGATCCCAAGACCGACGAGATCGTCACCGAACATCACCCGATCATGGAACTCTTCTCCTGATTTCGGGAGAAAAACCAATTCGAAGAAAGCCCGGAGGAAACTCCGGGCTTTTTTTGTGTATCCACATCAAGAAATCCGAAGAATTAGAAATTTAAGCTTTCTTAACTAATTGAATTCGCGTAGAGAATATACTGATTACTTTCCATCGTTCGCCTCGTTTCCCGCACCCATGAGCGTGGCTCCTCCAGACTCGAAGCAAGTCCCCTCAGCCGCCCCTTCCCCGGCACCGGAGAAGGTTGGCATTCTCGTGATCGAGGCAAACGCTACTACCCCCCTGGGGCCCAAGATCGTCTTCGCCAACGAGACCGCTTCCACCTTGACCGGTTACGACCTGACTTCGTTGATCGGTTCGCCTCTCGGTCTCATCTACGATCACAAGGATCTGCCTCATTTGATCCGGAAGCTTCCCATCATCGCCGGCCAATCCGACTTCTGCTGGATGGACCGCCTTCTCAACCGCAATGGTGGAATACGAATTCCCGTTCGCTGGACGATCCGCCCCACCCAGCGAGCAGGAGATTCAGCGCGACACTTCACGCTGACCTTTTCTCCGATACCCGATTCAGAAGAATCAACTCCGGACCGTGAGGAGCAGCAAGCGCCCCCTCGAAATCCATCGCGCATCGCAGAAACGGAAGAAACCTCCTCGAAAGAGGATCTCGATTTCGAAGAAAGCCGGAGCGAGTCACTTGCGCTTGCTGCAGGGGGAGTGGCCCACGATTTCAAGAATGCCCTGCAAACGATCAAATCGAATCTGGAGATGGCGCACGCCATCGTAAGATCGCAGGAAAAGCTGCAGACCTACCTGCACGATGCCCAGAATGCGCTATTCGATGCAGAAACCCTGGCCAAGCAGATGCTCGCGTTTACCAAGGGGGATTCCGTTTCCCGATGCATCTTCGACGTCAGCGATTGCCTCAAGCGCGTCTCTCATCTCTGCACCGCAGGAACACGGGTTCGATGCCGACTCCAGATCTCACCTGGCCTTCTCCCTGTAGAGGGGGACCCCAATCGCATCTATCAAGTACTGCACAACCTCGTCATCAATGCCTGCCAGGCAATGCCCAACGGAGGACCGCTCCAGCTCGCAGCCGTCACTACGCAATTTCCTGAGGGGCCCAACAATTTTTCCGTTCCTCCAGGAAGCTATACGGTGATTTCGGTCAAAGATCGAGGGTGTGGAATTCCGGAGGATCAGCTCCCTCACATCTTCGACAAACAATTCACGACGAAGGAGGATGGAAATGGACTCGGTCTGGCTTCCTGCCAGGCGATCATACGTCAGCACGGTGGAGTCATTCGAGCCGCTTCACGAGAAGGGGTCGGTACCGAGTTCCTGATCTTTCTCCCGTCGACTGATGCTCCGCTCCCTGAATCTCCTTCCAAGCCGCGACTCCAGGCCGTTTCCAAAATTCCTGAGAAGCGATCCCCCGGAGGTGGGAAAATCCTCGTCGTCGAAGATCAAAAGGGAGTTTCGAAGGCGACTTGCGGGATGCTGAGCCATCTTGGCTACGACTCTCTCGTCGCCGAGACCGGCGAACAAGCTCTCCACCTCTACAAGAGGATGCTCGACAGTACGACGCCCTTCGATCTCGTCCTTCTCGACATGACTCTTCCTGGTGGACTGGATGGGGAAGAAGTTCTCAGGGAGCTGCAACGCATCGATTCATCGGTTACGGTGATTGCGACGAGCGGCTACTTCGAGGATGGACCTACTCATTCCTTGATCGAAATGGGGTTTGCGGGTGTTCTCGCCAAACCTTATTCAATGGATTCCCTGGCGATTACGGTCGATCAGGCACTCCAGAATCGTGACTAGTTGATTCACTGAGCCATCGATCGCAGTTCGAACTCATTTGTTGAACCACGGTTTCAAGAGAAAGGCCTGCCCACTCTGCAAAGGCCTCGTAGATGGCGACCAGATTGGCGGGGTGATTGAGCTCTTCGCCTTCCTCCGAATCAATGCGAAGCGCCTCCCTTCGCAGCCTTTCCGGAGGGAGCATATCCGGAGAGTCTGTCTCCAGGAGAATGCGATCCGCAGGAATCGAATCGAAAACCTCCAGCTTCTTCCGCTTCTCTTCGTGGAAGAAGTATCCGGAAATTGAGAAGTAGGCGCCTCGCTGCAAGAAGGAGGCAATCATCTCGCGGGGACCTCCATACGAATGGAGCAAAAAAGGTCGTTCCCAGTTTTTCTCCTCGAGGATCTCGGCGAGGTGGCCAAAAGCCCGCAAACAATGGATGGCAACCGGACGCTGAAAGACCAGAGCCAGATCGAGCTGACGAGCAAAGACCTCCCTCTGGCGGGGAAGGTCATGGTCCCGAATCCAGCGGTCCAATCCGATCTCTCCCACACCAGACCGGGGAAACTTCTTCAGCCAGCCGGTCAGCTCTTCTTCCCACGAATCTTCGAGCGCATTGACTCTCCAAGGGTGAACACCAAAAAACGGAAAGACCTCCTGATTCGACTCCGCGAGGAAAGCCACGTCGCTCCAGTCGTCGGGACTGGTGCCATTCACACCCCACCATGCTACTCGTTCTTTCCGAAGCGTTTCGAGAATTCGCGCTTGGTGATTCTTCAATCTCCCATCCTGGAGATGAAGATGGGCATCGATGAGATTTCCGTCCCCGGGGGTCATACCCGATGGAGCCTTTCCGATTCGACTACTCCGAAATCGTGAGTCGCATCGGAATCATGTGCGAATGGTGAAAGTTCAATTTCTGGAAAAATCGCTGACTCTCCGCACTGATTTTGTCCGTCAACAGAGTGATTCGCTTGAAGTCTTTTCGCTTCGCAAAATCGACGACATATTCAACCAACCGGGTTCCGTAGCCTTGTCGACGAAAGTCCGGATGGACAATGACGTCCTCCATGAGGATGACAAAACCTCCCATCGCCGTACTGATCGTGAACAGCACGTTCACCATCCCGATGATTTCGTAGTCGGTTCGGACGACAAAAATCCGGCCTCTTGATGGCTGTTCGAGAATGGCCTGAAGCCCACGTTCCTGGCGTTCGCGATCCGGGACGAAGTCCGCTTCGATATTGAAAAGTTCGATCGTCAGGTCAACCAATTGAGGCAGATCTTCAAGAGTAGCAGGCTCAATTCGTGCACGCTGATTCAGCGGCTGAATCGGTGCGGTATACGAAATGTCCATGGTATGATTGAGTCGGTTCCTGATTCGAGGGTAGCAAAATGCGGACCAATGTAAATGGATTGTTTCTCCGTTGAACTCCTAGCGCTCCAAGGGAATCGAAATGAGGCGGTCAATCGATTGGGTCAACTCCCGTTCGCTGAAAACCCAGACCACCAATTTCTTCGAATCCCAGTAACCGGGATTCTGGGCAGCCCGATAGAAAAGTTGTTTCCGCGCCTGAACCATTCCGGAACCACGCACCCCCACGAGATCGAAAGGCTCTCCGAATCCGAGCGACAAGTGGTCGAGCAATCCGGCGCCCTTCGTATGCATGCCGCCCTCCTTCCCCTGCTGGAATACCAGCGTATGACTATCCCCGAGAAGAAGAAAAGGACTCTCCGGGTTGGGTTCGACACCCCGCTCACCATCTTCGAGAACAGCCTGCAATCGCAAGGTCTCCCCTGCCACCTTTCCTTCCCACTCGCTGCCGACAACCTGATCCCCCACGATGCTCAGCTCTTCTTCTGCACCCAGCCGAAGAGAACCGTCGCCTTTTCCGACAAGGTCGGGAGCTTTACCGACAATGAGCGCCGCGACTTTTTGAATCGCAAACGGGGAATAGTGCGAGTCCTGACGACAATAGAGCAGCGGCGCATCTCCCTCTTTCCGAAGCTCCGAAAAAGAGGAAAACAGATCCAGCACATCGAGTCCTTTCTCCTGCAATCCTCGCCAAAACGGGGTCGTGGAGACCGGGTCGCCAGGGGCGAATTCTTCATCCAGTTTCTCGGGGTAAAGACTTGCTTTCGGCGGCACGGGTACGAGAATCAGGGCAATCCCCTTTTCTTTGAGCAGATCTCGAAACTCCAGCAAGGAAGGGACCGGATCGGCCTGATTCGAGGCCACTTCCGCCCACTCCTGCTCCCAATACTTTCCAGTCCCAAGATGCTTCAGTTCTCGGACCGGGAAAAACCAGTCCGAGTCCTGCCCCCGTACATGTGGCTTTTCCTCCACCCTCGAAAGGGCCGCCTTTGCGAAGTCCTCCCACGGCTCCTCAGTAATCACTGGAGCCAGAGAAAGGAAAATCATCAGCCCGATCCCCAGGAGAAAGGAACCTCTTGTGAAAATCGGATCGGGTTTCTTCATAGCCTACAAATAGCGAGTTCGCAGATGCTCGATGAGAGCATCCGGATCAGAGTAGGACCCGGTTGCTCGCTTGATCAAATCATCTGGAAAATACGTCGCCCCGTGACAGTGGATCTTCTCTCTCAACCACTGGAGGAGAGAGGCATACTCCGCCTTCCCGACATCTTTGGCGATACCATCGACCTGCATTGCAGATTTCATGAGGTGAGCGGCATTGATATTGCCGAGGCTGTAGGTCGGGAAATAACCGAAGATTCCCATGCTCCAATGGATATCCTGGAGACATCCCTTGGCATCATCCGTCACTGGCATTCCGAAATACTCTTCATACCTTCGATTCCATTCCCCGGGAAGTTCCTCGACCGTGAGTTCTCCCGCAAAGAGGGCCTTTTCGAGCTCGAATCGAAGCAGGATGTGCAGGTCGTAGGTCACCTCATCCGATTCGACCCGAATGTAAGAAAGCTCCGCTTCGTTGACATGGCGATGCATCGCTTCCGGAGTCACTCCAGCGAGCTCCGGAAAAATCTCGATTGCCCGGGGAAGCCACCGCTCCCAGAAGGGAAGGCTTCTTCCGATCTGGTTCTCCCAGAGACGGGACTGGGATTCGTGGATTCCAAGGGACGCAGAACTCCCGATCGGTTGACCCCGGTTCTCACCGACCAAACCCTGCTCATACATCCCGTGTCCCGCTTCGTGAAGCACCCCGAAGAGCGAACTCAGAAAATCGCTTTCATCGTAGCGTGTCGTCAATCGAACATCCGAAGGAGCCATGCCGGAACAAAAGGGATGTACTGCCGTGTCGATCCGACCCGCATCGAAATCGAAGCCAATGGCTTCCGCGATTTCTCGGTTCAACTGCTGCTGTTTGTCGATGGAGAATTGCATCCCCTCGAGAGGGTTTGCCGCCTTCTCTCGAGCCACGGCTTCCTCCACCAAGGGAATCAGACGCGTTCGCAAACCTCCCAGCACTTCCGTCAGTCTTCGGGTCGAGCTTCCTCGCTCGAATTTCTGGATGAGCGCATCGTAATTGACGTCCTCGTACCCATACTGTTCCGCTTCCTCCTTGCACAAATCGACCAGACGTCGCAGCGAGGGAGCAAATCGATCGAAGTCAGATTGCTTTCTTGCTTCGGCCCAGATTGCTTTGGCTTCTACCTGGGCAGTAGCAAACTCTTCGACCCATTCTTTTGAGAGCTTGGTGGACCGCTCGAACTGGTATCGCCACTCCCGAAGATTCGCCGACTCTTCCACACTTGGAGAGACGATCTCACTCTCGGCCTCCGCAATCCAATCTCCCCACTGAGCCGAAGTCGTTTGTTCATGCACCCAGCCACTGAACCACGCCATCTGCCGGGCACGGTAGGAGACTCCCCCCTTGGGTAGCAGGACTTCCTGATCCCAACCGAGAAGAGCCTGAGAATCCGCTACCAGCTGCACTTCAGCCGCCTTCTCAACCAGCCGCGCGTAAGCAGACATGAGAGCGAAAGTGGATTCTACCTTGCCGCTTCACGCGCCAGGTTTGCCATCACCTGGATGGATCCCGCAGACAGAGTCCCGAGGATCCCGGTCGGTTTTCCATCGACGATTCGCACCACCGTGATTCCAAGGGGCTTTCCTTCGATTGTGAAAACAGGGATCCCCTGGGCGGATCCGGCTTCCGTGACAAAAAAGGTCCGGTCGCCTTTGAAAACACCCGTGATACGCCCCATCACCAGAGTCGGCATGTATCCATACACCGCAGAAGCACGGGACAATCCAACCACCCGGTCAGCGACATCCGCGGTCGCTGCAAACTGTGAGAGGTCAACCTTGTCGAAGGTTTTGTTCAGTGCCTTGGCTTCGGACGGGTCCGGCATGATGAAGGCAATGTCGGCCTCCGGGTCCTGGCGAACCACCTTGCCATTGATGAGAGAAGAATCCCCATAACTGATCTCAACATCCGAAAACTCGGTCTTTGCAGATTCGATTCGGACGATCTTCTCATCGAGCTGTGCCTGCTGCCCTTCGAGTCCGACACTGGCATCGATTGCAGAGTTCGAAACCACGATGAGCCCATCGTCACCAATCGTCACTCCCAGGGTCCTGCGTTGCTGGTCGTTCGGCGGAAGAGGATCGCCGGATGTCTTGGCTTGAAGGGAACCTTTGACGGTCACCACCACCAGGGCACCCTTGTATTTCTCCATCAGCTCACGTGCCTGTTCCTCTACGGTCTGGGACATGGCACTGGAAGTGAGGCAGGAGAGACACGCGATCAGGATCGCCGGAAAGGAAAACGTATTTTTCATATAGATAGGGAGGTTTTCCCCGTTTCGGGGGATATAAATCTGGAGCGGGATTGTACGGGATAGCACCCCGTCACGAAACCGAAAAAATGGGAGATTGTAGAAACAAAAATGTGACGTCCGACAGTTTCCCGTCAGAAGTCACATTTCAATACGCACAAGGCGAAAACTATGGGATGAAGCCAACTATCGAGAGTAAAGCTCCACCACGAGCTGGACATTCACCATGGTATCGATCTCACTCGCATCGGGAAGTCGATCCATCGTTCCGGAAAGAGAATCCTTATCGAAAGTCAACCAGTCCAAAACCGGACGAGCCGAAGTGAGCTCCGTAGCCCGCATAGCGAGCTGCTGGGAGCGGCTTCCTTCGTGCACGGTGATCTTATCGCCAGGACGAACGTTGTAGGACGGGATATTCACGCGAACTCCGTTCACCTTGACGTGTCCATGGCCCACGAACTGACGAGCCGCACGACGGGTATTGCCCAAACCGAGGCGATAGCAAACATTGTCAAGACGGGCCTCCAGAAGCTGTACGAGGATGTCTCCGGTAATTCCACGGCGACGCTGCGCTTCTGCAAAGTAGCGACGGAACTGCTTCTCCATGATGCCATACTGGAGACGAAGCTTCTGCTTCTCCGCAAGCGCGATGGAGTAATCACTGTGCTTGCGCCGAGCTCCGCGAGCCCCGTGTTGTCCCGGAGGATAAGGGCGACGCTCCAGTGCTTTGGAGGGGCCAAAAAGGGCGACGCCATAGCGGCGGCTGATTTTGTCGGTAGGACCTGTGTGTCTTGCCATGAGTCTCGAAAGTAAATAGCTGAATTAGACGCGACGTGCCTTCTTGGGACGGCATCCGTTGTGAGGAACTGGAGTGACGTCCTTGATCTTGACGACATCAATTCCAAGTCCCTGGACGGCACGCACCGCCGACTCGCGACCGGCACCTGGACCTTTGACGCGAACTTCGGCCTGCTTGAGTCCATGAGCCATGGCCTGACGGCAAGCATCCTGCGAGACCAATTGAGCAGCATACGCCGTGCTCTTACGTGAACCTCGGAATCCCATCTTGCCCGAGCTGGACCAGCCGATCACGTTCCCGCTGGGATCACTGACCGTAACGATGGTGTTGTTGAAAGTAGCAGCTACGTGGACGACACCTGAGTGGATGTTCTTGCTTCCCTTTGCCTTGAGAACCTTGGGCTTCTCAGCGCCTTCGGCCTCCTCGAGCTCCAGGAAGATATCCTCCGCTGTGCGGGGCTTCTCCTTCTTCTCCTCTTTTGGAGCCTCGGCACCCTCTGCAGGAGCAGCCGTTTCCTCGCTAGCCTCAGCAGCAGGAGCCTCTTCCGCAGGAGCTTCCGGTGTTACCGGAGTCTCTTCCGCCGCTGCGGACTCCTCCACTACATCCTCAGATTTTTCTTCGTCAGCCATCTTTCTTCGCTTCTAAAATTACTTCCTTACGACTCCTACGGTCTTGCGCTTCCCTTTGCGGGTTCGGGCATTGGTGGACGTACGTTGACCACGAACCGGAAGACCACGGCGATGGCGATACCCACGATAAGAATTAATGGACGTAAGACGCTTCAAGTTCCCTTGAATCTCACGACGAAGATCACCCTCGATCATGAGCTTGCCGTTGGTGATCGCTCCTGCGATCCGGCCCAACTGCTCGTCGGAAAGCTCTCCCGTGCGAATATTGGGATCCACTCCCGCCTCTTCGAGAATCTTCACCGATGTCTTTCGGCCGATTCCATAAATGTAGGGAAGAGAAGCTTCGATTCTCTTATCATTCGGGATTTCTACTCCAAGTAAGCGTGCCATGTCGTTTCTGGTAAAAAATGAAGATTAGCCCTGACGCTGCTTGTGGCGTGGATTCTTGCAGATCACACGGAGAACTCCCTGACGCTTGATCACGCGGCAGTCACTGCAGAGTCGTTTAACAGATGGCTTTACTTTCATGGGGACAATCGGGTTGTCTGGTCTTGTCTATCGGGTAAATCGAGCCAGTGTTTGACCCTCGACCGGAGACCCTCAGCGCCGATTTTGCGCGAGGACGGAATGAGTATCACAGAATAGGCGATTCGCAACTGCTGTTTACGGGTTTGGCTCGATTTTTAGTGGGTTTTATAAAAAGTTTCCGAAGAGAGTGAGAATCAGCTCACTCCCTCGACTGGCGCAAAAGTTCTCTCTCGCGGGGTCAAAATTTCAGGTTCTCCCTCCGTGACAAGAACCGTATGCTCAAAATGAGCGGAAAGTTTGCGATCCGAAGTGATCACGGTCCAATCATCGTCGAGAATCAAGACTCCATCGGTCCCTGCATTCACCATGGGTTCGATCGCGAGCACCATCCCGGGTTGAAGACGGGGATTCTTGAATCGCCGCTGACGCATCTCGTCGGCATCCCAGTAGTTCGGTACCTGGGGTTCCTCGTGAAGCTGGCGTCCGACCCCGTGACCGACAAACTGCTTCACCACCGTGTATCCTTCCCCCTGGACCGATTCTTCCACCGAAGCACAGAGATTGGAGAGCAGATTCCCGTCCGTTGCCTGCCGAATGGCGGCATAGAGAGATTCTTCCGTAGCGGCCATCAGGTTTTCCGCTTCCTCACTGACATTGCCAACGGCAACGGTTTTTGCGTTGTCTCCGATCCAGCCTGCAGGAGTGATGATTCCGACATCGATTTTGACGATGTCTCCCTCGTCCAGCTTTCTTGCCCCACCGATCCCGTGAACGACCTCCTCGTTCACGGAGATACAGATGTTTCCGGGAAACCCCTTGTATCCGAGAAAGGCACTCTTGCAGCCAAGGTCACGAATCAAATCGGCACCGAGCTGATCGACCTCGCCCGTCGTCACTCCCGGACTGACTCTCTCGGAGCATTGGCGGAGAACATCCGCAGCGAGTGATCCGGCTTCGCGAAGTCCATCAACTTCTGCTCCCGTTCGGAGCTGGATTCTGGACTTGCGCTTCGCCATCCGCTTCCCCCGAGTCTTTACTTGTTCGCAGCGATCTGGAAATAGACCAATCCACCAATCAGGAGAACTGCTGCAAGCACGAGAAGCCAGATGATCTGGCTGTTGTTGGCAGCCGCACCTTTTCCACCGGGTCGATCGAAGCGACCACGGATCCGCCCTTTGCGAAGAAACCCGTCATAGTGACGCTGGATCAGGTGAGTCTCCACCTGTCGCATCACATCCAGGAGAACCCCGACCATAATGAGGAGACCGGTGCCACCAAAGAACTGGGCAGCAAGCGGCGGAACTCCCATCAGGGCCGATAAAATCGGCGGAAGGATCGCGATGATGGTGAGGAAGATCGCACCCGCAAAGGTGAGACGGCTCATCGTCCGGTCGAGGAATTCTGCCGTCGCTTTGCCGGGACGAACTCCAGGGATGTAGCCCCCGTTCTTCTTCAGATCGTCAGCGATCTGGTTGGGCTGGAACATCGTCGCCACCCAGAAATAACTGAAGAAAAAGATCATCAGACCGGTGAGACCGTAGAAAAGCAGGCCGCTGCCGCCACCACCGAGAGCGATCGAGAGCTCACGAGCCCAGAGCTTGTCAGGAAACGCCCAACCGATGATCTGGGAAGGAAACATGAGGATTGCCTGGGCAAAAATGATCGGCATGACCCCCGCATAGTTCACCTTGAGGGGCATGTGCTGCGACTGCCCACCGAACATCTTTCCACCCCGAACTTGTTTCGCGTAGTTGATCGGGACCCGGCGCTGAGCCTGGGTGATCGCAATGACTGCCGCCACAACGAAGAAGAGGAACGCGAGAAGCGCCACCAGTTGGAAAGATCGCAAAGGATTGTCACCGGCCGAAGCCACGTAGGTGTTGTAGACCTGGAAAAGCGCACCAGGCAGAGCGTAGATGATGTTGACGGTAATGATGATGGAGACACCGTTTCCAATACCTCGCTCCGTAACCTGGTCACCAAGCCACATCAGGAACATCGTCCCCGCGGTGATGATGATGACCGTGGTAATAATGAAACTGAGGCCTCCATTCGGAACGAGTTCCCTCGTCGACGAAGTCGCGATATCTCGTAAAAACGGATTCGCCTCGGGAGTCACCAGCGATTTCGCCAGCATCCAGCCCTGAAAGAGACACAGCACGATCGTCAACAACCTCGTGTAGAGACTGATTTTCTGACGCCCCCCGTCCTCACGAGAAAGCTTGCCCAAAGAAGGTACGACAGCTGTCAGCAGTTGCGTCATGATCGACGCACTGATGTAGGGCATGATCCCGAGCGCAAAGAGCGCAGAGTTCTGGAGTCCCCCTCCACTGAAAACGTTCACCAACGCGAGCACCGCAGAGAGTCCTCGGCTGTCATTGGACTGCTCCTGCACCTGGCCATACCAATCTTGAAGCACATTGGCATCGACTCCCGGAAGAGTCACGACAGCGCCGAGTCGCACGATGACGACGACCAGCAGGGTGAACAGAATCCGAGAACGAAGCTCGGGAATCTTGAAGGTATTGGCGAAAGCAGAAATCATGGAAGGGGTGTCTTGAAAACTGGAACGTGGAAAAACACGGAGAAGAAATTCAACGGGGTTAGGCCTTCTACCTAACAGGGTTGAATTTCATTCCGTGTTCTTCAATCAAGCTTAGGACTCGGCGATCGAGCCACCTGCTTTTTCAATCTTTTCTCGGGCGGCTGCAGAAACCTTATCGACGGAAACGGTCAGTTTCTTGGTGACTTCGCCATTGGCGAGAATCTTGACGCCGTCGCAGACTCCCTTGACGAGTCCACAAGCGCGAAGCGTTTCTTCATTCACCTCATCTCCGTCCGAAAACTTCGCTTCGAGATCCTGCACGTTCACGATCGCGTAGTTCGTCTTGAACTGGGCATTGTTGAATCCCTTCTTGGGGAGGCGACGCATCAGGGGCATCTGACCACCCTCGAATCCCGGACGAATGGATGCACCAGAACGAGACTTCTGGCCCTTGTGACCTTTGCCACAAGTTTTGCCGAGACCGGAGCTTTCTCCACGACCGACGCGACGACGACGGTGGCGGGACCCGGGTGTTGGTTTGAGTTCGTTCAATTTCATGAGAGCTGTCCTCTTGGATAAAAAGTAGAATTAAAGTGCCTTCTTGTCGGCAACACGCTTTCCACGGAGGGAATAGATTTCCTCCTTGGTTCGCAATTGCTCCAGCGCATTAAGAGTGGCCTTCACCACGTTGGCCTGATTGTTCGAACCGAGTGACTTGGCAAGAACATCCTTGATACCGGCTGCCTCGACAACCGCGCGAACTCCACCACCAGCGATGAGCCCGGTTCCGGGAGAAGCAGGACGCAGCAGAACCCGTCCACCTCCGTGCTCACCCACTACTGGGTGAGGGATCGTGTTCTCGGTAATGTTGACGGGAACCATCTGGCGCTTGGAAGACTCGGACGCTTTCTTGATACACTCCGAAACCTCCTGGGCTTTCCCGAATCCAAAGCCAACCTTGCCTTCGCGATCTCCAGTGACGACGAGCGCACTGAAAGAGAAGCGACGACCTCCTTTGACGACCTTGGCACAACGATTGATGTGAACGACTTTCTCAAAGGTGTTCTCAACCTCTTCCCGTTCGGAAGCAGGTGCGGACTGCCGGAGGATTTCCTCAGCTTTCTTCAGCTTCTCGGACTTCTCCTCGGGCTCGGGAGCAGGGGCCTCCGACTCGGTCGCCTCGGGAGCGGTCTCCGCAGGAGACGCTGCCTCTTCGGCAGGTGCCTCTTCGGCCGGCGCTTCCTCAGCAGCAGGGGCCGCAGCCTCTTCACTGGCTTTCGCTTCTTCCGGAGCTGCGGCCTCTGGGGCTACCTCTTCTTCCGGAGATTCTTCCTTTGCAGTTTCGTCACTCATTCAGATAGTAAATTTAGAATTTCAGGCCAGCTTCGCGAGCGGCGTCCGCAAGTGCCTTCACCTTCCCGTGGAACTGGAATCCACCTCGATCGAAAACAACGGACTCGATCTTCGCATCCTTCGCTCGGCTTGCAATCGTCTCGCCCACAGCAGAAGCAGATTCCACATTGGCTCCTTTTTTGGAAACGCCCTTGTCGAGCGTAGATGCCGCAGCAAGAGTCTTTCCTGCCTCGTCATCGATCAGTTGTGCATACACATTCTGATTCGAAAAGTGAACGGCAAGACGAGGACGCTCAGCGGTGCCCGCGATCTTTTTCCGAATTCGGCGACGCACTTTCGAGCGTGCTTGTTTACGTATATATAGGCTCATTTCTAGTCCTCAGAAAAGGTTTTCAGGATTACTTGACGCTCTTACCCTGCTTGCGTCTGACATACTCGTCCTTGTAACGGACTCCTTTGCCCTTGTAGGGCTCAGGCGGATAGTAGGAACGCACGTCAGCAGCGAACTGCCCGACGAGTTGCTTGTCGATTCCTTCCACCTTGATCTTGGTATTCTCTTCGACCGTCACGGTCAGTTCGTCCGGGATCGGGTGGAGAACCGGATGAGAAAACCCAAGGTTCAAATCCAGATCCTTCCCTTTGATCGAGGCACGGAAACCAACCCCCTGGATCTCAAGCTCCTTCACGAATCCGCTGGACACACCTTCGACCATGTTGGCGATCAAGCTGCGTGCGGTTCCATGCATAGCTCGGACCTCTCTCTCCTCGGAGTCTCTCGTGACCGTAACCGAGCCATCTTCCTGCTCGAGACCAAGACCAGCAGGGAGACTCCACTCGAGCTTCCCTTTCGGTCCTTCCACGATCAGGTCGGATTGATCCCCGACTTTGATCTCCACCTTTTCAGGCAGATCGATTTGCTTCTTTCCTATCCGCGACATGGTTCTTCTTTGGTTACCAGGTAAAAGATTCGTCCGTTACCAGACAAGAGCGAGGAGTTCTCCTCCGATATTTTGCTTTCGGGCAGAGTGCCCTGCCATCACACCCTTTGAGGTGGAAACAATCGCAATCCCCATTCCTCCAAGGACCTTGGGAATTTCGTCACTCCCGACAAATTGCCGAAGTCCAGGCCGACTGACCCGCTTCAAATCCTTGAGTGCAGGGGTCTGACCGGAGTAGCGAGGCTTCGCTTTGATCTCCGCATGGGGACCTTCACCGACTTTTTCGTAGGACCAGAGGTAACCCTCTTCCTTGAGAATACGGGCAATATCCTCCTTCATCCGAGAATAGGGGGCACTGAAATCCTCTTTCTGTGCCATCGTGGCATTCTTGAAACGAGTGAGGAAGTCCGAGATTGGATCGCTGACAACGGCCATAATTCCTTGAGTTAAATAGGTGATAAAAAGTTATGCTGCAGCTCCGGCAGGCTTACGGAAAGGGATTCCAAGCAATGTTAGCAACTCGCGCGCTTCATCATTCGTCTCGGCGGTCGTCACGATAGTAAGGTCGAAACCGATGGACCGATTGACTTTGTCGAGCTCGATCTCAGGGAAGATGGTATGATCATTGATCCCCACGGTGTAGTTCCCACGGCCATCAAAGGACTTTGGAGAAAGGCCCCGAAAGTCACGAATCGTAGGAGATGCGACGTTGATGAAACGATCCAGGAACTCCCACATCTGGCGACCACGAAGGGTGACGCGGGCACCAATGATATCTTCTTCGCGAAGCTTGAAGTTCGAAATCGCGTTCTTGGCGCGGGTGGGGACAGCACGCTGACCGGTAATCTTACCAAGGTCCTCGATGACGTTCTCGGCAGCTGCCTTACGATCATCTTCACGTCCAAATCCGCAGTTCAGAACAACCTTCTCGATCGTAGGGATCTGGTGAACATTCCCATATCCGAACTTCTCCTGAAGGCCGCTGACGACCTTCTCTTTGTAGATACTCTTAAGTGCTGGATCCATTTCCTGATTCTTTCTTTAAATTTCGCTTAGGAAGAAACGAGTTTCACATTCGAGATGTGAATCGGTCCCTCTTTCTCAATGATCCCGCCATCAGGGCGCTCCTGTGTGCGACGGGCATGTTTCTTGATCATTCGGACACCCTCGACAAGGACGTGCCCCTTCTCAGGAAACACCTGGAGAACCTTTCCTGTCTCTCCCTTGTGGTTTCCGGAGATCACGACGACTTCGTCGTTCTTTTTCACGTGTGTTTTCACTCGCTTGGCCATGATTCAATCCTAACTAATTCTTTCTATCTGCCGACTAGAGCACCTCAGGTGCAAGAGAGACGATCTTCATGAAATTCTGATCGCGAAGCTCTCGAGCTACGGGACCAAAAATACGGGTACCGCGAGGATTCTTATCCTTGTCGATAATCACGATCGCATTGTTGTCGAAGCGAAGGATCGAACCGTCGCTGCGACGAATCGGTGCTGCGGTGCGGACCACAACGGCACGCACGACTTCACCCTTCTTGACATTCGCTGTCGGGATCGACTCACGAATGTGTGCCGTGATCACATCTCCGACGCCGGCCGAGCGCGAACGCTTGCCCAGAACACCGATCATTTTCGCCACGCGTGCGCCGGTGTTATCAGCCACCTGCACTTTGGATTCCATCTGGATCATGACTTTACTTTCTTCTCGTTAAATGGGGTTTGAGTCGAGATTGCCATAAGGGCAAATCTCGAAAAATAGGGATTCAAATCAGTGAGAGAGAACCTCCTTGAGCTCCCAGCACTTTCTCTTGCTGCGAGGCTTGGTCTCTTCGATGAGAACGCGATCGCCAACCTTGGCTTCCTCCTTCTCGTCGTGTGCAAAGAACTTGGAGGTTCTTTTCACGATCTTCTTGAAGCGAGGGTGAGGGACGCGACGCATCACCTCGACGACGATGGTCTTTTCCATTCCATCGGATGTCACAACACCCACTCGAGTCTTCTGAAGGCCCGGAGAATTTTCACTGGTAGATTCACTCATTGGTAAAAACTGGTCGAAGGATAAAATTACTCGGACTGAGCAGCCGCATGCCGCTTCTCCGAAAGGAGGGTCTCGATGCGAGCCACCTCGCGACGGAGCTCACGGAGGCGAGCTGGGTTCTCGAGCTGGCCGCTCTCTTTTTGAACTCGCAGGTTCAGCGCTTCTTCTTTCAGCTCACGACGCTGGGTCGCCAACTCATCCACGCTGTTTTCACGCAATTCTTTCGTATTCTTTGCCATGATAATATCCTCGCTAAATTTTCCAGGGTTCACTGATCTTCACGACGAACAAACCGGCAACGGACACCTAGCTTGTTGGAGGCGAGACGAAGAGCCTCTTTTGCTTGAGATTCGGACACACCGGCGATCTCAAACATCATGGTTCCGGGGCGAACCACAGCTACCCAATGCTCGACAGGACCTTTACCTTTACCCATCCGGGTTTCAGGGGGTCGGGCTGTGACCGGCTTGTGAGGAAAAATCCGAATCCAGACTTTTCCTTTACGCTTGAGGTAACGGTTGATCGAGATACGGCAGGCTTCGATCTGGCGATTCGTGATCCAGTCACGTCCCAGGCACTGAAGGCCGTATTCCCCAAAGCTCACTTTCGTTCCACGCTGGGCATTCCCAGCTCGGCTTCCGCGGTGAGTCTTGCGGAACTTCACTCTTTTCGGCATCAAAGGCATAACAAATTCCCTTCTCTACGTGTTAAACTCAGTTTCTAAAATCAGTTACGTGGACCTCCACCGCCCCCGGGACGACCGCCACCGCCATCACGACGAGGTGGGCGACCTCCGCGACGCTGTCCGGCTCCGCCCTGCTTCTTGTTTCCTTCGCCGGTGTCTTCCTTCTTGTTGACCCATACCTTGACTCCGATGATTCCCCAGACGGTTTCCGCCTCGGCGAAACCGTAATCGATGGGAACACGAAGAGTCTGGAGAGGAACCTTGCCCTCGCGATACTGCTCGGCACGAGCAATGTCTGCTCCACCGAGACGACCGGCGGCACGGATCCGGATTCCATCCGCTCCGAAGTCGATAGCCGTTTGAACGGCACGCTTCATAGCTCGGCGGAAGGAAACTCGTCGCTCCAGCTGGGTCGCGACCTGCGCTGCCACCCAGGAAGCATCGAGCTCCGGCTGGCGAATTTCGAAGATATCAATCTTGACCTGGGAATCTCCGCACATCTTGGAGAGATCATTGGTCATCGTCTCGATCTCGGCTCCTCGCTTACCGATGATGAGACCGGGACGAGAAGTGTGAAGGGTGACGCGAACACTGTTCCAGGCGCGCTCGATTACCACCTTGGAGACGGCGCCTTTCTGAAGACGACGGTCAAGGTAACGGCGGATCGCAAGATCGGCATGAAGCTGGTCGGCATATTCGCCCTCGGGTGCATACCACTTCGACTGCCAGTCTTTATTGACGGCAAGCCGGAACCCGATCGGATGTACTTTCTGTCCCATATCTGAAATTATTTAGCTGATAGTATTACTTGCCGTATTTCTCTTCGTGGAGCGCCTTGGCTTTCTCGATCCAACCATCGCGCTCAATCCTTCCTTTAAACGAAAGAAGATCGCCAAACTCGCTGACGTTCTTTTCCGTCCATGCAGCGATCTGCTCAAATTTATAGATTCCAATGGAATGGAGCTTCTCCTCCAACTCGGGACCTACACCGCTGATTTCCTTGAGATCGTCAACTTCGGAGGGGGCGGAGTCATAAACCATTCCAAGGGCTTCGTCAACCCTGCCCTTGTCGTCGGAGTCAGTTTTTGGCGCTGCCTTCTCTTCCTTCTCAGGCTTGGCCTTCGACTCGGAGGCCTTGGACTTGGATGCCTTGCTGGAACTCTTCGCCGAGACATTCGCCTTGGTGTCCTTTTCGGCAATCTCGTCATCGCTGAGAATGACCGTTAGATGACTGGTGCGCTTGCGAATCGAAGACGCAGATCCGCGAGCACGTGCCTTGAATCGTTTGAAGGTGGGACCCTCTCCAACAACGGCGCTCTTCACGTAGAGGCCATCGAGTGGCAATTCAAAGTTGTTCTCCGCATCGGCAAGAGCGGCCTTCATCGTCTTGGAAAAGAGATCAGCTCCCTTACGAGGAGTGAAGTTCAGAATATCCAGCGCATCAGATACTGGAAGCCCCTGAATCTCTCTCGCGACATCTCTGGCCTTACGGGCCGAAATCCGGGCGAACTTGTAGGTAGATTTCACATCCATGATAGTAACAGTGGGTAAACTTACAAAGTGGGTTGGTTGGGAAGAAGTTGAACCTGGTCGCCAACAGCGACTTCAAGTGCGGAGGAAAGGCGGTCCTGAAGAACGGCACCGGAAATGGAATCTCGAACATCAACGACCATTGCCGAGTAGATCGGCTGGTCCTTTTGGAGAACCGCGATAGGAGTTCCGACACGAAGTCCGCTGTTTTTTCCTGCGTCGATAATGATGAGCCCGATCTCCGGATCGAGACTGACAATTTCCGAAGGCTGCAAGTCACCGAGCATCGGGGCATCGCCCTCTTTCTCCGAGAGCGGAACCAAGGCATCGGCAGCCTTGTCGATGGCTGCCATGGCCTTTGCCTTCTTCGACTCATCGAGAGATGGGGTCGAGGCGACAAATTGAAGATACGACTCGCTGAGCTCGCGAATCACGGAGCTACGACGCTCCAACTCCTGCTCGGCGATGTCGAGATCGCGAACCGCCTTGAGCAGACGCTGCTGAAGGCTGTTCTCATCCTGGGTGAAGAGGTCGACCCCGAAAGCCTGCAGCTTGAGCTCAGTCTCTCGTGCCCCTGCGAGCTGCTCCTCGCTGACCTTGACAGCCGAGGCGAGTTTATCGACGAGAGCTTTTCGTTGCGCCTCGCTGCGAACGAGGTCTTCTCGCAACTTCTGGGTCTCTGCCTGGGACATCGCCAAGGCAGCTTTCAACTCCCTCTCCTGGATCGAATCCTGAGCAACCCCACCCGACAACCCAGCTGTCCATGTCGCGATCGCGACAAGGAGAACAGAGAAGACTGGAAGGTGACAGCTCATGAGTTCGAGAGAGAAAAGATTAGGCTTTGATCTTGGGGTTGTGGCCACTGTGACCGCCGAACTTCCGAGTAGGAGAGAATTCGCCGAGCTTGTGCCCGACCATGTTCTCTGTCACGAAAACGGAGGTGAACTCTTTCCCATTGTGAACGAGAAAGGTGTGCCCAACGAAGTCGGGAGTAATCATGGATCGACGAGACCATGTCTTGATCGGGCGCTTCTGCCCCGACTCATTCATGTTGTCGATCTTGATCAGCAACTTCTGATCAATGAAGGGTCCTTTTTTGAGTGAACGTCCCATATCTAGTATCTGATAAAATATTCTCTACACGAGGCCCGATTAGCGACGACGCTTCTTGCTCTTCCGGCGCTCGACGATAAATGCGTCGCTGCCCTTGTACTTCTGACGAGTGCGCTGACCTTTGACATGTCCCCAGGGGCTCTTGAGGTGCTGACGTCCACCACCGGACTTCGACTTGCCCTCACCACCACCGTTGGGGTGATCGACCGGGTTCATACACATACCGCGGACGGTAGGACGGATTCCCATCCAACGAGTCCGACCCGCTTTTGCGCTGACGACCTGCTCGTGCTCGGAGTTGCCAACAATCCCGATGGTCGCATAGCACCGCGTGTGGATCTTGCGGATCTCACCAGACGGAAGCTTCACGAGAGCGTAATTGCCTTCACGGTTGGAGAGCATGCAGGACTGGCCGGCACTTCGTGCAATTTGCCCACCCTTCCCAGGAACGAGTTCCACATTGTGGATCGTAGTTCCCGTCGGGATTTCAGAAAGAGGAAGAGCACAACCTGGCTTGATCGCCGCCTTGGCTCCGGCAGAAACCTGAGCCCCCACTTCCAGCCCCTTGGGTGCAAGAATGTAGGAACGCTGTCCGTCGGAATATTCGATCAGAGCAATCCGTGCCGTGCGGTTCGGATCATACTCGATTGCGACAACCTTCGCAGCTTCGTCGCGACGATTCCGCTTGAAGTCGATGAGACGATACTTGCGCTTGTGACCTCCGCCACGGTGACGACAAGTGATGCGACCACGGTTGTTCCGGCCACCCGACTTTTTCAGCGGACGACAGAGCTTCTTCTCCGGGGTGTCTTTGGTGATTTCCTCGAAATCCGGATGCAGTTTGTACCGGTTCGACGGAGTGATTGGTCTGTATGATTTCAGGCCCATGATTCCAAAAAAATTCTAGATTAAACAAATTCGAGGGTTTCGCCGTCCTCGAGACGAACAAATGCCTTCTTCCAGCGCTTCGTGCGACCGAAGTCGGCGCGACGCTCACGCTTTTTCTTTCCCTGGTAGTTTGCGGTGCGAACCGCAGCCACCTTCTTGCCAAACAACTTCTCAACGGCCTCCTTGATCTCGAGCTTGTTGGCTCGGGGATCGACCTTGAAAACATACTCGTTGTTCGTCTCGGTGAGGAGGGTCGCCTTCTCACTGAGCTGAACGGTGTCAATGATCTGAAAAATATCTTTCATTTCGTAATGCAGTCAGGTCGGAGTTACGCGGTACGAGCCGCAAGGATTTCGAGAGCGTCTTCGGCAACCACGATTTTCGTGTAGTGCAGAAGCTGCTCGGTATTCACTTCGTGAGCCGACATCAGGAGGATGGACTGGACATTGCGCCCGGCCCGCTTTGTCTCCTCGGAGAAGTCTTTTCCGATAACAAGGGTGCGCTTGACATCTCCTGCGAGGGAAGCGACTTCGGAAACGAACGACTTGGTCTTCCCGTCGGAAATCTCAAACCCATCGGTGGTGAGAACATCTCCACCAGCGATCCGCTCGGAGAGAGCCTTCGCAAAGGCAAGCCTCTTCGTGGCACGATTCACCTTCTTCGAGTAGTCTCGAGGACGTGGGCCGAAAGCGACACCACCACCGCGGTGAATATTAGGAGCGTTTCCGCCCTGACGAGCACGTCCCGTTCCCTTCTGGCGAAACGGCTTCTTACCGGTCGCCGCGACTTCTCCACGAGTCTTGGTATTCGCGGAGCCCGTGCGTCGATTCGCATGCATCGCGACAACCACATCGTGGACCGCCTGGCGACCACGCGCATCGTCTTCGATGACCCCGATCTTGGCGCTCTTTGCACCCGCTATATCTAAAGTTTTTGCAGCCATGAGATTTCTTTCTCTTCGTCAGTAAAATTTCCGTGAATGACTTAGGACTCCGACTCGTTGGAAGCGTCTGCCTCGGCAGGAGCCTCTTTTGCTTTCAAATCCTGAACCGGTGCGTCGTGCTTGATCGCCGGACGGATCACCACGTATCCTCCCTTGGACCCAGGAACAGCTCCGCTGATGAGGATGACGTTGTCCTCCGGGCGCTTCTGAACAATCTTCAGATTCTGAACCGTCTTACGATAGTTCCCGTGACGACCCGGCATGTTCTTGTTCTTCCAGATTCGGCCCGGATCCGTTCCGGCCCCGACACCACCAGGACGACGGTGCATCATGTGACCGTGGGACTGCGGTTGACCCTGGAAGTTGTAACGCTTCATGACCCCCTGGAAACCTTTTCCCTTCGAGGTGCCGATAACGTCGACCCACTGCCCCTCCTCGAACAGATCGAGACCGGGATGCTCCACTTCAGGGAGCTGGTCGTCACTGTCGAGACGGAACTCGAGAACCTTCTTTTTCGGAGATCCGCCCTGAGCCTTGACATGGCCCTGTGCGGGTCGATTCAGACGAGACTCTTTCTGCTCGTCGTAACCGACCTGGACCGCCGTGTAGCCGTCCTTCTCCGATGTTTTCTTCTGCAGGAATACGTTGTCGCTGACATCGATTACCGTCACAGCAATCGCTTCGCCATCTTCATTGAAGACGCGTGTCATTCCTACTTTCTTACCAATCAATCCGATGCTCATTGCGCTCGTCCTTGCTTGAAATGTTTAATGAACCAGAGGGTTCTTCTAGATTTTGATCGTGATGTCGACTCCAGCGGGGAGATTCAACTTCTTCAACTCATCGACCGTCCGAGCCGTAGGCTCCACGATGTCGAGAAGGCGCTTGTGAGTCCGGATCTCGAACTGCTCGGCAGACTTCTTGTTCACGTGAGGAGAACGGTTCACACTGAATTTCTCAATGCGGGTCGGCAATGGAATCGGGCCAGAAACCCGGGCTCCAGTTCTTTTGGCGGTCTCTACGATATCGACGGTCGACTTATCGAGAAGTCGAGAGTCATAGGCTCGTAGCCGAATTCGAATGCTTTGTCCCTGCATGTCAGTTATTCCTGGTAAAGGTTAGATTCGTTTCACGTAAAAAGGTTAAGGTCGCAGCCTATACATACTGCTCTGTCATTTGCTGCACGATCGCAGCGGGTACTTCTTCAAACTGGAGAGGCTCCATCGAAAAACTCGCCCGCCCCTTGGAGAGGCTGCGCATATCCGTGGCATAGCCAAACATCTCGGCGAGAGGAACCTCGGCGCGAATCTGGCTGAGACCATTCCGCGAGTCGATCTCGGCGATCTTTCCACGGCGTCGATTCAAGTCGCCGATCAGATCTCCCTGGTATTCATCTGGAACATCCACATTCACCAGCATGACCGGCTCCAGGAGAATCGAGTCAGCTTCCTCAAAGGCATGACGCATCGCGAGGATGGCCGCAATCTTGAAAGCCTGCTCGTTGGAATCCACATCGTGACTGGATCCCCCGACAAGGTCGACATGAAGATCCACCACGGGATACCCCATGATCACTCCGTTGGTCAGAGACTCACGAATACCAGTTTCACAAGCATTGAAAAACTCCTTGGGAATCTCGCCGCCGACAATCCGGTTGTTGAAAGTAAATCCACTTCCGCGCTTGGTGGGCTCCACCTTGAGAATAACGTGACCATACTGGCCCTTTCCACCCGTCTGCTTGATGAGCTTGTGCTCACCCGAAGCACTCTTGGTGATGGCTTCGCGATACGCAATCTGGGGCTTACCCGCATTGGTCCGAACGTTGTATTCCGCTTCGAGCCGGGACTGGATAATCTCCAGGTGCAATTCGCCCATTCCCGCGATAATCGTCTGCCCGGTCTCTTCATCCGAAGAAACCACGAACGTAGGATCCTCTTCGGCCAGTCGGCTTAGCGCTTCCGCAAGCTTGTCCGAATCCGCAGTCGTCTTTGGCTCGACGGCCATCGAAATCACTGGATCAGGAAACGCCGGTGGCTCGAGCATGATGTCGAACTTGTCGGAATGAATCGTATCACCGGTCCGAACATTCTTCGGTCCAACGATCGCAGCGATATCGCCTGCATAACAGGTGTCGATATCCTTGTGATCGTTGGACTGAATTTGAATCAGTCGACCAATCCGCTCCTTGCGTCCGGTTCGAGAGTTCCAGACTTGATCCCCTTTGGAGACCATCCCGGAGTAGACGCGAATGAAAACGAGCTTCCCGACATACTTGTCGGACCAGAGCTTGAATGCCAGCGCACAGAACTTCCCATTGTCATCCGCCGGCGCCTCGACCACGACGGACTCGTCATCGATCTCGGTTCCCTGGGCCGGCACGACCTCAAGTGGACTCGGGAGATAATCAACGACCGCATCGAGAAGGAACTGAACCCCCTTGTTCTTGAAAGCAGAGCCACCTACAACCGGAACAATCGCATTCGCAATGGTGGCACGACGAAGCGCCGCCTTGATGTCCGCTTGGGAAATCTCTCCCTCATCGAGGTAGAGAAGGCCAAAATCTTCATCCGCATCAGCAAGCGCTTCGATAAGAGCCTCGCGGGCTTCCGCCGCCACAGCAGCCTGCTCCTCCGTCAACTCAGCCACCTCATAAGTCGAACCGAGCAAGTCATCATCGGAGTAGATAACCGCCTTCTGATTGATGACATCAATCTGTCCTTTCAATTCCTCTTCCGAACCGATCGGGATCAGGATAGGAAAGGCATTTGCACCGAGCTTCTCTCGAACATCTTCGATGACAGCATCGAAGTTCGCACCGACCCGGTCCATCTTGTTCACGAATACGATCCGCGGAACATGGTATTTATTGGCCTGACGCCAAACCGTTTCTGACTGGGGCTGCACTCCGGCGACTCCGCAAAAGACCACCACCGCGCCATCCAGCACCCGCAGGGAACGCTCCACCTCGGCGGTAAAGTCGACGTGACCCGGAGTATCGATGATATTGATGCGCTGCTTCTCAGTCTGGAAGCTCTTGTAGACGCCCTCCTCCTCGACCTGGAGCCAGTCACAGGTCACCGCGGCAGAAGTAATCGTAATTCCCCGAGCGCGCTCCTGCTCCATCCAGTCCGTGGTGGCCTGGCCGTCATGAACTTCACCGATACGGTGAATCATCCCGGTGTAGAACAGGATTCGCTCCGTCAGCGTGGTCTTTCCCGCATCGATGTGGGCCGCAATCCCGATGTTACGAGTCCGCTCAAGCGGAAACGCACGATCAGGCGAATTGGGACCAGCACTCATCGGAGTCAGGGGAAGAACCGTCTGTAGGGAAGCCGACAAATCAATTACCAGCGGAAGTGAGCAAAGGCACGGTTGGCCTGAGCCATCTTGTGGGTTTCATCCCGCTTCCGGATCACGACACCCTGATTGGTGCTCGCATCCTTGATCTCGTTGGCCAGAGCCACGTGCATCGGAGTGCCACGCTTGCTGCGTGCAGCATTCACGATCCAGCGCATGGCCAGCGACTCCTGACGCTCAATCGAAACTTCGAGGGGCACCTGGTAGGTAGCACCACCGACTCGGCGGCTTTTCACCTCGACACGCGGCTTGGCGTTTTCGATGGCACGATTCAGAACCTCCACAGGATCGACGGACTCGCCTCCTTCATTGGCACGATCAATCGCGGCGTAGACAATCCGCTCGGCAAGCGCACGCTTGCCCTGATTCATGACCTTGGAGACCAGCTTCGCGACCAGCGGGCTGTCGTAGCGGGCATCACGCCGCTCGGGCTTGGTATAGACTCTCTTTCTTCGGGACATAGGATTATTTCAGTCTGTTGCTAAAACATTCGTATCGCCGGAGAAATGAACTGAGAAAACCTCAGATCATCACCCCTTCGGTCGTTTGGCTCCGTATTTGGAACGAGCCTGCTTACGACCGTCGACACCCAGCGTGTCCAACGCACCACGAACAACGTGGTAACGAACACCTGGCAAATCTTTCACTCGACCACCACGAACCAGGACAATGGAGTGCTCCTGGAGATTGTGGCCTTCACCGCCGATGTAGGCGATCACTTCCTGACCATTGGTCAGCCTCACTTTGGCAACCTTACGAAGAGCGGAGTTCGGCTTCTTCGGAGTCCGCGTATAAACCTGGAGACAAACGCCCCGGCGTTGCGGGCATTCATCGAGGGCTGGGGACTTGGACTTGACGACCTTGTCCTTTCTTCCTTTGCGAACGAGTTGGTTGGTAGTGGGCATAACGTTTCCGTCAGTAGTAAAAATTCTCGGTGGGGGGGACCAGTACACGAGCCTCACGTTGAAGTGAATCTCGGACCAGCGACCTCATTGCCAGCCGAGCACCGATGCTGGACGAGGGGCGGGGAATATAGACGGTCATGACAGCCCCGCAACCGGTTTTCCCGCATTTTTTTAGGAATTCAAAAAAGCGACATCCGACCAGAAAACAATCACTCTCGGAATTCTGAAAAATACAGGCAACTTGCTGAGTAAATCAGAAAACGTCATCAACTTCTCAAAAACCGTGGTTCAGTAGGAAAAATTTGAGAGAATAGACTCCCTGCTACAATTCCGTTACCGGCCAATCAGGCAGGTCTGGACAACTCCCCTTCTCAAGAAGCAGTTCCATATGAACAAAGACAAATGGCTCCCGATCCTGAAGAAGGTGTTGAAGATCCTTGCGATTTCCAGCTGCGGCACCTTGCTCGTGGCCCTGGGGGCCGGAATTCTCCTTCTCAATCAGAAACCGGACTTGAGCGTCTGGCACAAAAGCCACCTCGACGAGGAATTCACGGCACGCAGTTTGAAAGGTCGGAATCCGGTCGACACTTTCGGAGACTATCTCGCCCTCGAGGATCGACTCTTCCAGCAGCTCGAAAAGAAAATCTATGATCAAATCGAACCGGAAGAGAAAACAGTATTGAATCGGTTCCATAGGGGAAGTCTCTCCGACCCCGGCCGTTGGCCAACCAATTGGAACCGTAGCTTCGAGTGGGAGCCCAGGTCGCCCACAGCAGGAGGGCCTCGAGGCTCCGTCCTCCTCATTCATGGCCTTTCCGATTCGCCCTACAGCCTTCGCACCCTCGGCAAGCGGCTCCAGGAGGAGGGCTACCACGTCCTCGGGCTGCGGGTCCCCGGACACGGGACGGCTCCTTCCGGTTTGGCACGCACAAAGTGGCAGGATATGGCAGCGGCGGTAGAATTGGCGGTAGAACATCTTGCGACCCAGGGAGAAGGAAAACCTCTGCATGTCATCGGCTATTCGAATGGAGGGGCCCTTGCCGTGCACTATGCACTGACTTCTTTGGAAAAGACTGACCTCCCCCGGATCGACCGCATCGTCCTGGTTTCGCCGGAAATCGGGATCACTCCTGCGGCAGCTTTTGCGATCTGGCAGAAGCGAATCGGATGGCTCCTCGGACTCAAGAAACTGGCCTGGAACGATGTGCACCTCGAATACGATCCCTTCAAATACAACTCTTTCCCGGTGAATGCCGGTGACCTGGCCCACCGGCTGACGGCCGTCAATCGCGGCAAGATTCGAAAACTCAGTTCTCAAGGGAAGCTGGTCGACTTCCCCCCGGTCCTGGCTTTTCAATCCGAGGTCGACGCGACGGTTTCGGCGACGGCCCTGGTCACGGATCTCTTCGCGCTTCTCCCCGAAAACGAACACGAGCTCATTGCCTTCGGCCTCAACCGGGAAGCCAACATCGAGACCCTGTTCCAGAAAGGCCATATCGATCAGTTGCCAGCTCTGCGCGATGATCCTGAGAGAAGCTACACGCTGAGCGTGATCACCAACGTCGAAGAAACCGACCGTGCCGTTCTCCTTCGGAGCTGGCCTCCGCGTGAATCAGAACCGGTCAGCCGCGATCTGGGGCTGAGCTGGCCCGACGAGATCTACTCCCTGTCCCATGTCGCCCTCCCCTTTCCGGAAACTGATCCCATTTACGGCGGACCGGCGGCAAAGCTCAGCCCGGGCATTCACTTGGGGAATATCTCGATGCGGGGCGAGAAAGGGGTCCTTCGAGTCTCGTCTCAGCAGATGTTGCGCCTGAGATGGAACCCCTTTTACTCGTTCCTGGAGAACCGGACCCTCGAACACCTCTTACCAAACCGACCGTAGCAGGAGGGAGATTTGAACTCCCGACCTTAGGCTTATGAGTCCTCTGCTCTACCCCTGAGCTATCCTGCCATCGGTTTGGCGCACCGGGAGGCGCGCGGTCGGTAAGAAACTTTTTTCCGGGGAAAAGTCAAGGACTCGAATCCTGAATTTACGGATTCACCCACGCAAGCCCCCAGGCGATGACCAGCGGGGCGGTGATGACCCCGACAAAGGAGGTCGCGATGACCACCTGGATCGCGACCTGCGGCTGCCCCCCGAACAATCGAGCCAACACGATGGGAAAGACAGCAGCCGGCATCGCTGCCTGGACCACGAGCAGTCGTTTCAGATCGGATGAAATGGGGAGAAACTGGGCCGCGCAGACGATCACTCCCGCCGCCAGAACAAGTCGGACGAGGATGCTGAGAGAGGCGACCCGAAACGCATCATGGAAAATCCCGGTTTTGAAATAACGCCCGATGGTCGCCCCGATCATGAAGATGGCCATGGGGATGGCACATCGACCCAGCATTTCCATGGTCGTTTCCAGGATCCCCGGAACGAAGCGATAGAGACCGGTGTAGTTGAGGATCAGGGCCAACAAGACGGCAACAAAAGGCCCATTGATCATCGATCGAAACCCGGCATGACCCGCCATCACAGCGAGCCCGATTGTCCACATCGCGATCTCCACCCCGATTCCGTGGACGAAAACCAGACCTGCCGGTCCCGCATTCTCCGGGAAAAGCTCCATCACGATGGGCAAAGCCACAAAGCCGTAATTCTGAATCCCGGCACTGATGGAAAAAGTCCGCAGACCCTCCCCTTTCCGGATTCCCCCGATCCGGGCGACCACCCAGGCGATCCCGATCGCGGAGACGACGAGGAGGAACCCAAGACCGATCGCCCAGAAGGCCGAGCTGACCTTCTCCAGTGCTGGATTCCCCGGAACGAGGGAGAGAATGAGACAAGGAAAGAGAAGATTCAGCCCGAGCTTCATCACCCCGACTTCGACATCCTCGCCCAACCAGCCCCTGCGATGAAAGAAAAAGCCGATGCCGATGACGAGAAAGACCGGCAGGGTCGCGGAGAAGATCGTGAAGTAGGAGGGCATCAGTGGCGGGGCGGCTCAAGCGCCGGAAATCCGAATGGGGATCCGCGAGGCATGAGTCAGGGAAACTTCGAGCTTCCTAATTCCGTCATTCCTTCGGGATCTGGGTCTTTCGAGCCTTCGTCTTTTCCGAAGCTTTTCGATCTTCGACATACCCCCGGAACATCAGGCCAAGTCCCCCAGCCATCATGATGATGAGGAGAAACAAATGGGTTCCCTTGATCGCCATGACCGGTCGAAAACGACTCACCACCTCGACCCCAAGAATAATCAGGCCCAAGGCAACAAGGACCCAGCCCCAGGTTTTCCTGACATCGAAAAAGAGCACGATGATCCCGATAAAAAGAGGGACGAGAACTACCCCCATCGAGGTGGTCTCCATCAGCCCCCCGCCGCCGCGACCACGAGAAATTGCGCCGGAAATCATTCCCATGTGACCGGTCGTAAATCGGACCGAGTCAAAGAAGAGCCAGACACCGACGGCTGCGAGGGCAGCCCCAATGAGAAATTTGACTTCGCCGCCGGGACGTCCACCTGGGTTGAGTTCCATGCGAAGAGTAAAGCGCAGGAAAGGACGGGATTCAACCCTATTGGGCCTGCTGCTATACCCTGTTGAGTCGTCGACTTCCCCCTACTGAACTGAGTCAGGTGACAATAAAATCAGGCAAGACCTGTCGATTCGATCGAACCAAAACCCTTTGCTGGCTCCATGAGAAAACTCATTCTTCTTCTATCTTGCTCGGCGGCTTTTTTGTCCCCTTCCGTCGAGGCAGAGACTCCCCCTATTCGCCTCGCCGGTTCTGACACCCTCGGCGCCAAGCTCGTCCCGAATTGGATCGAGGCGTATCGACTCGTTCACCCCGAGTTCGAATTTACGGTCTCTGCAGAAGGAACTTCCACTGGATTCACTGCTCTCGCGGAGGAACGTTGTGATATCGCCATGGCAAGCCGTCGCATCAAACCGTCGGAAAACTCCCGCCATCTAGAAAAACGAGGGCAACCCATCTCCTCGCACCTGGTCGCCCTTTCTCCGCTGGCTCTGATCGTTCACGAAACAAATCCAGTGACGGATCTCTCCTTGGAACAAGTCCGGAAGATCTACGCAGGTCGAATCAAGAACTGGAAAGACGTCGGAGGACCAGATCTCCCCATCTCGACCTACTCGAGAAACACCTCGTCGGGCTCCTACCTCACATTCCGAAATCTCGTAATGCGAGACTCGGACTTCAGCCCGGACCTTCAGAAACTCGCCGGTTGAGAACAACTCAACAGAGAGGTCGCCAAGAACACAGGCGGCCTCGGGTATGTCGGTCTGGCATACCTTGGCCAAGAAGGAATCAAGATGATCTCAGTAAATGGGATTTCGCCAACGAACGAAGGCCTTTCCGATTACCCCATCACTAAGCAACTCTATCTGCACACGGATAAAAAACCACATGAGGCAGTTCGAGAATTTCTTCTCTGGATCCTGAAATCAGATCAAGCGGCAAGAATCACCGAGAGGGTCGGGTTTTCCCTTCCCCCTTCGGACTGATTCGTGACGTGTTTCTCTCGAACTACGAGAAGAAAGGCATGATCGGCTCACCGCCGTTGGCGACAAAGAACGGGCGACCGTTCGGAGCGAAGATCCGCTTCTCCAGGGGCAGTCCGAGTGCGGTTGCGATCGTGGCGCTGAAATCCTGTGGAGTTACAGGGTCTTCCTTCACCGAAATCGCCTTGTCGTCCGTTTCGCCATAGACTTGTCCTCCCTGGATACCGCCACCAGCGAGCATCGCGGAGAAACATCTTGGGTGGTGATCACGACCTCCACGGGCGTTGATCTTCGGGGTACGACCAAATTCCGTAGTCAGAACAATGAGAGTCTCATCGAAGAGACCCTCGGCCTTGAGATCATCGATCAGGGTGGCGATTCCCTTGGAGAATCCATTGATCTTCCCGGGACCACGATTCCAGAGATCGCCGTGCATGTCCCAACCACCGTTGGTCACCCGGACAAATCGAACACCAGTCTTTACGAGACGCTTTGCGAGAAGCAATCCCTGGCCGAATCCGTTTCCGTAGGCATCCCGCTTCTCCTTCTTCTCCTTGGAGAGGTCGAAGACATCGAGGTCTTTTCCTTTGAGGAAATCGAGAGTATTGTCGTAGAACTGGGAGTAGGCCTGCACGTCTTCGGTCTGATACTTGTCGAGAAAGGACTGGTTGAATCCTTCCAGAGCAGCGAGACGCTCGTCCATTCGGGGTTTCTTCACGGGAGCCTTGGAGTTCGGCAGTCCCTTGCTGGGATCCCCAATCGGCAGCGGCGCGTAGCTCGCACCGAGGAATCCGGATCCCGGGCCTCCTCCGCCGACATAGATCGTGTCCGGAAGTTGCGGGTGCATTTTCCCGAGGGCTTTCTGCGCCCAGCCCCCCATGTTGGGGTGGCGGATCGCCGGGGTCTCCTGGTATCCCGTCTGCATCCAGTAGGAAGCACCTCCGTGAGCACCAGTCTTCTGCGTCAGAGAACGAACCACTGCGATGTCCTTGAACCGCTTCGCGAGATCCGGCATGTATTCACTCAGCTCGATCCCGGCCACGCCTGTGGAAACGGTGCCCGTTTGTCCCTGCGTCTCGGCACCCGGCTTGGGATCGAAGGTATCGAGGTGGGTCATGCCGCCCCCCATGTAGATGTAGATGACGTGCTTCGCCTTTCCTGCCGTGGTCGTCGCCGCCATGGCTTCGTCCATACTGGGCATCAGTGAAAGGCCAAACGCAGCGGCTGCGGTCTTTTCGGCAAAATGTCTGCGAGAAAGCGGGTCGAGGCTGAGGAGTTCTTTTTTCATGGAATCAAAGTGGTATAACGGCGTGGTATGGAAAATGTTACGAGGAATTGAGAAACTACTGGATGAACATGAACTCGTGCGAATTCAAAAGCGCCCAGATGAGGTCGGAGTAGTCGGCAGCCGAGCCCTGTCCCCCGCGAACGAGGGATTCGGCATAGTCACGATCCTGGGGAGCTGGCCGGCGACTGAGAATACTCAGGAAAACGACATCGATTCCCTCGTCATGACTGTCCTCGGCTTGAGCTGCCTGCACCACGGATCTCGATTTGGCGGTGAGGATCTGGTTGGTCATGCTCCCGTTCAGCAAGAGCATGACCTGAGGGATCGTCCCATCCGTGTTGCTGTTCTCGATGAATTTCTTATCGGACTGTCCAAACGCATAGAGGAAGCTACCGACACCATTTGGCAGGCGCATCTCGGAAGCGCGAATCATGACTGGCCCCTGCGCTTTTTTCCCCGATTCCGTCATCATCACGGCCGGATTCCCCAGGTTGTTGAAACGCCCGCGCAGTCTCTCCGCCTGGGCAAAATCGATCTTGCTCCAATCAGTGGCCATGATCTCCTTGTAGGGCTCGAGGACACGACGTTGTCGGCTTGAGGCTTCAGGTTTGGCCACGGACATCGCGACGAAGGAATCCCAGAGTTGTTCCGCGCTCATCCGGCGCAGCACCGGGGCGGGAAAGTGAAATTCTCCCTTGTCGATCATGTCCAGGGTCGGCGAAGCATGACACGCCTCTCGCTGATACGTCTGGGTCGAGTAGAGAATGGTAAGAAAGTCCTTCACGCTGTAGTCGACCTCTTTCATGAGCGACTCGAGGAACTTGAGTAGTTCGTAGTTCTGTGCCTGGCCATCGAGGTGCCCGGGGATGTTGTAGACCGGCTCGATCTGGGCAATGCCGAAAACGTGTTTCCAGAGACGGTTGACGACGTTGACGGTGAATCGAGGATTCTTTTCCGAAGTTGCCCAATCGGCGAATGCTTCGCGAGGCGTGCCGTATTTTTCGAGATCGATGATGTCCCCGAAGTATGCCGCAGGCGAGACCTTGCCGTTGGGCTCTCCATCGTCATACTGGTAGTCGAAAGGAAGTCGAATCTGATTCTCCGCCCCATCTCCGATATACATGGCGTAGGCATCAAGGAGAGAATTCACATCGTTCGCGTTCTTCTCCGCTTTCTTGGCCTGCTGCGAGAATTTCTTCTTCGCGGCGTTGATGCTGGCCATCTTCTCTTTTCCTGGGGTCTTCTTGAAATCCAGGTTTCCGAAGAAGGCCGCCATGCGATAGAAGTCCATCTGGTAGACATCCTCGAAGGGGTGATCGTGACACTGCGCACAGGTGATTTCCGTACCAAGAAACGTCGTGAAGGTGTTCGACAAGTTGCAGAGTTCCATCCCGTAATCGGTCAGCAGATACCCTGTCGCTGGATTCTCCCAGAGGTAGCCCCGAGCCTGCAGCATCTCGGTCACGAACTCATTCCAGGGCCGGTCGTTCCGAACCTGGTCCTTGACCCAGTCCACATAGGCTCCGGACTTCAGGTTGTTGAAACCTCCCATGCTGATCCCATCCCGGATTCGGAGCAGGTCACTGTAGTAGTTGAAGAAATGACTGACGAAGGCCTCCGATTGGATGAGCTGGTTGATCAGGACCGCCCGCTTGTTCTTGTTCGGATTCCGGAGAAAATCGCGGGCCTCTTCGTAGGTGGGAATCCGCCCGGCGATATCGAGATAGATTCGACGAAGAAACTGCTCGTCCGTCATCGGCGCGGTCGGATGCGTCATCTTCTCCATGTGGGCGAGACGAGCAAGCTGCTTGTTCCGCTCAGCGGAATCGAGCGCCTTGTTGGCCAGCACGGCAGCGCGCTCCTGCTTGATCTCAAGATTCGCTTCCTTAAGTCGCTCCCACACCATCTGGTCGATCTGGCGAGCGGCGGTGCGACGATCGATCGGAGCATTTTCCCGGACATAGCCGCGGTCTTTTTCACTCAGCTTGGTCACAGGAAACCGAACCTCCTGCCCGTTCTTCATCTGCAAGACAACGATTTCCTGCTGGAAGCCGACCAGCTTCGCTTCGACTTCGCGTCCCTGGGTATCGGTCCAGGTGCGCATATCTTCCGCTTGAAGGGCGGAAGTGAGAAATACCAACAGGAGGAGAGTGGAGAGAGCAAACCGAGCCATGAGGGTCGATTCTATGATTTTTGAAAAGCGAGGTCACGCAAAAAATACCAGGGAAAACCTCTTCGATCCATCGCTCGGAAAACTCTCAATCTTTCGACGACAGCAAGCCCCAGCTCAATCGCTACTGAATCGACAATTGATGCTACTCACTACACCTCCAGCTGCAACTCGTCCCAAGCCATCCGCACACCTTCCGGAAATCCCGGCTCCAACGCGGCGTAGTTGGCTCGACAGGAGAAGTGGGTCAGCCAGGTTTGACCGATCTGCAGCTCCTCGGCAAGATCGATAGCTTCTCCGATCGAGAGGTGGGTCCAGTGCAACTCGGGCTGCAACCCATCGAGAATCAGAAGATCGACTCCTCGGATCAGGGTTTTTGTCTTTTCACTGAGCTCCTTGGCATCCGGGATGTATGCGAAGAGACGCTCCCCGGCTTTCTCGAAGAGAAACCCGATCGTCTCGACTTTCCCATGCGTCACCGGCAGTGGATGAACGAGAAGATCTCCAACTTCGAAAGCCCCTTCGATGATTCGCGGGGCAATCTTCAGATAACCACGGTATTTGTTCATCCCGTCGAAAATGTAGGGGAAGGCCCCCTCGAGGCGGTTCATGCACTCGCTTGTCGCATAAATCTCCAGTTCATCGTCATCCCAGACCGTGTATCGCCGCAGATCATCAAATCCCATGACGTGATCGCTGTGAGCATGGGTGAACAGCGCTGCATCCAGGTTCCGAATCCCGGCTCGCAGGCACTGCTGGCGAAAATCCGGACCGGTATCGACAATGAACTCGGTATCGTGGGTCTTCACATAGATCGAAGACCTAAGGCGTTGATTTTTAGGATCCTGGGAAGTGCAAACCTCGCAATCACACCCGATCACAGGCACTCCGATCGAAGTCCCGGTCCCAAGAAATGTAATTTGTGCGTTTTTGAACATTGCACTTCTGAACAGTTTATGGCAGTTTCTGAAACACCAACCTGTCTCTGTAATGCTCTCCATTTTAAAAATCAAGAACCTCGCCCTGGTTGATGATCTGACTTGGGAACTCGGACCAGGACTCGTCGGAGTCACGGGAACGACCGGTGCGGGCAAGTCGATGATCGTCGGCGCGCTCAAACTGATCCTCGGCGAGCGCGCCAATCATGATCTGATCCGCACGGGCGAATCCCACTGCAGCGTCGAAGCCATCTTCGAACTCTCCGGGAATCTCGACCAGGTCAATGCCCTCCTCGACGAATGCGGTCTCGATCCCTGCGAGGGAAACTCGCTCGTGGTCAAACGCGTCTTTGGCAATGGAAACAAGCAGTTTGTAAACTGCTCGCCCTGCACTCTTTCCGTCCTCAAATCGATCGGGGGGCTACTCGTGGATCTCCATGGCCCCCACGAGCATCAGTCCCTCCTCTCCCAGGATCGACAACTCTCGATGCTCGATGCCTACGCCCTGGCCGGGAAAGAATTCTCAACCTATCGAAAGGCCTATCGAACCTGGCAACAGGCGTTGCATGAAAAGAAAGAATTCGACAGCACCCGGCAGGTCAGCGATCGCGAAATCGATCTGCTCCGATTCCAGGTGGAGGAAATCTCCGCTGCCGCACTGAATCGGGAAGAAGCTCTCGAGCTCGAATCCCGCTATCGCCAGTCGCTCAACAGCAGCAGGCTCGTCGAAAACGCGAACCAGGCGGTCGACTTGATCAGTGCCGCGGGCGCTAATCTCACCAATGCTCAACGATGTCTTCGCGAGCTGGAGAAATTCGACCCTTCCATTCTCGAACGCATTGCCGGCTTCGACTCCGCCCGGGTCGAGATCGAGGAACTCGAGGGCGTGCTGCGAGAATATCGAGACGACCTCGAGATCGATCCCGCCGAACTCGCGCAGATCGAGCGGCGCATCGACGAGATCGAGTCCCTGAAACGGAAATACGGGCAGACCGTCGAGGAGGTCCTCGACTATGAATCCAAGGCTCGAGAGCGACTTCACTCCGTCGATGGCCGGGAGGATGAGCTGGATCGACTCACCGAACAGGTGGATACAACCCGAAACGCCGTCGACAAGGCCGCTCGCGCCCTTTCCAAAAAGCGAAAGAAGACCGCGCCCGGATTGGCCAAAGAGATCGCCGCGCACCTGTGCGACCTCGGTTTCAATCAGTCCGTCTTTGAGATCGAGTTCCACGACCTCGAGAGCCCGGGAGCCAAGGGTGGCGAGGAGATCGAATTTCTCTTCGGACCCAATCCCGGCGAACCGCTCAAACCGCTTCGCATCATCGCCTCCAGTGGGGAAATGTCGCGCGTCATGCTCGCGATCAAGAGTGCTCTCGCCGATCAGGATCAAATTCCGTTGATGGTCTTTGATGAAATCGATGCCAATGTCGGTGGAGAAATCGCCGGAGCGGTCGGGAAGAAGATGGCCTTCCTGGGAGAAAGACACCAGGTCGTGGCAATCACCCACATGCCCCAGGTCGCCTCCCTCGCCCATCGGCACTTCCTCGTGACGAAGGTGGTCGAGAACGAGCAGACCAACTCCGGCCTGGAGTTGATCGAGGGACAAAAGCGAACCAAGGAACTCGCGCGGATGCTGGGCGGAGTTGGCCCCGAGACCCTGGCTCTCGCAGCGAAACTGGTCGGAGTGTAGGGAATCCGCGCTCTTCCTGACCCAACAGCAAGGCAACCCATCGCCCGCATCGATGTCGGAATCCAACCTCGGAAAGTCCCTGCCACACCTTTCCGAGAGTGAATGCACCTACTTTTCAGGCGCAGCCTTTTTCTCAACGCTTTCCAGCTTCTTCTTCAGATCGGCAAACCCGCGCTGCAGTTCGAGAACTTCTTTCCGCAAGTCTCGAACTTCCGTCGCCTGTTTTTTCTCTCCATTCAGATTCTCGATCGCTTTGACCGCGGCCTGGTAGTCGGCGGAGTCCTCGTCCCCGGCGGAAACGATTCCCTGCAGAATCGGAATCGCTACCGGATCCTCCAACGTGGCGAGGGCACCGATGACAACCGGGCGAAGGGATCGCCTGGGATCGATGAGGTGTCCCGCCAGTTCCTCTCGAAGGATTTTCTTTTGCTCGGGTGACTCGTTTCGTCCGAGAAAGGCCAGGGTGTCGAGAGCCCTTCCGAAGTCCCGGGTTCGGAACTCCGACGCGTGGTCCTCGAGATGATTTCGGAGAAGATCGATCCGCCCCGGGTCCCCCTGGGCACGCAAGGCACCGATGACCGCAACGGCAATGGCATGCTGGTAACTCTTCCGAGCCAGGGCCTGGGTCAGGATCGGAGATACCTCTTCGTTGGGAAACTTCCCGAGCCCCTTGAGCGCTTCGGTCACGATCAGGGGATTGGTCTCGTTTTCGACCACCGCTGCGAGCACCTCGAACGCCTCGGGTCGATAGAATTTAGCGATCGATTGAATGACGACTCGCCGCACCCGGGCATCGTCCTGGCCCCTTCCCGCGATCAATCGCTCAAGCGCTTCGAGAGACTGTGCCTTGGCCAGGGAATTGGCTGCCTCGATCCGAACGCCATAAAATGGATCACGCTCGAGAAGACTTTGAAGCCGATCCAGGCTCGCGACATCCTTGCGTCCGCCCAACTGCCTGGCAGCGAGGATCCGACCGATGATATCGTCTCCATTCTCCAGCTGCGCGTAGAGCAAGGCGTTGGCGAGTTTGAAATCGAATGCAGCGAGGAGACTGAGATCCGGGTCGATCCGAACGACCTTCGGTTGGGAAGGCAGGGAAAAAGCGAAATCCTTGGTTTTCTCACGCAACCTGGCAACCACTCGCGTGCTCTTTCCCTCTTCATCGATGAAAAGGATCGGCACATCGAGATGGAACAGCATCACCCGATCCCCGGTCTTCTGGGTTTGGTCGAGACGGACCTTCGCCTGCTTCTGCGCTTCGTCCCAGGAATAGGTCACTTTGACCTTCGGGGTTCCTCCATGATAGACCCACTGATCAAAGAAACGATCCCAGGATTGCCCGGTCTTGTCTTCGAAGACCTCGGCCAGGTCGGAGGTGACCACAACCTGGTTCAGGTTTCGCTCGAGGTAGGTGTGAACGCACTCTCGAAACAGCTCCTCCCCAAGCTGGCTCCGAAGCATGTGCAACACCCAGCTGCCCTTCGGATAAGCCCGATAGTCGAACTGTTCCATCGGATCGGAGTATCCCCGCCAGACGATGGGTTTCGTGTCCCCGTTGGCGAGGAGACGTTGTTGATCCTGATACAGCCCATAGATCATGGCCTCGTGTCCATTCTTTTCGCCCTCGTAGAGATGGGTGTAGTAGGTCGCGAATCCCTCATTGAGCCAGAGATGGGACCAATCCTTGCAGGTGACGAGGTTTCCAAACCACTGGTGGGCCACCTCGTGGGCATCGAGACGATGCGAGCTTCGGAGGTTCTCGGATTCCGCAGAAAAGAGGGTCCCGGTCGTAAGGGTCGTCACACTCGTGTTCTCCATGCCGCCCGCAAGAAAATCGGCGACGCAGACATTGTAGTATTTGTCCCACGGATAAGTCCGGCCAATCTCCTTCTCGAAGAAAGAAAGGATCTTCGCGGTATCGCGAAATGAATTCTCGGCCTCGGCAAAATAGGACGGAGGGGTGTAGAAGGCCAAGGGCAAGTCCCCATGCATCCCCTCGAGGTGCTGGAAATGGCCTCCGACGACGGAGATGAGATAGTTCACGTGTTCCTTGTCCTGCAGCCAATGGAAGGTCGTCACGCCATCGGTGGTGGATTCCTCGACGAGGGTTCCATTCGAAAGCACCGTCATCCCTTCCGGAACCCGGCAAATCACTTCCGAAGTAAACCGCTCATTCGGATAGTCGTATCCCGGGAACCAATGAGAATGCCTTTGGGGCTCCCCCTGGGTGAAAAAATGATCGTCTCCTGCAGGATATCCCATGGCCTCGGTTCGGAAATACCAGCCATGCTCGGGGAACACCCCATAGTCGATCGAGACCGTGATCTCGTTCCCCGGTTTGATCGCTTCTTGAAAGAAAATGACCAGTTCGGTTTTCTCCGCATGCCACGATTCCACCGGAACGGTTGCCTCGACTTTGTCGATATCGAGATCGACCGCATCCAGCCGGACCTCCCGCAACGATTTGGCGATTGGGGCAAAGGTAAGTTCCACGTTCCCCTCCAAAGACCGCGTCTCGAAATCCGGAGTGAGATCGAGCTTTACATGAGCCACGTCGATCCGCCGATCCGGCGCATACTTCGGATCCGCCCCCGTGGCTCCGGAGGGACTCTCAAGAAGACGCCGAGCCAGGTTGCCCTTGCAGGCACACCACTCCCAACCGCACTCCGCGGCCGTGGCGGAGGGAACGGAAAAGAGGAAGAGAGTCAGGGACAAAGCCCCGAGGAGATACACCAGGAATCGCATGCGGCGAAACTGGCCAAATCGCCGCGCGTTGGCAAGATCACTCTGAACAATTTCGGACTGCGATTGCCACCCTACCCAGTGAAAAAGCGTTTCGCTTTCTCGAAAAAGCTTTCGCCCTGGGGATGGTTTTTCTCCGTGACGGTGCCCGCAAACTCGTTGAGAAGCTTCTCCTGATCCTTGTTCAGCTTCACTGGAACTTCGATCTGCACATTGACCAGGAGGTCGCCCTTTCGTCCCGTCTGCAAATCCGGGATTCCTTTGTCCCGTAGGCGAAAGGAAGTGTTGGTCTGGGTTCCTGCAGGCACCTTGATGGAAGCTCGCCCACCCAGGGTGGGGACTTCGAGTTCTCCACCGAGCGCAGCCATCGTAAAGGGCAGGGGCACCTCGCAGAAGAGATCGGAATCATCTCGATCGAATACCTCGTGATCCTTCTCATGAATCACGACATACAGATCGCCCGCGACTCCTCCCTGACGACCCGCATCGCCATGACCGAGAGAACGAAGACGTCCTCCTTCCATGATCCCTGCCGGGATTTTCACCTTGATGCGGCTGCTCCCGTTGACCCTTCCCTCGCCCGAACAATCGGGACAGGGGTTGGAAATGGATTCGCCACTGCCGTTGCAGTCCGGGCAGGTTTGCTGGACCTGGAAAAAACCACGACTCGTGATGACCTGTCCGACTCCTCCGCACATCGAGCAGGTGCGAACATCGGATGATCCCCCCTTGGCACCCGATCCTTTGCAGGGCTCGCAGGGAACGAGGCGCTCGATCTTGAGCTCCTTCTCGACTCCCGTAGCAGCCTCCTCCAGGGTGATCTGAAGATCGTAGCGGAGATCGGAACCTCGCTTGCGTCGCTCGGATCGGCCTCCACGACCTCCTCCGAAAATCTCATCGAAGATTCCACCAGCACCGCCGCCGCCACCTCCGCCGCCGCCAAACACTTCGCGAAAGATGTCGAAGGGATCCGCTCCCCCGAAACCACCAGCCCCCGCGGAGGCTCCGGTTCCCTGGGCAAACGCACGATGCCCATAGCGATCGTAGGCGGCACGCTTCTGTTCGTCGGTGAGGATTTCGTAGGCCTCTCCCAACTCCTTGAATTTGTCCTCTGCCTCGGGATCGTCCGGATTCTTATCGGGATGGTATTTGATCGCAAGCTTGCGGTACGACTTCTTGATCGTCGTACCGTCCGCATCCCGGCTCACCTGCAGGACTTCGTAGTAGTCTCTTTTTTCCATACCGGAATCTCTCCCTGAAATTTCTTAGGAAGCGCCCTCTTCCTCGCTTGGACCAGAGGACACGACCACGTTGGCGGCACGTAGGATACGATCGCGGAGACGGTATCCCCGACGCATCGTGTAGAGGATAACCCCTTCCGGAACATCATTGTTCGGCTCCTGCTTCAGCGCTTCGTGCACGTTCGGATCGAATTCGACCCCGTCGGACTCGATCACTTCGACCCCCTGATCGGTCAGGAAATCGTCAAGTTGCTTCCGGACCATCGCCATTCCCTGCAGGATCATGGATGCGTCTCCCTCGGAGTCTTGCGCCGCTTTCAATCCCATCTCGAAGTTGTCGATGATGGGAAGCAACTGCTCCAGCAAAGAGCGATTGGCGTAGACGATGGCTTCCGTTTTCTCACGGGCCATCCGCTTGCGGAAGTTGTCGAGCTCCGCTTGAGAGCGGGCTGCCATGTCCTTCCATTTCTCGATCTCTTCACGAGGCGTCTCCGGTTCGGATGAACCCTCTTCGACGTTCTCCTCGGGAGTTTCGGTGACGAACTCCAACTCATCGATCTCCTCCACCGAATCCGGCTGATCCTGGGTTTCTTCGTTCACTTCACTGCTCATAGCTCAATACCATTCTCACTGCGGATCTCCGGACGGGACAGGGTCCATTTCTGCCGTCGGACCACAGGGCGGGGACTATTCACCTTTTCTCGATCGCAATCAAGGTGATGTCGTCAGTTTGAGACATCCCGTTGGAAAAGGCGACCACCTCGTCCCGAATCGCTGAAACGAGTTCTTCCGAACTGGAGTCACATCCCCGTTTGAGTGCATCGGAAAGTTTCTCGATCCCGAACTCGTCGCCCTTGCGGTTTTCCATCTCAATGAGGCCGTCGGTGTAGAGGAGGAGAATATCTCCACTTTCCATCGTGAAACGATGATCCTTGACCGACCTTTTGAAAACCGGGCCCTTGTCGACACCCGCTGCAAGTCCCGGAGGCTCAATCGATTCGACCTCTCCCGTCGCACGGCGGAAAAGAAGGGGCGGTTCGTGTCCGGCCCGTGCCATCGTAATCTCTTTCGAACCCCTCTCGAGGATGAGATAGAGAAGGCTCACAAACATGTCCTGCTTGATGTCGGGAAAAATCGACTGGTTCACCGCATGCAGGACAGACGCAGCCGAAATATTCTCCTTCGAGTTTGCTCGCAGGTTGGATCGACACATTGCCATGATCAGCGAAGCGGCGATGCCTTTACCGCAGACATCCCCAATCGCGATACCAAAACGATCCTCATCGATCGTGAGATAGTCGTAGTAATCCCCACTGACGAGTCGAGCGGCGCGGTAATCGGCCGCGATATCGTAATCGGATAGCTCAGGGGAACTTCGAGGGAGAAGAACCCGCTGAATTTCGCTCGCCTGAGTCAACTCTCTCTCCATCCGACGTTTCTCGGCCGCATCCGCATGGATGATGGCACTGCCCAGCGCAAAGGAACTCTGTTCGGAGACACTGCTGAATACCTCGCGATCATTCTGGGTGAATCCCTTTCCTTCTCCCTGCGTCATCGCGAGAACCCCAACTCGCTTCTGCCCGTAGACAAGAGGGGCCGCAAGAAAACTCTGGTTGTCGTGAAAGGCATGCTCGGAATCTCCAAACCCGTCTTCCTCTTGGAGATTTTCGACGTAGAGGCACTCTCCCGATGTCATCGTGCGACCGAGGAGGGACCCCTGGGTAGGCAAGGGAGAAAGCCGGATGTAGCTGCGATACTGCTTGGTCGCATTCGACATATCGGATATGGCATCGATCTCTGCCGGGACTGGGATCACCGGAGCCGTCATCTTGGACTGGAAGACCGGGACGAGTCGTTCGGTATCGTCATCGAGAAGATAGAGGATACCCGCTTCGGCACCGATGACATCGGCCACTCCGTTTACGATATAGCGATGCATCCGGCCCGGCGAATTGTCATCCTGAAGCTTCTCTCCGAGCCCATGGAGAAAGCCGAACATGCGTCGTTCCTCGACCTCGATCTCATCCTTCTCCTGGGAGATCCGCCGAATCACCGAATCCTCGTATTTCCAGAGCCAGAAAGAAAGCCCGAGCAACAAGAGAATGATGACTCCGTAGATGAGATGCTCCATAACCGATCGGCGGTGCGATCCCTAGTTCTCCGTCTTCTGAGTCTCCAGGTCCTGCCTCAAGAATTCCAGAACATCACAGAAGCGCTTCTCATTCTCTTCATTCGCTGCCGCTAGCGCTTCATGAGCCTCAAGAACCATCTCGGTATGAGCCTGCTTGGAAACGGGCGGGCAGGACACGGGCTGCATCATGTTTTCGCGAACCAACTCCCGTTCTTCCTTCCAGCGAAGTCCGTCCGAATCGATCTGGATCAAGGCATCGAGACCGAGTTTCCGGATCGAGCGCTCATTTCTTTCGCCCGGATTGATGATTTCCACGAGGCCATCTTCCTCATCCTCCTCGGCCACATCGGCAGCGAGCTGGTAGAGCATCCCGATAAAGGTCGAGTCGATTCCTTTCGACTCCTCCAGGTCCACAACGAACTTTCGCCAGCCTTTCTCAAAGCGACTGCGGAGAAACTGTCGGATACAATTGGCGTTCTCATGGTTCGCGGTGCCCTGGACTCTCACCCAGGCCACTGACCCTAGACACCCGACGAGTATGGAACTTTCTTCACTCACTGTTTTGAAAACCCGGTCTCAGTCGTTTCGATCAAATCCCTATTGGTGAACCCGGCAATGTTGGCCCTGCTTTCGAAATCCGGGCATGAAATTTGGATTTCGCATCGCTCAGTCTTTCCAGAGAAACGATTTGTATTCGGCAACCACGGTCTCGCCTTCGAGAATGGTCACCTTCCACTGGGTCACCTTTCCCCCGGAGCTGTACTCATCACCCGTAATCTGAAACTTCGTCGTATTCTTTCTCTTGGGGGACGGGACCTCGATTTCTTTCGAGAGAATCTGCGACTCCGTCGCTCCCTGGCGATAATCGAGACGCACGGTTGCCGGCGCGCGGTTTTCCGACTTCCAGAAGACCGTATAATAATGCCCGTAGCGATCCTCGTGATCCTGGATGTCTACAGCTCCGTGAAGGAGATGACGTGGCTCGAACTCCAGCATCGGATCGACCGCCGATACGGACTGCGTCTCCGAATTCAAATGAAAAGGATTCACCTTCGTGATCGTCACGGGTCCCGAAGTCGGGACGGTACACCCCACGAGCAGCGCTCCGGCAAAGATGGGGACGAAATATTTCCAGGATTGATTAGTCATCCGTATCGGCTCAAGAAAGAGCTTTCGCCCTCTCTCAAAAATTGCTAGGTGTAAATATCCCATATTTAGCGAGAGGTTCACCTGTTTTTTCCTGTTTCGGCAGGTTGGAGTTCGGAAGCGCAAAACGGGGTGAAGCGCAAGGCCTTACTGCTGCTTCGCGCTTTCCCATTCCCGGTCCATTTCTTCCAACGTCGCATCGGCGAGATCTCGCCTCTTCGCTCGGAGCCCCGACTCCACTTTTTGAAATCGATCCACGAATTTCCGATTGGCCTGGTGCAGGAGCAGCTCGCTCTCGAGTCCCTGCTTCCTCGCCAAATTCACCACGGCAAAAAGGAGATCACCAATTTCCTCCCCCAGGCCCTCGGCGTCATCCGATGCCAACTCTGCCTCCACTTCCTCCAGCTCTTCTCGAATCTTCGCCAGGACCGGCTTGGTGTCTGGCCAATCGAAGCCCACTTTGGCCACCTTATTCTGGATTTTCTGAGCCGCCATCAGGGCCGGAAGGCCTTCGTTCGCCCTCTCCAGGTAAAAACCGGCATCCTCCGAGCTTTTCTCCCCGCCGGGAGATTCTGCTCTCTCCACTTCCTTGATCTTCTCCCACTGGGATAGCACCTCATGAGAAGTGGTCGCCTCGGACTCTCCGAAAACATGAGGATGACGACGGATGAGTTTTTCGCAAATGGCAGAGGCAATGTCGTCGAAATCGAATCGCCCGCTCTCACTCGCAATCTCGGCGTGAAAGATCGGTTGGAGCAGCAGGTCTCCCAACTCATCGACGAGGGCATCGCGATCCCCTGTTTCGACGGCATCAGCGACTTCATAGGCTTCCTCGATCCCATGTTTGACCAGGGTTTCGTGGGTTTGCTCCGCATCCCAGGGACAACCCCCAGGTGCGCGCAGGATATGCATGATCGCCCGAAGGCGCTCGACAGGGGGTTGGTCGGCAGGAGGGATCGGATGCGGCATACCCCGCCAAAATGCTTCAGATTCCATCTGGGTCAATGCCCTGCCCGATCGGAAGATCGGCTCTACATTGGAAATTCCCGGGTAGACAAGGTCGAATCGGAAAGCTACCTACCTTCCACTGATCCCCTACGGCATGGCAAAGCATCGTTTTTACATCCCCGCATCGACCTGGAACCTGGAGAACCTCATGCTCTCCGAGGAAGAAGCCCATCACTGCGCCGAGGTCATGCGATGCAAGACCGGAGATCGCATCATCGTTTTCAATGGCGAGGGAGTCGAAGTCGAGGCCGAGATCCTCTCGATCTCCCGGAAAGAGGCCGCTTTGAAACCCCTCCTCGTTTCCGAAACAGAACGCCCTCCCGCCGAGATCACCCTGGGCCAGGCGATCCCGAAAGGGAAGAACATGGACCTCATCATCCAGAAGGCGACCGAACTCGGCGTCTCCGTCATCATCCCCCTCCTCTCCGAGCGGACCGTGGTCCAGCTCGATGCCAAAGATCTCGAAAAGAAACGGGCCAAGTGGCAGCGGGTCGCCATCGAGGCCTGCAAGCAATGCGGGCAGAACTGGCTTCCTTCCGTGATGACTCCCGTTCCCATCGAGGCTTTCACCCGAAAAACTTCGACGGCTTTCCGCATCGTTGCCGCGATCAGCCCCGAGGCTCAGCCGCTCCAGTCCATCTTGCGGGATTGGGATGAGGAAAATTCCGAACGTCCCCGTGCCGTCACTCTCATGATCGGACCCGAAGGCGATTTCACCCCAGCCGAAATTTCGACCGCCCGTTCTGCGGGATTCGCGCCTCTTTCACTCGGCCCCATCATTCTGCGAAGCGAAACAGCCGCCATCTATGCCGTCAGCATCGTGGGCTACGAATTGATGGGCAGCTGAGATTTGAAAGATAGCGCCTGTGGATTTCGTATCCGCAGGATGTGCTTCTTCCGATTTCTTTTTTCGCGACACTTTCTCATGGGCAGCCTGCTTTTCCTGCTCGCGGGCACTCTCGTAGTCACGGGAGGCATTCTTTGGTTCGGCTCCAGTTTCCTGATCCAGCCCCAGCGAAGACCACTCGAAGCGAGACATTACGAACTTCTCGAAGGCCCCGAGGAGTTTGGCCTATCGCTGGAATCCCACACTGTCGTGACCTCGGACGGAACACGACTCGACACTCTGCTGGCAACTCGATCGCTCACTCCTGGGAAAGCAACTCGGACTCGAGGAATGACTGAAAGACTCCGAAACCAGGGGTTCATCTCTCACTCCACTCCTCGTGGGACCCTCGTCCTCCTTCACGGCCGCGGCGGGATCAAAGAAAACCTGCTCTATGTCGCACAGCGTTTCGTAGCCGCCGATTTTCGCTGCATCGTTTATGATGCCCGCGCCCACGGTAAGAGCACGGGTGCTTACTGCACGTTTGGAAAGCGCGAGGTTCAGGACCTCGAAGCCGTTCTCTCCTACTACCGCGACCGACTCGGAGAGAGAGACGAGAGGATCGGTCCGGTCGGTGCCTTTGGCAACTCCCTCGGCGCAGCGGTCGTGCTCCAATCCCTCGAAAACTTTTCCTCGGACTCTCCACGGATCGAGGCAGCCGTCGCGGTCGCTCCTTTTGCTTCTCTTCCGGAAATTGTCGTCAATGCAGGGCAGAAGAAGATTCACCGCCATCTTCCCCCGGAACTCATTCATGCCTCGATGCACCTGGGAGGCTGGCGAGCCGGCTTCCGCCCCTTCTCGATTTCGCCCCTCGCATCCACCGCCCGGTCGCGAACTCCCCTCTTCCTAACCCATGGTCGTCTCGATGGCGTGATTCCGATCCAGCATTCCCATCAGATCCGAGACGCTTCTCAAGCCAGCCCGCTGGTCTGGCGAGAGGTTCCCGATGGCTATCACTCCAACGTGCTGGCGACGGGTGGGGACGATCTCTACGAAGAGATGCTTCTCTTCTACCTTGAGAACCTCGGTGCCCCGTCCGGGAAGAACCGCCGAGCCGAGACATCCTTCCACCAAGCATCCCTTTATGGGGTCGCAATGCGGTGAAGCAAGCGCGAGGTCGTCGACTGCTCGATGGCAATCTGACGAAGTGGCGCATCGGGTTGCTCTGAGGGCATTTCCAGCAACATCGAAATCGACTGCTTGAGATACCGAAACGTCCTCAAAACAGGATCATAATAAATCTCTCCTCCGAGGCTCCCCCCTTCAAAACGCATCTCTGCGGAAAAGGCATCCTCTCCGGCATCCTCGGTCGGAAGCAATCCAGAAAGACTTCCCGAGACTCCGATCTTCTGACAAAGATGGCCTTCGAATTCGATGGAGCCCAGGTGGCGATAGGTGAGATCGAAACTGACCTGCCCCGCCCCACTGACCTCACGTGCGCCTTCGAGAGACCAGGTCTGCCCAGGACCAACCGGCTTTTCACTGGCTCCCTGGAGAAGGAGGGAAACCAACTCCGTCAACTCATCGGGACCAAATCTCGGCAGTGTATCCTTGGGCTTCGGATCGTCTGGCAGTGCCAGCGACTCTTCCGGAGCCACCACTCGGTTGTCCCGGTTGACCAGGATATCGATTCCCTGCCGGAGACCTGGTTGGAGATACTGGCCGAACTTGGATTTCCGGTCTTCAGCTTCGAAAGAATCATACTCCAGAGTAACTCCCGCGGATCGCAAGGAAACGACGAGGCGCTCGGTACGACCGCTGATGCGCACCCCGCTTTTCTCATCGGCACGTGGAGAGACAACAAACCGCGCCTGCTGTTCGAGAGAGAGCGCGCGGATCCCGTGATCGGGCAGTTGAGCTCGTAGCTCGGTATTCGCAGTGTAGCGATAGGTCTGCCCGAGAACAAACTGCGGGTCGATCTTGACCCGCTTCACCGGAGCCGGAGCCACCGCCACAGCAGGAGTCGATCCCGGAATGTTGGGGACCGTCACATCCTGCGCCACGATCACTCCCGAAAACACCAGGATCGCGATCCAACACAGACTCGTTTCAACAGGTCGCTTCACTCTTGCAGTGAAACATGAACCGCAGGGAGAAACAACATGCATCGGAAGCAGAAGGAGCGGTATCGCTACCGACCCCTCACTTTCGCGCATCACTTCGCCGCTTTCGCATCAGGCTTTTTCTCGACCGGCGCATCGGCGACGTCGCTCTTTGGCTGGACCCGCCAGAAACGAGCCAGTGCGTTGGACCAGTCACCGAGAATCTCGGTCGCTTTTTCACTACCCGTAGCCTCTTCGTGACGCTGGATCAGGGCTTTCAAATCCGCGGCATGATCCCCGTCAGCATCGAGACGAACGATTTCCACCATTTCCGGATTGAAGAGTTTTTCGAAGCGCTCGGATTCGTCGTAGATGTAGGCGGCGCCCCCACTCATTCCGGCTCCGAAGTTCTTCCCGGTTTCCCCGAGAACCACGACAGTACCATTGGTCATGTATTCACATCCGTGATCCCCGATGCCTTCCACGACCGCAGTTCCCCCGGAATTCCGCACGCAGAAACGCTCGCCTCCACGTCCGTTGGCAAAGAGATGACCACCCGACGCACCATACATGACGGTGTTGCCGAGAATGGAATTCTCCGATGCTTTGAAACTGCGATTCGCCGGTGGCTTGATCCGGATCTCGCCGCCGGCCATACCTTTGCCGACGTAGTCGTTTGCTTCTCCAGTCAGGGTCAGACGGATCCCTCCGCAAAGAAACGTGGCGAAAGACTGTCCCGCACTTCCCGACAGCTGAATGTCGATGGTACCTTCGGAAAGGCCATGATCGCCCCAGCGCTTAGCCACGACTCCGGTGAGTTTCGTGCCGATATTCCGGTGGGTGTTTTTCACTTCGTAGGACAACGAAGCCGCTTCCTTCTTCTCGATCTTGTCACCGAGGTCTTCCAGGATCTGGTCGTCGAGAGGAGGCTCATGCAGTCCATCGTTGCGATCGCGCAGGCAGATCCGTGGAAGATCCTGCCCCGCTGCGGCGCCGACGTCGTTGAGAATCCGACTGAGATCGATCAAGTTGGCCTTAGGATGATCCGGCAGTTTCCGCTGACGGAGATAGGAGGTGTGCCCGATCAGATCATCGAGTTTGCGGACACCGAGAGCCGCCATGTGTTCGCGGACTTCCTCCGACACGGCGTTGAAGAAATTCACGACGTGCTCCACCTTGCCCTTGAACTTGGCGCGGTACTTTGGATCCTGCGTAGCCACTCCCACCGGGCAGTTGTTGAGGTGGCATCGGCGAACGTAGACACAGCCCATTGCGATCAGTGCGATCGTTCCGAAGTTGTATTCCTCGGCTCCGAGGGCTGCCGCGTGGATGATATCCTTCCCGGTTCGCATCCCGCCATCCGTCCGCAGCGTGACCCGATCGCGAAGACCATTCATCATCAAAACTTGCTGCGTCTCCGCAATCCCGATCTCCCAGGGGAGACCCGCGTACTTGATCGAGCTCAATGGGGAAGCACCCGTGCCTCCGTCATGACCCGACACGAGAATGATGTCGGCATTGGCCTTGGCGACACCCGCAGCGATCGTTCCCACTCCGGTTTCGGCGACCAGCTTGACCGTTACCTTGGCGGCCGGGTTGATTTCCTTGAGATCGTGAATGAGCTGAGCCAGGTCCTCGATCGAGTAAATATCGTGGTGAGGAGGCGGAGAAATCAGGGTAACCCCCGGCTGCGTATTTCGCAGCTTTGCAATGAGCCCGTTGACCTTGTGACCGGGCAATTGCCCACCCTCACCGGGCTTCGCACCCTGCGCCATCTTGATCTCGATCTCCTCTGCGGACATCAGGTATTCCGCGCTGACTCCGAAGCGCCCCGAGGCGACCTGCTTGATCTTGGAATTTCCCCAGTCCCCATTCGGATACGGAGTGAAACGCCGGGGATCTTCTCCCCCTTCGCCACTGTCGGACTTTCCACCGATGCGGTTCATCGCGATGGCGAGCGTCTCGTGAGCTTCCGGACTGATCGCACCAAGCGACATCGCTGCCGTCGTAAACCGACGGCGCACGTTCTCGATGGGCTCGACTTCCTCGATGGGGATCGGCCCCTCGTCATTGGGAACCAATTCGAAAAGGTCGTGAAGGGCGTGAGGCTGATTCAGCTTCAGCTCCTCGAGATACCTGTCGTAGTCGTCGGATTCGCCACTCCTGACGAAGGTATGGAAATTCTTGATGACGCCACCACTGACGGCGTGAGTTTCCCCATCGCGACGGAAGCGAAAGAAACCCGGATCCCCGAGTTTCAACTCTCCTTTTTCATTGGGAACCGCGTCATTGTACGCCGCGGTGTGTCGAGCGATACTCTCTGCTGCGATCTCGTAAAATCCGACGCCGGCAATCTGGGACGGAGTGCCGGGGAAACAGCGATCGATGACACTGTCGGCGATTCCAACCGCCTCGAAGATCTGGGCACCCTGGTAGCTGTTGAGGACCGAGATCCCCATCTTCGACATGATCTTGAGGACCCCTTTTTCCAGCGCCTTGTGATAATTCACAAGCGCCTTCTCAACGGTAACCCCTTCGAACTTGTTCTTCGTATTTTTCTCAACCAGTTCGTGGATCGTTTCATGAGCGAGCCAGGGACAGACCGCTGTCGCTCCGAAGCCGATCAGGCAAGCCATATGGTGGGTATCCCGTGCCTCCGCCGTATCGACTACGATACTGGTTTTCATCCGCTTCTTCGCCGCTCCGAGATGACGGTGAACGGCACCCACGGCAAGGAGTGCGGGAATCCCGACTCTCTCATGACTGATCGTTCGGTCGGTCAGAATCAAGGTCTCGGCACCGGCATCGACGGCGGCTTCAGCACGATCGCATAGTTGCTCCACCGCATCATTCAGCCCGTCTGCTCCACTCAGGAGGGGCCAGGTGATATCGAGTATTTCGGTAGGAAGGGAATCCATTTCCCGAAGCGCATCCACCTGGTGGGTGTAGAGAAAGGGAGAGTTCAAGTGCACCACCTTCGCGTGGAGCGGATCTTCCACGAGGAGGTTTCGCTCAGGTCCGAGGTCCGCCTCGAGTGACATCACGAGATACTCCCGGATCGGGTCGATCGGCGGATTGGTGACCTGGGCGAAAAGTTGCTTGAAGTAGGTGAAGAGAATCTTCGGCTGGCGGGAAAGGACCGACAAAGCGGCATCGTCCCCCATCGAGTAGACAGCCTCCATCCCGGACTGCGCCATTGGGGCGAGGACCATATCGAGTTCCTCCTGGTTCAACCCGTTGGAAACCTGGAGTTGGGACCGTGTCAGCGGATCGTGCGTGGGATCTTCCGCCACGATCGGTTCGGGAGAGACAACCTCCCTGAACTTGGTCTGATGCTCACGCAACCATTCACCGTAGGGCTGCTGAGAAGCGAGGCGCTCCTTGATCTCTTCGTTGAAAACGACTTCGCCTTTTTCGGTATCGACCACAATCATTTCTCCGGGAGCCAACCGCCCCTTCTTCTCGATCATGTCATCGGGGAGGTAGCAGGTGCCGACCTCGGATCCGAGAGAGAAAATCCCATCGGTCGTGATCTTGTATCGGGCCGGACGCAGTCCGTTTCGATCGAGGGACGCAGCGACCGTGCTTCCATCGGAGAAAGCCAATGCCGCTGGACCGTCCCAGGGCTCGGCAAAACAGCTGTGATAGCGATAGAAATCCTCGACCTCCTGGGTCGTGAACGGGTCGATCTTCCACGCTGGAGGCACGAGCATGGACATTGCGTGAGGAACGGAGCGTCCCGAAAGCACGAGCAGTTCGAGGGCCGCATCGAGACTCGCCGAGTCGGACCCGTCGGGATCGATGACGTGATGGAGATGCTGGAGTTCATCCCCCCAGACCTCGCTCTCGAATTGACCGATCCGGGAGTTCAACCAGTTTCGGTTTCCGCGCACCGTGTTGATCTCTCCGTTGTGACAGAGCATCCGGAACGGCTGGGCGAGTGCCCATGTTGGGAAGGTGTTCGTTGAGAAGCGCTGGTGATAAAGACAAACAACCGTCTCGTAGTCCTCATTTTTCAGATCGGAATACAACTCTTCGAGAGCCGTTGCGACGAGGAATCCCTTGTAGCTGATGAGGCGGTGACTCAGAGAAGGAATGTAGAAGTCGTCGATTCTTTCGTCGCTCGTCTTGTCCTCGATTTCCCGCCGACTGAGGTAGAGCTGGCGCTCGAACACGTCATCATCCATCCCGTCGGGACGCTTGAGAAGCAATTGCTGGATCTCCGGCATCGTATCGATGGCCTGCTGACCAAGCGCGGTAGGATCGACCGGAACCTTTCTCCAGCCGATGATCCCAATAGAACGGTTACGCAACACGCCCTCGGCAATGATCTGCGCCTTTTTCTGGTTCTCCAGATTGCTTGCAGGAAGAAAGAAGACGCCGACGGCGAGATCTTTCTCGTCCGCCACTTCACCACCCAGGGACTTGGCTTCCGGGAGAAGAATCTTGTAGGGAAGGTTGGTCGTTACACCCGCCCCATCACCCGTCTTTCCATCCGCATTGACCGCCCCACGGTGGGTCACATTGCAGACCGAATCGAGTCCGAGACGAAGAACCCGATGGCTCCGAATTCCCTTGATATGAGCTACCACCCCGACCCCACAGGCATCCCGCTCCGCATCGGGTCGGTGCAGGGTGTTTTCGATTTTCGGACTCTTCAGATACTTACTCATAGTCAAATTTACTTCAGTTGCCTCGTACGCGGTCTTCGGGACCTCGGTTTTCGGCCGAGACGACGGAGAAATTTCGGCATTCCCCGTGGGAAATACGCTCAGCTTCCGTGCCAAGGCGTCCCGAAATTTGAAACTCCGGCCTCGTTATTTCGAAATTTTAGAAAAATTCCCTTCCTGAGCCGAAGTTGATTGCGGGGGAGCGAGTGTAGTCAGGATCTTTTTGAGGTCAATTCTCAACTTTTTCACATTTCTGCTCTCGATTGAAATCCAACGAATCACCCAAGTGGCCAGAAAAGCGTGTCTCCCCTCTTGCCACGGCGATCGGATTCTTTCATGCTCCCCTGCCATGAGTGAAACGCTGCGAACGGAAAATCGTTCCTCCAACGGAAAAAAATGGGGGTTCTGGGCCGGAATAGCCGCGTTTGGGCTCATGATTCTCTTCGGAAACCTCGATCCGGACCGACCCGAAATCACGCGAATGGCCGCGATCGCCCTTCTCATGGCGATCTGGTGGATCTCCGATGCCATCCCCCTCGCGGCCACCTCGCTCGTACCGCTTGTCCTTTTCCCTCTCCTCGGCATCCTCACGGGCAAGGAAGTGGCTCCGATCTACACGAATTCCATCATCTTTCTTTTCCTGGGAGGCTTCCTCATTGCCCTGGCCATGGAACGTTGGAATCTTCATCGACGGATCGCCCTCAACATTGTTTCGATGATCGGTTCCCAACCGTCCCGACTCGTGCTCGGCTTCATGGTCGCGACGGCTTTCCTCTCCATGTGGATCTCGAACACCGCGACTGCGATCATGATGCTGGCGATCGGGCTTGCCGTGATTCGAGAAGCGGAAACAACGTTTGGAAAAGAAGACACCGCCAATCTCACCGTCGCGCTTCTCCTTGGGATCGCCTACAGCGCCAGCATCGGGGGAATTGCGACCCTGGTGGGAACCCCACCGAATCTTGCTCTCGTCAGGATCTTCGAACTCAGTTTTCCCGAAGCCGAAGCAGCCGGATTCGGAATCGCATTCGGTCAGTGGATGCTCTTCGGCTTGCCGCTCTGTGGGATCATGCTCACGATCTGCTGGTTTGTGCTGACCCGAATTGTCTTCCGATCTCCGGAACATCTCCGTCTCGATCCCGAAGTGATTCACCGGGAAAAACGAGCCCTCGGAAAGATTGCCTATGAAGAAATCGTGGTCTCGATTGTCTTCGCGGCAACGGCCCTGCTCTGGATTTTCCGGAAAGACCTGCAGATCGGTGAGCTTAGCATTCCCGGTTGGTCCCAGTGGCTACCCTCTGGCACCTTTATCGACGACGGAACGGTAGCCATCACCATGGCCCTGAGCCTCTTCCTCATCCCGGCTCGTCGCAAGGACGAGGACACCAACAGTCATGGATCGCTCCTCGATACCGATGTGTTTCGGAAGATCCCCTGGCACATCATTCTCCTTTTCGGCGGCGGCTTCGCCTTGGCCAAAGGCTTCCAGGTTTCCGGCCTCTCCGAGTGGGTCGGAGCTCACTTTGCCGGGATCGAGAATGCCCCGACCTGGCTGATCGTGGGAGTCATCACCGGGGGGATCACCTTCCTGACCGAACTCACCTCGAACACCGCCACGACGGAGATGATCCTGCCCCTCCTCGCCTCGATCGCCTCCGCAGCCAAGATTCACCCTCTTCTCCTCATGATCCCGGCGGCCGTCGCCGCCTCGTGCGCCTTCATGATGCCGGTCGCGACTCCCCCCAATGCCATCGTTTTCGGCAGCGGTCGGATCAAGATCGCGCAAATGGTGAAAGCGGGGATTCTCATCAACCTGATCGGGATCGTCATCGTGAGTGCCCTTTTCCTCCTTCTTGGCCCCTCCGTCTTTCATATCGATCCGGAAACCCTGCCGAAATGGGCGGAATAAGCCCATCCAACAGGGTCTGGCCATCGACTCGACACTGTTGAGTCTCCCTTGCGAGACGCGGCTTTCGCGATACACTCCACGCCACCGCAAATTTTAGCTATGGCCGAGCGACGCAAACAATTCCCCTTCGACGAATTCGAACCCAAGTGGCAACGACACTGGGAAGAGAACAAGACCTTCTCGGTTCCGAATCCGGGCGAAGCCGACTTCGATCCTTCGAAGCCGAAATACTACGTCCTCGATATGTTCCCCTACCCCAGCGGGGCCGGGCTTCACGTGGGGCACCCCGAGGGCTACACCGCGACCGACATCATCACTCGCTACAAGCGGATGAATGGCTTCAACGTGCTCCACCCCATGGGATGGGATGCATTCGGTCTTCCCGCGGAACAGCACGCCATCAAGACGGGCGAACATCCTCGGATCAACACAGAGAACAACACGAACAACTTTCGTCGTCAGCTCAAGAGTCTCGGCTTCGCCTACGATTGGGACCGCGAGGTCAACACCACCGATCCCGCCTATGTGAAATGGACGCAGTGGATCTTTCTCCAGTTGTATCATTCCTACTTCTGCGAAGAAGAGCAGAAGGCGAAACCCATCAGCGAACTCGAAGCCCAGGGATTGAGCCGGGAAGAAATCGACAATCGTCGCCTCGCCTATGTCGCGGAGACTCCCGTCAACTGGTCGCCCGATCTTGGAACCGTCCTCGCCAATGAGGAAGTCGAGGAGTGGCGAGCCAAGGGACATACCGTCGAGCGCCGCCCCCTGCGTCAGTGGATGTTGCGAATCACCGCCTACGCCCAACGGCTCATCGATGAGCTGGATGGCCTCGACTGGCCCACGGGGATCAAACTTCTCCAGACCAACTGGATTGGTAGGAGTGAAGGGGCAAGTGTGAAGTTTCAAGTTTCAAGTGCTCGGTCGGAAGGACTTGAAACTGAAAACTTGAATCTTGAAACTCTCGAAGAAGTCGAGGTCTTCACGACCCGACCCGACACCTTGTTTGGAGCAACCTACATGGTGCTCGCGCCGGAACATCCGCTCGTGGAACAGATCACGACAGAAGAACAAAAGGAAGCCGTCGCCGAATACCAGAAAACCTGTGCCGGAAAATCCGATCTCGAGCGCACCGAGCTCGCCAAAGAAAAGAGCGGCGTCTTCACAGGAGGCTATGCCATCAATCCGGTCAATGACGAGAAGATCCCCGTGTGGATCGCCGACTACGTCATGATGAGCTACGGAACCGGAGCGATCATGGCGGTCCCTGCTCACGACGAACGGGATCACGAATTCGCGGAAAAGTTCGGGATCGAGATTATCGAAGTGGTCCAGGCTCCGGAAGGAACCGAGGAGAAATGCTTCACGGGCAATGGCACCGCCGTAAATTCCGGCTTTCTCAATGGACTCTCAACTTCCGAGGCCAAGGAAAAAATCACCACCTGGCTCGAGGAGAAGGGACTCGGCAAGAAGACGATCAATTTTAAACTCCGCGACTGGCTCTTCTCGCGTCAGCGCTACTGGGGCGAGCCTTTTCCTATCGTCTGGAAAGAAGGAAACCACGAGGCCCTGCCGGAATCCGAGTTGCCCGTGCTCGCTCCCGAGCTGGATGACTACAAGCCGACCGGAACTCCCGAGCCGCTCCTTTCCAAGGCGACCGAGTGGGTCGATCTCGGGGATGGAGTGAAGCGAGAAACGAACACGATGCCCCAGTGGGGTGGATCGTGCTGGTATTACCTTCGCTACTGCGACGCGCAGAATCCAAACGCCCCTATCGGAAAAGAGGCCGAGGAATACTGGATGGGGAAAAACGGAAACCCTGGCGGGGTCGACCTCTACATTGGCGGAACCGAACACGCCGTCCTCCACCTTCTCTACGCCCGTTTCTGGCACAAGGTCCTTTTCGATCTCGGTCACGTCTCCACTCCGGAGCCGTTCCAAAAGCTCGTAAACCAGGGACTCATCATGGGAGAAGACGGGCAGAAAATGTCCAAGTCACGTGGCAATGTCGTGAACCCCGATGATGTCGTCGACCTCTACGGTGCCGACTCCCTGCGTCTCTACGAGATGTTCATGGGTCCCCTCGAGCAGGTGAAGCCCTGGTCGATGAAAGGCGTCGAAGGAGTCTTCCGATTCCTCGCCCGCGTCTGGCGGCTTGTCATGGACACGAACCAGGAAGGCGAATGGGAACTGAGAAGCAAGCTCGCCGAATCTGAACCTAACAAGTCCACCAACAAGGTGGTACATGCCACGATCAAGAAAGTCGGCGAAGACATCGAATCGATGAGTTTCAACACCGCAATCTCCCAGATGATGGTTTGCACCAATGAGCTGACCAAGCTGGAAGAAATTCCGGTCTCGTCGGTGGTGACCCTGCTCCATCTCCTCAATCCCTTTGCTCCCCATCTGACCGAAGAGCTCAACGCGTCGCTGGCCGAGAAGTTCGACTCGATCCCCAACGAGCCACTTGCTGATCAGGCCTGGCCCGAGTTCGACGAGGACTGTCTCCTCGAGGACGAGATCGAGATCGTTCTGCAAGTCAACGGCAAGGTCCGCGACAAGATCTCGGTGCCGGCAGAAGCATCGAAAGAAGAAGTCGAAGAAGCCGCTCTCGCGAGCGAGCGAGTGCAGTCTTTCATCGATGGCCTGACCGTGAGAAAAGTGATCGTCGTTCCCGGTCGCCTCGTCAACGTCGTGGCCAACTGAGACTGCCCTTCGAAGGTGCGATGCGGATCACTTTCTCACGAGGGTGACCTTCGCGGTGACGTCGATGCGGTCATCCACTTTGAGGATACCGAGGACGGATGGAGGTTTCACCTCGGCCTGCTTCAGGGAAACCGGGAAACGAACCGTGTAGGTAATACGATCGCTGGCATAGGACCAGTCGGAGACCGTCCCCAACACCTCCAGCTTCTTCCCTTTGATCTGCAAGACAAAGGGAATCACCGTGGGCTGGGGAACTGCGCCCCCGAGTTTCGGCTTGGTTTCCTCGGGCGCCAGGTTCTCCACGAGCACGCGAATCGTGGGATGGGCCTCTGCCTCAAGAGCCTTCCTCATTGCCTGGTCACGCTTCTTGTGATCGGTATCCATCTTCGCCGCTTTCACTGTGATCACCGCAGAGGCACGAGCCTGGGTGGGATTCTCCAGGTTCGCGACCGATACGACGAACGGCTCGGAGCTGACCTTCCCGACGAAATCGTGAAGCGTTGATTTTCCGGCAAAGCTCACCTGGCAGCTTCCCGACCAATCTACAGCCCCCGCGAAAGAAGATCCGAGGACGGTGAAAAAAGCAGAAAGGATGAACCGAACGGAGCAGGAAGAAACATTCATGGCGTGCTGGCCTCAGAAAGGTAACGCCGCATCAGGCTCTCAGGACGTGCAATCGCATCATCCCTCCCATCAACGGAATCGATTCCTGGAGACTCAGCCCTTCTTCGGCGTAGATTTTTTCCAACTCGGATGGCGCCGGAAAAGTTCGCAAGCTCTTCGCGATATAGCCGTGGATTTCGACATTTCCGTGGAGGACCAAACCCCAGAGCCCACCCCAGAAACGGAGCAACGCATACTGCAGTTTTTGCCCCAACGAAGATTCCGGCTTCGCAAAATCGAGGAAAGCAAGAGTCCCGCCCGGTTTCATAACACGGCGAAATTCTCTCAGTGCGACACATAGATCAGGAGCATTTCGAATCGCGTAACTCCCCGTGAGAATATCCACCGTTTCGTCGGCCACCGGAAGATCGCCCATATCCGCGCACTCGAACCGCACCGAAGGAAAGTCATTCCGCTCCCGGGCGATCTCGATCATCTCCGCAGTCAGATCGACACCGATGCACTCTCCCTCGGGAAATCGCTCGGCGAGGAGAAAGGCAACGTCGCCCGTTCCACAGGCGATGTCGAGACAGGTCGGCTTCTCGACATCCGGCAACTTCGCGATGAGGAGTTTCTTCCACGCCCCATCCTGCCCTAGCGAGAGTGCTCTCGTCGCAAAATCATAACGGGCAGCCGACTCGGCAAAATGCTTTTCATTGAAGGTTCGCTTCCCTTCCGAGGTATCGAGATGCTCGCTGGCTCGCAGCTGGAATCGGGATTTCATACTCGTCTCGTGATTTCAGTTCGCGGAAGAAGACGAGGCGCCGGGCATCGCAATTCGCAAAAAGGCGGGCAGGACCAGCAGGTCGCAGAGCAAGGCAAACCACATCGTGAGCCCGGCGAGAAGCGCGAATTCCGTTGTCGGTTCGAAGCTCCCGAAGATGGCAACCCAGAATCCCGCAGAAAGTGCCATCGTCGTGGAGAGGAGCACGAATCCGGTGGAGCAAGTCGTCTTCCGGATGGCCGCGATGGCCCCCTCCTGTCCCGACTTCCGATAGGCCGATAGATAGTGAATCGTGTCATCCACTGCGATCCCGATGACCACGCTGGCGATCATCGCGGTTCCGGTGCTCATCGCGATACCCGAAAACCCCATGACCGCAGCAGTGAGCAGGAGAGGCACGACGTTTGGAATGATGGCGAGGAGAGAAAACAGGACCGATCGAAACACGATTCCGATCGCGATGAGAATGAGAACAATCGCCACGAGAAAACTCTTCAACTGCGAGGCTACGAGTTGATTCGACTCGACGATGACTCGGTAAAACCCGCCAACGAAATGGAGATCATAGCTTTCTCCAAGAATCTCCTCCGCATCTCCCTTGATGGCGTCGACCAGTTCCGCTCCGACCCGGGTTCCCACCGCCTCCGTGAAAACGGTAACTCGGGTGCGGATACGATCTTCGCTGATATACGACGTGGCATCGACTCGCTCGAGGATGTCCGCGAGACTCACGCCACTCTCCTCCGCAACGCGGGCTTGCTCCGGGAGAAAATCGCCCAATCCGAAAACCTGCCGAACAGGATCGTGCTTTCGAATCGCTTCCTCGAATTCCAGGAAACGCGTCGTCGAGTCGATCGGAGACCTGCTTTCGAGGTAGAGTTCGAGAGCCGAAGTTCCGGCGATCTCCTCGTCGATGAATTCTGTGTCGACGACGAGCGGATGATCGTCCCCCATGTAGTGCAGGAGGTCCGTATCGGATTCGATTTTGCTCGAACCGTAGACCCCGATCACACTGATCAGGGCGGCACCGAGAATCACCTTCCAGGGATGCCGAACCGTCAGGTTGGCGATGCGATCGAGAAGGCGATGTGCTTCCGACGCGTGCTTGAGACAGGGGATTCCTTTCTCATGCCCCTTGAGAAAGGAGAGCCCAACCGCAATCCCGACGACCCCAAGCACGTAGGAAATCGCAACCCCCAGCGCTGCAAACATTCCAAAGAGTCGCACCGCCGGGGTGTCGCTGATCAACAAACTGAGAAACCCGATCGCCGTGGTCACCGAGGTAAAGAGACAGGGCCGACTCAGGTGTTTCACGGCCTTCAGGATCCGAGCACGATTGTCGGTCCCCGGTTCGTTCAACCAATCGAGATAGATGTGAATCGTCGTCGCCACCGATAGGGTCATGATCACCGGAGGCAGGAGCGAGGTGATCATGTTGAGCGAGTGCCCCGACAAAGAATAGATCCCCAAGGTCCAGCAGATCGTGATCGCCGAGACAAGGAGAGGGAAAAGCATTCCGGAAAAACGTCTCGTCACGAAGAGGAGGATCAATCCGAGCACGAGAAGCGAGAGAGGAGCAAAGATCTGCTGATCGCGACGGACCAGTTCCCCGGCTTCATTCTTCTGGATTGGGAGGCCGCTCAAGAGGATGGATGTCTCCCCGTCGGAATGCCGCTCGGCCAATTCGTAGATCGATGCAATCAACTCCCCCTTGCGATCTCCCCCATCGTCGAAGGCATCGAGAAGAATGCGAATTCCAGCCGTATTTCCATCGTCGGAAACCAGGATTCCCCGGTAGGTCTCGGGAACCGCAAAATCGAAGTCGACCACGCTGATGACCCGGTCGACACCATCCAGCCCCTGAAACTCCGAAACCAGCTTGCTCAGCAAGCCCTGCCCCTTTTCCTTTAGAACATCATCCCGATGAACGGCGACGAGAATGGACTCCCTCTCTCGAAAAACCTCTCGAAACTCTCTCGCTCGCTCCTCCTGCTCGACATCATCCGCATCCATCGATCGATTGTCTCGATCGACTTCCAATTGGAGGCAGTGATACCCCAGGAAGAGGGTCAACCCTCCCACGAGGATGAGAAACGGAACTCGTCCATGGTCAAGCAACCACTGCATTCAGCACCGATGTTTCAATCGTAAGCCCAGGACCAAATGCCATCGCGCAGACCGCATCGTCATCCCTCGTTTTCTCATCCGCCAGGATTGCCGACAAGACGAACAAAACGGTGGCACTACTCATATTTCCAAACCTCGCGAGGGTTTCCCGCGACGCACGAATCTGCTCCTCGTCGAGATCGAGGCCAGTCTCGATCTTGTCGAGAATCGCCCGCCCCCCCGGATGGACCGCCCAGTGCACGATATCGTCCGGGGTGAGTGGAGATTCGGAAAAGACCTCATCGATGAGCCCCTTGATCCCTGCCCCAATGATTCGTGCCACATACTTCGAGAGCACGATATTGAAACCGTGGTCGCCGATATCCCAGGCCATGTCCTCGATCCCTTCCCTCGCCAGGTTGCAGGCAAAGTGATTCAACAGGTAGCCTCGCTCCCCTTTTTCCGGAGCACGAGAGGAAACCACGGCGGCAGCAGCCCCATCCGCGAACACGGAATTCGCGACAATGGAATCGAGATCATCCTTGTTCTGGAGATGAATCGAACAAAGCTCCAGGCAGACGACGAGGACATTGGCCGACTCATCGAGATCGCAGAACTGCGCAGCCATCTTCAGGGCCGGGAAGGCCGCATAGCACCCCATGAAGCCGAGGTGGTATCGATGCACCTTGGGCGACAAATCGAGGGCATCGATGACGAGCAGATCTGGACCGGGATTGAAAAATCCGGTGCAGGAGACCGTGATGACATGGGTGATCTCCGACGCGTCGACTCCGGGACAGTTCGCCATCGCGTTCTTCGCGATTTGCGGAACAAGCTCACGGGCTTTCTCCACATAGACCGCATTTCTTTCGCCCGTCGTCGGTTCTCGAGAGCTGCCGTCGGCCTCGACGAAAAGTCCCGATCCCTGCCCACCAGGAAGGAAGTCAGTAAGCACAATGTGCCTTTGGTCGATACCGGACTCCGCATACACCTTCCGGATGTAGCGTTTCGTGCGATCGCTTTCGGTGCGAGAACTCAATACCTCCCCCGCCATCGACTGAGGGTAGGAAACTTCGGGCACGAGAGTTTCGATGTGACGGATGTAGGCCAATGGGAGGAGGGGTTGGGGGTCGTCTTCTAGGAGCTGGTCCCGGAAAATCTCCGAATCCAGCTGGAAACCAAGCAAAGTTACGACGACGCGACCGGTTCGGTGCCAGGACGAAACAGGACAAGATACCCGAGACGATCCAGGCTGCCTCGACTTTTGTCGACTATTTGTGGTTCCCTGTCTCTCGCTAGCACGGTATAAGGAAGCATCCAATTCGGATTCCCTGTCGTTCCCTGAACATGATCGAGTTGCGAACCGTCACCTTTTGCCTTGCCGTCCTGTTCACCGCTTCGACCCTGCTGGCCGACTGGAATCAGTGGCGAGGTCCGGAAAGAACTGGTGAAGTCTCCATCGAGAGAATGTGGCCGGGAACCCTGTCCGGCGAGAGCCTTCAGAAGATTTGGAGTGCTCCCCTCGCGGAAGGATATTCCAGCCCAATCACGGAGAGCGGGATCCTCTTTACGGTCGAAACGGAGGGAGAAGCAAACGAACGAGTGCGGGCGTTCCAGATCTCCGATGGAAAGCAGCTCTGGGAAACCTCGTGGAAAGGGGCCATGAAGGTGCCGTTCTTCGCCGCCAAGAATGGAAGCTGGGTTCGCAGCACCCCGGTAGCCAAAGGAGGGGCCGTCTTTGTGGGAGGAATGAGAGATGTCCTCGTGAAGCTCGACGGAAAAACCGGTGAAGAGATCTGGCGAGTCGATTTCACCGAACGCGATGGCACCGATGTTCCTTCCTTCGGCCAGGTCTGCTCTCCCCTTCTCGATGGAAACGATCTCTATGTCCAGGCGGGTCTCGCCGTGGCAAAACTCAATGCGGAGACAGGCGAAACCATCTGGAGATCGATGATCGACGAACGCGCCATGTTCGGGAGCGCCTTCTCTTCCCCCATGATCGCCACCGTGGCCGGGAAGCGGCAGCTGATCGTTCAGGCCCGATTGGAGTTGGCGGGCTTGGATCCCGACACCGGCAAGGAGCTTTGGAAAGTCCCGGTGAAAGCCTTCCGCGGGATGAACATCCTGACACCGACCATCATTGGAGAGAACCAGATTTTTACCGCCAGTTACGGCGGAGGGGCTTTCCTCTTCGAGATCTCCCAGGGAGAAGACGGCTCCTTCTCGGTCGAGACAAAGTGGAACAATGAGAAGGCAGAGGGTTACATGGGCTCTCCGGTCGTGATCGGGGAACACATCTACCTCCACGGTCGAGACAAGAAGTTCCATTGCCTCGCTCTTGCCGATGGCTCCTTTGCCTGGTCCACCGATGAGGAGTTCGGAGAATACTGGTCCATGATCCACCAAGGCGACCAGGTTCTTGCCCTCGATCAGAAGGGAGAATTGATTCTCTTTCAGGCGAACCCCAATTCGTTTGCGATCATAGATCGAAAAGTCATCAGCGAAAAGGATTCCACCTGGGCACACCTCGGAATCGACGACGGCAAGTTGCTCGTGCGGTCGCTCAAGGGAATCTCGGCTTGGGAATGGAAGTAGGCTGAGTGATTGAGATTTTCTCTCCCAAACCGAAAAAGCATTTTGGAACGATGGGACGGATGGACGAGAGTTGAGTTCTCGGCCCCATCAGATTGGTGACACGCCAACCGTGCTGGCCTGGCTTCCCCTGGACCCGGAGGGTTTCGGCGAAGCGAAGAGCAAGCCCACTTTCCTCCTGATCACCGAAAGGGAAATCGCGTTCCTCGCCAAAGAACTCCGCATCCCATCAGGGGCATCAGGGCTCCGAGGCTGGATGGGGTGGTGTCACCGAGGCGGCAACGGAGTCTTCGCCATCCGTCATTTCCAACCTGGAATGGGTGCGATTGTCTTTGACGCGTGAAAGGACGGCGACATCTCCGACGATGGTTTCCGAGTGAAAGTTCGACGGAGCCGTTCCCGGGAATCGACGAATGACGAGTTCGCTGCCGCCGTCTTTTCGACGAATTGCAAAACGGATCTCTCCTGGCTCATTGGCCTGCAATGGTTCGACCGACTCCACCGGCCAGTCCTTTTCCTCATCCTGCATTTGGATGACCCAGGCCCGGGAAAAAGTCCCGGACGCTTTCCATTCGTGGGTGGGAACCGGGTAGGGTTTTGCCGTTTTGTCATAGACCCGCCAGCCGAGTAATTCGGGTTCTTCCTGCCCCTGAACGATGCTGACCTGCATGCCGCCCGTCGGATCGACCGGGAGGATCTGAAGCGCAACCTCCGGACTGATCGCGGTCACGGAACGATCGGACTCCCGAACCGCAATTTCCGGTGGATTCAAATTCAGTTGCCAGGGATGCCGCCAGGTTCGCTCGGTGTCCTCCTTCGGCTCGACCGTGTCGATGACGATATAGTAGCCGTCGCGGGTCGGGATCTCTCCCTTCACGAAAATCACCTGTCGTACCCACTTGCCCTGGATGTGCTCTTCCGCGTTGTACCAACCGTATTCGAAGGTGCCTTCGCCATAATCGAACCGGTCGTTGCTCGTCCAGCGTCGTTTCGGAGGAGCGAAGCCGCGGTGCATATCCTGTTTCCAATGCGGGATGCTGTTTTCCTGGGCCCAGTCTGGGGAGAGGGTATTGAAAGAGAGGGAACGTCCGGCGTGAACGGTGTTGCCGACGCCACTGTAGGAACCTCGGCCCGCATCGCGGATGAGGAGGTGATTGCCGAACTGGGTGTAGATGTTCAGGGCATCCTGCTTGCCGTGACTGGCACCCCAGGGGCCAGCTCCGAAGAAGAGATACTTCTCCCCTTCTCCCCATCCCGTCCGCATCAGGAACTGGCCGGCGTTGGGAAGGTAAAGTGACTTCGGTTCGGGCGGAGCCCCTTCCGCTCCGCGGGTCGCGAGCCATCGGAAGTCCTCCCGGTGGGGGAACCAGTGCAGGGAACGTCGAAAATGATCGTCGACGAAGCTCCAACCACCGTCGTTGAGAGGGATCTGCGTCTGACTCGGCGTGGAAAGCAGCAAAGGATGCTCGAGCGCTTTCTCCAACTGATCGAGGTATCTCCGCGGGACCTCCTCGCCCAGCCGCTCGTAGAACCGGATGAAATTTTCGAGAGAGAGAATCGTGGCCCAGTTGTAACCGGTGCTGAGGCTGACATGACTGCCATCGGGATGAAACTGGCGGGCAAGCACTTCATCCCACCGCGCCAAGGCGAGTTTCCTCCACCGCTTACTGGCAGCAAACTCGGGGAGAAGAATGGCGGTTTGCAGGAGCGCGATCGAAGTATGGGCGGCTCCGTCATCGTGCACCGCAAAGCTGCTTGGATTGGTGATCAGTTCCGCCTGCCGGATCATTCCCGCGAGCATCGCGAAATGAGACTCGTCGCTGAACTCCGGTGCCTTTCGGAAGATTTCATAGGCCGGCCACCAGGTCAGTTCCAGACGACGACCGATGTTGCTGGTGTTCATATATCCCCAGCGAAACGTCGTCCCGTCCATGATGTTGAGACCTCCGACGGTGGGTGTCGCATCCCAGAAGAACGGTTCGCGGGAAACCCAGTCGAAGACCTCGTCGGAAAACTGTTTTGCGTAACGCCGATCTCCGGATGCTTCCCAAGCCTTCGCAAGCGACACCCAGTGAAAATGTCGGTTCAAGTGCCCGTTGTCTTTCTCCCAGTTCAATCGCAGAGGCTCTGTCTGGAGAACCCATTGGTGAGTGTCGCCATTCGTATCGGTCCACCCGTCGGCAAACTGGGTGAAGTATCCGACGGTGCCGTAACGACCGGCGAGAGCTTCGTCGGAGATGATCTGCCAGTCAGGATGGAGAACGGAGGCTTCCAGTCCGCTCAGGTCGGGCCCACGCGGTTTGGATCGACTGCGCATGTGGCGGAGAAAGAGATTTCCGGCCAGTTCCATGTTTCCGCTCCGAAACGCCTCCCCGACCGATGCCATCGGAGGAAAGGAGAAATCGACCGATTGGAGGACGAGTTCCCGGTGATCGGGGAGCGCCTTCGCTTCCTCCACGGTAAGTTCGTGAAAGGCAATCTCGCTGAAACGGCTCGTCCGGGTCGGGTGGTCAGCTGGACCTGCCCCGGTTGCGAACAGCTTGATGGTCCCCGCGGCAATAGGTTCATTGACGAGGTGTTCTTCGATCGGTCGATCCATCGCGTTCACGAAGAGTCGGACCCGCGAGGCGTCCCCTTCGGGCCAAACCACCATTCGGACCGTGTATCCCTCGCCCTCTCGGAGCATGAACTGGTTGGGATGCTGGTATTCTCCGTTGTCCTTCCACCCGGCCGGCTTTGGATTGGGTAGCGCATTGGTCAGGTTGATGTTTCGATGCCAGAAAGTGAATGCGCCCCGGCGGTTTCCCTCCCGAAGGTCCAGCATCAGCAGGTTGCCGGTCCGGCCCGCATCCTGTCCCGACAAACCTACCGCGATACTGGCTACGGCGAGAAAGTCACCGCCTTCCACTTCCGCCGGATCGATCGTGACTTCGATGGCAAAGCACCTCGCATCGGGGTTCACCCCGGGGACGACGCTTCCCTGCTCCTGCTGGGGGATGGCCTTCAGTTCAATCGGATCTGCGGCGACTTCCCATGCAGGAAAGGTCGCCACGAAAGCCAGGGGAAAAATGTGCCGGCGAAGGTTCATGAGAGATTTTTGACGGAATCAGCCTGCCTGACCTCGAATTCCTCATACCGTGCGACGAATCGAAATGGAACTAGCGTGATTGGGGGCATCTCGAGGTTGAGGGAATGAACTCGTTTTGAGATCATTCTCTCAATCGTGTCACGCTTTGTCTCCATTACGACTTTGCTCCTGTTCCTCGGTCAGATCCTGACGGGAGACGAAGTCCTGCAACTGACCCACTCGGGTCAGGGTGAGAACGCGACTGCATTCTTCGAAATCTCGGGGACCAGCGAAAGACAGAATCCTGTCGTGTACTCGCTTTCGGAATCCTTCGAAGAAGAGACCCTGTTCCTCCACTATCGGATCCGCTACCGGGCCGAAGGCCTCGACTCTCTCCCCGCAGGAGATGGAGAGTTTTTCGTTTTCTGGCTCGATCAACAGAAAGGAGCGAACCAGTCGACGCACAGCGGCGGCATTCCCAACATCGGGATTCATGTAGGCCCCAAGGGAGCGAACCGGTTCATGGTCCGCTACTCGTCCGCTCAGGAGAGTTTCGGCCCTGTCCTCGAAGGGGATCGCGAATACCGCGTGGTGGCTCGTCTCGAAAAGAAATCTGCGGCCTCCGACGCTGCCTTTTCTCGACTCTCGCTCTGGGTCGATCCGGAATCCGAAATCCCGGACACTCCCGATGCAGTCATTGAGGATCCCAAAGCGCTTTCCTCGATCCGGTGGGTGGGATTCTCTACCGCCCGAAAAACAGAGGTAGGAGACCGGATTCTCATTGGGGATCTACGACTCGCCTCGAGCTGGGATGCGCTCTTCTCCAATACAAAAACTTCCCTTCTCAGCGAAATTCCCGCACCCCCAGGCTTCACTCCCCCCGCACCTCCCCAGGAAATTGCCGAAGTCGACCCCCCGCCTGAAGAAGTCACCACCGACCACTGGAGCTTCTTGCCCGTCGAGAAGCCTGACATACCCACACCAGAAGGCAGCGGTTGGGTCCGCACTCCCGTGGATGCGTTCATCCTCGATGCGCTCGAAAGAGCGGAAATCTCGCACGCTCCCCTGGCTTCGAATACCGCACTGACTCGACGGATCTCTCTCGTTCTCACCGGCCTTCCTCCCAAGGATGTCGTCCCTTCGGACCAGCTTGATGCCTACATCGATACACTGCTCGGTTCCCAAGCCTACGGGGAACGTTGGGGCAGGCATTGGCTCGACGTTGCACGATGGGCGGAGAGCAATGGCCATCAACACAATCGTCCGCGGGCCCACGCGTGGCGTTACCGGGACTGGGTCATCGACAGTTTCGTCGCGGGCAAACCCTACGACCAGTTCCTTCGGGAACAGATCGCGGGGGACGAGATCGCCCCCTTTCATCCCGATCACGTTATCGCGACCGGCTTCCTCGCCGCCGCTCGCTACAGCGGCAACGAATTGGACAAGGCGATCCAGAGAAATGACATCCTGGTCGACATCACGAACACGACCGCAAAGGCATTCCTCGGGCTCACGATGGAGTGCGCCCAGTGTCATGATCACTTTTTCGATCCCGTCACGCAGTGGGACTACTACCATCTCATGGCCTATTTCGCGAAGGGACAACCCGGCGATGTGATCCTCGAACCCTCCCATCCCGAAATCGAGGAAGCAGTCTCGAATCGATGGGGGCTTTTCGAATCAGTTCGTTCCCGGGTGGTCGAGCGGAAACGCGCCGCCGGCACGCCGGAGCCAGTCCTCGTCATTCCAAAGTCGGTTCCGGGAGCGATGACGCCGGTAGAGAAACGAACCTTCGCAATCATCGAGTCGAAGATCAGCGACCTTCCGAAAGCCTGGGCCTACTACTCCCCGGTTACCTCACCCCACGATCTGGAGTTTGCTCCCACCGCGATCCGCTGGCCCCTCCCCTTTCAGAAAGAATCCCTCGAGACAGTGGAAACCCGTTTTCTCGACCGAGGGAATGTGACGTCGACCGGCCCGGTCGTGGCCCCGCGCTGGCCCCAAGTGTTCGGAGGCTTCGAATCCGAAGAAGACCGCTCGCATTCTCGAAGCGAACTTGCCGACTGGCTGACAGGTCCAGAACATCCTCTGACCGCCCGGGTCTGGGTCAACCGGATCTGGCAATGGCATTTCGGCCGAGGACTCGTCGAAACGTCGGGCGATTTCGGCGTCGCCGGAGCCAAGCCCTCGCACCCCGAACTCCTTGATTGGCTCGCGACGGAATTGATCGAGTCAGGTTGGAATACCCAACATATCCAGAGACTGATCCTGCGTTCGAACACGTTTCGCCAAGGCAGCCAGTTTTCTGACAATGCCTCCCAGAGAGATCCCGGCAATGAGCTTCTCTGGCGCTGGACTCCTCGCCGTCTCGAAGCGGAAGCAATTCGCGATTCCATCCTCGCGATTTCGGGATCACTGGATGAATCTGCAGGAGGCCCCAGCATCGCGCTGGCCTCAGCAGATCAGTCCACCCGAAGAAGCCTCTATCTCGAACAACGACGAGACAACCTGCCTCACCAGCAGATGCTTTTTGATTCAGCCGATGCCTTGACCAGTTGTGCGAAGCGCCGTGTCTCGACGGTCTCCCTGCAACCGCTCTGGTTGATGAATAATCCGGTAATCGCGAGAGAAACCGTTCAAATCGCAAACCAGCTGGAACCAGCCACGGATTCGGAGGCCCCTTCGTCTTCTGCGATTCACGACGCTTTTCAAAGAATCCTCCTCCGAGATCCCACGGACGAGGAACGCATCGCTTTGGAGGAATTGACCGTGGGCACCAGCCTGGAAGAAGCCATCGCGGTGCTCTTCAACTTGAATGAGTTTCTCTACATTCCATGAGCCCTCTTTTCTCACCACACTCTCAGAGCAGACGGCAGCTGTTGACTCGGTCCCTGGCCGGCATAGGTGCAAGCTCCGTGGCCCTCGAGTCTTTGCTCGCCGCAGAGAAGAACTCCTCCACGCCGGCGGGATCGCACTTTCAGCCCTCGGCAAAACGGGTCATTTTTCTGTTTATGTCAGGAGGCCCCAGCCAGGTGGACACCTTTGACCCAAAACCCGAACTGACCAAGCTGGCGGGAAAAGACGTTCCCGAATCACTGGCAGCTTCCGTTCCAAGGATCAAGCGGGCTGGCCTCAAGAACCTGATGGCCTCTCCCTGGAAATTTCAACAGTATGGCGAAAGTGGAATCCCCGTTTCCGAGCTTCTCCCAAAAACGGCGGAACACGTTGACGACCTCTGCATCATTCGATCGATGCAACATCGAAACCCCGTTCATGGCCCGGGAGAGTGTGTTGCCCTGACTGGAACCGGAGCAGGAGATCGACCCAGCATCGGCGCCTGGTCACTTTATGGTCTCGGGAGCGAAACGGAGGACCTCCCCGCCTTCATCAGCATGAATCTGCATACCGACGGAATGCAGTATCCCCAGGCAGCAGGTTGGGGCGCCGGATTTCTCCCTCCCCAGTTTCAAGGCACTGTCGTCGATCCGGAGAAAGGGATTCGCGACGTCAAGATGCCTGGCGGGACTTCCCTGTCTTCGCGACGTCATCAACTGAGTTCTCTCGAGAAGCTCAATCGCCTTCATCTCGAGTCCTTGCAGCAACATCCCGAACTTGAAGCCAGAATCCGGTCCTACGAGATGGCGTTTCGGCTTCAGACAGCGGCTCCCGAACTCTTCGACCTGTCGAAAGAACCTGGCTACATCCGAACCACCTACGGACTCGACCAATCCCCCACCAAACAGACGGGTCGCGGATGTCTGCTCGCGAGGAGAATGATCGAACGGGGGGTCCGCTTTGTTCAACTTCGGATTGGCGGCTGGGATGCCCATGGCAACCTGAAAGGAAATCACGAGCGCATGTGCTCGATGACGGATGGCCCTATCGCGGCCCTGCTCACGGACCTCAAACAACGAGGATTGCTCGACTCCACCCTGGTGGTCTGGGCGGGTGAATTCGGCAGGACCCCCACCATGGAGGGAAAGGCCAATGGGCGAGATCATTCGCCGGCTGGCTATTCGGTCTGGTTCGCGGGAGGAGGAGTGAAGGGCGGTCAGATTATTGGCCGCACCGATCCGATCGGTTATGTCGCGACCGAACGCCCCGTCAGCCCTCACGACTTCCACGCCACGATTCTCCACGGCCTTGGCCTGCAGTCTGACAAGCTAACCTGGAATCACCACGGTCGAGATGAAGTCCCGACCGTTTTCGGAGGATCCGCGGTCGAAGAAGTCTTTGGATCTTGAATCCCTTGAAAATATGCGCCCGCTACCCATGAGATTCTTTCTCTTTTTGGCACTCCTCTTTCCCGGAATTTCCTTTTCCAACGAGAACTCCTTCGAGGCGGGAAAATGGCCTATCGATCGATTGCAGGCAGAGGTCCCGAGTTACCGAGTCGAGGATGAGAAGGCAAAGATCCAATCGCTGGTCTATGAAGGCGAGCCCGTAGACGGCAAACCTACAGAAGTCTTCGCCTTTTTCGCCTCTCCCAGGACTCTTGGAATTTTAGCCGAAGGTGAGAATGTTCCCGGGATCGTCCTGATCCACGGAGGCGGTGGCACTGCCTTTTCCGATTGGGTCTGGATGTGGGCGAAACGAGGCTACGCCGCGATCGCAATGGATCTCTCCGGGCATCGCCCCCCTGAGCCTCGCTACGATGAGAGCGGGAAGAAAATTGCAGATGCCCATCACCCGAAAGACCAACGAATCCGTCTCCCGAAAGGAGGACTGAACCAGACCCACGCGGAAAAATTTCAGAGCATTGGCGGCCCCATCGATGACGATTGGCCCTACCACGCAGTCTGCAATGTCATGAAAGCCCACACCCTGCTGCGCAGCTTTCCCGAAGTCGAGGCCAGCCTCACTGCGGTCACCGGGATCAGCTGGGGAGGCTACACCACCTGCCTTGCCGCATCACTGGATGACCGCTTTTCAGCAGCGGTTCCAGTCTATGGATGTGGCTTCCTGCATGTCGGAGAATCCGTTCAGAAGCCATCGATTGATGCTTTGGGCGAGCGGAAGGACTTGTGGGTCCAAGCCTACGATCCCTCGAGCCATCTTTCCAAGTGCACCGTCCCGATGCTTTGGGTCAACGGAACCCATGACAAGCACTATGTCCTCGACAGCTACGCGAAGTCGTATCGACTCGTCAGCAGTGCCCAGACATTCCGGATCGAACCTCGCATGAGACACAGCCACCAGGCGGGTTGGGCGCCCGATGAGATCCAGATTTTCATGGATTCACTCCTGAAGAATGGCAAACCGCTTCCTGAGTTGGGGAAACTGCAGACGTGGAAAGATCAAACCGTTGCTGTCGACTACACCTCCGCGGTCCCCCTGGCGGAAGCCCAGCTTCACTTTACGAGAGAAGCGGGAATCCGAACGGGAAGAAACTGGGAATCGCGGCCTGCTAAAATGGAAGAGAATCGAATTCTCGCCGAAGGTCTGCCCAAGGACGCCAACACCTTTTTCATCACCGTCACGGACGAACGAGGTGCCATGGTCTCCAGCGGAGTTGGTTTTCAACCCGCACTTCCCTGAAGGGAGAGTTTCAGTTCTCGCGTTCTCGAATTACGGCTCGAGCCACCACGAGATCGGCGGGGACCGTGATCTTCCCGTTGGGTTCCGTATTCTCGACCAGCGTCACGGTTTCTCCCAGTTTTTCGATCGCGGAAACTTCATCCGTCACGAGTTCCCCGCTCTCCATCACGGCAGAATACGCTCTGCGAAGGAGTTCGATGGCAAAGATCTGCGGAGTCTCCATCGCCCAGAGATTCTCTCGATCCACCGCCCCACAAACTCGGCCCTGATCATCTCCCCGCTTCAGGGTATCGGCAACTCGGTGCGCGAGCACAGCGGCTCCTCCTTCCCGCGCGGCATCGGCACATCGACCAATCATTTCCGGGGTGACGAGCGGTCGAGCACCGTCATGAACCGCGACAAGATCAAATTTCTCCCCCACCCTTTCCAGGCCCCGGTGAACAGAGAGATGTCTCTCGGCTCCTCCTTCGATGACTTCGACACACTTGCGCAGACCTGCCTCGCGAATCGAAGCCTCCAACGGACCCAACTTTTCCGGGGAGGTCACGACACGGATCTCCCCGACCTCGGAGCAAGCTTCGAACGCCAAAAGGGACCGCAGGAGGACACTGCTGCCAGCCAGGTCCGCCTCGAGCTTGTCAAACCCCATGCGACGGCTGCTCCCTGCAGCGACCACGATCGCAGAAAGTGAGCTCATGAAAGGACTCGATTCTCCTAGCTCAGCTTGGCCATGACGGCTTGAGACAAAGTCTTGCCATCGGCTCGACCTGCGACCTTCCCTTGAACGATCTTCATGACCTGACCCATCTCTTTGCGGGAAGTCGCCCCGACCTCGGTAATGGCGGCGTCGATGATCGCCTCGATCTCTTCTTCCGAGAGGGGTTCCGGGAGATACCCGTTGAGGACGGCGATCTCTGCCTTTTCCTTCTCGGCGAGTTCGCTCCGACCCGCAGCCTCATACTGCTCGATGGAATCCTGGCGCTTCTTCACCTCTTTTCGAATCACTGCGGCAATCTCTCCGTCTTCGAGCTCGGCATCGGCACCTCCCTTTTCGATGGCGGCATTCTTGATCGAAGATTTCAGCATTCGGATGGTTCCGAGGGCGACGGTGTCTTTCGCACGCATCGCGGTTTTCATGTCCTCCGTAATCTGTTGGGATAATTCGCTCATGCGCTACACTAGCGGTAAACCTTCATTTCGCGACGTGAAAAACGAAACCACAACCAACTCGCCTTCACCCAAATCCAACCTGGGAGGCCGACTCTGGAAAGTCGCCATGGGGTCTCTCCTCATCCTCGTGGGGTCGATTTTTGTCAGCTACCTCTGGGGGACCTACCAACGTGCTTCGATCATGGACTCGTGGGTGGAAACCCCCTGCGAGATCCTGTCCCTCGAAGCCGACGACAGCCAGCTCAACCAGCGCGGCATGCCGAAGTATATTCTCGAGGTTCGTTATAAATTCGAGTTCGAGGGAAAATCCTACATCGGAGATCGTATCAAGCGGCTTCCCACCGAAGCCAGCGATCCCCGGAAACTGGAGGACGAAATCGAAAAGTTTTCTGCCGGGACGAAGACGGTTTGCTTCGTCAATCCCGAGAATCCTTCCGAGACCGTTCTCAAGAAAGATACCAAGGGAGGTCTCTACTCGATCTGGTTTCCCTGCTTGTTTGTCATCGGGGGAGCCGGGATGATCGTCTCGGCCCTTTTCCGCAAGAACTGAACTCCCCTTTCCTGTTCCCAACCCCATGAGCACCGGACTGCTTCTCGACCGAATTTTTACCCAACACGATCCAGGAGACCATCATCCCGAGGCACCGGGAAGGATCGAGGCGATTCTGAAGGAGCTCGACGGAAAGGATCTTCCGGAGTCCTGCATCGCCATCGAAGATCGTTCCGTGACGGATGACGAGATCCTACTTGCCCACACCGACGGCTACCTGAAAACCGTTCTCCGCGAAATCGACGGGAAGCAATCTGGCCAGCTCAGCACCGGGGACACCCAGTATGGTCTTCGGACTCTCGAAGTGGCACGCAAGGCCAGCGGGGGCCTTCTCAATGCCGTAGATGGCGTGGTCAAAGGGGATTTCCAGAATGCCTTCTGCGCGGTTCGCCCTCCGGGACATCACGCCACTCCCGATCGCGGGATGGGCTTCTGCGTTTTCAATCATGCCGCAATCGCCGCCCGCTATGCCCAAAAGGTTCATGGACTCGAACGCGTCGTCGTGATCGACTGGGATGTGCACCACGGAAACGGGACCCAGGATATCTTCTACTCGGACGACAGTGTTTTTTATTTCTCCACCCACCAGTATCCCTGGTATCCCGGCACCGGGTCCAAAGATGAAACGGGAGCGGGTAAAGGGCGCGGAACGACTCTGAACGTTCCCCTGCCTGCCGGTTGTGGCATGGAAGAGATCGGAGCCGCTTTTCGTGGTCCTTTTCGAAACAAGATGAAAGACTTTCGCCCGGACTTGGTCATCATTTCTGCCGGCTTCGATAGCAGACAGGGAGATCCGCTGGGGGATTTCACCTTGTCGGATCAGGATTTCAGCGAGTTGACCCGTATCCTCCAGGAGCTTGCCGGAGAGTTTGCCGAACAGCGTCTCGTCTCCGTTCTCGAAGGTGGCTACAACCAGAAAGGTCTCGCCCTCGCAGTTCGCCATCACCTGGAGACGCTCCTCGGTTCGGAGTGAGGTATTCGTCCTCGCAGGATCGGGATTCCCCTTGCGCCGGTCCCTCCGAACCGCTCTGCTATAGCCATGGCGGAATCCCCTCACCGACTCTTTCTTCTCGATGGCATGGCACTGGTCTACCGTGCCCACTTTGCCCTGATCCGCAGTCCGATCTACACCTCTTCGCGGATCAACGCCTCGGCACTTTTCGGCTTTACCAATACTCTCCTCGATCTGCTCGAAAAGCATTCCCCCACCCATCTCGCAGTCGCCTTCGACACCGACGATCCCACGCCCCGGCACAAAATCTATCCCGAATACAAGGCCAATCGAGATTCCATGCCGGAAGATCTGAGCCTGCAGATCCCGCATGTGAAACGCTTGATCAAGGCCTTCAACATCCCCGTGATCGAGTGTCCGGGATGGGAAGCCGACGATGTCATCGGCACTCTAGCTCGGCAGGCCGACGCCGACGGTTCCTATGAGACCTTCATGGTCACTCCAGACAAGGATTTTGCGCAGCTCGTCACTCCAACAACAAAGATCTACAAACCCGGACGCCAGGGGTCGGCTGCCGAAATTCTCGGCGAGACCGAAATCTGCGAGAACTGGAGCGTCGAAAATCCTCTCCAGACCATCGACATCCTCGGACTTTGGGGAGACGCCTCGGACAACATCCCCGGGGTCCCCGGGGTCGGCGAAAAGACCGCCAAGAAGTTGATCGAAAAATACGGCAGCATCGAAAACCTCCTCGACCACACGGATGAGTTGAAAGGGAAGCAGAAGGAGAATGTGGAGAACAATCGAGAGCAGGCGCTCCTCTCCAAGAAACTTGTCACCATCATGACCGATGCTCCGGTGGAGGTCGGATTTGATGAGATCAAGATCAGCGAGCGAGACGACGAGGCCATCCAATCACTCTTTGTTGAATTCGAGTTCAACGCCCTCGGGAAACGCCTCTTCGGGAATGATTTCCAGGCAGGACGAGGCCACGAAACCGCCCAGTCCGATTCCGGTCTCGAAGCCAAGCTCAGGACCATCGAAGACTGCGAGAAAAGCTATCGGTCGATCCGGGCCAGCGACGAGTCCGGTCGGAAAGAGTTGCTCGCAGAATTGAAGTCCCTCGATGAATTTTGTTTCGACCTCGAAACCGATTCGCTCGACGAGAAGACCGCAAATGTGATCGGAATTGCCTTCTCCTGGAAATCCGAAGAAGCGGTCTATCTCGAAATCGCAGGAGGCGAAGAAGGAAAGGCGGTCCTCGAGGAATTTCGCGACCTCTTCTCAGATTCCAGCAAAACCAAGATCGGCCACAACCTCAAGTTCGATATCGGCGTCCTGCAGTGGCAGGGTCTCCGCGTCGCGAGCCCGGTCTTCGACACCATGCTCGCCCACACCGTAATCGAGCCGGACCAGCGTCACAAGATGGACTACCTCGCGGAATCGATGCTCGGATACACCCCGATCTCCTACGACAGCGTCTTTGGAAAAACCGGGGAAAAGACCGGACAGATGAGCCTCTTCGACGAGGCCGAGATGTCTGGAGAGGATGTGGAAACGGGACCCGACTTCGAAGCCATCGCCCGGTATGCCTGCGAAGACGCCGATGTGACCTGGCAACTCGCTGCTTTGCTCAAAGGCAAGATCAAGGAGTTGGATCAGGAAAAGGTGCTCTGCGAGATCGAGTGCCCTCTCGTTCCCGTTCTCGTGGAGATGGAGGCGGAAGGGATCCGCGTCGACCCGGATACCCTGAGCGAAATCGGGGTTCTTCTCGGGGAGCGAATCTCAGCACTGGAAAAATCCGTCTTCGAGGCCGCAGGCACCGAGTTCAATCTCAATTCCCCCAAGCAGGTTGGCGAGGTACTCTTCGACAAACTGAAGCTGGTCGAGAAGCCGAAAAAGACCAAGACCGGTCAATACAAGACCGATGAACAGACCTTGACCTCTCTCGCCGCCAGTCATGGCATTGTTCGGGACATGCTTTCCTTCCGAGAGGCAGCCAAGCTGAAAAGCACCTATGTCGACGCTCTCCCCGAATCGATTTTCGAAGGAACGGGACGAATTCATACGACTTTTCATCAGTTGATGACCGCAACGGGTCGTCTCGCATCGAACAATCCGAATCTTCAGAACATTCCCATCCGTTCCGAGCAAGGCAGAGAGATCCGAAGGGCTTTCGTTCCTCGGAGTGCAGAGTTCACCCTCCTTGCTGCCGACTACTCGCAGATCGAGCTGCGTGTCATGGCTTCGCTTTGCGAAGACCCGGCCATGATCGAAGCCTTTCAGAACAACCAGGACATTCACACGACGACGGCGGCCCGTGTCTTCGGAGTCGAGAACGAGGAAGTCACTTCCGACATGCGTCGCACCGCCAAGATGGTGAACTTTGGAATCATCTATGGAATTTCCGCCTTCGGATTGTCCCAGCGACTCAATGGAGAAGTCTCCCGAAGCGAAGCCCATGAGATCATCGAAGAATACTTCCGCCAGTATCCCGGCGTAAAGAATTTCCAGGAACGAACCATCGAGCAGGCCAAGTCCGATGGCTACGTCGAGACCCTGACAGGACGTCGTCGTTACCTGCGGGATATCGACTCCCGCAATGGTATGATCCGTTCCGCTGCCGAACGCACGGCGATCAACACTCCCATCCAGGGCACTGCGGCCGATATGATCAAGATCGCCATGGTCAAAGTCGCCGACCTGCTCCGCGACGGAGACTACCAGACGAAGATGCTCCTGCAGGTCCACGATGAATTGGTCTTCGACCTTCACAAAGAAGAGAGCGACGAAGTCATCCCGAAAATCGAGGATGCAATGAAGGAGGCACTGCCTCTCGCGGTTCCCATCGTGGTGGAATCCGGCACCGGGGACAACTGGCTCGAAGCGCACTAGCCAACACTGGTGTGCTTCCCAGTTTCCGCGATCTTTTCGAAGGCTCGCGACGAATTGCGCCGCTTGAACTTGGTGAGAGGGGTAATACCTTCTCCGAGTTCCTCTATCCGGGTCTCCCTCTTCCGCCTTCTATGTCCGACTCCAGTTCTTTCCCCAGGTACAGCCGCCGCGACGCCTTCCGCATGACAGGAGGAGGTGCAGCCGCCCTGTTTCTCAGCAATTGCCGGACGATGCCGGACGGGAGTTCCACTGCCGATATCAACCGCCCACCGAGACTACCCTGGCCAACCGTTTTCAAGGGGGAAGCCAAGTTCCGCCAGCTCTGCGATCAAGCCCGGAGAAAGCGGTGGACCTCCCTCCCAATCGGGCAGAGAACGACGGCATTCGGGTTGGCTCTCTGTGGAACACCCTACGTGAACTACACCCTTGAGATCGACGACCGCGTCGAATCACCTTCGGTCAATTTCAACGGAATGGATTGCTGGACCTTCTATGAGACCTCCCTCGCCATGGCCCGTCTCATCAAGAATCCATCATCGCTTTGGACCCGGGAAGCACTTCTCCACTATATCGAGTTGGAACGCTATCGCAGTGGCCGCTGCGATGGCACCTACGTCAGCCGCATGCATCATCTCGAAGAGGTGTTTGCGGACAATCAGCAGCGTGGGCTGGGGAAGAACGTTACGCCGTCTCTTGGAGGAGTTCCGCTTCGGAGACGGGTTCGCTACATGCAAACCCAGACCGCCGTGCGGAACTCCCGCTACTTGCGAAATGATCCCTCGATGGTCACGCAGATGGCCCGAATCGAAAGTCACATCTCCACCCTGCCGGTCACTTACATCCCCAACTCGAAAGTCGCCTCGATCGAATCGAGAATTCAGGATGGTGATGTACTCGCGATCGTGACCAACTGGCACTCCACCTACACCTCTCACGTGGGGCTCGCGAAGCGCGATGGTTCCACCTGTCGGTTCATGCATGCGAGCTCTTCCCGTAGCAAGGGGCGCCAATGCCTCGTCGACGTTCGCATCTCCCAATACCTTCGCGAGAAAAGAACCAATATCGGGTTGATCGTTTTTCGGCCTGGCGAAGCTCCCTTGATCGGTTGAAGGTTCAAACTCAGTCGAGGCAGTTCGAGGCCTACCTACTCGTTTGTCATTTCACCTTCTTGACGAACTGGGCCTTCAATCCGATCGCGATGCCATCCATTTTGCAGGAGATCTCGTGATCCCCATCGACGAGGCGAATCGGCTTCGACTTCATGCCGCTCTTCAAGGTCTTCGAAGTGCCTTTCAACTTCAGGTCCTTGATCATCTGGACCACATCCCCATCTTCAAGAACATTCCCAAAAGCGTCTTTGACTACCCTCTCCTCCGATAGCTCGTCTTCCTCTTTGTCCCATTCGTGACCACAGGTCATGCATTCGAATTTCTCAGGAAGATCGAGAATGTCGTTCATCGAACAATAGGGACAGATCGTTTCTGACATGACTAGAGGAGTGCGGGGATAGAAAACAAAAAGCCCGCTCCTCGGAAAGAAGCGGGCTTCGTGAAATAAGATTCAGGGAACAAGGCGCGAGACTTACTCCGCCTCTTCACCGAGACCGTAACGAGCAAAGCGGCTGATCGAAACCGTGTCGCCAGTCTCTTTCTCGAGATCGGCAATGAGGTCTTTGATCGACTTGTCGCCGTCCTTGATGAAAGCCTGCTCGAGAAGACAATTCGTTGCGTAGAACTTACCCATCTTTCCACCGATGATCTTTTCGATGATTTCAGCAGGCTTGTCTTTCATCTGCTCGCGGAAAATGTCCTTTTCCTTTTCCACGAGGTCGGCAGGAACTTCGTCCCGATCGATACAGATCGGCTGAGCTGCGGCGATGTGAAGCGTGAGGTCCTTGACGAAATTCGTAAACGCTTCTGAAGACTCCGTTTCCGCTTTTCCAGTGGCAACTTCGACGAGAACGCCGACGCGTCCCTGCATGTGAATGTAGGAGGCAACCACGCCCGTGGACCCGAGCTCATATTTTGCAAAGCGCGTAAGCCCCATGTTTTCACCCAACTGGCCAACCTTGGCCTTGATGAATTCATCGAGAGTATCGGCATCGCCGGAGAATGGCTGGGTGAGCAATTCGTCGACGGTGTCAACGCTGTCGCTGGAAGCGATGTGATCGAGGATCTCGTTCACGAAACTCTGGAAGTTTTCGTTCTTCGCAACAAAGTCCGTCTCGCAGTTCACCTCGACAAGGATACCCGTCTTGGCATCCTCCGAGATACGAGCCGCAACGACGCCTTCCTTGGCGGCACGGCCTGCTTTCTTCTCAGCATCCGCGATGCCTTTCTTCCGAAGAATGGTTTCTGCTTCTTCCAGGTCTCCATTCGCTTCCGCAAGCGCAGCTTTGCAGTCCATCATTCCCGCATTCGTCTTGTCGCGGAGGGTCTTAATCAGTCCAACAGTGATCTCGGCCATAGTATGTAGGGTGGTTTGGGATAAAAATAAGAGGTTCGATCGTGTCGCATTTGTTCCGCGACATCGATCGACTTGTCACGTCCCAACTGTGTCAGGATTTCGTGACAGAGATCCAGCGAAACAGCTGGATCAGGAGGCTGCGTTTACGACGGGGTCGATGAGCTTCTTCAGCACGACTCGAATCGAGCGAATCGCGTCGTCATTGGAGACGATGGGGTAGTCGACGAGATCAGGGTCCGCATTCGAGTCCACCATCGCCACGATGGGGATGTGGAGCTTGCGGGCCTCATTGATCGCATTGTATTCACGAGCCGAATCCACGATAACAACTGCGTCAGGCAGATTGACCATGTTCCGGATTCCGGAAAGACGAAGGTGAAGCTTGCTCTTCTCGCGATTGAGGGAGGCGAGCTCCTTTTTGCTCATCTTCTTGAAGTCCGGAGATTTCTCCAGATTCTCGAGAGACTCCATGCGCCCGACGCTACGACGAACCGTCTCACTGTTGGTGAGGGTTCCGCCGAGCCAGCGGTGATTGACGTAAAATTGTCCGGTCGCTTCAGCGGCTTCACGAACGGCATCCTGGGCCTGGCGCTTGCAGCCAACGAAGAGGATCTTCTTGTTCTTCGAGACGAGGTCGGCCAGAAATTTCCCTGCCGCATCAAGTTGTTCGACGGTCTTCTCGAGATCGATGAGGTGCACTTTGTGCTTCTCTCCAAGAATGTAGTTCCGCATCTTGGGATTCCATTTCTGGGACTGGTGACCGAAATGGACTCCAGCTTCGACGAGTTCAGTAATGAGTTCGTTTGACATGTTTTTGGTGGCTTCCTTTTAGCAGGTCGCCGGGGGGTGGATTTCGTGAAGCGCCATCTGGTTGACTCGCTGTTCCTGGCTCTCGCCAAGATTTCTCACTTCACTGTTTCTTGGTATTCAGATGGTATGCGAGGGGCGGCACTTAACCGTGGTTCCGCCCAAAATCAAGAGAAAGGTGAGGCGCGGACCTTCAAGATCCGCGCCTCGAGAATTCATAAGAATGGATTCGGGATCAGGCGAGTTCCTCGAGGACCTCTTCCTCTTCGGTCTTCTCCGCTTCTTCCTTGGCCTTAGCCAGCTCTTCGGCGGTGACATACTCCTCGACCCGAATATTCCGAGTCGTCGTGAAACCGGTTCCGGCAGGAATCAGGTGCCCCATGATGACGTTCTCCTTGAATCCACGGAGGTAATCGAGTTTTCCAAGCGTGGAAGCTTCGGTGAGAACTCGCGTCGTGTCCTGGAAGGAGGCAGCCGAAATAAAGCTGTCCGTTTCGAGAGATGCCTTCGTGATACCGAGGAGAACAGGCTCCCCTTCCGCTGGCTTACCACCTTGTTCGGTGATATCGGCGTTGATGACCTCGAAGGTCGTCTTCTCGATCTGGTCACCCCAGAGGAACTGGGTATCACCAGGATCGGTAATGCGAACCTTGCGAAGCATCTGGCGAATGATGATCTCGATGTGCTTGTCGTTGATCTCCACTCCCTGCAGACGATAAACGTCCTGCACCTCGCTGACGAGGTGCTCCATGAGAGCGTGTGGCCCCAGGATCTCGAGAATGTCATGCGGGATAACGGCACCCTCGGTCAGCTTCTGACCCTTGTGAACCGTATCACCAGGCTGGACCAGATAGTGCTTTCCAAGAGGGATGAGGTGTTCTTCCTGCTCTCCCGAGTCGGCGTCGGTCACGATCAGTTTCCGCTTCGCACGAACGGTTCCTCCGAGGGAAACCTCTCCGTCGATCTTGGCGATCTCGGCAACTTCCTTCGGCTTCCGAGCTTCGAAAAGCTCGGCGACACGAGGAAGACCACCGGTGATGTCCTTGGTTTCGGAAACCTTTCGCGGCGTCTTGGCGAGCTGGCCACCGCCCTCGACCTTCTGACCTTCCTTCACCGAGAGGTGAGCCCCGGTTGGGATGGAGTAGGTCGCGAGTTCGTCACCCGACTTGGGATCGACGATGAGAATCTGCGGGTGCAGGTCCTCCTTGTGTTCGATCACGACAAGTCCCTTGGTGTTGGTCTCCTTGTCGATTTCCGTATCAAGGGTAATGCCCTGGATCATGTCGCGGAAGACAATCTTACCGGCTTTCTCCGTGATGACCGGAACGCTGTAGGGGTCCCAGGTGGCGAGAGTCGCGCCTTTCTTGATCTCCGCATTGTCGGCAATCCGGATTTCGGATCCACTGACAATATTGTAGGACTCGAGCTCGCGCCCGTCCTTGTCGTGAATCGAAATGGTTCCGTTCTTGTTCAGAGCCACGAAAGTCTTGTCCGGCGTTTCCACCGTCCGGAGGTTGTTGTAGTGCACAACCCCCTTCGACTTCACTTTGATGATCGGCTGCTTGAATGTTCCCGAAGCCACACCGCCAACGTGGAAGGTACGCATCGTAAGCTGCGTTCCAGGCTCCCCGATCGACTGGGCAGCGACAATACCAACGGCTTCTCCCACCTTCGCCATTTCGTTGGTGGCGAGGTTCATTCCGTAGCACTTTGCACAACAACCGCGTCGGCTCTCACAAGTGAGGACGGAACGGATCTTGAGTTGCTCGTGCCCGATGTCGTTGAGACGGAGAGCAACCTCTTCGTCGATCATGTCACCGGGAGTGACCACGGTTTCGTCCCCGTTGACCACCTTCTCGGCAGCAACACGTCCGTAGATTCGAGTCTTGAGATCGACGACCTCTTCGTCTCCTTCATAGATGGACTTCACGGTGATCCCGTTGGCAGTACCACAATCCTGCTCGGTAATGATCACATCCTGAGCCACATCGACGAGTTTCCGGGTCATGTATCCGGAGTCCGCCGTCTTCAGCGCGGTATCGGCGAGACCTTTACGGGCTCCGTGCGTCGAGATGAAATACTCGAGAACGGAAAGACCAGAACGGAAGTTCGAAATAATCGGGCGCTCAATGATCTCACCAGAAGGCTTGGCCATGAGACCCCGCATACCGGAAAGCTGCTTGATCTGCTGACGGTTACCCCGAGCACCTGAATCGACCATCATGAACAACGGGCTCGGAAGATCTTTTCCTGCGTTGTGTTCAATGGTTCGGAAGAGTGCCTTGGTGATCTCATCACCAGCGTGAGTCCAGATATCGACGATCTTGTTGTAACGCTCCTTGTTGGTAATGACACCGGCGCGGTACTGATCGTTTGCCTTCTGAACTTCCGCAGACGCTTGCTGGACCTCGACTTCCTTCTCGTCGGGAATAATCATGTCGAAAATTCCAACCGAAGTTCCGGAGCGGGTCGCCTCTTTGAATCCAAGAGACTTCAGAGCATCGAGTGACTTCACCGTGCCATCCTGACCTGCGGTCTGGTAACAACGCCAAATGATGTCGGAAAGCTGCTTTTTACCTGCCGTCTCGTTGAAGAATCCAAGCTCTTCTGGCCAGATTTCGTTGAAACGAACTCGTCCGGCGGTCGTAATGATGATCTTGCGCTCCTTGTCACCAAAGATGCGCTCATCCTTCCCAAAATCGGGATTCCGCATCCGGATCGGATCGTGCATATCGATCGAGCGGTTTGCGACGGCAAACTCCACTTCGGAAGTATCCGCGAACAAAGGAAGCTTGGGCTCAAGATCCGGATCGCGAAGCGGGATGAGACGGCAATACGTCAGGAAGTAACTTCCCAAAGTAATATCCTGCGAAGGCGTCGTGATAGGCTTACCACTCGACGGGGTGAAGATGTTGTTGGGAGCCAGCATCAACATGCGAGCTTCCATCTGCGCCTCAACGGAGAGAGGCACGTGAACCGCCATCTGGTCACCATCGAAGTCCGCGTTGTAGGCGGTACAAACGAGTGGGTGGACCCGGATCGCCGATCCCTCGATCAGGACCGGTTCGAAAGCCTGGATCGAAAGACGGTGGAGGGTCGGTGCTCGGTTCAGCAGAACCGGGTGTCCCTTGGTCACCTCTTCGAGAATATCCCAGACTTCGGGAGTCTTGCGCTCGATGAGCTTCTTCGCGCTTCGCACCGTGTGCACGTAGCCGAGCTCCTTGAGTCGACGAATGATGAATGGCTCGAAAAGAACGAGGGCCATCTTCTTCGGAAGACCACACTGGTGAAGACCGAGCTCGGGTCCAATCACGATGACGGAACGACCGGAGTAGTCGACTCGCTTACCAAGAAGGTTCTGACGGAAACGTCCGCCCTTACCCTTGAGCATGTCGGAAAGCGACTTGAGGGCACGATTCCCAGCACCGGTGACGGCACGACCATGACGACCGTTGTCGAAGAGGGCGTCGACTGCCTCCTGCAACATCCGCTTCTCATTTCGGATGATGACATCGGGAGTCTTCAGCTGAAGAAGGTTCTTGAGACGGTTGTTTCGGTTGATGACCCGACGATAGAGATCGTTGAGGTCAGAAGTCGCGAAACGTCCACCCTCCAGAGGGACGAGAGGACGAAGGTCTGGTGGAATTACAGGAAGCACCTCGAGAATCATCCACTCGGGACGAGTGTTCGAGTAATGAAATCCCTGGGCGAGCTTGAGTCGCTTGGCGAGCTTCTTCCGCACCTGCTTGGAGCGGGTTTTGCCCATGGCTTCTTCCAGCTCTACAATCAGATCCGGGAGAACGATTCGACCAAGAAGATCGCGAACCGCTTCGGCACCCATTCCAGCTTCGAAGCCTTCGACGCCATACTCTTCCTGAGCATCGCGAAATTCGAGTTCCGTAAGAAGCTGTCCCGGCTCCAACGGAGTGCTACCTGGATCGATAACAATGTAGTCCTCGTAGTAAATGACGCGCTCCAGCTGGCGAGCACTCATGTCGAGCATGAGACCGATGCGCGAAGGCATACACTTGTAGAACCAGATGTGTGAAACAGCGACAGCAAGTTCGATGTGCCCCATGCGCTCGCGACGAACACGAGAAAGGGTCACCTCAACACCACAACGGTCACAAACCGTTCCCTTGTGCTTGATTCGCTTGTACTTTCCGCAAGCACACTCCCAGTCCTTGGTCGGACCGAAAATACGTTCACAGAAGAGACCACCTTTTTCCGGCTTGAACGTCCGGTAGTTGATGGTCTCGGGGTTCTTCACTTCGCCGCGACTCCAGGAACGGATCGTTTCGGGGTTGGCGACCGTGATACGGACGTGATCGAAGCTATCGGACTTGCGTTCAAGGCCGAAAATCTCGTCCAGATGAGTTTCAGAGCTTAAGGTTGGGACAGACACGGTAGTAGGTGGCTTGAGGTTGGAAGAAGAGAGTTGGACTGAGATGGAAAATTAGATATTCACGGCAAGACTGTCCGAGAGAATTTCCTCAGGAGAGCGTTCCGAAGAACCAACCCGGACATCGAGTCCGAGACTTTGCATCTCCTTGATGAGAACGTTGAAGGACTCGGGAGTTCCCGCGTCGAGAGTGTTGTCCCCTTTTACAATGGACTCGTAGATTCGGGTACGACCCTGAACATCGTCGGATTTCACGGTGAGAAGTTCCTGGAGCGTGTAGGCGGCACCATAGGCCTCGAGAGCCCAGACCTCCATCTCTCCGAAACGCTGCCCACCATACTGGGCTTTACCACCCAGAGGCTGCTGCGTAACCAACGAGTATGGACCGACCGCACGAGCGTGGATCTTGTCCTGAACGAGGTGACCCAGTTTCAGCATGTAGATGATTCCGACAACCACCTCCTGATAAAAGGCTTCCCCGGTACGTCCATCATAGAGAGTCGACTTACCGTTGGTTCCGATCCATTCGAATCCTTCCTTGGCTTTCGCTTCTTCGAGATACTCGACGATTTTAGATTCAGGAATGCCGTCGAAGACCGGAGTCGCCACCTTGAACCCGAGAGCCTTGGCGGCCACTCCGAGGTGGGTCTCGAGCATCTGCCCGACGTTCATTCGACTCGGGACACCGAGAGGGTTCAAACAGATATCAACAGGAGTTCCGTCCTCAAGATAAGGCATATCCTCTTCGGGAACGATCGTCGCGACCACCCCTTTGTTTCCGTGACGTCCGGCCATCTTGTCACCGACGGAAAGCTTACGCTTCTTGGCAACGTAGACCTTCACCTGCTTGATGACTCCGGGATCGACCTCGTCTCCGGATTCGATCCGGTCGAGTTGGCGTTCCCGCTCCATGTCGATGTCAGAGAATTTCTGCTCGTAGCTGGAAATGATGTCGAGGATCTTGTTGCGGATCGGGCTCGGATCGATTTCCACGTTGGAGTAGTTGTCAGCAAGCTTGCGAAGAAGAGTCTTCGTGATCTTCCGGTTCGCCGGGATGATAATCTCACCGGTGCGGCCATTGACTACATCGAGAGGGATCTTCTCTCCAAGGAGAACATCAGAGAGCTTCTCCGTGAGTTGCTCGGTAAGCTCTTCGTGACGACGCTTGTGCTCATCCACGATCTGCTTCTGCTGCTTCTGCTGTTCCTTGGGATCAAGACGCTCTTTCGAAGACGCATTCCGTGAGGAAACACGAACATCCATCACAATGCCGACACAACCCGAGGGAACTCGCAAAGAGGTGTCTTTCACGTCCGCTGCTTTCTCACCGAAAATCGCGCGAAGGAGTCGCTCCTCAGGTGCCAATTCAGTTTCGCTCTTCGGAGTGATCTTTCCGACGAGGATGTCGCCAGGCTTCACCTCAGCACCGACACGGATCACTCCGTCCGGTCCGAGGTCCTTGAGGGCCTCCTCACCGACATTCGGAATGTCTCGAGTGATTTCCTCGGGACCGAGCTTCGTATCACGTGCACCGATGTCGAATTCGTCGACGTGGATCGAGGTGTAGACGTCCTCTTTCACGATGCGCTCCGAGATGACGATAGCATCCTCGAAGTTGTATCCGTTCCATGGCATGAAGGCTACGAGGACGTTTCGTCCAAGAGCAAGCTCGCCCTGGTCCGTGTTTGGTCCGTCAGCGAGGACCTGTCCTGCCTTGACCTTCTCGCCACGACGAACGATAGGCTTCTGGTTGATGCAGGTTCCAGCGTTCGAACGCATGAACTTGCGGAGAGGATACACGTAGGTGCCGTTCTCCGGATCGCTCTTCAGCTTCAACGGATTCGTCAGGAACTGGGCTTCCGAGCAAGGGAGCTCGCCGTCCTTGGTGATGACGATGATCTCAGCGGTTGCCGCCGCTACCGTTCCATTGCCTTCACCAACAACAACAGCACGTGAGTCACGAGCCACCTTTGCTTCCATTCCCGTTCCCACATAGGGGGAATCGGAGACCAGAAGAGGCACGCCCTGGCGTTGCATGTTCGAGCCCATAAGAGCCCGGTTTGCATCATCGTGCTCGAGGAAAGGAATCAGGCTGGCTGCAACCGAAACGAGCTGCTTCGGAGAAACATCCATGTAGGTTGCCTCGGTAGGCTCCACCTCGATGAATTCCCCCAAGTGACGGACCGTAATCTTCTCGGTCTGGAAAACTCCTTTGTCATCGATCGGGTTGTTGGCCTGGGCGATGAGATAGCTCTCTTCCTGGTCAGCCGTGAGGTAGTCGATCTTCTTGGAAACCTTGCCTTTGACGATTCGGCGATACGGTGTCTCGATGAAGCCGAACTCATTGATCCGAGCATAACAACTCATCGAGTTGATCAGACCAATGTTGGGTCCCTCCGGAGTCTCAATCGGGCAAATTCTTCCGTAGTGGGAGGGGTGCACGTCTCGCACCTCGAATCCAGCACGGTCACGGTTCAATCCGCCAGGGCCGAGTGCCGAAAGACGACGCTTGTGAGTCAACTCCGAGAGCGGGTTGATCTGGTCCATGAACTGCGAGAGTTGGGACCGACCGAAGAAGTCGCGAACGACGGCAGCAAGTGCCTTCGGATTGACCAACTTCGAGGGCGTCATGCCGTCGAGGTTGATGTCAAAAAGGGTCATACGCTCTTTGACGAGTCGCTCGGTACGGGCGAGCCCAACACGACACTGATTGGCGAGAAGTTCGCCCACGGCACGGATACGGCGGCTGCCGAGGTGATCGATATCATCAAGGACACCCTCTCCCCGACGGAGGCCGAAGAGGTAGGACATCGCAGCGATGAAGTCATCATGTGTGACGACTCGCTCGTTTTCGTCTACTGGGAGACCGAGCTTCTGGTTGATCTTGTAACGTCCAACTCGAGTCAGATCGTATTTCTTAGGATCAAAGAAGAGACGCTTCAGAAGTGCCCGTGCATTGGCGACCGTAGGGGGATCACCAGGACGGAGACGACGATAAATGTCTTTCAGGGCCTCTTCCTCGTTGGAAGCAGGATCCTTCTTCAACGACTTGATCAAAAGATCATCGTGGGATGCCGTCACGACTGGAACGGATTTCACCCCGAGACCATGGAGCTGACCGACAACGGCTTCGGTCAAAGGCTCGTAGGCCTTGGCAACAATCATGTCACCGTCGCAGACATCTTCGAAAATCACCTTGTTTGCGAGTTCCGCCTCATCCATCTTCGGATCGATCTTCAGCTTATCGATGTCGTAGAACTGGCGAATGATGTCCTCGTCGGTCGGGTAGCCGATCGCACGAAGGAAAGTAGTCGCAAGGAATTTGCGGCGGCGGCGGCGGCGATCGAGATAAACGTAGAGAAGATCGTTGGTATCGAACTGGACTTCCATCCAGGATCCACGATCGGGGATGATCCGAAATCCATAGAGTGTCTTCCCATTCAGGTGAAGGTTGGTCTCGAAACAGACCCCCGGCGAGCGGTGGAGCTGGCTGACGACGACCCGCTCTGCGCCATTGATGACAAAAGTCCCCCGAAGAGTCATCATGGGGAGCTCTCCCATGTAGACTCGCTCTTCCTTGGTTCCCGACTCGTCCGTGAGCGCGAAAGTCACGTAGAGAGGAGCACTGAAAGTTTCACCGTCACGAAGCGCTTCGAGAGCGGTCAGCTTGGGCTCACCCACCTCGTAGCGAGAGAAATCGAGGGTGAATTTTTCATCGTAACTCTGGATTGGAAAGACCTCCTGGAAAACCGACTGAAGACCGGTCGAAACGCGATCCTCGGGTGCGACCTCCTGCTGCAGGAACTCCTTGTAGGAATCGAGTTGGACCTCGATGAGATTAGGGGTATCGAGAGCTTCCTCGATTTTCCCGAAGTGCAAACGTTCAAGTTTATTCGCTGCTGCTGACATATTCGCGCTGGTAGGTTGGGTCTGGGTGCCGTCTCGAAGCCTCGAAATTCAAGATTCACAAAACACCCCCTGACACCTGTACAGGGGGCTACGCTGTGAAGCCAAAAGCCGAGCCGTCTAACCGCGAGACGACGAAGCCCGGATGCATCCAAGCAACCGGGATTCGACGTCCGTTACGAGATAGGGTTCGGTGAAAAGGCGTGCACTTCCTCTAGACTGACTACGATTGGATCAAGAAAAAAATAGGAAAAAAGAAGAAAAACGTCCGGCTCCGAAGAGCCGGACGTTTTTATAAAGTTTGGACTACTTGAGTTCGACTTCTGCGCCGGCCTCTTCGAGTTTGCCCTTGATCTCTTCGGCTTCGTCCTTGGACGCACCCTCTTTGATCGTTTCAGGAGCGCTCTCGACAATCTTCTTCGCGTCAGCAAGACCGAGTCCGGAGATTGCCTCACGAACTGCCTTAATCACGGCGATCTTGTTGTCTCCGAAGGATTTGAGAACCACATCAAAGGAATCTTTCTCCTCTGCTGCTTCTTCTCCGCCACCACCACCAGCGGCTACGGCGACGGCTGCGGGTGCTGCTGCACTCACACCCCACTTCTCTTCGAGGGCCTTAACGAGGTCAGCGACCTCGAGAACGGTAAGTCCGCTCAACTGTTCTACCAATGCATCTGTATCTGCCATATTTTTGGGTGGGTATCGTCGAATCGAAAAGCGTCTCGATAATTAAAAGGCTGCGCTCAGCCTGCGACAAGGAACCCGGTTTTGTTTTGTTGGGATCGCAGATTCCACCAGGAATCCACAAATTCGAAATTTTCTGTTTATCCTTGGTCCGACTTTGCCTGAAGCACACGAGCCAACGCCGAGCCGGGCTCGTTGATGACCGTAACCATCCGCTGGGCGGGCTGGTTGAGAACTCCCAGGAGAGTCGCCTGAAGAATTTCCATGGGGGGAAGATCGGCAAGCGCCTTGACCTTTGCTTCGTCGAGCAATTCCCCATCGAGAACACCTCCGCGAATCTCAGGCTTTCCGGACGCCTTCGAAAAGGTTTTCAGGACTTTGGCTGCGGAGCAGACGTCGCTTTCGCCCGTCACCACCGCAGTCTGACCCGTGAGATACTCCGAGAGTCCTTCGGGATACTCCGCAGAAGTTGCCGCCTTGCGAACAAAGGTGTTTTTCGCCACCTGGAATTTCGCACCGACTTCTTTGAGTTGCTTTCGGAGGTCCTCAAATTGAGGAACCGTCATGCCGCCGTATTCGGCAACAAGGAGAAAGGGGGATTCGTTGATCCGCTCGAGGAGCTCGTCAATAATGACCTGTTTGACTTCTTTCATTGTCTTACGTGGTTCAAATTTTTCTTTTCAATGAGTGGATCCTGATCAGTTCCACGCAGACACATCAACCTTTACTCCTGGCGACATGGTTCCGGCCAAGGCACCTCCCACAATGAAGATTCCTTTCGCCGTGGCAGGTCGTGCCCCATTCACGGACTCGATCACAGCCTGACCGTTTTCGATCAAAGCCGCTTCATCAAAGGACGCTTTTCCAACGGGAACCGAGATGTTTCCATTCTTGTCGAGCTTGAAGTCGACTCGACCGGCTTTCACCGCCTTCACGGCTGCAGCAGTATCTTCCGTGACCGTTCCAGTCTTGGGATTCGGCATGAGACCGCGGGGTCCCAGCTGCCTACCCAACTTACGCACTTCCGACATGGCTGCCGGAGTCGCGATCACTGCATCGAAATCCATCATTCCGCCCTGGACTTCCTTGATCAGGCTCTCGAAGCCGACGTGGTCCGCTCCCGCGTTCTTAGCCTCGGTAGCCGCTTCGCCCTCCGCGAAAACGAGAACCTTGACCTCTTTACCGCTTCCGTGAGGAAGAGGGCAGGTGCCCCGCACCATCTGATCGGACTGCCGGGGATCCACTCCCATGCGGAAGGTGATGGTGACCGTCTGGTCAAACTTGGGGGAAGGAAACTTCTTCACAAGTGAAACCGCTTCGTCGAGCGAATACACCTTCTCCGAGTCGACGAGCTCGGCGGCCTTCTGGTATCTTTTACTTCTTTTTTTTGCCATGGTATTGGTGCAGTGCAAACGGATGGGTTACACCCTCCTGCTTCTTGGTTTACCAAATTCAAAGAGGAAGGCATGGAGGCCTTCCTGAAACTTAATCGACGATTTCCAACCCCATCTGGCGGGCTGTTCCGGCAAGAATGCGGCAAGCCACTTCCTCGTCGTCCGTATTGAGATCGTCCATCTTGACGCGAGCCACTTCGATGAGCTTTTCACGACTCAGGGTGCCGACCTTCACCTTGTGAGGCTCACCGGACCCGGAGGCGATGTTGGCCGCCTTCTTGAGAAGAATCGCTGCGGGCGGCTTCTTCGTGATGAAGCTGAAACTCTTGTCCGCGTAGACACTGATCACCACCGGGAGAATATCTCCAGCGTTCTGCTGCGTCTCTGCATTGAATGCCTTACAGAACTCCATGATATTCACCCCTGCCTGACCGAGAGCCGGACCGACTGGAGGAGATGGATTCGCCTGACCGGCAGGAATCTGCAATTTCAATTGTTGTACCACTTCTTTTGCCATCGTGCTGCTTTCTAAATTGTAAGTTTGGATCTCAAATGCCAGGGGCACCGAGTCCTGGAAACCGACTTAGCCGTTCTCGACCTGCCAGTATTCCAATGGGACAAGCGTCTCTCGTCCGAAAATGTTGACCGAAACCATGAGTTCGCCCTTGTCTTCGTTGACCTCGGCAATAACGCCGTTCTGGCCCTGGAAGGGACCGTCGGATACGACCACAGTGTCTCCCACCTCGTATTCCACGGCCGGCTTGATACTTCCTTCCCGCTCCTTGATCTGAGCAAGCATGCCCTCGACCTCATGCATGGGCATGGGCATGGGATGGTCCTTGGTTCCTGCGAAATTGATGACCCCATCCGTTTCCTGAATGAAATACCAGGTCCGATCGACCAGGGTATTGTCCTCGTGGAGGAGGTGCATGTTGATGATGATGTACCCCGGAAAGAACTTCCGGTTGGCCTCGCGCTTCTGACCCGCTTTCACCTCGGAGACGCGCTCCTGCGGAACAAGCACTTCAAAGATAATATCGCCAGCCTCTTCGGCCTCGATTCGACGTTCGATGCTGTCACGCACCTTCAGCTCCTGGCCGGAGAGAACGTGAACGACATACCACTGGTCGCTGGGTTGAGGAATGGTTGGCATGATGAGGAAAGAGAAAAGCGACCAGTTCTAAAAACCAGTGGTCAAAAAGGTCATGAAATTCCGCATTGCGAAATCAATCGTCGCCACATACGCCCCAAGAAGGACCATGGCAATCAAAACAACAACGGTCGAATCGATGAGCTGCTTGTATTTCTTGAACCCCTTTTCTTTGGGATCCCAGGGCCACGTCGCTTTCCGCAACTCCCCTTTCACTTCTCCGAAGTATTTGATCAGCTTTTTCATCGAATCTTTAAATTGTTGCCGAGGATGAGTTTTTCAGTCTCAGAGAATCACATCCTCCGAGCTTGGTTGCCATTTTCAGAAGCTGGCAGGGCAGCCGAGACTCGAACTCGGAACCAACGGTTTTGGAGACCGCTACTC